>CAJXDP010000001.1 GCA_913052445.1 uncultured Formosa sp.
ATTTATTAATTATATCTCTAATTTCTTTATTGCTTGAACTAACTTCTAAACCAAATAAATATTGGTACAGTCTTTTCCCATCAACTTTTTGTTTGAAATTTAGCTTGTCATGCGTTGAATATATACGAGCCCACTCATTTCGAACTTTACTCCATTTTGTTTGGTTTTCTTCCCACCACTTTATAGCAGCAGTACATTTTGTATTACTTGTTTTCGTGTATGTGTTATACCCTTTTTCTTGAGCAAGTACTATATCTTCTGACTCATCTGTTCTTATTACTTTTAGGTTGTCTTGTTCATGTAGCCATCCGTTTTTTGTAATTTGAATATTATTTCCTCTAACAGTAACATTATAATCACTTCTTTTGGAATATTCTCGTCTTGGTAGTGGAGCATCTGTTGTGTTTTTCCAGTATTGATTACCGTCAACATGAACCCATGTAGCAGAGCCTGAGTAACGAGGACTGTCGTCTACTTGGTATACTGTTTGCGACCATTGCCCTTTAGTGTCTTTTTTTGAAATATTTTTTATATTCCAAGTATTATTTGCCACGAAATTAAGAGTTTTTTCATTTTCATATTCCCAATCTTGTCTCCAATGTTTAATCACCATAGTATCATTTATGACTAGCAAATGTTGAATGCTAATTTCATTTTTTTCATCAAGAACTAGTGTAGCCCATTCTAAAGCTTTCGTACTGTAATCCTTTGATCCAACATAATCTTCTTTTGGAGAAAATGTTTCTGAATATTTAAATTCAATTTCAAAACATCCACACATTTCTTTTATGGCTTGACGATCTAGCTTCTTTTTACTTTGAGCATTCAAACCTGTACAGATTAGTACAATTATACTTAATACTATCGTTTTTAACTTTTTTTTCATTTTTCATTTTTTAGTATTCTTATTTAGATTAAATAAAAATAATATATATATTTACAGCAAATTTAATTAAGAATGATTCTAAATAAAAGTTTTTTAACGTTTATTTTAATTTTTATTTTAGTTATGCATTCCTTTTCTCAAGGAATACAAGTAGATTCTACTAATCTAGTAAAACTTGAGCAAGTGTTTGTAACAGCAACTCGAACGAATCGTTTTATATCCACTCTACCACTTCCGGTACACATAATATCTAAGCGTGATATAGAGCAAGCTAATTCCGTTAGACTAAATGACATCCTGAACGAGCAAACCGGTCTAATTACAGTAAGTGATTATGGAGGTGGCGAAGGAATTCAAATGCAAGGGCTTGATTCACAATACACTTTAATACTTGTAGATGGCATGCCTTTAGTAGGGCGTCTTGCTGGAACATTAGACATTATGCGGCTAACAACCGCTAATATTAAAAAGATTGAAGTCGTTAAAGGCGCTTCATCTAGTCTTTATGGTAGTGACGCAATGGGAGGGGTTATTAATATTATTACCGAGAACCCAGAAAAGGGCTTTAATGTGAAGTTAAATTATAGGCTTGAAACCTTTAGTACTGAAGATATGTCAGCGGTACTAAATTATAAAAAAGCAAAGTTTGGATTGCGTGCTTTTTTAAATAAATACAGTAGTAATGGTTTTGATTTAAACCCAAAAACTGAACTAAAAACAGTAGATCCTTTTGTTAATTACACATTTAACCTAAAGACGGAGTATTCCTTTTCTAAACAGTCTAATTTTTATCTATCACTTAAGTATTTTAATCAAAATCAAGACTATAATGCATCTGCAATTTTGAGAGGGGAAAGCAGCATAAAGGAATGGAGCTCAAATCTTAAATTTACACGTGAGTTTAGTGCTAAATTAAGGGCTTATTTTGAGTTTTATGCAACGGTATTTAAAACAGATAACTATTTAATAAACTCTGAAAATGGGACTTTTTTTGATAGTAATTATTTTGATCAACAATTAATCCGACCAGAGCTCAGAGTTCAATATAAATTCAATGAGGTCAATGAATTAATTGGGGGAATTGGGTATAGTCACGAATCTTTGGACCGCACTAATTTTAGTGTTCAGCCTAAATTTAACGCTCCCTATGTGTATTTGCAATATGACAGTAATCTAACAAATGATATTAATATGATTATTGGGGCTCGCTTTGATAGTCATAATAAGTACAGGTCTCAATTCAGTCCAAAAGCAGCGGTCAGATATAGTTTAAATAAAAAATGGTCTCTTAAAGGGTCTGTTGGATATGGCTTCAAAGCTCCGGACTTTCGACAATTATTTTTTGATTTCACTAATTCTACTGTTGGGTATACTGTTTTAGGATTTAATGTTGCTAATTCTGCGCTAGCTCAATTACAATCCCAAGGAGAAATAGCGAATCTAATCATCTCTCCTTCAGATCTTAAAAATACATTAAGTCCCGAAAATTCCATAAGCACTAATATTGGCGTTGATTATAAACTCTCACCAAAATTGAATTTTAAAGTCAACTTTTTTAGAAATAATATCAATGACCTAATAGATACCCGAGTTATAGCAAATAAAACGAACGGACAAAATGTGTTTAGTTACTATAATGTCAACAAGGTTTATACTAGCGGTTTTGAGATTGATGGGAAATGGAAGCCGTTTAATCAGCTTAAAATTACTGGGGGATATCAGTTATTGTTTGCAAAAGATAAAGAGGCTGAAGCGGCATTTGAAAAGGGAGATGTTTACGCAAGAAAAGATCCAGTATCACCAGCATTTCAACTAAAAAAAGAGGACTATTTTGGGTTGTTCAACAGGTCTAGACACATGGTGAATTTAAAACTGTTTTATATGCTACCTAAATGGAAGGCTTTTGCAAATGTTCGTCTTACTTACAGAAGTAAATATGGACTATTAGATAGTAATGGGAATAATTACCTAGATGTTTATGATGACTTCGTAGAGGCTTACTCAATTCTTGATTTTTCTATTAATAAAACCTTTTTTAAAAATTACTCATTAAATATTGGGATTGACAACCTCTTTAATTTCACAGACCCACAGAATATTAGCAATATTCCGGGTCGAATTATATATGCAAAACTTAATATTAGTCTTTAAATAAATAACAATGAAAACAATGAAAACAATGAAAACAATGAAAACAATGAAAACAATGAAAACAATGAAAACAATTCAATTCATAATCTTAATCTCATTATTTACAGGATTTAGTTCCTGTAGTAATGATGACGATGAACCTTTAGTGGCAGTGGAATCTCAAACTATCACTAACCTACAAGCTCAGCAAGCTGGTGGTCAAGGACAGCCTATTTCAGGAGCGTTTGCTAAATTTGATTTCTCAACAGGCCAAACAACAGAAAGCGACTCTGATTGGGATATAGCCTTTAGAGGAACTTCTATCATTGTAAATGGAGGTATCTCTTTGGGAACTATTGACGAGCCCGAGAGAACTGGTGAAGGAGCTGCCTATATAGCATCGGGCACAATGGCGTCTGTGATGGAAGTAAGTCAGGACTTATTTGTGCAAGATTCTGATACTGGATATGCAATTACCACCGGAAGTGAAAACGGTTGGTACTCTTATTCTGGGGCTCCTACATACTTAATAACGCCTATTCCAGGTAAAATTTTAGTATTTAAAACTAGAGATGGACGTTATGCGAAGGTGGAGATCCTTAGCTATTATGAAAATGCTCCTTCAGAACCTAATGCGTTTACAGATACGTCTCGTGTTTATACTTTTAACTATGTTTATCAGCCTAATTCAGGCATAACAACCTTTTAAAATGAAAAAATCAATTAGTATTATTTTTATTGTACTTCGACTATTGCTAGGGGGTGTAATGATTGCTGGCGGAATTGGGAAGTTTCTAAAGCCTGTACCATCTCCTACAGAAGTCCTGCAGAAGGCAGAAAGCTATAAATCTCCAAATGACACGCAAACTTTACAGAAAATACTTTACATAAGTGGTTCTAAGCAAACCGGTTACTTTTGGGAACTGTTAGGGGTTTGTGAGTTATTATTTGGCTTACTTCTAGTAATTCAGGGAACAGGCTTTATTGGGGCTTTACTATTGCTTCCGATTTCATTAAATATATTTTTATTTCATTTATTTTTGGAACCTGATGAGGTTGGAGAACTTATTCAATGGGCACTATTTTTAACTATTAATATAGTTTTAGTACTTCATGAAAGAAGTAAATGGAAACACTTGTTGTGGATTAAGCCTATTTAGAGAGGGTATAAAATAAAGATTAATTAATTTATAAAATAATCTATAATTAATCTTTCAAATGTCAAAAACCTTACTATTTATAGTAAGGTTTTATTTCTTAGTTCTTACTTTTGATACAAACCCAATTAAATGTGCTTTAATATTGTACTGGTAGAGCCAGAAATCCCAAACAACACTGGAAATATAGGTAGACTGAGCTTGGCTTCTGGATCAGTTTTACATTTAGTAAAGCCGTTTGGGTTTGAGTTGACCAATTCACGTCTTAAAAGAGCTGGGCTAGATTATTGGAAACATGTTTCAGTAAAAATATATGATAGTCTGGAAGACTTTTTAGCTATTAATATAGATGAGAAGATGGTGTTTCTTTCTGCTGTTGCAGGTGAAAATTATACAGAGATTGCATATGAGGAAAATTTGTTTTTTGTTTTTGGAAAAGAGTCTGTTGGCTTACCGAAGAAGTTATTAGATAATAATCGTAGTAAATTATTTAAAATTCCTATTCGTAGTCCATATGTTAGAAGTTTAAATTTAGCTAATGCTGTAAGTGTAGTGATATTTGAAGGGTTAAGGTCTTTAGATGTATCAAATAATCTTTAACTTAATGGTCTAGTAGTTTTCTCAATTATTTAATCATTATTTTTTTCAACTTTTATTTATTGTGCTAATATTTATCCAAAATCAAGCATGTTTTGTAGGTTAAAGTTGGTTTACTTTTAGACAATATGACACTCAATTGAAATTTTATTTCCTAAGCTGCTAGTGAAAAAAAGGTAGTTTTCGCCTCCATCAGAGATCTTGAAATACTTTTTAATAGCATCTATTTTCTCAGGAAAATTCCGAGTTTTTAAATTTGCTTTCTGTCCGCCAATAATTCGCTTTAGTGTTTTTTTATGATAGGGGTGTGTTGAAGATATCTCGTATATTTTTCCAGGAAAACCTTCTATAATTGCGTTACTGGTATATAGATGTGTATTTATATCGAGTTTATCGATTTTAAACTGTTCTGAAATTAAACTGAAAGCCCCAGATTTCATAATAGCTGCATTTGGTTCGTAAAGGAAGCGTTGCGGGGTGCTGAATGTAATTTTAGCGGTTTTTTCCTGAAATGGTTTGAAAGAAAAGTTTTCAGTTCTGTTACTATATGCATTAATGGTTTTAATAATGACATCTGTATTACTGCTTTTTTCCTGGATAAATAAAAGCTCTTTAACTTCATTTTTTACTGCAATAATATAAATTTTGCTGACATGCTTTAATGTTTGTAAGGCACTACTAATATCCATCATTGGAGATATTTTGATAAGGATATTTTTACTATAATTAAAAATTACGTCCTGAAGTGTTGAAATATTTGGTCTACAATCTTCAATAAGAAACTTTTTATTTTTTTGTAGATCTCTGCGTGATGGGTCAATGTAAATCCAATCAAATGTTTCTTCGCTAGTTTTTAGGAAATCTACACCATCTGTACATATGGTAGTAATATTGTTGGCTTTTAAAACTTTAAAGTTATGTGCTGCAATTTTAGCGAGTTTGGCATCAATTTCACATAGAACAACTGTTTTGAATCGCTTAGAAAAATAATAGCTATCTACTCCAAATCCGCCAGTGAGATCTAATATTGATTTGCCGTCAATTAAATAGCTTTTAATAAGTGCTGTGGTTTCGGATGAGGTTTGCTCAATATTTAGTTTGTTAGGGTAATAGATATTTGGACTTTCATACCATGTTTTTAATTTTAACTTACACTTATTTTTTGATTCAATTTGTTCAATAATTTCCATGAATTCAATCCCTTTAAAGGTGCTACTTTTAAGGATTAAGGAATGTATATTTGATAATAAATTATTTCCTATAAAATCTTGACAATCAGAGTTTAATATTTTTTTATTCATCTAAAGGTTTAGGGGTAATTTCATTTATTTTTTTTGTAAGTTCATAGAGTCCTATACTACATGCTTGAACCACATTCATACTACTATTATTCCCATACATTTCAATATGAATAATTTGGTCGCAAATTTCTAGAATTGATGCTGAAATACCATATTTTTCATCACCAACAATGAAAGCGATCTTACTATTTTTACTGAGCTTTAACTCAGACATCGGAATACTATTATCTGTGATTTCTAGCCCAATTATATTGTAGTTTTCAGACTTTAATTCTTTGATTTTATCTAGTGTATTTTCTGTTTTTTCAAAAGATATCGATTGCTCAGTCGCTCTTGATGTTTTAGTAAATTTTCTACCGAGCTCTGCAGTACTTCCGCCTAAAATTAAATAGACGATCCCAAATGCATCTGCAGCTCTAAACAAGCCACCAATATTAGCAGCATGGGTTACGTTGTCACTCACTAAAATAATTGGAAATTTTTTTTTCGAAAATTTATTTGTGTAATGGTCTAATTGCATGGTTGCTTTAGTTATCAAACGCGTATTTTATAATATTTGCTCCCATTTTTAAAGCTTTTAATCTAACTTCATCTGGGTCGTTATGGATGTTTTTATCCTCCCATCCATCTCCTAAATCACTTTCGTATGTGAATAGTAATATTAATTTGCTTTCATGAAAATAGCCCAATGCTTTAGGTGCTAAACCGTCGTGTTCGTGAATTTTAGGAACTCCTTTTGGAAAGGGATACACATTATTATAAATAGGGTGAGATAAAGGGATTTCTGTCATTTGTTTTTCTGGAAACACTTTTTCTAGGGCTTTCATTACATAAAGCTTCATGCCGTAGTTGTCATCAATATGTAAAAATCCACCTGATAATAAGTATACTCTTAAGTTTCTAGCGTCATTTTCATCAAATACAACATTTCCATGTCCTGTCATATGAATAAATGGATATTCAAAAATAGCTGTGCTTCCAGTCTCAACAGATTCTGGTTTTGTTTTAATAGTGGTTTGGATATTTGTATTACAAAATTGAATTAAATTTTTTAGTGCACTTGGGTTGCTGTACCAGTCGCCTCCACCACCATATTTTAAAACAGCGATACTTTGGCTTGTACATAAGTTAATACCAAAGATTAAAAGTAAATATAATTCTCGTCTATTCATTGCAAAGTCGGATAGTATGACAGGCTACTATAGCTGCGGTTTCTGTGCGGAGCCTTGACTTGCCTAGTGATACAGGTGTATAATTGTTTTTAAGAGCACTTGCTATTTCTTTGCTACTGAAATCACCTTCTGGACCAATCAAGATCGTAATTGATATTCCTGGTTTAACCTGGTCTTTAAATTTTAATTTTTCACCCTTATCACAATGTGCAATAAAAGTCATTCCTTTTTGGGGTTTTTTTATGAATTCGGAAAAGGTAACTGTTGGATTTAGAGTTGGTAGGTACGGCTGAATAGATTGTTTCATCGCGGATTGTATGATTTTCTCAAACCGCTCTGCTTTGACTATTTTTCTTTCGCTATTACTACTAATAACAGGTGTAATAACTGTAACTCCTATTTCTGTGGCTTTTTCTAAAAACCATTCATAGCGATCATTCATTTTTGTAGGAGATACAACTAGATGAACTGAGTATTCTTTAGGTAGCTCATATTTAGAGTTCAATATATTGACAACGCACTTGTTGTGGTTGGGAATCACGATCTCGGCTTCAAAAGTCCATCCAATTCCATTGGTAATCATTAAAATATCTCCAGTAGATTTACGCAATACTTTTACAATATGACGACTTTCATCCTTTGAAAAATTAAAGGTATTTCTAGTTTGATTGATCTCCGAATTGTAAAATAATTGCATTTTCTTTATATTTTTAGGCGAGCAGAGGCCATGATTGATTGGTCTGCATAATTTTTATTTTGAAATTTTAAATATCCAACAATAGCAATCATTGCAGCATTATCGGTTGTAAATTCAAAAGCCGGTAAATAAGTAGTCCATCCATATTGACTTTCAGCTAGTTTTAACGCTTTTCTGATTCCTGAGTTTGCAGAAACCCCTCCTCCAATCGCAATCTGATTGATTCCTGTTTCTGAAACTGCTAATTTTAATTTATCCATTAAAATTTCAACAATGGTATACTGAATAGATGCGCAAATGTCATTGAGATTTTCTTTAATAAATTGAGGGTTTTCTTTGATTTGTTTCTTTATGAAGTATAAAATAGCTGTTTTTAAACCTGAAAAACTAAAATTAAGCCCATCTACTTTAGGTTTTGTAAATTTAAATGCTTTAGAGTTTCCAAGCTTTGCAAGTTTATCAATCTCAGGGCCTGCTGGATATCCTAGACCTAATATTTTACCGCTTTTGTCAAAAGCTTCACCAACTGCGTCATCAATGGTTTCTCCAATCACAGTCATTTTAAAATAGTCATTAACACGTACTATTTGAGTATGCCCCCCAGAAATAGTCATCGCAATAAATGGAAACCTAGGTTTAATATAACCTTCTTCTTCAATAAAGTGAGTTAATATATGGGCTTGCATGTGGTTCACATCAATTAACGGAATGTCTAGTCCATAAGCTAGTGATTTTGCGAATGAAGTTCCCACCAATAAAGAGCCCATAAGACCAGGGCCTTGTGTAAATGCAACTGCATCTAAATCAGTTTGGGAAATACCGGCCTTTTGCAGGGCTTGATCTACTACTGGAACAATATTTTGTTGATGTGCTCTTGAAGCTAGTTCAGGAACTACTCCTCCGTAGGATTGATGAATTTCTTGCGTCGCAATGACATTGCTTAATATTTTTCCATTGTATAAAACTGCCGCAGCCGTATCGTCACAAGAAGATTCAATTCCTAAAATGTACGTGTTTTTTAAGCTCATTAAGACGATTTTATCAGAATATTCGTTTAATTTGTAAATAAAAATTAGCTTTAATTTAACCCATTAATTAGAATACTGCAAAGAAATAAAAAAAATAGCAGTTAAATAAATGCTTTACAGAGTTTAAATTTTAGTTTAAATAGTTAAATTGTCAATAAAATAACCTCTAAAGCATATCAATAAACATCTCAAAATAGTATTAAAATTTGTCTTAACCTTTGCGTTGTTCTTCATTGTTTTGGTTGGTTTCTTGTCTGTTCCAGCTATCCAAACTAGCTTAGGAAGCTATGCTACTGGTAAAATTAACAAGGTATATGGCACCGATATAAAAATTGAAAAAGTAGGTCTTCAATTTAATGGGGACGTAGAATTTAAAAATATATTGATAAGTGATCATTTTGAGGCTACTATGATTTCAGTCTCAAAACTCAACACATCTGTTTTAAGTTTTGCTAAAATTGCTAACAATGAGCTTCAATTTGGAGACATAGACTTGTACGATTTGTTTTTTCATATAAAAACCTACAAAGGAGAAGGCGATAATAACTTGGATGTTTTCGTTGATAAGTTCGATGAGCAAAACTCAATTGAAAAAGCAAGTAAATTTTTCTTGTCATCTAGTAGTTTAAATATTTATAACAGTAGTTTTCGTCTTACAGACCAAAATAAAGAATCTCCTGAAGTTTTGGATTTTAAAGATCTCAATATTTTAGCTTCAGATTTTTTGATTTATGGATCTGATATAAATACAAAAATAAAGCGACTTTCTTTTAAAGACTCTAGAGGAGTTGTATTAAAAAATCTTCAAACAGACTTCTCTTATACACCTATTAAGATGGTGTTTTCTGACTTGCAAATACAGACATTGTCCTCGTTGGTCAAAGGTCAAATTCAGTTTGACTACCAACGGGAAGATCTTAAATCCTTTTCAGAAAAGGTTCAAGTTTCAGGTTCTTTAAAAAATAGCATCTTAGACTTGGAAGAATTTAACGTGTTATATGATGAGTTTGGAGCAAACCAAAGGGTTGAATTTAGTACTTTGTTTTCGGGAACATTAGAAAATCTACTATTTGACGAGTTTAATTTAAATTCCAGCCGCAATACATCAATTATAGGAAAGCTTCATTTTAGTAACTTATTTGCGTCAAAATCAAAAGATTTTAGTCTTGATGTTGATTTTAAAAAAATATCTTCAAACTATGAAGAACTTGTCACTTTATTACCTAGAGTTTTAGGTAACACAATTCCGTCTGCTTTTAGATCACTAGGGCGATTTAACATGAGTGGTCATTCAAATATTACTAGTGAATCTGCTAAGGTAGTAATGGATGTTTCTACAGAAATAGGTGACCTATTTCTTGATTTAAACTTAGATGGAATAGAGTATATTGATAATGCTTCTTATAGGGGACAAATTCGCCTCATGAATTTTAACTTAGGAGAGGTTATAGGAGAACCTACGATTGGCTTAGTTACATCTATTCTTAGTGTTTCTGGGAGTGGTTTTAACAAGGAGAATATTAGCTCTGATATTAAAGGGGTTATTAGTTCTTTTGGATTTCAGGACTATGAATACTCCGATTTACAAATCTCTGGGGTTGTTATGAATAAAATATTTAATGGACAGTTAGATTCTGGAGATGAGAATTTAAAATTAAACTTTTTGGGGCTTGTAGATTTTTCAGGCATTGAGAGTATTTATGATTTTTCAGCTATTATCGATTATGCTGATCTAAATGCTTTACAATTAGTTAACCGGGATCAAACTTCAATACTAACAGGAGAAATGTTTGTAGATATGAAAGGCTCTAACATAGACGATATTCATGGTGTGATTAGTTTCAAGGATGCTTTGTATGAGAATCAAAATGACCGTTATGAGTTCAAAGATTTTGAAATTACCTCTACTTTCGATAATAACAGAATAAGAACGATTAAGTTAAATTCACCAGAAATTGTCAATGGAAGTTTAAAAGGTAAATTTCTTATCAATGATTTACCAAATTTAATGACAAATTCACTAGAATATATTTACACTAAGCTTAGCCCTTTCGAGGGTTTAGATGGACAATATATAAATTTTAATTTTAAAATTTATAGTAAAATATTAGAACTACTTTACCCGGGTATTAAACTAGGAACAAATACTTCGGTTAAGGGAAGGCTTGAAAGTGAGCCAAAAAACTTTAAGCTTACTTTCAAATCGCCTGAAATTGAAACTGATGACTTTTTTGCAAATGAAATTAAGGTTGAACTAATAAATGATAACCCGTTATTTAATTCATATATTGAAGTAGATAGTATTTCAACTAAGTACTACAATGTCTCTGAATTTAGTTTAATAAATATCTCTATCAACGATACATTATATTTAAAATCTAAATTTAAAGGTGGGGAGGAATTGAAAGATGAATTTGATTTAAATTTTAATTACACTATAAATGAAGCTAATATGTCTGTGCTTGGAGTAAAGAAGTCAACAGCTATTTTTAATAAAACTCCGTGGCTCATCAACAGTTCTCAAGACACACTAAATACAATTACTTTTGACAGATCTTTTAAGCAGGTATTAGTCAGTAATATAAATATGTCCTATGCTAATGAAGAGATTCGTTTAAAAGCGCTTTTAGAAGAATCTGGTAACAGTAGTTTAGATTTAGATTTTATAAATGTAGACTTAGCAAAAGTTACCCCCTCAATTAAAAATTTAAAGCTTGCCGGAAATTTAAATGGAAGCCTAAATATTATTGAATTACAAAACGGATATCTTCCTAAATCCAGCCTAACCATTGATAATTTAGAATTAAATGATTTTAATTTAGGGTCTTTTAAAGCTGATATTGAAGGAAATCAATCACTCACTAACTATGATGTGAATATATCGTTGAAAGAAGATGCGAATGAAACATTATCGGTATTTGGAACCTTTGATGTATCTGGTACTAATTCAAACCTTGATCTAGATATTTCATTTAGTGATTTTATCTTAAATCCCTTAAACCCATTTGGTGGCAATGTGATTACTAATATTCGCGGGGGTATTTCTGGTTTTGCTTCTGTTAGCGGTCGACTTGAAAAACCTCAAATAGAAGGAAGTTTGATTTTAGATAAAGGAGGCTTGGCTATTCCTTACCTTAATGTAGGTTATGATTTTGCAGATAATACTGTTATCAACATGGAAAAGCAAAGTTTTATTTTTGATAAAGCGTTAATGAATGATGTTGACTACCAATCAAAAGCTTATTTAAATGGAAAAATTAATCACAATAATTTCTCAAACTGGTCTTTAGATTTTAATATTGATTCAGATCGTTTGTTGGTACTTAATACTATTGAGCAAGATGAATCTCTATACTACGGAACTGCTTTTTTTAATGGAGACATTGACATTTCCGGACCTACAGATCAATTATTTATTGAGGCTAATGTGGGGACCTCAAAGGGAACCATTTTTAAGATTCCTCTAAACGATAGTGAAATATTATCTGAAAGTTCCTATATAAATTTTATAAGTCCGTATCAAAAGTTAACTAAAACCATAAATCAGACTTTTGAGATTGACGATGTTAAAGGGCTTGAAATGGAATTTAATATGGATATTAATGACAATGCTGAAATTGAAATTGTCATTGATAAGGAAACAGGAAGTTCAATAATTGGGCGTGGAAATGGAAGTATGTTGGCACAAATTAATACAAAAGGAAAATTTCAAATGTTTGGAGATTTTATAGTCCTTTCAGGGATTTACAACTTTTCTTTTGGTCGAATTATTCAAAAAAAATTTAAAGTAGTTAGGGATGGTACGATTGCTTGGGATGGAAGTCCATTAAGTGCGGATATAAATATTAAAGCACTTTACGAAGATATCAGTGTAAATCCTTCAACATTACTTGACAATCCAATTAATCAAAGTATTCCAACTGAAGTAGAGGTTCATTTGACAGGACAATTAGAAAAGCCAGATTTAAATTTTGATATACGTTTTCCAGGAATTAATTCGACTCTTAATAGTGAGTTAGCGGACAGATTAAGAGATAAGGATAGGAAAGAATTTCAAGCTCTTTCATTATTAGCTACTGGTGCATTTAGAAATGAACTAACACTTGACTCCCAAGACGCCTTTGGGTTAGTTTCAGATGGAGTTACAAGTATGCTGAATGAGCTTTTTGCGGATGATGATAATAAAGTCCAGTTAGGAATTGATTTAGACTTAGGAAAAACAACTCCTGAATATGAAACAAATAGCAGAGTTGGGGTGACCGTTTCTACCAAAATAAGTGATAATGTTCTGATTAATGGTAAAGTAGGGGTTCCGGTTGGCGGAGTTAGTGAGACAACAGTAGCTGGAGATTTCGAAGTTGAAATTTTATTAAATGAAGACCGGACTCTTTCACTTAAGTTTTTTAACAAAGAAAATAGTATCCAAAATTTCGGAGAACAAATTGGATATACTCAAGGGTTAGGACTCTTTTATAATATTGAATTTGATAATTTAAAAGAATTTTTAGATGCACTCTTTAAAAAACAAAATAAACAGATAAAAGATTCAGCTCAATCAGAAAATAAATCTAAAATGCCGGAGTTTATAAATTTTAAGACAAGCAACTCTAAAATTCCTAATAATAATTAATTTTATAACTTTAAATTAAATACTTATCAACGAAAACGTTTGAATTTAAAGAACTTGATAAATTTGATGCCGTTTGAATATTTTTAAGTAGATAAGTTTTATTAATTTTACGGGGTAAACAATTACAACTATGGAAAACAAGATAAATAAAATTGCTGTATTGACATCTGGTGGCGATGCGCCTGGGATGAATGCAGCTATACGTTCTGTCGTCCGTACATGTGCATATCACTTGATTGAATGTGTAGGGATCTACAGAGGATATGAAGGAATGATTGCAGGAGATTTTAAATTATTAGATGCAAGAAGTGTAAATAACATTATTAACAAAGGAGGCACTTTCTTAAAGTCTGCTCGATCCGAAGAATTTAGAACAAAAGAAGGGCGTAAGCAAGCTTACGAACAATTAAAAAAAGAAAATATCGATGCTTTAATCTTAATTGGTGGGGATGGTACTTTCACTGGAGGTATGATATTTAATAAAGAACATAATTTCCCTATTATAGGTATCCCTGGAACTATTGATAATGATATTGTTGGTACTAACTTCACCCTTGGTTATGATACTGCGTTAAACACAGCTGTTGAAGCAATAGATAAGATCAGAGATACAGCCAGTTCACATAAGCGCTTATTTTTTGTTGAGGTAATGGGTCGTGATGTTGGACATATTGCTCTTAATGCTGGGGTTGGTTCTGGAGCAGAAGAAATATTAGTTCCAGAAGAAGATTTAGGATTAGATAGACTATTAGAGTCTTTAGAAAAGAGTAAGCTTACTGGTAAGTCGTCAAGTATTGTTGTAGTAGCCGAAGGCGATAAGACTGGTAAAAATGTATTTGAGTTAAGAGATTATGTAGAGGAAAACCTAGAAGGTTATGATGTTCGTGTTTCTGTTTTAGGACATATGCAACGCGGTGGAGCACCTTCTTGTTTTGACAGAGTTTTAGCGTCGAGAATGGGCGTGAAGGCTGTGGAGTCTCTATTGGAAGGAAAGAAGAATTTTATGGTTGGAACTATCAACAATAAAGTTGAGTTATATCCAATTGACAAGGCTGTTAAGGGACACTCAAAAATAGACGAAGAGTTATTAAGAGTTTCAGATATAATGAGTATTTAAAAAAAAATAGAGAATTAATCATAATAATAAAAAAATGTCAAAAGTAAAAATTGGAATTAATGGATTTGGTCGAATTGGTAGAATAGCTTTTCGTATTGCTGCTAGCAGACCTGATGTTCAAGTCGTAGGAATTAATGATTTGTTAGATGTTAATCATTTAGCATATCTACTTAAATATGACTCAGTGCACGGAAAGTTTCAAGGGACTATTGAGGTAACTAAAGGGAATTTAGTAATTAATGGTAATGAAATTCGTGTATCAGCAGAACGAAATCCAGAAGATCTTAAATGGGATTCAGTTTGTGCCGATGTTGTTTTAGATTGTACTGGAATTTTTACAACACTTGAAGGTGCTCAAAAGCACATTACAGCTGGAGCAAAAAAAGTAGCTATTTCCGCACCATCTGCTGATGCGCCTATGTTCGTAATGGGTGTTAACCATGACAAAATTACTAATGATAATACAATTGTTTCTAATGCATCATGTACAACGAACTGTTTAGCTCCAATCGCTAAAGTTCTTAATGATAAATTTGGAATTATTGAAGGTCTTATGACTACTGTGCATGCCGCTACAGCAACACAATTTACAGTTGATGGCCCTTCTCGTAAAGATTACAGACTTGGTCGTGCTTCATTAAATAATATTGTACCTGCTTCTACAGGAGCAGCAAAAGCTGTTGGTAAAGTAATTCCAGAACTTAATGGAAAACTTACAGGAATGGCTTTTAGAGTGCCTACAGTTGACGTTTCTGTAGTTGATTTAACTTGTCGTTTAGAAAAAGGTGCTTCTTTTGAAGAAATTAAGCTGGCAATTAAAAACGCTTCAGAAAATGAATTAAAAGGAGTTTTAGGATATACTGAAGAAGGAGTTGTCTCACAAGATTTTGTCTCTGAATCATTGACTAGTACATTTGATGCCAATGCAAGTATGGCCTTGAATGATAACTTTGTTAAGATTGTTTCTTGGTATGATAACGAATATGGTTATTCTTCTAAATTAGTAGATTTAGCACAGTATATTAATTCTATATAAATAATTTATAAAATACGTTATTTTCTTAGTAATGTGTTTTTTCTAATTTCTTCATATGATTTTTGTAATAGATAGCGGTTCAACAAAATGTGATTGGATAGCAATAGACCCTTCAACTGGTGATCAACTTTTTGAAAAGCAACGAACTAAGGGTTTAAACCCTGCAATCATTTCAGAAACTGATGCATTTGATATTATAAAGGCAAATGATGTTATTTATGAAAATAAGTTATCTATTTCTCATATTTATTTTTACGGAGCTGGATGTGGAACTAAAAAACCTGTAAAAATGCTTGAAGGTGTTTTACAATCAATTTTTGTGAATGCTGAAGTTTTAGTAAAAGAAGATACTTATGCAGCAGTCTATGCCACAATTGGGGTTTCTCATCACCCAGCCGTTGTTTGTATTTTAGGAACTGGCTCTAACTGTTCCTACTTTAATGGGCAATCAATAGATCAGAAAATAGTTTCTTTAGGGTATTCAATTATGGATGATGCTTCTGGTAATTATTATGGCAGACAATTATTAAGAGATTATTATTTTGACCATATGCCTCACGATTTGAAACTAGTTTTCAAAACACGTTACAATGTAAATGACGATGTAGTTAAAAGTAATTTATACAAAAAAGCAAACCCTAATGCTTACCTCGCCACTTTTGCAGAGTTTTTAATCCTTAATAAAGAATCAGAGTATACTCAAAAAGTAATTAAAAAAGGCATGCGCATATTTGTGGAAAACATGATTCTACAATATAAAGAAGAAATTAAAACTGTACCTGTTCACTTTGCAGGTTCTATTGCCTATTTCACCCAAGATGAAATTAAAGCAGTTGCACAAGAATATGGGTTTACTGTTGGTAATTTTGAGCGTCGCCCTATTGAAGGTCTAGTAAAATACCACTCTGAAATTGCTAAAAGATCCTAAATAAACTATCATATTACGGCAATCATACTAATTTCTATGTTTACAAACTTTGGTAAATTAGCGACCTCAACAGTCTCCCTTGCAGGTGCTGTCGCTTCCTTAAAATAGGTGCCATATACTCTGTTTATAGCTTCAAAAGAGTTCATGTCTGAAATAAATATTGAAGACTTAATAACGTTTTCAAATGTCATATCTGCAGCCTCAAGAATAGCCTTTAGATTTTCCATTACTTGAGTGGTCTCCTCATCTATTGAATTAATCACTAATTCACCTGTTTCTGGATGTAAAGCTATTTGTCCAGATGTATATAGTACATTATTCACCAACACTGCCTGACTGTAAGGGCCTATTGGTTGTGAAGCTTTTAGAGTTCTGATAATCTTTTTCATAATTTTATAATCGTTTGTCCGGTTGTCTACGTTTTTCATATTTAAGGTCTTTAAACATGCTTGAGCGGATTCCAATAAAGAAATTCCAAGAACTTCGATTGCTAAAAGGAATCCAAGAGAAATTCATTCTCCAGCTTAATAAATCGCGTTCAAAACGTAATTGTGTGTACGTAAATCCATTGTTTTTAAGGTCATATCCAGATGAGGCGCCAACACTCCACCGAGGAGAGAGTTCAACATCTCCAGAGAACATTAATGAGTGAGAAGAAATCTCACTCTGTCGCCTAGTGTTGTTGTAATTTACAGCATATGCTAACCTTAAACTCCATGGAATCTTATAGTTGTACAGAGCAGAGGGAACAACTTCTTTGTCACTATTATTATTGTTATTTAAGGATTGATTAGAATAATCTTGCGACTTTCCGAATAAATCATCAGCACGCCCCCCACTTTTTCTAGACTCTTCTTTTGATTGGTCTTCTTCGGAATTATCTTCATCAAAAGTATCACTAGACAAATTATAGCTCATAGTCATATTTGCACTTGTTAAACGAAATAAGCTTCCTCCGTTATTTACATTAAATTCATTAATCTTTTTATTATTGTTGTCAAGAGCATAAGGATCTAAAGTAGCGCCAAAGTTTAGACTCATTTTACTGTCAAAGAGTTGGGTTCCACCTGACAATCTAACAGGGTTCCAGTTTAGTGAATCTCCAGCAACATTATAATTAGTAGAAAAATTTAGTGAATTTAACAGAAAAATTTTTTTTGCATCTGTTTCGGTGCTGTCTTTGTCACGAACTTTAGCTTCAATATTATTATTTAGTGATAATCCTATTCCGCTAGAAAATGTTTTTCCTGGTGCCCCAAATAATGATTGTTCAAATCGACTATAATCAATTTCATTTGTAGTAGTACCATCAGCACTAATCACTTCATAGCTTTCGTAATACTTATCAAAGGAAGGGTTGATGTTGTAAGAAATAGAAGGTCGCATCACGTGGCGTATAGCTTGAATCTTTTTATCTTCACCAAATTCAAACATTCCATATACAGTTGTTCCAACGCTTGTGCTAAAGTTGTAAGTGCGGTACGAATCAAATCCTTTAACAGGAGTAGTAATTACTGATTGACTTTCTAAGTCATATTCCTTTTTGATGGTATTAAAAGTCCAGTTTTCTTTGAAATTAGCACTTGTGCTCATGCTAAAGTGTTTAAAAATTTTAAAATTGGTGCTCAATGGAATAGTGTGTTGAAAACCTGCTTTTGCAGCTTCAAACATTTCAGGTTTAAAAAACAATGAATCTGTGGTTTGTATACGATTTTCAGCACGAATATTATATTGTAAGTTAATATTTTGAAGCGCCCCTTTTTTACTACCTGTCTTTGGGGCAAACGGGAATACTCTATCGATACTTCCTTGAAATGTTGGTAAAGTCATGTTGATATTCTCTGTATTAGTGTTTTGGGAATGCGTAGCTGTTACACTTATATTTACCTGAGGCTCTCCTTGAAATGTTTTAGAATAAGACACAGATGAAGAGAGTGTATTGTTTAAGAAATTTGATGAATTAAGTTGATTTACAGATTCTTGAAAATAAGTACTAGATCCTAAATTGACAGATGCAGAAAATCGAGAGCTTGGATTTGATTTAGAATCTTGACTTTGGTTCCATCTTAAATTATAAATAGAGCTCCTTGAGTAGTCAGGAAACCCACGTTCACTATTTATTAAGTTTTCATAACGAAAACTTAAAGAACCTCTAAATTTATAACGAACAGCATAACTGCTTTCTATTCTTGCACCATAACTACCATTAGTGTAATAGTCGCCGAGAGTTGCCAAGTCAAAATAATCACTCAAAGCGAAATAATAACCACCATTTTGTAGAAAATACCCTCTGTTATTTTGTTCTCCAAAAGTTGGAAAAATGACACCTGAAGTCCGTTTTTTTGACATAGGTAGAAAAGCAAAAGGGAGCCCAATTGGAGTTGGAACGTTTGCTATAAACATATTTGTTAGCCCTGTGACTACTTTTTTCCCAGGGACAATTTTAGCCTTCCTCAGTAGAAAATAATATTCGGGGTTTTCTAAATTCTCTGAAGTAGTAAATTTAGCACGTTTAACAAAGTAAACTGAGTCGTTCTCTTTTTTTGTTAAATCAGAAATTATCTGTCCCCCTTGTTGTTCAGTTTTTGAATTCCAAATCAAGGCTTTCTTTGTTTTAATATTGAATGCAATTGAATCAGGCTCTACTAGATCGTTTCCCTGTTTAAAAACGGGGTGTTGAGTATAAATATTTAGTGAATCTTTTATACGACCAGCGTAAATAATATCGTTTCCGTAATCAAACATTATAACACCAGCCTTAATATCCATATCGCCGTACTGTATTTCAGCTTCATTGTAGAGGTAAATTTGTTGTTTTTTCACATCTATTGAAGTAATGTCTTTGGCTTTGTAATCAATAATGCTTTCAAGATAGCTTTTAGGCTTTAGTATACTGTCATTATAAATAGAGTCTTTCTCAGCCTCTTTTTTTTCTGAATTAAAAATTGAATCATTTTTAGTTTTAGTACTAGAGATCTCTGAAACATCTCTAGTTATAGGGTTAGAGTTTAGAGTTGCCTGAGCTATACCAAAAGTGTTGGCAAACACTGTAAAACTTAGAATAAAAAGTAGTTGAAATAGTGTTGTTTTCAATGCTTTTAAGTGTATTTTTGTAGTTATGTAACCCTATTATTAAAAATCAAAGTTACGTATATTTTTAGTGATTTTTTAATTTTTAGAATCGATTGATAGGTTAAATGTTTAACATGCAAAAGCAAATTATATTATTATTATTTCTAATTCTTGTTTTCTGTACAACATCAAATGCGCAAATTAATACTAATCACTTTGTTGTAGTATTGGATGCTGGACATGGCGGTAAAGATCCTGGTCGTCCCACTAATTTTGGTTATAAGGAAAAGGACATTGCTTTAGATATTGCTTTAAAAGTAGGTAATAACCTCGAAAAGTATAAGGACATAGAGGTGATCTACACCAGAACTACAGATGTTTTTATTGAACTTAGGCAACGTGCAAAAATCGCTAATAAAGCTGATGCGGATTTATTTGTGTCGATTCATTGTAACGCCCATAATTCCCAGGCTCATGGTACAGAAACATATGTATTAGGCCTTCATAGAAATGATTCAAATTTTAGAGTAGCTCAGAAAGAAAATGAAGTTATTTTTCTAGAAGATAATTTTGAATCAAACTATGAAGGTTTTGATCCAAACTCACCAGAATCCATGATTGGTCTAACACTCATGCAAGAAGATTATTTAGATCAAAGCATCTTACTGGCACGTTATGTACAGGACAATTTCACAAATAAGTTAAAGCGAAAAAATAGAGGAGTCAAGCAAGCTGGGTTTTGGGTCTTACACAACACTTATATGCCTAGTATTTTAATAGAAACAGGGTTTATTACAAATAAATCAGAAGGCGATTATCTAAACTCTTCAAAAGGTAAGATTAATATATCTAAAAGTATATCGGATGCCATTTTAGACTATAAATCGAAATTAAATTCTGACTCTACTTTATCATTAAATAATGCTTTTCCAAATAATGACATCGTAGTAGATTCAGTTTCCGATTCTTTAATTAATAAATCTTCGATTGTTTTTAAAGTACAAATAGCTGCAGGGTCTAAAAAGTTACCAACTAAGCCCTACAATTTTAATGGATTGAATCAAATATCGATACAAAAATCCAACTCCATTTACCGTTATTTTTATGGAAATACTTCAAGCTATTCCACTGCTACTGAATTATTGAATATAGCAATTTTAAAAGGCTATACAACTGCCTACATTGTAGCATATAAAGATGGAGAAAAAACATCAATTGATGAAGCCTTGAAATCTACAGAGAATTAGCTTTAATTATTTCATTTTTATACTTAAATTTGTAATATAAAACATATTATATTGAAACTCTCTAAAGAAATCAAAACTGCTATTCTAGTTATCTCTGGGATATTGCTTTTCATCTTTATTTTTAACTATTTAAAGGGAGAGAATTTATTTGATTCTTCAAAAAAAATAAGTGCTTTTTACAATAACGTAGAGGGACTAGCTCCTTCGTCCGCTGTCACCATAAATGGACATAATATCGGTAAAGTTCAATCTATTGAATTTAAAGGAGATGGTTCCGGTTTATTAAGAGTAACCATGTCTATAAGTGATGAGTTTTCGTTCTCAATTAATAGTGAAGCCCATCTCTATGAAGCAGGTCTAATAGGAGGTAAAGCAATAGCTATAGTCCCAGCTTTTGATGGTGCTGCTTTAGTTCAAAATGGAGATATATTAATATCTATGGTAAAGCCAGGCCTTACAGACTTAGTAAACCAGCGTTTAACTCCTCTACAAGAAAAAATTGAAACTGTTATGGCTAGTGCTGACCAGTTATTGATTAATCTTAATGATATATTTGATGTTCAAACTAAAAATAAAATTAAGCTAAGCATAGCGGAACTAAGTAGCACAATTGCTTCTTTCAAATCTACATCAGAGTCAATTAACGGTTTAGTTAATGATAATAAATCTGCAATAGGAGAAACCATATTAAATTTTAATCAAATTTCTGAAGATTTAACGATTGTTAGTAAATCTCTTTCAGAATCTGATTTAGATTCAATTATGTTTGATTTAAAATCTACTATTTATAACTTTAACTCATTGTTAGAGATAATAGAAAATGGGGAAGGGACTATTGGAAAACTTATGAAAGATGACCATGTATATGTCAACCTTCAAGGAGCAACTAAGCAGTTAGAAGAACTTATGGAAGACATTAAATTAAATCCAAAACGATATCTGCATTTTTCATTATTTGGAAACAAAGCTAAACAATATGATTCTGAGGGTAATGAAATAAAAATTAATCAAGACTGATTAAATGAGTCTATTACCCAATTTAATTTTCGCAATCATACTTTTCTCAGGACTAGCTTTCTTCGTGCGTAATATAAGTAAGCTTAAACGGAATATTTACCTTGGAAAAGATGTAGACACTAGCGGAGATACTAATCTGCGCTGGATTAATATGGTGAAGATATCTCTAGGTCAAGGTAAAATGGTTCGGCGCCCAATAGCTGGAATTCTCCATATTATCGTGTATTTAGGTTTTGTGATTATAAACATTGAAGTGCTGGAGATTGTTATAGACGGCTTGTTTGGAACACACCGAATTTTCTCTAATATTGGACCTCTTTATGGTTTCTTGATTGGAACTTTTGAAGTCCTAGCTGCATTAGTATTTGTAGCCATTGTTATTTTCTGGTTTCGAAGAAATATAATAAAGATTCAGCGCTTTGTGAAGTCTGAGATGAAAGGTTGGCCTAAACTCGATGGAAACTTGATTCTTTATTTTGAAATTATATTAATGGCCCTTTTTATAACAATGAATGCTACCGATACGGAATTTCAGTTAAATAATTCCGGTAATATTATAAGTCAGTTTTTTGCGCCTTTGTTCGAAGGGCTAAATTTGAACCTAATTGAACGTACAGCTTGGTGGATGCACATCATTGGTATAATTATCTTTTTAAACTATTTATACTATTCAAAGCATTTACATATTTTATTAGCCTTTCCAAACACCTATTATGGAAGTGTTAAACCTAAAGGCCAGCTAGATAATATAAAAGCTGTTACAAATGAAGTCAAGTTAATGATGGATCCTGATGCGGATCCGTATGCAGCTGTAGATGAAGATACTGAAACTCAAGATAAATTTGGAGCAAGTGATGTTCAAGACCTTAACTGGGTACATCTTTTAAACGCATATACATGTACTGAATGCGGACGTTGTACTAGTGAATGCCCAGCAAACCAGACAGGAAAAAAATTGTCACCAAGAAAAATTATGATGGACACTCGTGATCGTTTGGTTGAAGTAGGAAACAACATAGACACTAATAATGGTGAATTTAAGGCTGATGGCAAACAACTCTTAGGAGATTATATCACTAATGAAGAGCTTTGGGCTTGTACTAGCTGTAATGCCTGTGTAGAAGCCTGTCCTATCAGTATCGACCCGCTTTCAATTATTCTTGAAATGCGTCGTTATTTAGTAATGGAACAAAGCGCAGCACCTGTAGAGCTTAATAATATGATGTCCAATATTGAAAACAATGGAGCGCCCTGGCCTTATAATCAAATGGATAGGTTAAATTGGAAAAATGAATAAAAGTATATTTATAAAAAATCAAAAATGAAAAGAGAACAAGCTGATAAGATATTACATGAAAAAGTAGAATCAGGTGAACTTGTAAGTCCTGTACTTCCAGGGGGTGTAAAAAACTATTTAATTGATATTGACGGTACAATTACCGAAGATGTTCCAAATGAAGAACCCGAGCGAATGGGTACCTGTTTACCTTTTATCGACGCTTTAGAAACTTGTAACCGATGGTACGATGAAGGTCATATGATTTGTTTTTTTACATCGCGTACAGAAACACATAGAGCCGTTACAGAAGCTTGGCTAAAGCAACATGGGTTTAATTACCACAGTCTTCTAATGGGTAAACCAAGAGGTGGAAATTACCATTGGATTGATAATCATTTAGTTAAAGCAACTCGCTATAAAGGGAAATTCACTGATTTGGTTGAAAAAGAAGTAACAATTCAAGTTTTTAACGATGATCAACTTGATTAATATTAAACTATGAGTGACTCATTAAAAGTACCAACAATGGCCGAATTTTCGGTCACTGGAAAGCAACCTGAAGTTTTGTTTTGGGTAGGCTGTGCCGGTAGTTTTGACGATCGCGCAAGAAAAATAACGAAGGCTTTTGTAAGATTATTAAACAAAGCTGAAGTTGATTTTGCAGTCTTAGGTACTGAAGAAAGTTGTACTGGAGACCCTGCTAAACGCTCTGGAAATGAGTTTTTATTCCAGATGCAAGCGGTCACCAACATAGACGTGCTAAATGCATATGATGTTAAGAAAATTGTAACTGCATGCCCTCATTGTTTTAATACACTTAAAAATGAATATCCTTCTTTAGGAGGTGATTATAAAGTAATGCACCACACTCAATTCCTTAAGAATTTATTAGATGAAGGACGTCTGACTATTCAAGGTGGGAAATTTAAAGGAAAACGTATTACATTTCATGACCCATGTTATTTGGGACGTGCAAATGATGTGTATGAAGCGCCAAGAGATTTGATTAAAAAGTTAGATGCTGAATTGGTTGAAATGAAAAATTGCCGCAAAAAAGGACTTTGTTGTGGGGCTGGAGGTGCTCAAATGTTTAAGGATGCTGAAAAAGGAGATAAAGAAATTAATATTGAACGCACAGAACAAGCCATGGCAGTCAAGCCTGAAATTATAGCGGCAGGATGCCCATTTTGTAATACTATGATGACAGACGGAGTAAAAAATAAAGCTGAGGGTCAAATTGAAGTCATGGACGTGGCTGAACTAATAGCTAATGCAAACGATTTATAACACTAAATACTCTAAAAAAATGTTAGTCAATTTTGATACCCTTCCAGAAAATTCCCGTGTTTGGATTTACCAATCTAACCGTTCTTTTTCCGAATTAGAGTTAGATGAAATTTCATCCAAATTAAATTTATTTTTACAGAGTTGGGCCGCACATGGAACTGACTTAAAAGCTGGTTTCGAAATTAAATATAATCGCTTCATAGTGATTGCTATAGATCAAGAAAAGCAATCAGCAACAGGGTGTTCTATAGATGCATCTGTACAGTTTATCCAAGATCTTGAAACAACTTATTCTGTCGATTTAATGGATAAAATGAACGTCTCTTATAAGCAAGGTAAGTATGTGGCCTACAAAACACTATCGGATTTTAAAAAGATGGCCAAGGACAATGCCGTCTCTAAAAACACGATAGTATTTAATAATCTGGTAAATTCAAAAGGTGAGTATCAAGAGTTTTGGGAAGTTCCAGCATCCGAAAGCTGGCACAGTAGTTTTATGTAATTCAATTTCTTTTATTTAGAGTCCAGCGAAGTTACTGTATCGAACTGCATAAATTTTCCGCCTCGAGACTGCTACAATCGTATTGCCATAGCGTTCCCCAGCCATGTTGAAGGGGTCAATACACCTGCTCGTTTCGATGATTTATTATGGTCATCTAGCGCTAGGCAGAAGGTAGGCGGCTACTAACTTTCCTGTAAATCCGGTCACTCCATAAACGATTATTTCCAATGGTTCTGTTAACATAATAGTTTTCTCATAATAATATTAGTTTAAAGTATCGTGCTAATTCTAGTGCCTTTTCTTTGTTATTGGAATTTATGAACATTACTTAACTTTCTATTAATAAATAGATCCTATATTTTAATATTTATCTATTTAAATCAGTATTTTAGTGTGAGATTTATTTTTTTCTACACATGCGTAAAATTCTCATCTTATTTTTTGTCATCTTTTCATCATCAATGATAGCTCAAGTTTCGAGTTCTCCATTAGATACTTTAGATAAAATACAGCAAAAATCATGGGTAGATAGTATTTATAGTTCACTTAGTCTTAAAGAAAAAATTGGGCAGTTATACATGATTCAGGTATTTTCAAACCAAGATAAAGTCACTAAGAAATCGATCTTGAGTCAAATTAAAAATCACAATATAGGTGGTCTTATATATTCTAAAGGAGGACCAGTTCGCCAAGCGCATTTGAATAATGAATTACAGGCCGCTTCTAAAACCCCATTATTGGTAGGTATGGATGCGGAGTGGGGACTGAGTATGCGCTTAGATTCTACTTATGCATTTCCATGGAACATGACCTTAGGAGCAATCAATAATTTAGCTTTAATTCGTCAGACTGGCAAACATATTGGAGAACACTGCAAGCGGATTGGAGTTCATTTCAATTTTGCTCCAGTAGTTGATATTAATACAAACCCTAAAAACCCTATTATTGGTAATCGTTCTTTTGGAGAACAAAAAGAGTTGGTTTCCAATCATTCTTTAGCATTTATGGAAGGAATACAAGGTACAGGGGTTATGGCCAATGCCAAACATTTTCCTGGACATGGAGACACAGATTATGATTCTCATAAAACCTTACCCACGATTAATTTTTCTAAAGAACGGATTGATTCCTTGGAACTATACCCATATAAGAAATTGTTTTCGAAAGGACTTTCAAGTGTTATGGTTGCACACCTTAACGTTCCAAGTTTTGATACGCGTTCAAATTACCCGTCCTCATTATCTTATTCAATTGTTACTGAGTTGTTAAAAGAAAAGCTTGGTTTTAAAGGCTTAATTTTTACTGATGCTCTAGATATGAAAGGCGTCTCTAATTTTAGTAATCCTGGCGAAGTTGATTTACAAGCTTTTATGGCAGGAAATGATGTTTTGCTAATGTCTATGGATGTGAGTCAAGGGATAAATACTTTGCTAAATGCAGTAAAATCTGGAGTTATTTCTGAAAAACGTTTAGCTCATTCTGTAAAAAAAATATTAAGTGCTAAATATAAGGTCGGACTAGCTCAATATAAGCCAATAAACACCGTCAATTTAGTAGCTGATTTAAACCGTCACAAGGATAATGTTCTGAGCCAAAGTTTAGTTGAAAATGCCATCACTCTAGTTCAAAATAAAAATGAACTATTACCTCTAAAAAACTTAGAACTTAGTAAGATTGCATATGTTAAAATGGGAAGTGCAGACGCATCACCATTTTTAAAGATGCTTAATAAATATACTCAGGTTGATCATGTAAGTGCTAATACTTTAAACGAATTAGCTTCTGAGTTAAATCAGTATAATACTGTGGTGGTAGGTTTACATTCATCAAACGCTAGCCCTTGGGATCCATACCGGTTTTCTGATAAAGAGCTCGTTTGGCTTAATGAAATCGCAAGAACTAATAAGCTTATTTTAACTGTTTTTTCAAAGCCATACGCTTTAAATGATCTTACAGATGTTTCCAATATTCAAAGCATTGTTATGGCCTATCAAAATAGTCCCATGTTCCAAGAAACGGCTGCACAAATTATATTTGGAGGTATTCCTTCAAAAGGAAATCTACCAGTCAGTATAGGTTCAGTATTTATGGCCGGACATGGAATACCAGTCCCAGCTATAAAGCGTCTTTCTTATGGTTTACCAGAATCAGTTGGTATGGACTCGGACCTATTACACAAAATAGATTCTGTTGCTAATTATGCAGTTTTAGAACAAATGACTCCTGGAATTCAACTTTTAGTAGCTCGAAAAGGAAAAGTAGTTTACGAAAAGTATTTTGGACATCATACTTATAAAAAAAATATCAAGGTTAAGTTCGACGATTTATATGATATCGCTTCTCTCACAAAAATAGTAGCGACGCTTCCCTTGCTTGTAGAGCTAGTTGATAAAGGAGTGATAAAATTAGAATCTACTTTAGGTGAATTATTACCTGCTTACATAAGTAGTAATAAAGAAGCCATTACCATCAAAGAAATGCTTTCTCACTTTGCACAGCTAAAACCTTGGATCCCTTTTTACGTATCCAGTCTTGATTCTGTAACTCAAAAACCAAATCCTAAGTTTTATCGTAATAAACAATCAAATAATTTTTCAATTCAAGTAAATGAAAATTTGTTCCTAAGAGACGATTTTAAAGATAGCATTCAATCCAATATTATAAATTCTGAATTACTAAAAGAAGTCGGATATCGCTACAGTGACTTGCCATATTATATTCTTAAATCAATCATAGAAAATCATTATAATCAACCACTCGATGATTTGGTTCAACAGCATTTTTATAAACCCTTAGGCGCTAATTTATCCACTTATAAACCACTAGAGAAATTCAATATCCTAAAACTTATTCCAACAGAAGTTGATGATTATTTTCGTTATGATAAAGTGCAAGGCTATGTACATGATATGGGAGCCGCTATGCAAGGAGGTGTAGGAGGACATGCTGGGTTGTTTAGTAATGCCAATGACGTTGCTAAGTTGATGCAATTATATCTTCAAAAGGGTGTGTACGGAGTAAAACGCTATTTCTCTTCAAGCATATTTGATTTGTTCAACACATGTCATTATTGTCATCAAAATAATCGACGTGGTATAGGATTTGATAAACCTCAGTTAGAAGAAGAGGGGCCGACATGTGGTTGTTTGTCAATGCAAAGTTTTGGACATTCAGGATTTACAGGGACTTATACTTGGGCAGACCCTGATAAAGAAATAGTTTATGTATTTTTGGCCAATAGAACATTTCCAAAATCGAATGCGAATATGCTTTTAAAAAAAGATATTAGAACAGAAATACAACGTTTAATTTATGCATCAATTATTGAATAAAATGAATATAGGAATAGTATGTTATCCAACCTTTGGAGGGAGTGGTGTTCTTGCAACCGAATTAGGTTTAGAATTGTCTCGAAAGGGTCATCAAGTTCATTTTATTACCTACACACAGCCTGTACGATTAGAGTTGTTAAACTCCAACGTGCATTTTCATGAAGTAAATGTGCCGGATTATCCACTGTTTCATTATCAGCCCTATGAATTAGCCTTATCTAGTAAATTGGTAGATATGGTAAAAGTGCATAAAATTAATGTTTTGCACGTTCATTATGCCATCCCACATGCCTATGCAGCCTATATGGCCAAGAAGATGCTAAATGAAGAAGGGATTAAAATACCCATAGTAACGACCTTGCATGGAACTGATATAACATTAGTTGGAAGTCACCCTTTTTATAAAACAGCAGTTACATTTAGTATTAACAAATCTGATGCGGTAACCTCAGTTTCTCAAAGTCTTAAAGAGGATACTCAGAGATTATTTAATACTCAAAAAGAGATAAAAGTAATTCCAAATTTTATTGATATAGATAGATATAAAACTAATTTTAATGCTTCTGATCGTGATTTACTAGCCCAGCCAAATGAAAGGGTAATAACTCATGTTAGTAATTTTAGACCAGTTAAGCGTATTTCAGATGTGATTGAAGTATTTTATAGAGTTCAAATTGAAGTGCCATCGAAGTTAATGATGGTGGGCGAGGGACCCGAGCGTAAAAAAGCCGAAAGGTTATGTAAGAGCTATGGTATAGAAGATAAAGTCGTTTTCTTAGGAAACAGTAATGAAGTAGATAAAATCTTATGTTTTAGTGATTTATTTCTACTCCCTTCACAGACTGAAAGTTTTGGGTTGGCTGCACTAGAAGCTATGGCCTCTGGTGTACCGGTCATATCTAGTAATTCTGGTGGGATTCCAGAAGTTAATATTGAAGGACTTTCAGGGTTTTTAAGTGCCGTAGGTGATATAGATGAAATGGCACAAAACGCTATAAAAATAGTTAAAAATGAGGGAGTTCTTAATAAATTTAAAAAAGCTGCTCAAGAGACATCAACTAAATTTGATATTCATAAAATAGTTCCTTTTTATGAAGCTATTTACGAAGAAGCACTTCAAAATTGTATATCTATTTAATTTGTATTTATAATATGTACTTAGTTGGGTTCTAATTTTTGTTTTTATAATAATACAATTACTTTTACACTTTAATTAATTAAGGCAAGTTATATGGCAGGTAATACATTTGGCTCTATTTTTAAACTTACCACATTTGGAGAGTCCCACGGAATTGCTATTGGAGGAGTTATTGATGGATGTCCAGCAGGAATCAAAGTTGATTTTAAAGCTATCCAGTCAGAGATGGACCGCCGTAAACCTGGTCAGTCTACGATTGTAACACAACGTAAAGAGTCCGATACTGTCAAGTTTTTATCTGGAATTTTTGAAGGAACTACAACAGGTTCTCCTATTGGTTTTATAATTGAAAATGCCAATCAAAAATCAAAAGACTACAATCATATAAAAAACATATTTCGTCCGAGCCATGCTGATTTTACCTATTCTGAAAAATACGGACAACGCGATTATCGTGGAGGTGGGCGTAGTTCAGCTCGTGAAACAGCCTGTCGCGTGGTAGCGGGAGCATTAGCTAAGCAATTCCTCACTTCAATAGAAATAACTGCTTACACCTCTTCAGTTGGAGAAGTTGCACTTAATAAATCATATAAAAACTTAGATCTAGCAAATGCTGAAACGAATGACGTTCGTTGTCCAGATTCTAAAGTGGCAGCAAAAATGATATCTAAAATTAAAATTATAAGAAAGGAAGGAGACACCATAGGAGGAGTTATTTCTTGTATTATTAAAAATGTCCCTGTAGGTTTAGGGGAGCCTGTTTTTGATCGTTTACATGCCCAGTTAGGAAAAGCTATGCTATCCATCAATGCTGTCAAGGGGTTTCAATACGGAAGTGGCTTCGACGGAACTCAATTAAAAGGAAGTCAGCACAACGATTCATTTAATGTTGATGGCTCTACTAAAACAAATTTATCTGGTGGTATTCAAGGAGGAATTAGTAATGGAATGGATATCTACTTTGATGTAGCCTTTAAGCCAGTTGCTACAATTATGCAAGTTCAAGATACGATTGACAAAGATGGAAATGAAGTAGAAATGCATGGCAAAGGACGTCACGACCCATGTGTAGTACCAAGAGCTGTACCTATAGTTGAGGCTATGGCTGCATTAGTTATTGCTGATTTCATGCTCTTAAATCGACTGACTAAAGCTTAAAAAAATAAACATATATTTTATGAAATCTCTCGCTTTACACTGGAAAATATTAATTGGTATGCTTTTAGGAGTAACCTTTGGTTTTATCATGCTTGGATTCCAAGGAGGAGCTGATTTTATAGCGAGTTGGATTAAGCCGTTAGGAACTATCTTTGTCAAACTATTGAAGTTAATTGCTGTGCCTTTAATTCTAGCTTCTTTGATTAAAGGAATTTCAGATTTAAAAGATATTTCAAAATTTGCTTCTATTGGACTTAAAACTATTATCATTTACGTACTTACCACGGTGATTGCCATAAGTATAGGTTTAATATTAGTAAATACACTTAATCCTGGAGATGGTGTTTCCCAAGAAACCATTTCAAAATTAACTGAAACTTATGCGGAAAATAGTGGAGTACAAGGAAAAATAGCGGAAGCCAGTCGCCAACAAGCTGGTCGTCCCTTAGATTTCCTAGTGGATATGGTTCCAGACAATGCTTTTTCGGCCTTAAGTAATAATAAACTCATGCTCCAAGTAATTTTTTTAGCTATTTTTTTAGGTATTTCACTTTTGCTAGTTGGAGAAAAAGTTGCCAAGCCACTAAAAGACTTCTTTGACTCTTTAAATGATGTAGTATTGAAGATGGTAGATCTAATTATGCTAACAGCTCCTTATGCAGTATTTGCGTTACTTTCTAATGTGGTAGCATCATCTGGGGATCCTGAATTACTATATGCTCTTTTATTTTACTCAGGAGTTGTGGTTAGTGGATTATTATTAATGATTTGTTTTTATCTTGTACTAGTGACCTTGATTACTAAAAGAAACCCATTATGGTTTTTAAAAAAAATTAGTCCAGCTCAGTTATTAGCATTTTCAACTAGTAGTAGTGCAGCCACATTGCCAGTCACTATGGAACGTGTGGAAGAACACTTAGGAGTTGATAAAGAAGTCTCTAGTTTTGTGTTGCCAGTAGGAGCAACTATTAATATGGACGGCACCAGTTTATATCAAGCTGTAGCTGCTGTTTTTATAGCACAGGCTTTAGATTTCGACTTGACATTTACCGATCAGTTAATGATAGTGCTCACGGCTCTTTTAGCTTCTATTGGAAGCGCTGCAGTTCCTGGGGCGGGGATGGTTATGTTAGTGATAGTTCTTGAATCTGTTGGTTTCCCAGCCGATAAACTAGCCATCGGATTGGCACTTATTTTTGCAGTCGACCGTCCTTTAGACATGTGTCGTACTATGGTAAATGTCACTGGAGATGCTACCGTTTCCATGATTATTGCAAAGCTAGAAGGTAAGCTTCACACTCCAAAACCAAAAGATTGGAATGACCATTTAAACGAGGTCTAGTTGATAATTATGAAACGATACTTAATCGTGGATATAGTAATTAATCTAAAAACCGATCTTTTAAATCGTCGGTAGGAACCATGCATTGGTCTTTTTTGCCAAACCATTTATATCGATTATTTGCCACCAGACGATAAAATGCATCGCGTATAAAACGGGGTAAAAGATACCCAATTAGAAACAGGTTAAATATACCTCCTAAAGTCTTACATATTTGTAGAACTGCGTTGCTTCGATCGTAGAATTTTCCCGCTTTGTAAACTAAAATAGTATCAAAGTTATCATAGTCTAATAGACGTTTAGGGACAAAAGACGTTGTAAAATTGCTCTGTAATGAGGAAAATTTAAACACTTTTTTCTCGTCTTTTTTTATTAGTATATTGATACTACTGTTACAGAGCTTACAAACGCCGTCAAAGAATATGATATTATCCATTACTTTTTAGTTTTTACATACTCAAGTCTATCCACACTAACAGTAGTTGTGAAAAGTCCATAATTTACAACCGCTTTGTTTTTTTCGAGTTTATCTAAGGTACCCACAGCGCGGCCGTCTTCTAAACGCACTGAGTCTCCGATGACAAGAACCCTTTTTGGTTTCAAGGGTACAAGCGCTGATATTTCTTTTTGCATCTTTTTTTGCCTACGAATAACTTCTACCTTTTTATCTACTTCTTTTTTGAGTTCTATTTCTTTAGCTTTGAGGACTCTTTTTTGTTTCAGGCTAACTTTTTGGCGTTTCGAATTTTCAACTTGAACTAGTTTGAAGAGTTCATTCATTAATTCGCGTTTTCGATTATTTTCAAAATAGCTTTCTCCTAAGTCACTTATTTTTTGCCCAAGGTATACTAAACGTTGGTTACTATCAAAAAGTTCCTGATAGCTTTGTAGCTTTTTCTTAGCCTTGACATTAGTCGTTTCTAGTTTATCAGCCTCTAAACTCTTTTTAATTTCATTTTGCTTAAGTGCACGTTCTGTTTTTTCAAGTTTGGAACGTTCTTTTTGTAATTTTGCAATAGTTTTGTCAAACCTAATTTTACCACGCTCAATCTTCTTTTTTGATCGATTAATTAAACTAAAAGGAATACCATTTTTTTGAGCTACCTCAAATGTGAATGAGCTTCCTGCTTGTCCAATGACTAATTTATATAACGGGAGCAAGGTTTTCTCGTCAAACAACATATTAGCATTCTGAATATGCGGCATTTCATTAGCGAGTAATTTTAAATTACTGTAATGCGTTGTGATAATCCCAAAAGCTTTACGTTCATAAAAGATCTCAAGAAACGTTTCGGCCAAAGCGCCTCCCAATTCAGGATCACTTCCCGTTCCAAATTCATCAATCAAAAAGAGCGTATGTTTATTACATTTCTTTAAAAAATGATTCATTTGCTTTAGGCGGTAACTATAAGTGCTTAAGTGATTTTCAATAGATTGATTGTCTCCAATATCACTCAGAATAGAATCAAACAAACAGAGTTTTGAATGTTCATGAACAGGGATAAGTATTCCTGATTGCACCATTAGTTGGAGCAGTCCCACAGTTTTAAGGGTAATGCTTTTTCCACCAGCATTGGGGCCTGATATTACTATGATCCGACTCTCAGTAGTCATCGTAATGGTTTGTGGAAAAGTAGTTATACCTTCATTTTTATTAGCAACCATTAACAGAGGGTGATAAGCATTTATAAGGTCAATTTCTTGATGTTCTGTAATTTCCGGAGAGATAGCATCAATAGATTTTGCGTATTTTGCTTTCGCATAAATGACATCTATTTTTGTCAAAAATAATTGATAGGATTCCAAAAGCGGAGAGAAGCCTCTAATAAAGCTAGTGAGTTCAAGTAAAATTCGCTTAACCTCTTCAGTTTCTTCAAATTCTAAATTATTAAGATTACGTTGGTGTTGCTGTGTTGTGTCAGGTTCTATGTAAACGATACTTCCTGTTTTACTAGCACCCATGATACTGCCCTTTACTTTACGTCTGTACATGGCTTTAACAGCTAAAACACGACGATTTTCCATGACTGTCTCACGAATGTCGTCTAGGTAGTCTGCGCTGTTATACATACTTAGAGCAGAGTTAAAACTCGTATTGACTTTTGTTCGTACTGCTTGAATTGATTTTCGAATACTGTAGAGTGCATCTGAAGCATCGTTTCTAATCTCACCATATTTATCAATAATACTATTGATAGAATCATAAATACTTGTATTGGTTTCTATTTGAGAAGAATGATCGTGTAGTAACGGATAGTATTCATGAAATTTATTAAAGAATTTTAATAGCGTATTACTTGTAATGCAGATACTTATAATTTTTCGAAATCCATCGATTTCTAAATAATTGTTTTCTATTTTAATTAACTTCAATTCTTTAGTAATCGCATCGAATCCGTGGTTTGGAATCCGATTCTCATTTTCAAACGACGTTACAAATTCATTAGTAAGTTGTAGAGCTTCAATCACATCAGCTCTTTTCGAGAACGGAATTGTTTCGAGAATAGCCGTTTTTCCTAGTGATGTGACGTTGTTGTGTGCCACCTGTAAAATAACAGATTCAAATTCTAAATCTTGTAAAGTTTTCTTCGAAATATTAATCATTGTGTTGCTACATAAACCATCACAAATGTAAGTATTAATGTTTAAAATATATAGTTTAAATTTGAGGTCTATGACTTAAATAAAAATTGATTTATATGTTACAGTTACAAGGAACTTGGCGTTCCCATCTTAAATCGGAATTTGATAAGCCCTATTTTAAAGCGCTCAGTACTTTTGTTCAGTCGGAGTATGCCGGGCAAAGCTGTTACCCTCCGATTCATCAACTTTTCAATGCTTTCAATAGCTGTTCATTTGAAGCTGTTAAAGTGGTGATTATAGGTCAAGATCCTTATCATGGAGAAGGGCAAGCCAATGGCTTATGTTTTTCTACAAATGAAGGTATGGCTCATCCACCTTCTTTGAGAAATATTTTTAAGGAATTAGAAGTAGACATGAAGCTTTCCTACCCCGCAAGTGGAGATTTAACTGAATGGGCTCATCAAGGAGTTTTTCTTTTAAATACAACCTTAAGTGTCCGTTTAAAGGAGGCGGGCAGTCATCAAAAATACGGATGGGAAGACTTTACTGATAGCGTCATTAAAACTTTATCAAAACAAAAAACAGACCTTGTTTTTATTTTATGGGGTAGCGCAGCTAAAAACAAAAAATCTCTGATAGATACAAGTAAACACTTTATTTTAGAAAGCGGGCATCCTTCTCCTATGAGTGCAAATAGAGGTTATTGGTTTGGAAATAAGCATTTTAGTAAAACAAATACGTTTCTGAGGCTTAAAGGAAAGTCTGAAATAAAGTGGGGTAACTTCATTTAATTGTTGAAATCAATAGATTTTAAGAGATAAGCTTGCTCAGACAATAGACTATTAATTTATCGATTGTTTTTTGAGGGTTTTTGCTAATGGTACCCAAACTTCTATTCGCTAAAATAGCATTCATAGAACACGCTTCGTGTCCTAATAATTTTGAAAGGCCATAAATGGCTGATGTTTCCATTTCAAAATTTGTCACTCTTAATCCATTGAAATCAAAACTATTCATTTTATTGTTTAAACTGTCGTCTTGAATTTCTAAGCGTAAAATTCGGCCTTGAGGTCCATAAAACCCGCCACAGGTAGCAGTCATCCCTTTTAAAGTTTGATTACTGCTAAGAAGTCCTTCTAACCTTTTTGAATTATTAACGATTACTGGGTAGGATTTTTTTGGACTCCAATTTGTGTGTTTTACAAAGGCTTGTTCAATCGATTCATTTTTTATATTTTCAATATTATAGGACTGAAGCATCCCATTTATATCAATTCCATAACTGCTTAATACAAAGCTATCAACAGCTATATCAGGTTGCAGGGCTCCAGAAGTACCAATACGAACAATAGATAAACTAGTTTTATTCGTTTTAATTTCTCTGGTTTTAAAATCAATATTTACTAAAGCGTCTAATTCGTTGAGTACGATGTCAATATTGTCAGACCCAATTCCTGTTGAAATTACAGAGATCCGTTTCCCTTTGAATATTCCTGTTTGTGTTTTGAATTCTCGGCTTTGAGTTTCAAATTCAATGGTTTCAAAATGCTTTGTAACTTCGATAACTCGATCTTGATCACCTACAAAAATAATCGTGTCCGAAATATCTGAAGGTTTTAGATTAAGATGGTAAATACTACCATCTGAATTGAGTATAAGTTCAGAGTTTTTTATAGACATTTTATTCGCTTTATTTTAACCTCCAACACGTTTTACATTAAAGCCAAGTTCTTTAAGGAAGTTCATTATTTTATCACGGAAATCTCCTTGTATTATAATAGTATCATTTTTAAAACTACCTCCAACACTAAGTTTTTTTTTCAGGTCTTTGGCTATTGATTTAAAATCTTCATCAGCTCCCAAATATCCCTCAATAATAGTGATTGGTTTTCCTTTTCGTTTTTCATATTTACAAATAATTGGAGCTTCTTGCGTCCAAATGGAAGTTTGTTTCTGTTCTAAAGTTGGTGCAGTACTTTCAATGTGATCAGGAAATAGATTTTTTAATTGATCTTTTAAATCCATTATTTTTTGCTTAGTCCAAGTTCTTTGATTCGTTGGTTTAAATATTCGCCAGCTGTAATGTCTTTAAATTGTTTTGGATTTTCAGCATCCACGCAGTTGTCCAAAACGTTTAAATCCATAGCGCTAATAGGGTGCATGAAAAATGGTATTGAATAACGAGAAGTTCCCCATTTTTCTGGTGGGGGATTGACAACACGATGTATAGTCGATTTTAATTTATTGTTAGTGTGTCGGGAAAGCATGTCACCCACATTAATCATAAGTTCATCAGGTTTTGCAATGGCATCAATCCATTCTCCTTGATGGTTTTGTACTTGTAAGCCTTTACCTTGGGCCCCCATGAGTAAGGTTATTAGATTAATATCTCCATGAGCCGCAGCTCGTTCGGCATCTTTTGGCGCTTCTTTTATTGGTGGGTAATGAATGGGCCTAAGTATACTATTTCCATTGTGAATGTAGTTGTCAAAATAATACTCATTCATATTAAGATAAATAGCTAAGGCTCTTAAAACATATTTAGCTGTTTTTTCAAGCATTCGATACGTTTCTTTTCCTACCTTATTAAATTCAGATAATTCTTGAACTTCAATATTTTTATGATACTCTTTCTTCAATTCTGGATTGTTTTGAACAAACTGTCCAAAATGCCAATACTCTTTTAAATCTCCTTCTTTTTTTCCTTTAGCACTTTCTTTTCCAAATGACACATAACCCCGTTGCCCTCCGATTCCAGGAACTTCATAGTTTTGTTTCTGCTCTGTAGTTAAGTCAAAAAATTTTTTCACTTCAGAATAAAGAGATTTAACTAAAGAATCTTCTAAAAAATGACCTTTTAAAGCTACAAAACCTATAGTTTCATAAGCCTGACCAATATGATCCACAAATTTTTGTTTATCCACGGGACTATTTGATAAAAAATCTAAAAGATTAACACTTGGAATTTTATTCATAGCTTTTCATTAATCATGTTATGTACAAAGATAGCAAATCAAAAGATTTACAAAAGACATTTTTAAAGATAAACTTTTCTAACTATTATTTTCCTATTTTTGAAATACAAATTAAATTCATTTGATACCAATTTTTCAATACGACTACAAACAAGTTAATCGAGATACCAGAAAATCATTATATTTTAATATGCTTAAATCTAGGCTTATTGAACAAAAAATGTTGATTTTGCTTCGTCAAGGTAAAATTTCTAAATGGTTTTCAGGCATTGGTCAAGAAGCTATTTCTGTAGGAGTTACTATGGCTTTACAATCGGATGAATATATATTACCAATGCACCGAAATTTAGGTGTTTTTACCACTCGAAACATACCACTAAGTCGTTTGTTTTCTCAGTGGCAAGGAAAGTCTAATGGCTTTACCAAGGGACGAGATCGCTCCTTTCATTTTGGAACTCAAGACTACAAGATCATAGGAATGATATCTCATTTGGGTCCTCAGTTAGGAGTCGCTGACGGAATTGCACTTTCACATATTTTAAAAAAAGAATCTAAACTCACGGCAGTATTTTCTGGAGATGGAGGTACGAGTGAGGGGGATTTTCATGAAGCACTTAATGTGGCCTCTGTTTGGAATTTACCTGTCTTGTTTTGCATAGAAAATAATGGTTATGGGCTTTCAACTCCAACTAATGAACAATATAACTGCGAATCACTTGCAGATCGTGGAGTTGGGTATGGCATGGAGTCTTTAGTGGTAGAGGGTAATAATATTTTAGAGGTTTTTACAAAAGTTGATGCAATTGCAAAAAGTGTTCGTCTAAACCCTCGTCCAATACTAATTGAGTTTAAGACCTTTAGAATGCGTGGGCATGAAGAGGCTAGTGGTACTAAATATGTTTCTCAAGACTTATTAGATAGTTGGGAGAAAAAAGATCCAATATTTAATTTTGAAAACCATCTTCTGGACAATAATGATATTTCTTCAGATGATATAGCAGCTTTTAAAACCTCATTTACCAACGAAATCAATGAAGGTTTACAACTAGTCTTTAATGAGCCTGAGATTGTCCCAGATTTAGAAAATGAATTGTCAGATGTTTTTAAATATTTTGACTATTCAGTTCTAGCCACTAAACCTTCAAACAATAAAGAGTATGTACGTCTTATTGATGCGGTTTCTGAAGGATTGAGGCAGTCTATGGAAATACATTCAGATTTAGTCATCATGGGTCAGGATATTGCAGAATATGGAGGAGTTTTTAAAATTACTGAAAATTTTGTAGAACAGTTCGGAAAAGATCGTGTTAGAAATACCCCTATTTGCGAGTCTGCAATTATTGAAGCTGCTATGGGCTTGTCTATAGCGGGTGTCAAATCTGTTGTAGAAATGCAATTTGCTGACTTTGTGTCCTCAGGATTTAATCCAGTTGTTAATTATCTCGCAAAATCTCACTACCGATGGGGACAAGCGGCAGATGTAGTTATTCGAATGCCTTGTGGTGCAGGGGTTGCAGCAGGTCCCTTTCATTCACAAACAAATGAAGCTTGGTTTACAAAAACTCCAGGCTTAAAAGTGGTATATCCTGCATTTCCATACGATGCAAAAGGCTTATTAGCGACGGCAATAAACGACCCAAACCCAGTATTATTTTTCGAGCACAAAGCTTTGTATAGACGTATTAGGCAGGAGGTTCCTATTGATTATTATACTTTACCACTAGGGATTGCTTCTCTAATCAAACATGGCACAGATGTGACTATAATTTCCTATGGAGCGGCGGTTCATTGGGCACTTGAAACCTTAGAAAAAAATCCACATGTTTCAGCAGATTTAATTGATTTGAGATGCTTACAGCCTCTAGATTTTAAACTTGTGTTACAATCTGTTAAAAAAACTGGCAAAGCTATTATTTTACAGGAGGATTCTTTGTTTGGCAGTATTGCTTCAGATATTTCGTCTCAATTAATGGAACAGGCCTTTGAATTTTTAGATGCTCCCGTGAAAAGAGTGGCTAGTATAGAAACTCCGATTCCATTTGCAAGTGCTCTAGAACAGCAGTATCTTGCAAAGCGAACTTTTGAACAAGATTTAAAGCAACTTTTAGATTATTAAATGGAATATCTGGACCTGTTTTTTACTGCTTTGTTGGGTACACTAGATTGGACCTGGAGGTCAATCTGCTTTGATGTTCCTTGGACCCGAAATTATTTTTGGGGTCTTATAGCTATTTCACTAATTGTTTGGAGTCTTGAACTACTATTCCCATGGCGTAAACAACAAGCTATTTTTAGGAAAGACTTTTTTCTAGATGGTTTTTATATGTTTTTTAATTTTTTCATTTTTAGCATATTCATAAGTGGCTTGTATAAAATTTTCACTAAGCTAGCTGTTGATAAATTTGAAATCTCAGCGAATTCAATCGCTGTTATAAATTTATCAAGTTTCCCGCCTTTAGTTCAGCTATTAGTATTTTTTATTCTACTAGATTTTGTTCAATGGCTTACTCACATACTAATGCATCGTATTTCGTTTTTATGGAAGTTTCATAAAGTTCATCACTCAGTAAAAGAAATGGGTTTTGCAGCCCATCTTCGCTACCATTGGATGGAAAATATTGTTTACAAACCCTTTAAAGTAATTGTATTGATGCTAATTGGAGGGTTTCAGCCTGATCAGGCATTTATAGTTCACTTTATCGCTATTTCAATTGGACATCTTAATCATTCAAATATTAAACTTGATTACGGACCTTTTAAATATGTTTTTAATAACCCTATCATGCATTTGTATCACCATGCTAAGGAACTACCAGATGGTTTCAAATTAGGAGCTAATTTTGCAATAAGTTTAAGTTTATGGGACTATATTTTTAAGACTAATTACGTACCTACACCCAATAAAGATATTATGTTAGGCTATAAAGATGACCGGCAAATGCCTTCAGGTTTTCTTGCTCAGTTATTTTATGGATTTAAAAAAGAAGACTAACTTAATTATTGCTTATAGCACTTATAAAATCGGTAATTAGATAACTAATCAGTTTACCTGTTTGGTCATTTAAGTTCTCATTGTCGACTCTAGAAGCTTCAGAAATGTGTAGATATATAGCCTTTTTATGGCTTCCAAAAAAGTGTACAAATTGTCGTGTTTGACTTACCGAAAACCCACTTGGTGTTTGAGCGCTGCTTGGAATATTTTCAATTGCATCACAATCAATTTCAATTCCAAAGTTTGATTCTGATATAAATTTAATTGCATTTTTTTCACTCTTTTTTATACTATCTTTTTTTCGTATAATTAAGTCTTCAAATGAGCTAAACTTTATTTTTGATTTGCTAGCATTAATGTATTTTAAAATTTTCTTTGAAATATAATTTTCATGCAAACCAAAAATAAAATATCGATCTAAAAATCCTTCTTCAAGAGCATAGCTAAAACCATTTCCACTGTGTCGGCCTTCAGGAGCTCTTAAATCTGTGTGGGCATCGAAATTGATAGCATTAATTTTAGTCTTCATTGCCAATGCACACCCTTTAATTATTCCATAAGCATTATTGTGCCCACCCCCAACTACTATAGGAGTTTTGCCAGCTTTTACAATAGTGTAAACCAATTGATTTACATTTTGGTCTATTGTTTCTACTTGCTTACGATAGGTCATTAATGTCTTTTCTGTGTTTATTGATGTGTGACTTGCATACAAGTCAGAAAAATCTAAGTGTCCTAATACTAATATATTTGATGCATTTGTATATTTATTACTCTGTATATTGAATAAAGCTTTTAAGACATAATCCCATATTTCTCTTGCGCCTGGGCGTCCATTATTGGCTAGAACACCAATATCCTCTTTAATTCCAAAAATTACAAATTTTATTTGAGGGTCATTGATTCTGTCAAGTAAATCACCTGGTTTGTTAAGATACTGTACGACTTGAGATAACTTTTTTTCTCCGATTCTTAATTTTGCTATTTTCTCTATAGTTTTAGAGCTAATAATTTGAAGACATTTCATTTATGACACATTTTACTGTATGTAAATTTACAATTAAAAAAAAACTTTAATATAAAATACCAAATCCGTTTAATGAAAAACCTGTATTGCAAATTTACATCTTAAATTTAGTTTGAAATAGAGTTTATTATTCAATGAACTCACCATTAATCATTACTTTATATATAGGATTGCTTCCAAAATGATAAGGTATTTGACGGTAAGAGGTTAAGTCTTTTGTTATTATCAAACTTGCTTTTTTTCCAATGCAAATACTGCCGTAATCCTCAGAAATATTCATTGCAAATGCGCCATTAATTGTCGCGGCATTAATAGCTTCTTCCGGTGACATATTCATTTTGATACAAGCAAGGCTGACAATGAAATTCATATTTCCACTTGGAGCAGACCCTGGATTAAAGTCAGTAGCCAGCGCAAGAGCTAGTCCTGAATTTATAAGCCACCTTGCAGGTGTATAGGGAATTCCTAGGAAAAAGGAACATCCTGGTAAAGCAACAGGCATCGTTTCGGCATTTTTTAAAACGGAGACATCTTCTTTACTTAGAACCTCTAAATGATCAACAGAAAGGGCTTTATGTTTTACCCCTAAAGCCACACCGCCAAATGAATTAAATTGATTGACATGAATTTTTGGAACGAGTCCATACTTAGTTGCTGCTTGTAAAACTTGTGAGGTTTCTTCTAAAGAAAAATATCCTTTTTCACAAAATACATCTATAAAATCTGCTAATTGCTCTTGGTGTATTTTAGGTAACATTTGATTGATTATTAAATCAATATATCCCACTTTATTGTCTTTGTATTTTTTGGGTATTGCATGTGCTCCCAAAAATGTAGCTTTGATTTTTACAGCAGAGTCTTTTTTTATTTTTTTAATAACTCTAAGCATCTTTAGTTCTGCTTTCGTGCTCAGCCCATATCCTGATTTGATTTCTAGAGCGCCAGTACCAAGCTTTATTAAGCCGTTTACGCGTTCAATGGATTGTTTATAAAGATCACATTCACTAGCGTCTTGCAGGGTTTGAGCAGAGTTTAGTATTCCCCCACCCTTAGCAGCAATATCTTCGTAGGATAGACCATTAATTCGGTCTACAAATTCTTGAGACCGATCTCCAGCATACACGACATGAGAATGGCTATCACACCAGGTTGGTAGTATTATTTTACCTGTGACATCAATAACTTTGTCAGTCGCTTCAATAACTAAAGAACTCATAGTGCCATAACTATGTATGGCATCGTCTTTAACTCTTAAGAAGGCATTCTTAATATGCGGCAACTCAGACATCGATTTACCCATCACTTTTACTTCTGAAATTTCCCGTGTTTGAAGTAATTCTTTGATATGGATAAACAGTGTATTCATATTACTTTTTAAATTTTCCAACCATGTTTTCTGGTTTGACCCATTTATCATAATTTTCAGCACTCACATATCCAAGATTAACGGCTTCTTCTTTTAAAGTAGTTCCGTTTTTATGAGCGGTATTGGCAATTTCTGCAGCTTTATAATATCCTATTTTGGTATTTAATGCCGTAATTAACATAAGGGAATTATTTAGTAATTTTTCAATAACATCCTGATTGGGTTCAATTCCAGAAGCACAGTGTGCTTCAAAACTAACAGCTGCATCTCCTAGGAGCTGTGCTGATTGTAAAAAATTAGCTGCCATCATTGGCTTAAATACATTTAATTCATAATGGCCTTGAGTTCCACCAATAGTAATAGCAACATCGTTACCCATTACTTGTGCACACACCATAGTCAATGCTTCACATTGGGTAGGATTTACTTTCCCAGGCATAATTGAACTTCCAGGTTCGTTAGCTGGTATGGTGATTTCTCCAATTCCTGAACGAGGTCCTGAAGCCATCATACGAATGTCATTTGCAATCTTATTTAACGATACAGCAAGTTGTTTTAATGCGCCATGACTTTCTACAATCGCATCATGAGCAGCCAAAGCTTCAAATTTATTAGGAGCTGTTATAAATGGTAATTCAGTAAATTTTGCAATATAATTTGCGACGAGTTCTGAGTAGCCGTCGGGAGTATTTAACCCAGTTCCAACGGCTGTTCCTCCTAAAGCTACTTCGCTTAAGTGTTCTAATGTATTATTGAGCGCTTTTAAACCATGATCTAACTGGGAGACATAGCCTGAAAATTCTTGCCCCAGCGTTAAAGGAGTGGCGTCCATAAGATGGGTCCGTCCAATTTTTACAACTGTTTCAAATGCTTCTGATTTTTCATGTAGTGTATCCCTTAGTTTTTGAATTCCTGGAATGGTCGATTCAATAATCAATTTGTAAGCCGCGATGTGCATTCCTGTTGGAAAAGTGTCGTTTGAAGACTGTGATTTATTTACGTCATCATTGGGTTGAATTGTTTTTTCACCTTCTCCAACTGTTTTACCAGCAAGCTGATGGGCTCGGTTGGCAATAACTTCGTTCACATTCATGTTACTTTGGGTTCCAGAACCTGTTTGCCAAATTACTAAAGGGAATTGGCCGTCGTGTTTTCCGCTTAGAATTTCATCACATACTTGTGTGATCAAGTCTCTTTTTTCTGTAGAAAGAACTCCAAGTTCACAATTTGTAAATGCAGCTGCCTTTTTTAGGTATGCAAATCCGTAAATAATATCTATGGGCATTGAAGCTACGTTTCCTATTTTAAAATTATTTCGAGATCGTTCTGTTTGAGCCCCCCATAATTTATCTGCAGGCACTTTGACATCACCCATTGTGTCTTTTTCTATTCTAAACTTCATAACATCAGATTTTGATTACAAATTTACAATTTTTTCACTTTAAATCCATACGGTTACTAAGCTGTTGATAAATGTGAATTTTTATGTTGTAAAACTATTATTCTTATAGTATATTTGCAGTGTAAAATAAAGTATACAATATGTTTGATTTTGATCAGTATTTAGGATTTTTAGCTTTTTTATCAATTTTAACTTTAGGGTTTTGGTTAATGATTTTCTTATTAACTTTTGCAATCCCTTATTGGATCTTTGGATCTGCTATCGAACATTTTAAAGAAAAATTAGCGGCTCGCAAAGCCAATTCAGAGTAAATTAACCAATCATTATTTATATATTTTATAAAAAACCAAAACATAATTGTTTTGGTTTTTTTTAGCCAGTAATGTCACTGCCATATTGACCTTGTTTAGGTCGTTTTTTTACTTGATTAAAACGATAGGTAAACGACAAGCTGTAGGAGCGTACTCGCCAGCGATAATACCCATCGCTATAAAATGTAGGAGTGTTAGACTCTAAGTTTCTTCGCTGTGTATTGAATAAGTCATTTATGTTTAATGTAATGGATGCTTTTTCTTTAAATAGGTCTTTACTAAATGCCATATTTGAAGAAAATATTCCCTCTCTTCTGTTTATAGCATCTACTGTTGGACCTGAATAGCTTAAGCGTGTTTGCCATTCAATGTTTCTAGGGAGGGTATACTTATTATTGAGTCTTACAAACCAACCTAAGTTTTCAGAATCGTAACTTAATCCTTTATAGTTTCCTTTAATTGCAGAACGGTATAAGTTAAAATTAGCATTCATATTCCATTTTTTTGAAGGGCGATAGGTTAGGGTAAACTCAAACCCAAGTCGGTCATCTTCAGCTAAGTTAATTGGCCCTCTTCTAATTACCGGGACACTTTCGCCATTTATGACTACTTCGTCTCCAGTATCTTCGCTAATGTAAGTAAATACATCTGTTGCATGGTTGTAATATAATGAGTTGTTAAGGGTTATTTTTTCAAGTGTATTTAAGTACCCTATGTCAACTCCGTTTGAGTAGCTTGGGCTAATGTTTGGATTTCCTTGAAATAAATTTGTTGCGCTATTTCTTGATGGAAAAGGATTTAGGAACCGGGATCTTGGCCGACTGATACGACGGTTATAACCAACTGTTAAGTTTTGGTTTTCTGAAAACTCATATCCTAAATTAATAGTAGGGAACAGCCCAATGTAATTAGAGTTGGAGTATTCGTTCGAACTCAGCTGACTGATTGTGATGTTTGTTGCCTCCATTCGAAGCCCAAGTAAAAATGAAAATTTATTTTTTACTTTACTGCCGTATTGGGTGTATACAGCATTTACGTTTTCTTTATAAACCAAAACATTGCTAACATTAGTGTCTAAGATAAACGAGTCGTCTTCTGCAAACTCTAAGCTGTAATCTGTAGTGTTAGTGCTAAAACGGCTATTGTAGCCAACCTCAAGTCGGGTTTTGTCGTTAATTGGGAGCGTAAAGTCTGATTGTATTAAAACTCGTTTTTGGTCTTCTATGGTTCGCACACGCTCCGCCGCTATTCCGTCATTATAAATGATAGACCCCTCATCTTCAGAACTATTTTCAAGCTGAAAGTCAAATGTTAGCCGATGCTCGCTATTCCCGTGAAACTGTTTATCAAAATTAACTGAAAATTGGGTGGTTTGATCCGTTTCTGTTTCTGGATCATAACGTACAGATTCACTAATTACAGCCCCTGTTAGATCAAGTGTTTCTGCTCGGTTAAAGCTTTCGTTGCTATTATTACTTTTACTTGCTAAAAATGCAGTAGTTAAAGAAGTGGTAGGGGTGATATACCACTCAACTCCGGTATTGCTATTAAATCCTTTTCGAATGCGTTCAAATGTCCGGTATTCATTACGAAAGGTATTTGGTGAATCTTGGATAAGAATTCCATCTTCGTCATATTCTGTATTAAAAAACTCAGTTTCAACTCCAGAACTTCCAGGACTTTTTCTATAAGAATATCCGGAGTTGTTAAAAACATTAATATCTCCTGTTCGGTAGTTAATATTTCCTGACGCTCCTAATTGATTTGGGTAACCGGAATTTATGATGATAGCTCCATTTAGCCCCAGAATTTTACTTCGCCTTAAAATAATATTTAAAATACCTGCAGTTCCTTCCGCATCATAGCGAGCCGATGGCGAGGTGATAATTTCAACTTTCTCAATGGCATCTGCAGGCAGTTGTCGCAAAGCATCTGTGGAATTTAAGCCTACCAACCCTGATGGTTTTCCATTTATTAAAATTCGCACATTTCCATTGCCTCTGAGCGCCACATTCCCTTCAATATCTACAGAAACAGATGGGACATTGTCTAAAACATCACTCACACTTCCACCTCTTACGGTTAAGTCTCTTCCGACGTTGTATATCTTTTTATCTAATTTAATTTCAACCGTTGTTTTTTCTGCAATAATATCTACAACATCTAATGCTTGTAAATTAGAGTTCATTTTCAGCGTCCCAAGGTTGGTGTCTTGATTAAAATTAACGTTTAATCTTGTGATATTCTCAAATGAAAAATATTCTACAGAAACATCATATGTTCCTTGGGGTATGGAAATACTAAAATTACCATCAGGATCGGTAATACCACCACCTTTCATTTTATTTTCAACTTTACTAAAAAAAGTAATGGTTGCATACTCAAGTGGTAGATTCGTTTCGATCTCAATTATTTTTCCTGAGACAAGAACTAAATTCACATTTTTTTGCCCCATTATATAACTGTGAGATAAAATAAAAAGCACTACAATTAACAGATTTTTGGTCATAAGTATTTACTGAAATAAGAAACCAAAAGTACTACGTATAGGAACTTAATGCGGTTAAAGTTGTGTTAAATAAACAAATTCAAAATGCGCTCATTTGGGCGTCCAATAACTCCTTTTTTTCCTCGAATCACAATTGGTCTCTCAATTAATTTTGGATGTTTCACCATGGCTTGTATAAGGTCTTTATCAGATAACTCTTTCCCTTTGTAATCAGATATCCAAATTGTTTCACTTTTACGTATTAAGCTTTCAGGAGCAATATTTAGAATGGCAATTAATTCTGTGAGTTTTTCTACGCCCAAAGGATTTGATATGTAATCGATAATCTCAAATTCCTGTCCCAGTTCTTTTAATGTCTGCAATCCTTCACGAGATTTTCGGCAGCGATTGTGATGGTAAATTTTAATCATAATGAATTATTAGATTTTTCTTTTTGACCAGTCGCCATTAAGTATGCTTTCAGAAAAGGTGTAATCTCTCCGTTCATTACATTGTCTACATTTCCAGTTTCTTCAGCAGTTCGGACATCTTTGACTAGTTTATAAGGGTGCATGACATAGTTTCTAATTTGACTACCCCATTCAATCTTCATTTTTCCAGCTTCAATATCTTCTCGTTGAGCCAGTTGTTTTTTGAGCTCAATTTCATAAAGTTGGGATTTTAGCATTTGCATTGCTCTCGAGCGATTGTCGTGTTGTGAACGTGTTTCAGAGCAAGAAATTTGGATGCCTGAGGGCTTATGGTTTAGCTGTACTTTAGTCTCTACCTTATTTACATTTTGACCACCAGCTCCACTTGAACGCGCCGTTGTAATTTCGATATCAGCAGGATTGATTTCAATTTCTATTGTATCGTCAACTAGTGGGTATACATAGACAGAAGCAAAACTAGTGTGCCGCTTCGCATTGCTGTCAAAAGGAGAAATTCGTACCAATCTGTGAACACCATTCTCACCTTTTAACCATCCGAAAGCAAAGTCACCTTCAATTTGTAGTGTGACTGTTTTGATGCCTGCTACATCTCCGTTTTGGAGATTCAATTCTTTGATTTTAAAGTTGTTTTTTTCGGCATACATGACATACATACGCATGAGCATATTGGCCCAGTCACAGCTTTCAGTACCTCCCGCGCCAGCCGTAATTTGAAGAACCGCACTGAGAGAATCCCCTTCTTCAGAAAGCATGTTCCTAAATTCAATATCTTCTAAAAAAGTAGAGGCGAGTTCAAATTGTTTTTCAACTTCTTCAACTGTAGATTCTCCTTCTTTAAAAAAATCAAATAAAATCTCAAGGTCTTCTGTATAGGTTTGTGCTTTTTCAAAATCACGAACCCATTTTTTATTAACTCGTAAAGATTTCATGAGCAGCTCGGCTGCTTTGGAGTCGTTCCAAAAGTCCGGAGAAAAAGTTTTTTCTTCTTCATTTTGAATTTCGATGCGTTTGGCATCTAAGTCAAAGATACCTCCTTAACGCACCAAGGCGCTCAAAAAGATCTTTTATGTGATCTTGTGTTATCATTTTATTATTTAGAATTACAAAAATAGAATTTATAGCATAGAATTAAAATAATATGTAGTTTTATATCCAAAATAAAATTCATGCAAATAGATTTAAGAAGCGATACGGTTACAAAACCCTCAAAGGGGATGATCGAAGCGATGATGTCCGCCAAGCTGGGTGATGATGTTTATGCAGAAGACCCTTCAGTTAATGCTTTGGAAGCGCGTATCGCAACTATGTTTGGAAAACCAAAAGCCCTTTTTTTTCCCTCCGGAACCATGGCTAATCAAACCGCTATTAAGCTTCACACACAGCCAGGAGAGCAATTAATATGCGATGCGTATTCTCATGTTTATAATTATGAAGGGGGTGGTGTTTCTTTTAACAGTGGCGTTTCCTGCAAACTTGTGGACGGACATCGTGGAATGATGACTGCTGATCAAGTAAGAGCTGCGATTAATCCACCTGATTTTTACCACAGTCCACTCACCTCATTGGTGTCCTTAGAAAATACCACAAACAAAGGAGGAGGTGCTTGCTGGGATTATCAAGAAATTTTAAAAGTGAGATCTGTTTGTGATTCCCATAAACTAGGACTTCATTTGGATGGTGCGCGTTTATGGAATGCCCTGATTTCAAAATCGGAAACGCCTCAACAATACGGAGATGTTTTTGATACGATCTCTGTTTGTTTTAGCAAAGGTTTAGGCGCTCCTGTGGGCTCCGTTTTAGTAGGCAATGAAAATCTAATGAATAAGGCTTTAAGAATTCGAAAAATGCTTGGAGGGGGCATGCGACAGATTGGGTTGCTTGCAGCAGCAGCATCCTACGCCCTGGATCACCAATATGATCGCCTTAAAGAGGACCATCAAAAAGCAAAAGAGATTGCAGAAGTTCTTAATCAATTGGAGGCAGTTTCTAGCGTAGAGCCAGTAGAAACAAACATTGTGATATTTAAATTGATTTCGAATAACTCTCAAGATTTGTTTTTAAATAATTTAAAGTCTCATAATGTTCTTCTGAGCGATATGGGTGGAGGTAAACTTAGAATGGTCACGCACTTAGACTATACAGATGCCATGCATACAAACCTTTTAGAAATTTTAAGTAAAGCATAATTGTTTTTTGTAAGTTTAAACTGTGAAATCCCATAACTTACAACCTTATGAAATTCAAATTCCTATCTCTAATTTTAATAAGTTCACTTTTTTCTTGTGATACTAAGACTCAAAAACTAATGCCTGAATTACCAAAAGCGCCATTTGCAAAACAAATACCCAAAAAATTAACTATCCATGATGATGTGAGGGTTGATGAATTTTATTGGTTAAAAGATAGAGAAAACCCCGAAGTGATTGACTATCTTAATAAAGAAAACGACTATTATAACGCACACACAGCCCATACAAAAGATTTTCAAGTGTCTTTATTTGACGAAATGAAGTCTAGAATTAAAGAAGACGATAGTTCGGTGCCTTACAAATACAACGGTTACTGGTATATCACTAGATTCAAAAAGGGTAAAGATTACCCAATTTACATTCGAAAAAAAGAAACCTTAGAGGCGGTAGAAGAATTGTTGTTCGATTGCAATGAAATGTCTAAAGGCCATTCTTATTTTAGGTTGGTTGGTCTAAATATTAGCCCTAACAATAATATGATTTCTTACGCTGTTGATACGACTGGAAGACGTCAATATAAACTTCATATTAAAGACCTCAAAACAAATCAGGTTTTTAAAGAGGAAATTAGCAATACAACTGGGGGTAGCACTTGGGCAAATGATAATAAGACCCTGTTTTATACTTTAAAAGACGAAACAACTCTAAGATCAGAAGCGATATATAAGCACCTTTTAAATACAGACCCAAAGTTAGATGAGTTAATTTATGAAGAGTTGGATGACACCTTCGGGGTCAGTGTCTATAAAACGAAGTCTAAAAAATATCTTGTGATAGCGAGTTACAGCACATTAACCTCGGAATATCAAATTCTAAATGCAAACACTCCTAACGGAGATTTTCAAGTATTTCAGCCTAGAACTCGAGGTTTAGAATACGGAATTTCTCATTTTGAAGATTCCTTTTATGTAGTATCCAATGCTGATGGGGCTCAGAATTTCAAGCTTTCAAAAACTTCGGAACTACAAACCGAAAAAAAATATTGGAAAGATGTAATTCCACACCGAGAAGCGGTATTGTTAGAGGACGTTGAAATATTTAAAGATTTTTTAGTGGTCTCAGAACGTGAAAATGGGTTGAATAAGATTCATATTAAACGTTGGGATGGCTCCGATAGTTATTATCTTCCTTTTGAGAGCGAAACTTATACAGCATACACAACTACTAACATTGATTTTGATACAACTATCTTAAGGTATGGTTTTCAATCACTCACAACTCCTTCCTCAGTCATTGACTTTGATATGATTACAAAATCTAAAACCGTCAAAAAAGAGCAGAAAGTTTTAGGAGGTAAGTTTAAAAAAGAAAATTATACTTCAGAGCGTGTATGGGCTACTGCATCTGATGGTACTCAAGTTCCAATATCTATAGTTCGCCACATTGATACCAAAAAGTCAGCTAACACGCCGTTGCTATTATATGCATACGGTTCATATGGTTCAACAATAGACCCCTATTTTTCTACAGTTAGAATGAGTCTATTAGATCGCGGATTTATTTTTGCAATAGCACATATTAGAGGTGGAGAGTATTTAGGTCGTCAATGGTATGAAGACGGGAAGTTATTGAATAAGAAAAATACGTTTTCGGATTTTGTAGATTGCTCAAAATACTTGATTCAAAATAATTACACATCTTCCGAGCACCATTATGCTATGGGAGGTAGCGCGGGGGGTCTTTTAATGGGGGCTATTATAAATCTAGCCCCTGAACTATATAACGGAGTGGTTGCTCAGGTTCCCTTTGTAGATGTTGTGACGACTATGCTAGATGACAGTATACCACTGACTACTGGAGAATACGATGAATGGGGAAATCCAAACGATAAAAACTATTACAATTATATGAAGTTGTATTCGCCCTATGATAATGTTACAAATAAACGATACCCCAATATGCTAGTGACAACTGGATTGCATGATTCTCAAGTTCAGTATTGGGAACCAGCAAAGTGGGTTGCACGCCTAAGACTACAAAATAAAAACACAACTCAATTATACCTTAAAACGAATATGGAAGCTGGTCACGGAGGTGCTTCGGGACGATTTGAAGCCTTAAAAGAAGTATCCGCTGAATACGCATTTATATTAAGTTTGGAATCAATATTAGATTAAATTTTTAATTTATATTATTATTACTCGTCCTATATATTAATTTGAAGTATCGTGTCTGTCGATTCTATATGATGCTCCAAAATTTATATTTACAACTGAAGGTGTGTCTTTTGTGTTTAGAGATATAGCAGTGTCTAGCTGTAAATTATTAGTTAATAAATATCCTGCTCCAAAACGAAATAAATTATCCGCATAATAATCACTTTTAATTCCTTGAGTTTCTCCAAATACAACCCATTTTGGATTAAATGAATGGGTTAGAGTAAGTATATAATTAAAGTCGGTTTGGTCACTTCCAATTCGGTCAAGCATAAAGTTTGTGACAAACACCCAGCCGCCGTTAAAATTATTCTGAGTAATTAAAACTCCGCGATAACTTAAACCCTCTACAGTAGCGGCAGTATAAGGATTATCTTTAGTATCAAAATTAACCCCCCCAGCAAGCGAAACAGCTGGAATTAAGTTTGTCCATTTAAATCCTCTGTTGGCATGATAACTGTAAAAATTAGGCTTGTTTTCTTTGTTTTTGTTAGGATCATAAACTAAGTATTTAGCACCTATGTTAAAATTCTTAAAATTTGCACGTTTAATATCTACCACAGTATTTGAATTAAAGGATTGAATGTCATTTTGATATGCTCCTTGTATATTTAGCTCTAAAGTTTCTTTCCAAATACCATAATGAACTGCAAAGTCAATACCATAACCTGATATATTATAATTTGGATATATATTTCTTTTTTCTTTAACTAGAGAGGAACCTAACTCAAATTGTAAAACTTTTGTACCAACAGAGAAGGCACTCTGGGATTCTCCTGGTCTATTAGAGTTTATAACATCTGTATATTGTGCTTGTATTGTTGTAAAATTACAGTAGATGGCAATAGAAAATACCAACTTAATTATATATTTCATTTTAAATCTTTTATCAAAACTACATTTTTTTATTTATAAATACCATTTTTAAAATTTTAAGCTCGTTTGATCTTTTTATAACATAGAAATCATTTTATATATTTATTTAACTAATAAAAATAAGAATTGTATTTTTGAGAAAAATTATTTATCGATGTTGCAAAATGCGTCTATTATTGGATTCTTAAGGACGATTCTAATTTTTATATTAGTCTATACAATCTTAAAGTATGTGATGCGGTTGCTTGCTCCCTACATTCTGCGATCAGTAGCCAAGAAAGCGGAATCCCATTTTAGAAACCAATCTACCACAAAAGAACCAACCCAAAAGGAAGGAGAAATTAGTATTGATAAAATACCAAAATCAAAAGCTTCAAAGCATGATGTTGGTGAATATGTTGATTATGAAGAGGTTGATTAAAGAAAACAAAAAATGAACGCTAACTTAAAATTTTTTGGAACACATATTTTAGTTGTTTTAGGTTTTGTGCTAGCGTCCTTATTTTACTTCAGTCCGGTTTTAAAAGGCGATAAGATCTATCAAAGTGATATTGTACAGTATACCGGGATGGCAAAGCAACACATAGATTTTCGTGAAGCTTATAATTCTGAATCCTATTGGACTAATAGTGGTTTTGGAGGAATGCCAACCTACCAATTAGGTGCAAAATACCCCAACAATTACATAAAAAAATTAGATTTAGCTCTTCGTTTTTTACCACGTCCAGCAGATTATCTTTTTTTATATCTGATTGGTTTTTATGTACTACTAATTGTGTTAAAAATTGAGTATCGAATTGCTGCTTTTGGAGCTTTAGCTTTTGGTTTCTCTACCTATCTAATCATTATTCTAGGGGTTGGTCACAACGCTAAAGCTCATGCAATAGCTTATATGCCCTTGGTATTATCAGGCATTATCTTGACTTTTCAAAAACGATATGCTTTAGGGTTCTTTGTAACAGCTATTGCCTCTGGTCTAGAGCTTGTGACTAATCACCCACAAATGACCTATTATCTTTTGATTTTAATTTTAATACTAGGGACATCCTATTTAGTTCAATATGTTAGATCAAAAGAGCTGCCTGCTTTCTTCAGGGCCTCATCTGTTCTTTTACTAGCGGCTTTTTTTGCCCTTTCGATGAACGCAACTACCTTGTTAGCAACAAGTTCTTATGCCAAAGAAAGCACTCGTAGTAAAAGTGAGTTATCAATTAATTCAGACGGTAGTGTTAGAGAACAAAGCTCTGGTTTAGATAAGGCTTATATCACTCAATTTAGTTATGGAATATTAGAGACTTTCAACCTTTTTATTCCTCGTTTTATGGGAGGTGGAAATCGTGAGGATCTTGGGAAAGATTCTGAAACGTATAAAGCTTACAGAGCGCTTGGAGCTACTCCTTTACAATCTCTTCAAGAGTCCAAACGAGCACCTATGTACTGGGGGGATCAACCGATTGTAGAAGCACCGGCTTATATTGGAGCTGTGGTTATATTTCTATTTGTATTGGCCTTATTCTTATATCAAGGCCGTTTTAAATGGTGGTTAATAATAGGTATTTTGGTGTCGCTACTTTTATCCTATGGTAAAAACATATCGTTTTTAACTGACTTATTTATTGATTATGTTCCATTATATAATAAGTTTAGAGCAGTTAGCTCTATTCAGGTTATCTTAGAATTATGTATTCCATTACTAGCCACCTTAGGGCTGGCTCAAGTGTTTAACAAAGATGTGTCTTCTAAAGCTAAGTTGGATGCTCTTAAAAAAGCTTCCGCTATTTTGGTAGGAACTTCGACAGTATTTCTTGTATTTAAAAATTCATTATTTGACTTTGTTGGGTCAACAGACGGGCAGTTTTTGCAGTATTACGGCGCTTCCTTTGTAGAAGCTATACGATTGGATCGTAGTGCTATTTTCTCTGATGACACGCTGAGAACTTTATTGTTTGTGCTGGCATCAGGCACTCTAATATTCGCCTATTTAAAGCAGAAAATAACTCAAACTATAACAATTAATTTTCTAGCGTTACTCCTTGTTTTAGATTTAGTAGGCGTGGATCGTCGTTATGTAAATAGTGATGATTTTGTTGCGGCCTTACAAGTAGATAAACCTTACCAATTAAGTTCAATTAATAAAGAGATATTAAAGGATTCCACAGTTTACAGAGTTCTAGATCGTTCTGACAACTCTACTCAAACATCATATTTTCATAATTCAATAGGGGGGTACCATGCGGCTAAATTAAGGCGGTTCAAAGAGTTGCAAGAATTTCACATTGACAAGAATAATTTTGAAATTCTGAACATGCTAAACACTAAATATATCATATATAAAGACAGTGAGGAAGTGTTGCGTTATTTTGAAAATGAAGAAAGTAATGGAAACGCTTGGTTTGTAGACTCTGTTGAGGCTGTTCAGACTGCAGATCAGGAGATTATGGCCTTAGATTCGTTAAACACAAAATTAAAAGCGATATCTAAGTCGTCTGAGTTTGACTCTAAACGTTATATCAATGATTCAATCGCTGCTATTAAATTAGTAGATTATAAGCTTAATAAACTGGTTTATGAGTCCAATAATTCAGCCGATGGCTTTGCCGTATTTTCTGAGATTTATTACAAGGATGGTTGGAATGCAACCATTGACGGTGTGGCCGTCGATCATTTAAATGTTAACTATGTTTTAAGAGGTTTGGAAATTCCGAAGGGAACACACCAAATCGTATTTGAGTTCAGTCCATCAGTTGTCAAAACAGGTTCAAGTATTGCCTTAATAAGCTCTGTTGTTTTACTCTTTTTAATTCTTGGACAAGTTGTTTTAATTTATAAAATACGATCGTGAAAAAGGTTATCATCATCACATATTATTGGCCTCCTGCAGGCGGTCCTGGTGTTCAAAGATGGCTAAAGTTTGTGAAGTATTTACCTGAGTTTGGAATTGAACCCGTTGTTTATTGTCCTGAAAACCCAAATTATCCAATTAAGGATGTATCCATGGTTTCTGAAGTGAATTCTGTATTAGAAGTTTTACAAACCCCAATAAATGAGCCTTATAAATGGGCTAAATTATTTTCGAGGTTAAAAACAAGTGAACTGTCTAAGGGGATAATTAATGGGCAGGAAAAACAAACAATTTTAGAAAAACTACTTTTATTTATTCGTGGAAATTTCTTCATCCCTGATGCTAGAGTCTCCTGGGTGAAGCCCTCGGTATCTTTTTTATCTGAATATATTAAAACTCATAAAATTGATACAATTATCACTACAGGACCTCCGCATAGTCTGCACTTAATTGGATTAAAGTTAAAGCAATTACACGCGCTGCACTGGATTACAGATTTTAGAGATCCTTGGACCCAGATAGGTTATCATAAAAAACTTAAACTAACGAGGTTTTCTGAAAGAAAACACGAGCAGCTAGAGTTGTCAGTTCTAAGACATTCAGACGAAATTATTGTAACAAGTCCAAAAACAAAAGCACTTTTCTCAAAACGTACTACGAATCCAATAACGGTTATTACTAATGGTTACGACTTTGAAATTAATCATTCTTGTACGTTAGATTCAATGTTTACTTTGTCGCATGTTGGCTCCTTACTTGAAGGAAGAAATCCCCAAGTTTTGTGGAAAGTTCTTTCTGATTTGGTGCAAACATCTGCGGAGTTTTCTAAAGTATTTCGTCTAAATTTAATTGGATATGTTAGTGAAAGAGTTTTAGACTCTATTAAAGCATATAGTCTTGAGGCACACACATATTGTAGTGGATATGTTTCTCATAATGAAGCTTTAGCCTATCTAAACAAAACTCAGTTGTTATTACTTATCGAAGAAGATTCTAAAGAAACCCAGTATATAATTCCCGGCAAACTATTTGAATATATTGCGTCTAAGCGTCCTATTATTTGTATTGGCCCAGATGAGTCAGATATAGAAGATATTCTAGCTAGATCCTGTGCTGGTACTTATTTTAGGTATTCAGATGCTGAGTTGCTTCGTCTTAGTATTTTGAATCACTTTGATGCTTTTAAAACTAATGAATTACAAGTTGATTCAAAAGGACTTGAGCTTTTTAGTCGTAAGAGATTGACTTTTGAATTATCTAAGATTATTAATTTAACATAAAAACTCCGTAGTGATTTGGGATATTCAACTACGGAGCTTTCAACTAACTAACCAACTAACTATTTTTAAAATTTAATCTTTAAATAAATAACTTATCAAAGTGGAATCAAACAGCATGCCAAAAATGGATATTTAAAATAAATATTTTATTATTTAACTTAAATGTAGTTATATTAATTTATCTTTTAAAAAATGTCCTGTTGATGAGTTTGAATTTTTTGCTACAGTTTCGGGCGTACCTTCTGCCAAAACAAATCCCCCGTTAGCGCCCCCTTCAGGACCCAGGTCGATTATATGATCAGCACATTTAATAAGTTCTAAATTGTGCTCAACTACCACTATAGAATGTCCAATTTCAATTAGTGCATTAAACGACTTCAGAAGTTTCTTAATATCGTGAAAATGAAGACCAGTTGTTGGTTCATCAAATATAAATAAGCCTGATTCTCCTTTGGATCCTTTTCCTAGAAATGAGGCTAATTTTATTCGTTGTGCTTCTCCTCCAGACAGAGTTGAAGAACTTTGTCCTAAAGTTACATATCCAAGCCCTACGTCTTGAAGTGGTTGAAGTTTAGTTTTTATTTTAGATATTTTATGAATATTAAAGAATGAAATTGCATCATCAATAGTCATATTTAAAATATCATCAATTGTTTTAGTGTTAAACTTAACTTCTAGTATTTGTTTTTTGAAGCGTTTCCCACTACAGTCATCGCACTTAAGCTGTACATCAGCCATAAATTGCATTTCAATTGTGACAGCACCTTCACCTTTACATGTCTCACATCGTCCTCCGTCTACATTAAAAGAAAAATGTTTAGGTTGGTAATTTCTTAAGATACTTAGCTTCTGTTTAGAAAATAGCGCACGAATATCATCGTAGGCTTTAATATATGTTACGGGATTTGATCTAGAAGAACGACCAATAGGGTTTTGATCAATGAATTCTATAAATTTAACAGTGCTATAATTTCCTTCAACTAATGTGAATTCACCTGCTTTTTCTCCATATCCATCGATTAACTTAAGGAGTGCTGGGTAAACAATCTTTTTTACTAGCGTACTCTTACCACTTCCGGAAACCCCTGTGACAACCGTTAACATGTTTAGCGGTATTTTTACATCAATATTTTTTAAATTGTGCTCTCTAGCGCCTTTTATTGTTATATGATATTTACAACTTCTTCGTTTTTTAGGAACTTCAATTTTTAAAGTTCCGTTGAGATACTGAGCGGTTAATGTATTGCTTTTTAAAAGAGACTTATAACTCCCATTAGCCATCACTTCACCACCAAACGTCCCTGCTTCGGGCCCTATATCTATTATGTAATCAGCTGACTCCATAATGGCTTCATCGTGTTCTACCACAATAACGGTGTTTCCTAAATCTCGTAAGGCATTGAGAACATCAACAAGACGCTCAGTGTCTTTTGAATGTAAACCAATACTTGGTTCATCTAAAATATACATAGATCCTACCAAGCTGCTTCCAAGTGAGGTTGCAAGATTTATTCGTTGGCTTTCGCCTCCTGAAAGTGTGTTTGATTTTCTATTGAGAGTTAAATAGTCGAGTCCAACATTTGTTAAAAACTCTAGTCGATTTTGAATTTCTTTTAAGAGTCTTTTTGAGATTTCTTTATCTTTTGTATTTAATTTTAAATTATCAAAAAATAATTTTAGGTCCTTAAGAGGCATTTCAACAAGATCTGAAATAGAAGCATCTCCTACTTTCACGTAATTAGCCTCCTTTCTTAATCTTTTTCCTTTGCAGGCACTACACTTTGTTTTCCCACGATATCTAGACAGCATCACCCTATTTTGCACCTTATATGCCTTAGACTCTAATTCTTCAAAAAAGGCGTCTAGTCCTGTGAAATGACTATTCCCAGTCCATATTAATTTTTGATGTTTTGGTTCTAGCTCAAAATAGGGTTTGTGTATTGGAAAGTCAAACTTATGACAGTTGTTTACTAGAAGATCTCTGTAGTATTTCATCGTTTCACCTCGCCATGGAAAAAGAGCATTTTCATAGACTGAAAGTGAAGTATTGGGAATAACGAGACTTTTATCAATACCAATGACATCTCCATAGCCCTCGCACTTTGGACAAGCGCCATATGGATTATTAAAACTAAATAGGTGTGTATTTGGTTCCAGGAATTTTTGACCATCTAATTCAAACGAATTACTAAATTCTCGTGATTTAGACTCCTTAAGTCGTTCCACAACACAACGTCCTTTTCCTTCAAAAAAAGCCATCTCTATAGCGTCAGCTAAGCGATTATAAAAGTCTGTGTCATCTTTCACTATAATTCGATCAACAACTAAGCTGATTGTTTTGGATAGCTTTTTGAAGTCTTCAATTTGTTCAATACGTTCAACGGAATCACCCACTTTTATTCGTGCAAATCCTTGATGAACAAGTGCTTGTAGTTTGTTCTCTAGACTTCGTCCTTCTTCCAAGTGAATAGGAGTAAGGAGGAGAAGTTTTTCTCCTACATTTAGTGTTTTAATATAACTGATAACATCGCTAGTCGTGTCTTTTTTCACAACATTATTTGAGCTAGGAGAAATGGTTTTTCCGATGCGTGCAAATACCAATTTAAAATAATCGTAAATTTCTGTTGTGGTACCAACGGTTGATCTTGGGTTGGTAGAATTTACTTTTTGTTCAATAGCAATAGCTGGTGCGATCCCTTTGATATAATCTACATTGGGTTTATGTAATCGTCCTAAAAACTGCCGAGCATAACTAGATAAGCTTTCGACATATCGTCGTTGTCCTTCAGCATATAGGGTGTCAAATGCTAAACTAGATTTACCAGACCCTGATAGCCCTGTAATTACTACTAATTTATTACGAGGTATCGCCACATCTATATTCTTTAGATTATGAAGTTTTGCTCCTTTAATTAGAATGTGTTCCTTTGGACTTAACTTTGAAAGGTCTTGTGGCATTAATTGGTTTGAAATTATATTACAAATATACCATTATTATAAAAATTATTAAAGTCTTCTAGGCCTTCTTCATGTTAAAAAAACCACAATAAATTTGCAAACGAACAGAGAATGTTGTTATATTTGATTTATAGATTTAAATATTCGCCTATAGCATAATATTACTTTTTTTATTTTTTAACCCTGTACACCGTGTTGTGTACAAAAAAAAGTTATGTTATGAATCCTAAATCTTTAAGCGATGCCACGCTCGTTAGTAAATACATAAACGGAGATGAGCCTTCCCTAACAATTCTTATTAACAGACATCAACAACGTCTTTACAGTTTCATCTATTCAAAAGTTTATGATAGAGTTGTTACAGATGATGTGTTCCAAGACACTTTTATAAAAGTAATTAAAACGTTAAAACTCGGTAAATACAACGAAGAAGGTAAATTTTTGCCTTGGGTTATGCGAATAGCTCATAACTTAGTGATTGATTATTTTAGAAAAAATAACCGTATGCCTAAATTCAATAACAGTGGAGATTTTGATATTTTCTCAGTACTAAGCGACGGCGCACTAAATGCGGAAGCTGAACTAATTCGCTCTCAAATCTTTAGTGACGTTCGAAACTTAGTAGAAGAGCTTCCTGACGATCAGCGAACTGTATTAAAAATGCGAATGTATAACGAGATGAGTTTTAAAGAGATTTCTGAAAACACTTCAGTTTCAATAAATACGGCCTTAGGCCGTATGCGTTATGCTCTGATTAATCTTCGAAAATTAATAGAAGAGAATAATATTATTTTAACTAACTAAACTTTTATGAAATAAATTAATTTTTCTGTCGTTATAATTTTAAATAATTAAAAATGACAGGCTAATGGCAAAAATTTACTCTAAAAAAAAATCTAATTTTAATAAACTTAATCCAAAAATTGAAACCATAAATTTTATTTTGAGTTACTCAAAAGCTTTCAAGGTTTCTGTTTACAAAGGGTTGAGATTTGAAACTATTATCAATTAGACTACGCATCTAATAATCCTGGCGAAAGTCGAAAGTCAGTGTTATTTATTTGTAATAAGCATCAATAACTTTTTTCCGCCCAATAGTTTTGGTAATCAAGTCAGCTTCTAGGTTCCATCCACGAGCAGGTGAGTATTCACGACCATACCAAATTATTTGCAGATGAAGTTCATTCCATAATTCTTGTGGAAACAAACGTTTAGCATCTTTTTCAGTCTGTTTTACATTTTTACCATTGCTAAGGTTCCATCGGTACATTAAGCGGTGAATGTGCGTATCTACAGGAAATGCAGGCACATCAAATGCTTGTGCCATTACTACACTAGCTGTTTTATGTCCTACAGCTGGCAAGGCTTCCAAAGCGGCAAAGCTTTGTGGAACTTCTCCGTTATGAGACTCAATTATAATTTTTGATAAGCCATAGATCCCTTTACTTTTCATTGGAGATAAGCCACAAGGTCGTATTATTTCTTTGATGTCTTCAATAGTTAATTTTACCATTTCATATGGATTATCTGCTTTTTCAAATAATAGTGGTGTAATTTTATTGACACGAACATCTGTGCATTGAGCAGAGAGTAATACAGCAATTAAAAGTGTGTATGGATCTTTATGGTCAAGGGGGATTGGGATTTCAGGATAAAAATCTTTTAAGGTTTTTATAACAAAATTTACCTTCTCAGTTTTTGTCATTATTCTATCTTTGTGTTGTAAATCAAAGATACTAATTATGAATACATTACAAATAGGGGACACTGCTCCAAATTTCAAATCCGTAGATCAAGCTGGAAATAGCATTTCATTAGCGGACTATAAAGGTAAAAAACTCGTTTTATTTTTCTATCCGAAGGCAAGTACACCAGGCTGTACCGTAGAAGCGTGTAATTTAAGCGATAACTATAGCCGTTTTACGGCCTTAGGTTATGATGTGTTAGGCGTAAGCGCGGACAGTGCTAAAAGACAGAGTAACTTTAAGGAAAAACATGGATTTCCTTATCCATTGTTAGCTGATGAGGACAAATCAGTTATCAATGCTTTTGGTGTTTGGGGGCCAAAAAAGTTTATGGGTAAAGAATATAATGGAATCCACAGAACTACATTTGTAATTGATGCCGATGGGCTTATAGAGGACATTATTTTCAAAGTGAAAACAAAACAACATACATCTCAAATATTAAAATAAAAAAAGCACACCATAACTATATTTTAATAAAAATATTTCTCTTATACATTTCATTTACTACAAGATATATTAAAAAAGTATAAAATAATGCCCATATTAAAGAGAAAATTTGAGGTTCTAAGTTAGTAGAAAGACCAAACTCCATCCAAGTTTTTTGAATCCCATTTCCGTTGAAAAGAGGAATTCTAAATAATCCTCTAAGCATTGAATGCAATACATATGCAAAAATAGCATTGGATCCAAATACGATTCCAAATTTGGTGTAGGAACGATTTTTTTTATGATCTATAATCCACATGCAGCTTGCGAGAAATAGCATAGCAAGTCCTGAGGATAAAAGAACATAAGAACTGGTCCAAATATGCTTATTAATTGGAAAGCTAAAGTCCCAGACCATACCTAAGGATAAACAAATACTACCAACCAAGTACATTGATATAATTTTATCTTTTAAAGACTTTGTTTTATTCAATATAAGGTGTCCGCAAAACATTCCAGAAATTCCAGTAGCAATAGAGGGAATTGTGCTGAAAAATCCCTCCGGATCCCAAGTCTCTTGGTATAGTCTGCCAGGAGTAATAAACCGATCAATCCAAGCGGCAAAATTGTTTCCAGGTTCTAAAACACCAGCTATAGAATCTCCAAAAGGAACATGCTTCATAAACCCCCAATAGATTATTAAACAAAAAATTCCAATCCATATTTGCTGAGATTTATTGGAATTTAAATAAATGAGAGAGCAGAAGAAATAAACAAGAGCAATTCTTTGAAGCACTCCTGCAATTCTCACATTACTAAAATCAAAACTAGGAAAAACTGCAAGAAAAATTCCAATTCCAAAAAGGATTAATGTCCTTTTTAGAATTTTCAAATAGGTGGATGTATTAGAGTTTTTAATTTTTGAAAGCGAAAGGACTATAGAAACTCCTACAACAAACAAAAAAAATGGGAAAACTAAATCTGTTGGTGTAGCTCCGTTCCACTGAGAGTGCCTTAAAGGATCTAATACGTAAGTCCAGCTACCAGGATCATTTACTATAATCATAGCGGCTATGGTAAAGCCTCTAAAAAAATCAAGTGAAATTAGTCTTTGAGTCATAAAATTAAGTTGTAAAAATAATTTATAATCCTAAGCCACTAATTGGTTTTTTTTATTTTAGGTACTATTTAGGATTCGTAACCAAATAGTTTTTGCTCTTTAATAATATCTGCAACACCTTCAGGGAGCATTTCTTCCCAACCGTGCTCATCTTTAGAAATCATTTTGAGGACTGTTCTCGAAAATATATTAAGTATTTCTGGATCATAATTTCTAATATCTACCAATTTTCCATTAAACTTAAAGAACTTGTACAGCTCTTTCATTCTTGGATGTACTTTAAGATCTTCACTAGTGGTCATAGTGTTATTTTCATTTAGCATTGGATATAAATAAACTTTTAAATCTTTATAAAAAAGTTTACCAAAAGCTTCTAAAATACCTCCACTTAAATGTCGGTAGTATTTTTCATCAAAAATATCAATCAAGTTATTTATACCCATGGCAAGAGCAATGCGTTTTTTTGAGTAAAGGTTAAAGTACTCTACAAGTTTATAATATTCTTGAAAGTTTGAGATTAAAACCGTTTGCCCTAGAGAGCAAAGTAACCTGGCTCGATCCATGAAGTCTTGTTCATCAATCTCACCTCCAGATGCTCTTAGGTTTGATAATGTAATTTCAAAAACCACCTGAGTTTTTTCTTTCTGAACTTTATTTTCATTGATAAACATTTCATATGATTTCTCATACATGTCCATATTTACCTTAGTTACCGGTCTAAAACTACCTCTGAAAGCAAGTATATTTTTTTTATACAATACGCGTGCTGGCAAGACATTGTTTCCATCGGGAGCGAACATAACTGCATCAGTCATTCCGTTTTTTAATAATTGTAAACTCATTAACCTGTTGTCTACATTTTTAAAATCTGGTCCTGAGAAATTGATGGTATCAATTTCTAATTGATCTTTATCTATGTGGTCATAAAGGTATCTTAAAAGTTTTTTAGGTTGATTATATTTATAGTAAGCACCATAAATTAAATTTGTTCCTAATTTACCGAGTGTTTCTTGTTGTAATCGTGTATCTGTTTCTTTAAAACGTATATGAAGTGTGATTTCGTTATACTCTTTTTGCTCTGAATCAATTTGATACTTAATACCGACCCATCCATGCCCTTTAAAGCGTTTAGCAAAATCTATAGTCGCTACAGTATTTGCGTAGCTAAAAAACATTTTGTTCGGGTATTCTTTTCTAGAAAGTCGATTTTCTATAAGTTTAACTTCATGTGATAACATTTTTTTTAAACGATCTTCTGTTACATATCGTTGGTTATCTTCTACTCCATAAATAGCATCACTAAAAGATTTGTCGTAGGCTGACATTGCTTTTGCTATGGTCCCAGATGCTCCACCAGCTCTAAAAAATTGCCTTACTGTCTCTTGTCCAGCGCCAATTTCGGCAAAAGTTCCATAAATATTCTCATTTAGATTGATTCTTAAAGCTTTGTCTTTCAGTGATGGGATGCTTTCTATTTTAGCATCTCCTTTGAGGGTTATTTCCATCTTCGAATTTAAGGAGTTTGTATATTAACAAATGTACTATTTTAGATAATCTTACAAAAAAAAATAGACTATTTTTGTTGAAATTTAAAACGAGTTGAAAATCACTTTTTTAGGCACTGGAACTTCTCAGGGCATTCCTATAGTAGGGAGTAATCACCCTGTTTGCCTTAGTGATAACCCAAAAGATATGCGCCTTCGGGTTTCTGTTTTAGTTGAATGGTCTGATTTCACAATTCTAATTGATTGTGGTCCAGATTTTCGACAACAATTGTTACGAACAGATTGCAACGAAATTAACGCTATTATTTTCACTCATGAGCATAGTGATCATACTGCTGGTTTAGATGATTTGAGGCCTTTTTTTTATAGACAAGGCGCAATTGATGTTTATGCACATGAGCGAGTATTAAAGTCTTTATACAAACGTTTTGATTATATTTTTAAGAAAGAAAATAAATACCCAGGTGTACTCACTTTAAATGATTACCAATTATCAGGTGAAAATTTCAATTTAGGAGGCAAAACGATAATCCCTATTAATGTGCTGCATAACAACCTTCCTATATTTGGTTATAGAATTAATAATTTTGCTTACATAACAGATGCTAAAACAATTTCAAAGTTAGAAATTAAGAAGCTTACAAATCTAGATGTTTTGGTTGTAAATGCTCTTCGTATTGATTCTCATGTGTCCCACTTTAATCTTGAAGAAGCATTAGAGTTTATAAAATTAGTAAATCCAAAAAAAGCCTATTTAACTCATATAAGTCATCATTTAGGTTTTCATGATGTTGTTGAGAAAACCCTTCCTAAGAATGTGAAAATCGCGTATGATCAATTACAAATATCAATTTAAAATGAAAAAAAATATCTTATTATACCTTCTTTTGTTTTCTCTTTTAGTCAATGTATTTCAATATGTAAATTCTAAAAGTATTATTGACAAATATGAAAAGGATATTAATAAATTCAAGACAAAAATTGAAAATTTAGAGACTAAAAAAACAACGGATTTAAACCTAAAAAATTCGAAATAATAAAGACCTAATTTTTATATTTTAATTACTTATTTATTGTTACTAAATTTTAGTTGAAATCCAATCTCTAAGCTCATAGAAATTTTTTGGTGCGACTCCATGACCTACAGGAAATTCACTATAGATATGCTCAATGTTTAATGACTTAAGAAACACGGGGGTTTGTCGTGCCCAATCGATTGGTATAACCTGATCAACGGTTCCATGAGAACAATAAAAGCTCAGATTTGAGTAGTCTAGTTCTTTGATGTTCTCCGGAAGAATATCGTGATTTATATAACCACTTAATCCAATGATATTCTTAATTTTTTTGGGATGATTCAAAGCAGTAGCCATTCCCAATATAGTCCCTTGACTGAATCCAAGTATGGATATGTTGTTTTTGTTTACAGGATAAATCTTGCAGGCTATGTCAATACAATCTACGAGAGTCTCCATAGAAAGTTTTGCTTGTTCGTTATCATTCCATTTATTTTGATCTGCATCAAAGTTAATTGCGTACCAAGCGTAACCATGGGGTTCTAATGAATAGGGAGCTTTAAAGGAAATTATAAATAGTTCTTCAGGAAGTTCATTCGCAAAAGAAAATAAATCATTTTCGTCACTTCCATATCCGTGAAGCATAATTAATAGCGGAGCGTTTTCTTTTAACGACGAAGGTCTGTAAATATGCTGTAACGGTAGTTCTTTACTCATTTATTGGATTTTTTTAAACACTTTTTGATATATGTTTCCAACTAGTGGAATTGGAATACTTTTCCCTGATAGAGCGGATGAAAATCCATAAGCGAACAAAATTCCAAAAGCCACCCAAAATGAAAATGTAATTTGCCAATTATCAAAATAACCAATAGGATACCCTAAGGCCATGAATGACAGCCATAAACCTAAAGATTGTCTTATATGAAAATAAGCAAAAGCACTTTTTTTATCGGAATTAGTAAGATAAGCGATAAGTACACCAATAAGGTAAAAGTAGCTAATAACGGCGACGGTTTTACCATTTTTAATATCGTTGTTGTCCGTCATTAGAGTTCTATTGAGGTTTTGTTATTGGCTATGATGCCATAAACAGATCCTTTTAGTTTGTATCCTAAAAAAAGTGAGTTTTTAGATTTAGATCGAATGTGTTTGTTTTCAAAAACATAGTTATTCGAGGGATTAAACAAACTCAATTGAGCTCGGTCTCCAATTTTTATAGCTGAATTTGCAACTCCAAAACGTTCTTTCCCTTTGGTAAGGAGTTGGATTGTTTTTTTTGTTGAAAATAAGGAGTTTAAAGCGCCAAAAGCACTTTCTAATCCGATGGTGCCGTCTTTAGCATAATCAAATTCTATTTTTTTATACTCAATATTTATAGGGTTATGATCTGAAGTCACCATATCGATGGTACCATCTTTAAGTCCTTCGATTAGAGCTTTAGTATCCGAAGCTAACCTTAATGGTGGGTTCACTTTAAAGTTAGTATCAAAGTCTATTAGTTTTTCATCTGTATAGATTAGGTTATGAATAGCGACACTACAACTTATATCTAGTTTTTTTGATTTAGCAACCCGAATTAGTTCTACAGATTTTTTTGTAGATATGGTAGGGATGTGTAGTTTTCCACCAGTGTATTCTAAGATAAATAAATCCCGAACTATTTGTAATTCTTCCGCTAGAGCAGGAAGTCCCTTGAGTCCAAGGCTGGTACTTGTTATGTTTTCGTTCATAACTCCCTTTGTTGCTATTTTTTCTTCGCGAGGAAATGAGTGTACAACCCCTTCAAAACTTGCGACATATTGCAATGCGATTTTAAGTAAATTAGGATTTTTAATGGGTTTTTTGTAGTCTCCAAAAGCGACGCTTCCAGCAGATTTCATATCAAATAGTTCAGCAAGATCAATTCCTTTACCTTCATTTGTAAGGGCTCCAATAGGGTGAAGCTTGGTTGCGGCATTTGAAGACTTTGAAATTACAAAAGAAATATCTGAATGTGAATCAATTACCGGAAATGTATTTGAGTTTAATGCAACATCAGTAAATCCAGAAGTGGCTGCGACTTCTAATCCGTTAGAGATCGTTTCACGTTCTTCAAATCCTGGCTCTCCAAAAGACACACTGCTGTCAAACCATCCATTGGATACATGGAGGTTATCTAATTCTAAAACAGGATATTTATTTGGGTTTTTGAGAGAGTTAGCAATTTTAGTAATGAATCCGTTTTCAACTAAAATGTCTTGAGTTTGATTATGGAACTCGCTTTTATCATCAAGAATGGTAGCTAATTTTATAAGTACGTTCATTTAAAATATTTTAAGATGAGCATTTCAAAAGCCAATAATATTAGTGCGAAAATAATAAACCATTTCCATAACCGCGTTACATTCGACTCAGAATTTAAGTTTTTAAGTGTTATTGGGAGTGCGTTATTAATAATACAACCCTTCATGTCAGATAGGTTATAATATGCAAGTAGGCTTTCTTTTCGATTGTAGTTATAACTAATATGTGTTATAGTGTCGTTGTCTTTTATTACGGCATAGTGGCCTGGTTTATTCGGTAATTTTTCGGAGGTAATACGAACTTTTGAATTTAAGTTTGACTGAAGAGGAATGAATTCTTCTTTGTTGCGACTAAGTTTTAAAATACGATCTTTTTGTAAGTCTACTTTTATGTCAAAGGAGTTTTTTGTTTCTGTAAAATACTGTAAGGGAGGATTTACCAAACTGTATCTTCCAATATTATAAAGAGTTGGAACAATTAGTGGTGATTTTTTGAAGTTTGAGTTGTTAAAACTTAAAGAAGCTGTAAAAAGAAACAATGAATTAAATTGAGATAAAAAAGCTTGTTGGTCTTCAAAGGATAATATTTTGTTAGTTAAAGTGGTTATTGGGTAGTAACTGTTAACTGATGGGTATTGAAAATTAGTCACTTTTGATTTAAAGACCTCTTTTAAAATAAAGTGATCAAATTCTAAATCGGTAATACTTTTTTCTTGTGATTTAATTGGTTTTAGGGAGTGGATAGTTTGCGTTGAGATTAATTGATTATAAGAAGAAATATTTCCTTGATCACCTGGAATCAATACTGTAATTCCTCCGTTAGTCATAAAGTCTTTAAGACTATTTTTTAAAGCTATAGAAATATCATTAACCCCATTTAATACAATCAAATTAGTGTTTTTAATTTGACTAAAATCTAAGGCTTTAAAATCTTGGCTTTTAAATATAAACTCATCCTTAGAATATATTTTTTTCAAAAACTCAGAACTCGTGTTGTCACTAATCGCTAATACAGATATTTTACTTTTTTTTGGAATGTTAAAATAGAAGGTATCGTCGTAATATACCTGGCTGTCTTCTATAGATAACCTCCCCTTAAACCCGTCCTTTTTTTGAATCACAAAAGAAGTTTTATAGTTTTTAGACTTTTCTAAAATTGATTTTCCAATTATTTTATCACCTTCAAATAGAGTTATTGCTATGCTGTCTTTACTTTTAGTAGTTGTTTTAGCCGTTACATTTAATAAGTTGTTTGCGTTTAAAGAGGGCTCTATTGATATTCTGTCAATGTAGTCGTTTGCAGTGTTCAATGGTTTTAGAGGGACTAGAATCACTCTTAAAGTCGTGTCTATATCCGCTAAGAGTTCTTGATCCTGTTTTTGAAAATCAGAGATTACTAGAAGTGTTTTTAAACTGCTTTTAGAATTAGAAAATAACGACGCTCCTTTTAAAATCACATTACTTAAGCTTAATTGGTTTGGACTGTAGTTTAAATTAAGCAATTTATTTTTTATGTCTTTTAGCGTAGTGGATTGATAACTAATGTCGTTCATGAACAAGCTAATCTTTTGTCCTTCGTCAATTCCACTAATTACATCTTGAACGGCTCTTTTAAAAAGAGGTCCATTTGCTCCAAGGGCTTGCATGCTAAAAGAATTATCTAAATAAAGAACCGTTTCAGAGGGCGTGTCAATTGATTTTTGATTTGAAAAATAAGGTTGACTAAATGCAAGGATCATAAAGGCCATTGCTAAAAGTCTCAAAATCAGAATTAGCCATTTTTTTAATTGTGAGCTTTTTCGGGTTTGAAACCTTATTTTTTGCAATAAAGCGACGTTTGTAAAGGCATGCTTTTTAAAGCGCCTAAGTTGAAATAAGTGAATAAAAATAGGGATGAGTAATGCTGGTAGAGCGTAGAAATATTCTGGGTGTAAAAACTGCATCAGTTTAATTGATTTGTCAAATATAAAAAACTAAACTTTGATTTACTTAACAGAAAAAGAAATAATCATTTAAAGCACTCATCTCAAAAGATTTTAAAAATTGTTTTATCTCTAACTGGGCTTCCCGATTTGCCACCGAGATTATGCATTGAGGGTTTTCCACAGAACTCAAATAGTTAACAGGCTTCAAAGTTTGACCGTAAATTACTTTACCTATTTTTTTTGGGTTATCACAAATCCAATCAAAAGACACCTTTTTATCTATTAACAGTTGAGCTATTTTTTTTCCTTTTGTTCCTGCTCCCCAAATAATTAGTTTTCTTTCTTTCTGATATGATAGTTCCAAAAAGTAGTTGACCTTTAATTCTAAAAATGAATTTTCAGCATAATTTACATCAATTCTAGAGGTTCTTACAGGGTAATCTCGCCAAAGGTGAAGAACTTCATCTATGGTAATACATTTTAATCCATATTTAAAAAACCGAAATGCCAAGTCATAATCTTCTGGGTATGTGTTGGGAGTGAAGCCACCACATTTGTCAAAATCAGTTTTGTAAACCATCCAACAGGGAGATGGGATCACACATTCCTTATAAATTTCATCAAAGTTGGCTCCCTTAGCTATTAATGAATTGAGCCAATCCTCATAGTTTTTGTAGCCATCTCCAATCCCTGCTTCAGAAAAGTAGCGAACCTTTCCTATGGCGAGGTGGCCTGTGCCTTGAGTTTGAAGCGATTTCTGCAGCTCAGTTAATTTATTTTCCATCATTATATCATCACTATCCATCCGAGTGATGAATATGCCTTTTGCATGGCTATAGGCGGTTCTTAAGGCTTCAATAATACCTTTACCTTGGTTGTTAAACAACCGTATTCTACTGTCTTTGTCAGTATATTTTTCAACTATGATTCGACTGTCATCTGTAGATCCATCGTCTACAATAAGAAGTTCCCAATTTGTAAGTGTCTGTTTTAATATAGACTCTAAACAATCCTCTAAATAACTAGCAGTGTTTTTGAAAGGGATTAAAATGCTGACAAGTGGTCTTTGCATTAGTATTTTGCAGGCTTACCATTAGTAGATGAGATTTTAAGGAAATCTCTCAAGTCATCATTGGCCTGAATTAAGTCTTCGTCTCTCAAATACATCATGTGGCCACTTCTATATCCTTTGAAGTGAAAGCGCTCTTTCATTTTTCCACTAGGGTCTATTTGTGATAATGTATATTTTGCATTAAAATACGTGGTTGCTCCATCATAATATCCTGATTGATTTAGTACTTTAAGATACGGGTTCTGTGCCATCGCCAATCTAAGGTCATCACGTGTATTGTCCCCTTCATTATTCCAGGGTTGCACAGACCCAAACATATTATATTTTAAATCTGTTTTAAAGTTTAATTCACTCTTAATATAATGATTGATAGCAGGAGTAAATGAATGAAGCCAAGACGTTAATTCTGCACTATAATCTGGTTTGTCTCCAGACTCCTTTTTATCAATCCCAAGATAACGGGAGTCTAATCTTCCTATGGTTTGACCAGTTTCATCTCTCAAAAGTTCTTTCCAGAAAAATGAATTAGTTAAGTCAAGATTATTTTGCAAAATCACTTTCTGACTCAATCCTGAATAAAAAGCCATTTTTTCACTCACTTCCATTTTTTCAGATTCACTAATAAACCCTCCTTTTGCCAACGCAGGTAATAAAGTGTTGATTGTAAACTCTTCTGATTCTGGAAGGATCTCCGATAAATCTTTTGATTGAAGTTCTTCAGGTAATTGATGGTGATACCAAGATGTAGCAGTGAAGTAGGGGAGGTTTAGCGCTGAAGAAACAGGCCCTCCTACACGTAATACTTTATAATCAGCTGGAGATACTAAAATCACTCCGTTTAGATACATCCATTGATTTTGCTGTAATTCCAATGATAATCCCATGACCCGTGTACCTCCATAGCTTTCGCCAATAATATACTTAGGCGATTCCCACCTATTTTTTCGATTCACAAACGTATTAATCCATCCTGCGAGATATTTAATGTCTTCATTGATTCCAAAAAATTCTTTTCGGTCTGGTAGTTCCCCTTCACTATCTGGCAGCATTCTTGAGTAAGCGGTATTGACGGGGTTAACAAAAACAATATCAGCTTCGTCTAATATAGAATTTGGATTGTTTTTAAAGCCATATGGTTGTACTGGATAACCTTCAGAATCTACATTTAAAATGCGAGGTCCTGTGTATGCAATATGCATCCAAACTGATGCAGAACCAGGCCCACCATTAAAAGAAATTATTAAGGGACGTTCTGCTCTATTTTTTATATTATTTCTTGTATAATATGTATAAAACAGACTAGCAATAGGCAAACCGTCTTTATCCCAAACAGGTTGCATCCCGGTTTCAGCAGTATAACTAAAATCTACCCCTTTGATTGTAGTGGAGTGGGTCGAAAAAACTAGGGTATCGACAGGGATTTTTATAGATTGGCTTGAACCAATAAATAGTGAGATTAAACTTAGATAAAAACATGTATTTTTCATGGTCATAAATAATGAATAGTGATTTACTAAAATACAATCTTTAATGTAAAGTCATAATCTAAATTAACTATATTAGATAATTATTTATAATGACTCAATGAAATTAGCAACAAGGAAACTTAATATATTTTTAGCATTTAAATTGCCATCGGCTTTTTTTACAGGAGTTCGAGCTAAATTTATTAACGATAATAAATGCATAGTTGTAGTAAAACATAGATGGATTAATCAAAACCCCTTTAATTCAATGTTTTGGGCTGTACAAGGAATGGCAGCAGAATTAGCGACAGGTGCTTTGATTATTGCGAAAATAAAAGCTTCTAACAAATCTATATCTATGTTAGTTGTTAATAATAAAGCTTCTTTCAGTAAGAAAGCAAAAGGTTTGATTACATTCTCATGTGTTCAAGGAGTTGTTGTTGATAAAGCAATTGAAATGACAATTTCAACTGGACAAGGTCAGCGATTTTTCTTAACAGCAAATGGAGTTGATCAGAATGGGGACCAAGTATCATCTTTTGATTTCGAATGGTCAGTCAAGCTGAAATCATAATTTTATCAGAATTTATTGTTAAAGTTAATTTACAGCTTTAAATTTTTATTTAAATTTAATAGTTACTAGTAATCATGTGTCTGTCTCAATAATATTACTTTTTATTAATTTAATTTTTTATAGTTATGTCAAGAGCAATGTTTGAGTATTCAAAAACTGTACTCAGTAAGGTCAGCTTCGATCCTGTTTTATTTTGCAAAGAAGTTCAAAAAGCTGTTCTAAGGCTATTGCCTTATGAAATTGAAGAACTGAAGTTATTTATTAGAGGAATGATTCGGGTTAATCCTGATTTGAAACAGTGTATGATTTATTTGAATTAGTCTTTAGTAAATGTATAAACTTTAAAAGCGGCTTTATGCCGCTTTTTTTATTCCATAATAGGACTTATTATTTGTACGTTTTGGAAGGCTATTGCTCCACGAATAATTCCAGAGATGGTAGTGTGTAGTGCGTCTGTTATTTGTATTTTTAATTCACTTTTATGGTATATTAAACTTACCTCTCTCGCTGGAGATGGTTCATTGAAAAAGTGTAAATTTTGTTGTTCATTATCTTTGAGATCGAGAGTGTGCAAGTATGGTAGAAGCGTCATTCCCATTCCCTCATTTGCGAGTTTTATTAGCATTTCAATACTACCACTTTCTAATTGAAATTCATCTGTATTTTGTGATTTTAGCGCTTTACATAAATTTAAAACCCCATCTCTAAAACAATGCCCATCTTCAAGTAATAGCATTTCGTCAATATCTAAATCAGAAACTTTTAGTTTTGAATTTGAATGAAGTCGATGGTTTTTAGGAACATAGCCCACAAAAGGTTCATAAAATAAAACACGTTCTTTTATTTTATCTTGTTTCAAAGGGGTTGCTGCAATCGCAGCATCTAGGTGCCCATCCTTAATACGTTGAATAATTTCTTCAGTTGTGATTTCCTCTATTATTAGTTTTACTTTAGGATACCTTTTAATGAATGTTTTTAAAAACATTGGTAGGAGGGTAGGCATGACAGTTGGAATAATACCTAATCGGAATTCTCCACCAATATATCCTTTTTGTTGATCTACAATATCATTGATTCGATTTGCTTCATTCACAATGTTTTTTGCTTGATTTACAATTTTACATCCAACATCTGTAAGTTCAATTGGTTTTTTACTACGATCAAATATTTGAACTCCTAGTTGATCCTCAAGCTTTTGTATTTGCATGCTTAAGGTTGGTTGTGTTACAAAGCATTTTTCAGCAGCTTTTGTAAAATTTTGATATTCAGCAACAGCTAAAACATAATGAAGTTGAGTAATTGTCATAATTGAGATCTTAACACAAAGCTATCAATAAAAACTATTAATAAGCAATATTCTAATAGATTAATACTTTTGATTATATTTTATCTATTTGACTGGAAAACCACGGTCTCGCATTAATGCTTCAATTTTCGCATCTCGCCCTCTAAACAATCGAAAAGCGTCTTCTGGATCCATAGAGTTTCTTGGTTCAAACAAATACTTTACTAATCGGTTTGCTACTTCTTTATCGTAAAATCCACCTGGTGCTTCTTGGAACGCTTCTGCCGCATCAGCTGTTAGGACATCTGCCCACATGTAACCGTAATAAGCTGTGGCATAGCCTTCCCCAGAAAAGACATGTCCAAAATGAGGCGTTCTATGACGCATTGGTAATTCGGTAGGCATTTTCAATTCTTCTAAGGTTTCTTTTTCAAAAGAATTAATATCGATTCCTTCGGGATTTGCTAAATGGAGCTTCATGTCCATTAAGGCCGATGCCAAATATTCTGTGGTTCTAAATCCTTGGTTAAAAGTTGACGCTTTTTTAATTTTCATAACTAAATCTTGTGGTATTCTGACCCCAGTTTTGTAATGTACTAAAAACTGATTTATTACTTCATCTGTAGATAACCAACGTTCTAGAAGTTGTGATTGAAACTCTGTATAATCTCTAACGCCTCCATTTAATGTTGGGTATTTTACATTTGAAGAAAAGAAATGTAGGGCATGTCCAAATTCATGAAAGAAGGTTGTAGCATCATCCCATGATACTAGTAATGCTTCTCCGGCAGCTGGTTTTACAAAGTTTGAGTTATTGGAAGCAAGCACAGTTTTTTTACCATCAAAGGTTGTGTGGCTTCTGTAGGTTGTTGCCCAAGCTCCAGATCGCTTTCCTTGTCGTGCATAAGGGTCAAGATACCAAAGTCCGATATGAGTCCCAGAGTCTTTGTCTGTTACTTCCCATACCTTCACGTCTTCTTGAAACACAGGTACACTTCCTTCTTCTACAGGACTAAAGTTATAATTAAACAGGCGTCCAGCAACATAAAACATGGCATCTCTTAGCTTGTCAAGTTGAAGGTATTGTTTAACTTCATCACTGTTGAGGTCATATTTATCAACTCTAACTTGTTCTGCATAGTACCGATAGTCCCAGGGCTCAATAGTTATACCGTCTCTATTAGCGTCGGCAACAGACTGCATGTCTTCTACTTCTTCGTGAACACGCGCAATTGATGCAGGCCAAACAGCTTCCATTAATGCTAATGCATTTTTAGGAGTCTTAGCCATACGATCTTGTAAACGCCATTCAGCATAATTTTTATAACCTAACAATTCAACACGTTCACGCCGTAATTGTAAAATTTCTGCGATTATAGTGTTATTGTCGTATTCATCTCCATTATCTCCTCTAGAATAGTAATTGGCCCATACGATTTCCCTAAGCTCTCTGTTTTTAGAATAGGTTAAAAAAGGGGACATTGAAGATCGTGTATTTGTTATTGCATAGAAACCTTCTTTTCCTTTTTCAGTTGCAATAGCAGCTGCAGACTTTACGAATCCTTCAGAAAGACCAGCCAGCTGATCGTCTGTTAAGTAAGTTACATAGTTTTCTTCATCATGAAGTACGTTATCTGAAAATGTATTATAGAGCGTTGACAATTCCTTATCTATTGCTGCGTATCTCAATTTTTTATTTACATCTAATTCTGCACCTTTCATTGCAAAACTATTATATGTAAGCGATAGTACTCGCTGTTTATCGGCTTCAAGCGGATTAATTAATGAGGCATCATAAACAGTTTTAATTCTATTAAACAATGCTTTGTTTTGACTTATACTAGATGAGAATACAGATAACTTAGGGGCTAAATTAGATTGAATCTCTCTAAACTCAGGAGATGAAACATTACTACTCATAATTCCGTAATAAGCAAAGACACGTCCTAATTCTGCTCCTGAACGTTCCATCTCTTCAATAGTATTTTTAAAGGTCGCTTGTTCATTTGAATTTGCTATTGATTCAATTTCAGAAAGATTAAGTTCCATTCCTTTTTCAACAGCAGCTTGAATATCCTTTACCTCCATTTTGTCAAATGCAGGAACACCTCCATAAGGTCCTTCCCAATCTTGCAATAGAATGTTATGATAACTCATTTCCTCTTTACAGCTGTTAATAATACTTAGAGCTCCCAATAAGAATAGTCCAAATAATAAATTTGTTTTATTAATTTTCATGAATTTAGTATTTTTTGTGTTCTACAATTTACTTAAAATTTTAATTTCTTTTATAAATACATTTTGCAGTGGCCAATCTGACTTATCAGTTGGAACTGCTGCAATCGCATCGATTACATCCATTCCTTTAATGACCTTTCCAAAAATGGTGTAGTCTCCGTCTAAGTGATGCGCCCCTCCTTTTTGTTGAACAATAAAAAACTCAAAGGGAGAAGCCTTTTTATATGGGTTATCGATGTTTTTGCTTGGCATACTAATCATACCACGATCGTGCTTGTAGCCTCTATCGTAGTCATTAGGGAGTAAATATTTCCCAATAGCTTGCCGTTTTTTTAAAGTTATACGATCGTCACTATTACCTCCTTGAATCACAAAATCGGAAATGACTCTATAAAACTGAGTATTGTCGAAGTATTTTTTTTTGGTTAGCATTATAAAATTAGCCCTATGAAATTTAGTGTTTTCAAACAACAAGATATCAATTGTACCATAATCAGTTGTCAATCTTACTGTATTTTCTTTATTTTTTTTACCATAGTCCAATAAAAAGTTCATAACGTTATTTTCTGTTAAAAGAAAATCAACTTCACTTGTCTCTTGAGTAGAATCGTTTTGAACAGATTTCACAATACTTGCCATACCGTAATTTGTAATCACTTCAGTTTTCTTATCTTGACAGCAAATCAAGGAAAGATTCAGAACAAAAACGAGTAAAATGCGCATAGTAATTAGAGATTTATTTTCCAATATATGAGATTTATAGCGTTTGAAAAAGTAATACCCGAAATAAATAAACTTAGTTTACCAGGATTAGAGACGCAATTAAAAATGGCGCCTTCGTTTCGTAAAAATCTCATTGAAAGCTTTAAGCTAGCACAGAAATCTGCAAAGCTTGCGGCAGTTCTAGTTTTGTTTTACCCTAGTGATAAAGGAGAAACAAATTTAGTTTTAATACTAAGAAAAGTGTACAAAGGCGTTCATTCTGCACAAGTTGGTTTTCCTGGTGGTAAGCCTGAGATTGACGATGCTTCTTTATTGGATACCGCACTTAGAGAAACCTGGGAAGAAATTGGAGTCTCTTCAGATAAAATTACAGTTTTGCGTGAGCTAACCTCTATTTATATTCCCCCTAGTAATTTTCAAGTTCATCCTTTTATCGGAATTTCAAATAAACCATTAAAATTCAAGCTACAGAAGTCTGAAGTAGATGCAGTTATTGAAGTATCTGTGTCAGATTTTTTAAATGATAATTATGAAGTGACCTCTAAAATTTCGGATTCTAACGGCACAATACATTCAGTTCCAGCCTTTAAGTTGAAAGGCCAAATAGTATGGGGTGCTACAGCGATGGTACTGATGGAAATTAAATCGATGTTAAATCTAGTTTTAAAAAAATAGCTTAGGTTTGTAAAATCAATTTTAAGTTTTTAAATGGGATTATTCAAAAAAAATATTTTCGGGCAATATTTGATTATTAAAACATGGATTATCCGTATAATTGGCGTACTGAGTCATAGACGGTATCGTGGGTTTAATGAACTTCAAATTGAAGGTTCAGATATTTTGAGAAATTTACCTGATACAAATATTTTATTTATATCTAATCACCAAACATATTTTGCCGATGTAGTAGCTATGTTTCATGTTTTTAATGCATCCTTGAGTGGGAGAGATGATAATATTGAAAATGTGGGTTATTTATGGAACCCTAAGCTTAATATTTATTATGTAGCTGCTAAAGAAACAATGAAATCTGGGTTTCTTCCAAAAATATTTTCTTACGCTGGGTCAATATCTATAGAGAGAACTTGGAGGTCTTCAGGTGAGGACGTCAATCGTCAAGTCAAAATGAGTGACATTTCTAACATAAGTAAAGCACTAAATGACGGATGGGTTATTACGTTTCCACAAGGTACAACTACTCCTTTTAAGCCAATTCGTAAAGGTACAGCACATATTATAAAACGCTACAAGCCTATTGTAGTTCCGATTGTGATAGACGGTTTTAGACGTTCATTCGATAAAAAAGGAATACGGATTAAGAAAAAAAATATTCTTCAATCTATGGAAATCAAAGCACCCTTGGAGATTGACTATGATACAGAGTCAATTGATCAAATTGTTGAAAAAATTGAGTATGCTATTGAACAACATTCTTCATTTTTAAAAGTTGTTTCAAAAGAGGACTTATTAGAAAATGAATCACTTAACAAAAAAAGGGATTGGTAGTTTTATAAAGCGTCTTCTAGTTTCTTAAGCTCTTTATGATTTTTCTTTAAACGTTTTAGTAACAGACCGTAAATCAGGTAGTAAAACCCTAGGAAAAAGGCTGTAACAACAGCCATAACAATAAGGCTAAGGACAGCCACAACTAGATAAAAAACATAGATACCTTTATCTCCATCACCTTGGATTTCATAAATCAATGTTTGTGATTCTGGGCTTGACAGCTCCATAATTACTGCCAGGGGAATACTAAGACACATCATGGCTAGGTTATAAATCACATAATATTTTACTGTTTTACGTGTTTTTAAGATCTGTTCCATAAGCACTTTTGTATTTTCTGTAACAGAAATACTTCTATAGTTTTTATAAAATAAATACATAAATACTAATATGATGATATAGCTAACACCAATTATTGTATAGTATATGAATCTATAATCATTAGCTCGAATATTTTGCTGGAATTCAGTTGTGCCTTCAGCGAAAAAGCTTAGGATTGTCCAAAGGCTAAATTCCAATATGCTGATAATGAAAATCCATTTTACAATAGAGGAAGACCGTTTAGATATTAACTTGTAAATTTCTTCTTTATTCAGATTTGGATAGTTTTGTTTAGACGTATCCCAATCTTTTTTTAATAGCTCTAATTCATCCATAATTAAGAGTTTAATTGAGTTTTTAATTTTGTTTTAATACGATTCATTCGGACTCGTGCATTGACCTCGCTAATTCCTAGAGTGTCACTAATCTCTTTATAGTTTTTATTTTCTAAATACAAAAAGATAATTCCTTTATCAATATCATTTAGTTTTTTAACAGCCTCATATATCAACTTTAGTTGCTGATCTTTTGTATCATCATATTCTATATAAGATAGTTTATAAGCCACCGATTCAATAGCTTGACTTTTTATTCTACGCAATGATTTTCTATATAAGGTAATTGCCGTGTTCAATCCTACTCTATACATCCATGTACTAAATTTTGAGTCTCCTCTAAATTTAGGGAATGCTTTCCATAGCTGAATACTTATTTCTTGAAATAAATCTTTGTGTGAGTGCTCGTTATCTGTATAAATTCTACAAATTTTGTGCACGATATTTTGATGCTTTTGCAAAAGCTCAATAAAGTTATGTTCTTGCTTTGATTTCAATAGTGACAGGTTAATCTAATAATTAGTATGCTAATTGTATAATTTGTTACACTAAATATTAAAAATTAAAGTACTTTTTGAATACGCTCTCCTACATCAATTTTGATTGCTAATTGATTTTGACTTGGAGGAAATAGACAGGTTGTGAACTCCGAAAAAGCACAAGGTGGGTTGTATAAGTAGTTAAAATCTAAACTTACCTTTCCGTCGGATTCAGGCAGCTCTAGATAAAGATAGCGTCCACCTCCATATGTAGACTCTCCAGATGTAAGATCTCCTACCATTGTAAATCCTTGACTTCCTACATCTAAAGTATATAGTTTGTCTTTGAAGATAAATTCAACCTTTCCAACAAAATCAGTATAATCATTGATCCCTAGTTTTGAGTTTACAGATTCTATATGTTTTGATTTGAAGTATTTAAAATCTCCTTCTAAAACAAACTCAGCATTAACCTCATTGCTAATGAATCCTTTAAAAGCTTTTATAGCTGGGTTCTTAGCATCCCAAACCCTGAGATATAATTCGTTTGAACGAGTAATAACTTGCCATTTAAGAAATTTATGATAAAGCTTAATAGAGTTTCCATCATCATCAATATTTAATACTAAGGAGTCAATTTTATTTCCAAGACCATCAGTTATTTGACTATTATCTAGAGCATTAAATTTAAGCTCGTTTTTAGATAAGGTTACACTACCCAATCTAGATGGTAAGTATTGAATGTCTAATACAAAGTTATTTGTGGGGTTTTTCCCAAAAGTATTGTTTACAGAATCTAATTTAAATAAGCCAGTTAGCTCTAAATACTTGATACGATTTTTAGCTCTTTCTTCTTGGTTATTTTTTAAAGTTTTTAAATAGTCTGTACTTAAAAGATGATTTTTATCATTTTCTCTACAACTTAAAAGTAGAACCATATAACAAGCGATTAAAAAAAACTTTTTCATGTCTATTATTTGTTAACCCGTATTTTTGAATCTTTTGAAGGCATTGGACCTCTTAAGTGAATGATGAGGCCGTCCAAAAAATTCCTTAAGAATTGATCTCCACACTCCATATATTTTGGGTGGTTTTCGTTTCTGAAAATTGCGTTAAGCTCACTTTTAGTTATTTTAAAATCTTTTAAACTGCAAATTTTAACTATATCGTCATCTCTTAATTTATGAGCAACTCTTAACTTTTTGAAAATATCGTTATTATTTAATCCCATGATTCAAAGGTAGTATTTTTATGAGTTAATCATTTAGTCTATTCTCATCAAATGCAGAAGGTAATAGTTTAGGGATAAATTTAATAAATAACGGTAATAGAATCATTCCACCTGGTAACATGAAAATAGCTAAACTTGGAATGGATTTTAAAATGTCTAAAAGTTGTTCTTGCATTTGTTTTTGTTCCTCTTTATTCAGATCTCTAACAGTTGATTGACTGAGTAGCATAACCAGATCTTTACTTTCTTTTAGTTCCTTATACAATCGTTTACTATTTCTGGAAATAAGCTTACTAACGATCATGCTTGAGTTGTCGTAAAAACTATGCACTATATTTTTGGAACTCAAAAGGGCCATTTTATCTTTGTGAGTAGAGTAAAATAGTTGAACAGAACTTATAGATTCCGCAATGATAACATTTGATATTTTAAGATCTTTGCCTAATTTATTTATAAACTTTGCTTCTTTTGCCTCAAACTTTAAATCGCTCCATGTCGACATACAGGCTAAATCTAGATAATAATAAGCTTCTAATTCTGAGCATACAGATTCAATTATAGTTTCATAATTTTGAGAGGAGATATCACTATATCTAAGAGAAGAATCCAAGAGTTTTATTAAACTATGGTCATAGGATGTCTTTTTTGATTTTGAATTCAAGGCATTTATTATCAGTGTTTGTATAGAATTTTCACATTTTTTCAAGTAATCTAATGTTTTCACTTTATTACTTAAATAAATCTGATAGGCCATTACATCCATAAATAGCAGGGCATTAGTTACAAAAAAACTAAAGTTCTTAGTGAGTATATTGTTGTCTATATGAATTCGCTTGTGAAGAATTGACTCTAAGTTTTCACCTAGTAAGTTGTTTATTAAGCTGGATTCATAAAAATTAATCTCTTTATAAAAATTAATTAAACTATTTTCGAATGTTTCAACAGTTTCCGTATTTGTATGAACAGCATAAAAAGCAATTAATAAATTAATTTTGCAACGTTCTTCTTTTGTGTAATCAGAGTTGTCTTCCACATAGTTTAAAGTCGCGACATTACTTCCGTATAAAAACCCTACCTTTTTTAGTTTCAAATACAACTCTTCTATAGAATCAAAATCATTACCATGATTTGATTCTACTAGTTTTAAAAGCTTAGTAATCCAACCTCTTCCTGATGGGTTCATCTATTAAATTTTTAAATCAATATTAAAAAAGCCACTTAAATTAAGTAGCTTATTGTAAGTTAACTTATAATAGGTTTATATTATAATCCCACCACAACTAATACGACTCCCAGCAGCTCCAGATGGTTGAGATTTATAATCATCTTGACCTTGGTGGATAATAATGGCTTTTTCAAGAATATCTTTAGTAGGGTCTCCGCAACCAATACACCATTCATCACTTTTGAATACAACCGTAGTGTCTTCATCAGCTTTATTTACAATAAAATTTCCGATATCTCCTTTGTGGTACCCAGTTTCAGCGCCCCATTTCCCATGAGGCTTAGCAGTTGGATTCCAGTGGCCTCCAGCAGACTTTCCATCGTCTGAAGTACAGTCACTTTTTTCGTGTATATGAATGGCGTGTATTCCTTCAGAAAGTCCATTTACAACTACAGTCATTTCAATTACTCCATTTGTTTCCTCAAATTTAGCCTTTCCATTTACCATGCTGTTGTTTTTTGGACTAAGCTCAATAAATAGAGTTTGAGTTTTATGTTTTAGTTCAATATTTGCTCCAACTTGCGAATTTTCAACGTTTTTTTCATTTTTAACTTCTGATTTACAGGAGTTAATGGTTAAAATAATTGCGATTCCTAGGATTAATCTTTTCATTGATGTAATTGTTTTATTTAGAATAAAATTAGTCAAAATAGTTAAACATCTCCATAAAGTGTCTATTTATTTATTTTAAATGTTTTTATTGTCTCAAAATCAGTGAACTCTATGTTTTCCATTTTTAGTTTAAAATTCGCCCATTCAGATTCAAAAAACGCATTAGTTAATTTTAAAGCTTCGTTCAAGGCTTCTTTTGCTTGTTTTAATAAGTTGTATTCTGTTTTTGTCATCCCATTTTGGCGAGTGCCAATGTAGTTACTAGCATTTCTATAGCGGTCAATCACAGAAATCTCAGGCGTATTTGTAATGCCTTGACGTGTATCTTCCTTTCCAAAATAAAGAGCTAAAATAGCATCTATTTTTTCTTTTATGTCATTACATTTTTCAAGATCCTCTTTATGGTCATCCTTATTTTTTTCTGTTAATCTGTCTATGAATTTAGAAGCTGTTTTTTTACTCTCTACAAGTTGTTTAACTGCGTTTGCAGTAACTTTTTTAAGACCCTCCATTTCTTTTAGTATTTCATATATTTCTAAAGAAGCCTCCTTGTTTTTTGTAATTCTTGGGTCGCTTTCTATCGTTATATTAGTTTTAGAAACTTGATCTCCATAGCTTAAAATAGTGGTATAGTTCCCTGGAAGTACTGAGATACCTGACGGTTCACTTTTTGATTCCCTTAATTTTTTAGAAGGACTTTGTGTTCCTTTTTCATCCATATACCATGTCCATGTATGTATACCATTTTCTTCAGGTGTTTTCTTTTTTAATGTCCTAATGAGTCGATCGCCGTCATAGATTTTAAGTTGAATAGAATCCCATTTAATTTTAGTATTTTCCACTTCTTCTTTTTCTTCTTCTTCAGCTATTTCTTCACGGTTTAGATAAAATGAAAACTTTGCACCACCTCCTCGATTCTCACCATTGAATAATGCATCCCCACCAAATCGACTTCCTGTTGGTTGTTGGTAGGCCGCTTGATAGGCGGTTGGAGGAGTAAACAAATGAATTTTCTCTTTTAGTAAATCTTTGTCTTTTGCGATTGCCCTCAAAGGTCTAATGTCATCTATAACCCATGCTGCTCGGCCAAATGTTCCAATTATTAAGTCATGTTCACGTGGATGAATAACCAAGTCTTTAACTGATACAGTTGGAAAGCCTTTTGTCCACTTAGTCCATTTATCTCCTTTATCAATTGATATGTAGAGTCCGTCATCAGTTCCAAGAAATAATAGATTTGGTTCTTCAGGATCCTCAACAATAGACAATGCGTAACTTGTTACATCGGAAGCATTTACAATTCTATCCCATGTTTTTCCGTAATTCTTTGTTCGGTAAACATAGGGCGTAAAATTAAATCGTCTGTAATCATTCGCAACTAAGAGCGCTTCACCTTTTACACTTTTTGATGCTTTTATTTGTGGAATCCAACTCCCATTTGGCAATCCTTTAATGTTTTTTGTGACTTCAGTCCAATCTTGACCCCCGTTTTGTGTGTAATGTAGTCGTCCGTCATCTGTACCAACCCAAAGCATATCTGGTTCTACTTCTGAGGGTTCAATTACTAAAATAGTACAGTGGTTTTCGGCACCTGTAGCATCCATCGTTAGTCCACCGCTGTTATGTTGATTTAATTTTTTAGGGTTATTTGTGGTTAAATCTGGTGAGATAATAGACCAAGTTTCCCCTTTATCAGTAGATTTATGTACAAATTGACTTCCAAAGTAAATGATATTGTTAGCCTTAGGGTCTATATTTATTGCTGCATTCCAATTAAATCTAAGATTTATTTGAGATTCTGGATGCGTTGGACGTACGCTATAATTATTTCCTGTCTTCCAATCATATCGACTTACAAAACCTTGCTGACTCATGGTCCATCCATACCTTGAATCGTCTTTGTCAGGGATGACATCAAAGCCATCACCAAAGCTAATTTCTTGCCAATATGAGTTTCTAATCCCTTGTGAGCGCCATATGTAGGCTGGACCTCTCCAAGATCCATTATCTTGCATCCCTCCATACACATTATAGGGAATCTCATTATCTACATTAATATGATAAAATTGTGCAACAGGTAGATTTCCGATAAACCGCCATGTGCTCCCTCCATCTTTAGTAATATTCATGCCGCCATCATTCCCATCAATCATAAAATTTCCATTTGTAGGGTGTATCCACCATGCATGGTGATCTGGATGAATTCCATTTGATACGCCATAGGCAGGCATTAGTTGATTAAAACTTTTTCCGCCGTCTTCACTAACGTTAACATAGGTGAAAATGGAAAACAAACGATTTTCGTTTTGAGGATCAACATAGATTTCTGCATAATAAAAGGGCCGGTTTCCAATTTCGTCCATATTTTCACTCACTAATTTCCAAGTATCTCCACCATCAATACTTTTGTACAAGCCATTTTTCTTCGCCTCTATAAGAGCATAAATGATTTCAGGTTTGTTTTGAGCAATGGCAATCCCAATCCTTCCTAGTTTGCCCTCTGGTAATCCTTCTTTCGAAGTTTTTTGTTTCCATGTTTTACCACCATCGTAAGTAATGTACATCCCAGACCCTTTACCACCAGAATTAAAAAACCAAGGGTCTCTTTTGTGTTCCCACATTGCTGCAATCAATTTGTTAGGATTTTGTGGATCCATGACTAGGTCAGCAGCACCACTTTTGGGATTGGTATATAATATCTTTGTCCATGTTTCACCACCATTAATAGTTTTGTAAACTCCTCTTTCTGTGTGCTCTCCCCACGGAGAGCCTATAGCCGCTGCATAAACGATGTCTGGATTAGTTGGGTGGATGATAATACGGTGAATATGTCTTGTCTTCTCTAATCCCATTAACAGCCAGTTTTTACCACCATCCAATGATTTATAAATACCATATCCACCATTGAGGCTGTTTCTAGGGTTTCCTTCTCCAGTACCTACCCAAATAACACTTTGGTTTGATTGTTGGATGGCTATGGACCCAATAGATGCTGTGGCTTCATTTTCAAATATAGGGGTCCACTTAATGCCTCCTGAAGTTGACTTCCATAATCCGCCAGAAGCGGTGCCTGAATACATGATATCAGGATTTGAATGGACAACGTCAATAGATGTGACACGACCAGACATTCCGCCCGGCCCGATGTTTCTAGGGGTTTTGTTTTTAAGTAATTCCATTGAAAAATCTTGAGCGGAACTATTTAAACTAAAAATTATAATTACGAGTGAAAGAATGTTTTTCATTTTTTTAAGTTTTACTATTGTACTTTCTTATGATTGATGTAATAATCAATATCTACGTCTATCTCAGGTGAATTTAATTCAATTTCTTGCCATTCTTTAGTAGGGTACAACCATTTTTTTTCTTTACTAGCATCTATTTCAACAGGCATTTCAAACCCATTTACGACTTGCGTCCATCGGTATTTCAATTTAGTGTCTATAAAACAGTATTCTAAAGTTGGAATTCTAATATCTCGAAGATATTGGTCAAAAAATGCAGCTAAATTCAACCCAGATTTATCACTGATGTAGGTCTCAATTTGCTTAGTATTAACGGTTTGGTGGTGAAATTCAGTATTTAGACCTCTTAGAATCTTTCTCCATTTATCATCATCTTTGATCAATTGCCTTAGGGTATGCAACATGTTAGCTCCTTTATAATACATGTCTGTTGATCCTTCAGAATTGACATTATAAACGCCAATGATAGGTTTATCGTTTCGAATGCTGGACCTAGTGCCGATTACATATTCAGAAGCGGCTTTAGTACCGTAATAATACTCCAAAAATAGATTTTCTGAATAAGCAGTGAACCCTTCGTGGATCCACATGTCGGCAGCATCTTTGTAAGTAATATTATTTGCAAACCATTCGTGACCTGATTCATGAATAATTATAAAATCAAACTTCAAACCCCAACCAGTTCTAGATAAATCATTACCTAAATAGCCTTTCTTAAATTGGTTTCCGTAAGTGACCGAACTTTGGTGTTCCATTCCTAAATAGGGTACTTCAACCAATTTAAAACTATCCTCATAAAAAGGATAGGGGCCAAACCAATGCTCAAAAGCTTTCATCATTTTAGGGGCATCAGTAAAATGAACAATAGCTTTTTCTAAATGATCTCTTAACACATAGTAATCCATATCCAAAGGTCCTTTTTCACCTTCATAAACTTCAGAGAAATGAACATAATCTCCAATATTAATATTGACACCATAATTGTTTATAGGATTTGTAACGACCCAATTATAAGTGGTGGTTTCATCTCCTTTTTGATCAATAGATTGTAGTCTTCCGTTAGAAATGTTCATTAAGTGTTTTGGTACATTTACACTAATTTTCATACTATCCACTTCGTCGTACATGTGATCTTTGTTTGGCCACCAAACACTGGCTCCTAAACCTTGACATGATGAGGCTATGAAATCAATACCATTTGAATCTTTTTTCCATGATATTCCTCCGTCCCAAGGAGCATTAATTGCTTCTCGTGGTTTACCCTCATAAAAAATTTCTATCTTTTCAATACTACCAATCTTATCTTGTGCTTTTTTTAATTTTATAAAGTGTGCATTTTTTTCGGATAAAACCTCTAATTCTTTACCATCTTGAATTGCTTTAGTAAGTTTCATTGGAGGTTGTAGATCGATTTGAAATGTTTGATAGGGGGTAAGTATTGTATAGTGAATGGAGTTTTTTCCTTTAATATATCGGGTTTTTGGATTGACAACAATATCTAAATGATAGTAATTCAAATCCCACCAAGCACGTTCAGGAGTGATGCTTCCTCTTAGGGTGTCTTGTCTTGTGAAATTTTCTTGATCAGCAAACAAAGCCTGTCCTTCTAAATTACTACTTGTCAATAAAAATAACACAATACCAATTAGATACATTAATCTCATAACAGTCTAGTTTTAATTTTGAATAATTTTATTTGGAAAGCTTACAGGGCTCTCAAAGCCATTTTCTCCAACTGAAGCTACCCCAAAAAAGGAGTTGTCCACAACAATCCCATTTAATATAAATTTATTAGTGCCTGAAACAAAACGACTGTGCTCCCAGTTAGGCGATGTTGTATCTCTCCAATAAATTTTATAGCCAACTACATCACTAATGGCATCCCATTCCAGTATAACAGATGGCTCAACGATTCCTCCTATTCCAACATTTTTTGGTGCTGGTGGCGCCCACGCTAAACTAGCTAAATTAATGGCATTAACGGCAGTTAGTTTTTTAACATAAGGCATATAAACGTGTTCAAATGTATCTCCGTATTTAATCCCATTTTCTACTCTTATGTCCTGATGTTGTTGGGTGTAATTTTCATGAGCTTCCATAATTCTAACACCCGCAAACCCAACATCATTAAAGGGGCGGTGATGACCACCTCGTCCAAATCGATCTAAGCGATAGACCATCATAGGATTCATTTCAGGCATATAGGTTTTTACTGTTTTGTGTATGTAACGTGCCAATTGTCGAGAGTTTCCATCTACTTCTCCTCCATAATAACGTCTGGATTTCCGTTGTTGCTCTGTTTCATTCGCAGGAACTGGTTCTGAAAATATTCGAAACGTTCGATTGTCAATAACACCATCTACGCCTTTTATATTTCCAATCATATCATTGTTAAGAACAGCAGTAATATCCCAGTTGTTTTTTAGGGCAAATCTGGCCAACCCTTTACCGCCAAACAACCCTTGTTCTTCTCCAGACAAACCAACGTATACGATACTAGATCCAAACGAATAGTTGCTCAAAACACGAGCAGATTCTAAGGTTCCAGCCATCCCTGAAGCATTGTCATTGGCTCCAGGTGAATCAGAAGTAAAATTATTAGGATCACTTACACGTGAGTCAATGTCTCCACTCATTACAATAAATCGGTTAGGGTGTTTTGTTCCGCGCTGAATGGCAACTACATTTACAACCCAAACATCCTTTGTGATGCGATTATTTTCTCCTGATTTAATTAAGTTTTTTTGATAAAACACCTCCAAACATTCATTGCATTTTTTAGAAATAGCTTCAAATTCTGATTTAATCCATCTTCTGGCAGCACCTATCCCACGCGTATTTGATAGTGTGTCACTAAGTGTGTGACGGGTTCCAAAATTAGCTAATGTTTTAATGTTTTCATTTAATCGATTTTCCGAGACGGCTTCTATAATGTTGTGAAGGATATTTTTATCTTGTTGTGCTTGGCTAAGACTTCCAATCAAAACGAATACGAGTAGCTTTAAGTACTTCATTAATTAATTGTGTTTTTTGTTTGTATTTATTTAGAGTTTTACTGGTATGTTTCAATATAAATATATTTAATCACTTTCTAACAAATCTATTAATAATTTAACTTAAACATAAAAAGAAAACGCCTCAATTATTTGAGGCGTTTTTAAAATTATTGGTACTTGAATTTAAAAACAATAACAGTTTTCTTCTTTTACTTTTTCGGCTATTTCTATGCGTAAATCTACAATATCAGGGTAATTAGTGTATTTCGTAAAACGTTTTAGCCCCATTAACATCATTCGTTGTTCATCTCCCTCAGCAAAAGAAATAATACTTTCTTTTCCTTTTTGTTCAACAGTATCAACAGCGTGATACAAGTATAGTTTTGCCATTGCAATTTGTGCAGACTGTTCTTCTTGACTAGTACGCTTTACATTTTTTTCAGTCCTTAAAATAGCAGATTCTGCCATGTAAATTTCAATTAAAATATCTGCAGCAGCAATTAATAGTTGCTGGTGTTCTTCAAGTTGAGGGCCATATTTTTGAACCGCTCCTCCAGCAACCATTAAGAATATCTTTTTTAATTTCTTGATCATCTCCTTCTCTTCGGAAAATAATGTAGAGAAATTAGGAGTTTCAAAAGAAGGTATACCCATTAGTTCTTCTTGTACTTCAGATGCGGGTCCTAATAAATCAACATGCCCTTTCATTGCTTTTTTGACTAACATTCCAACAGAAAGCATTCTGTTGATTTCGTTCGTTCCTTCATAAATACGTGCAATTCTAGCATCTCTCCAAGCGGACTCCATTGGAGTCTCTTCAGAGAATCCCATTCCGCCAAATATCTGAATTCCTTCATCAGCACAGTTTTGTACATCTTCCGATACGGCTACTTTTAATATTGAGCATTCAATTGCATATTCTTCAACTCCTTTTAATTCTGCTTCTTGGTGTGTGTTTCCAGATGCTTCACGCATAGCGATTCGATCTTCAATGTCTTTAGAAGCTCTATAGGTTGCAGATTCCCCTGCATATGCACTTGCAGCCATCTCAGCTAACTTAACTTTAATAGCTCCAAAGTCTGCAATCGGAGTTTTAAATTGTTGACGTTCTTTCGCATAATTAATAGCGATATTGATAATACGCCTTTGAGAATCTAAACAAGCTGCAGCTAATTTTATTCTTCCCACATTTAGTGAGTTCATGGCTATTTTAAACCCTTCTCCACGTCCAGCTAACATGTTTTCGGTAGGAACAATAGTGTCATTAAAAAATACTTGACGGGTTGATGAAGCACGAATTCCTAATTTGTGTTCTTCTTCCCCTAAGGTAATTCCATTCGGGTTATCTCCATCGTATTCTACAATGAAGCCGGTAATATTTTTGTCTTCTTCTATTCGTGCAAAAACAATCATCACACTACAGAAACCGGCATTTGAAATCCACATCTTTTGTCCGTTTATTTTGTAGGACTTTCCATCTTCGGAAAGATCAGCAGTTGTTTTTCCAGAGTTAGCATCTGATCCTGCACCCGGCTCTGTCAGGCAATAGGCACCAAACCATTCACCAGAAGCCAATTTAGGGACATACTTTAATTTCTGTTCATCAGTTCCATATAATGTGATTGGCATCGTTCCAATCCCTGTATGTGCACCAAAAGCAGTACTAAAAGAACCAGTCCCACTTGAAATATAATCACATGTTAATACAGTCGAGACAAATCCCATTCCCATACCGCCATAGGCTTCAGGAACTGCAACGCTCAAAAACCCCATTTCTCCTGCTTTTCGCATAACTTCTTCAGTTAGTGCAAAATCTTTAGCTTCAAAGCGTGCTTTATAAGGAATAATTTCACGATCATTAAATTCCATTACTGACTCTTTCATCATTCTTTGCTCTTCTGAAAAGTCTTCAGGAGTAAACACATCCTCACATTTTGTTTCTTTTACTAAGAATTGACCTCCCCGTAAGATGTCTTTTTCTAATTCAGCCATTTTATAATATTGTATTAAGTTCTTTTTAGTTTAAAAATTCAAAAATTCCACAGGCGCCTTGTCCAGTACCTACACACATGGTTACTGCACCATATTTTCCATACAATTGTTGCTTGCGCATTTCATCAAATAATTGAACCGAAAGTTTTGCTCCGGTACAGCCCAAGGGATGTCCAAGAGAAATAGCCCCTCCGTTAGGATTTATAATTTCTTGGTTCAGGTCTAGTTCACGAATGACTGCTAATGACTGAGATGCAAATGCTTCATTTAACTCAATCAACGAAAGGTCATTTTGCTTTAAACCGGCTTGCTTCAAGGCTTTTGGGATTGCCTTTACGGGGCCAATACCCATGATTCTTGGTTCCACACCCGCAGCAGCATAATTCACTAAGCGCGCGATTGGTTCCATGTTTAATTCCTTAACCATAGCTTCACTCATAACCATTACAAAAGCGGCACCATCACTCATTTGTGAGGAGTTTCCAGCGGTTACACTTCCACCAGCTGCAAAAACAGCCCTTAGCTTTGCTAGTGCTTCTTTACTAGTTCCGGCTCTTGGTCCTTCATCTTTGTTAACAATATATGATTTAGAGGCTTTTTCACCACTCTCATCTATATAATTTTGCACGACTTCTATAGGAACGATCTGATCTTGAAACCGATTTTCAGCTTGTGCTTTTAATGATTTCATATGGGAATTATAAGCAAATTCGTCTTGATCTTCTCTTGAAACTTTAAACTGGTTTGCAACTGCTTCTGCTGTATTTCCCATTCCCCAATAATAATCTTCATGACCTGCTTTTATGAGATCATAATTAAGTTCTGGTTTATAGCCTGTCATCGGCACGCTACTCATGCTTTCAGCGCCTCCAGCAATGATGCAGTCGGCCATTCCAGCTTGAATTTTTGCGGTAGCCATTCCAATAGTTTCTATTCCCGAGGAACAAAAGCGGTTGACAGTTACGCCAGGAACGTCTACAATGTCTAGACCCATCAATGAGATCAGTCGTGCCATGTTTAGGCCTTGAGAACCTTCAGGCATCGCGTTGCCAACAATAACGTCATCTATTCGTTTTGGATCTAAATCAGGCAATTCGTTCATCATATATTTGATGGTTTCGGCTGCTAATTCATCGGTTCTTTTAAAACGGAATACTCCTTTTGGAGCTTTGCCAACAGCAGTTCTATAGGCTTTAACGATATATGCTTGTTTCATGTGCTTAGTTTCTTAAAGGTTTTCCAGTTTTTAACATATGTTGTATACGTTCTAAGGTTTTTCGTTCGGTACATAAACTTAAAAAGGCTTCCCGTTCTAAATCCAATAAATATTGTTCAGATACTAAAGTGGGTTCAGATAAATCGCCTCCAGCCATGACATTAGCTAATTTATTTGCTATTTTCATATCATGTTCAGATATGTAATTACTCTCTTGCATGGAATCAGTTCCGACTAAAAACATACCCAAGGCTTGTTTGCCCAACACTTTTATATCCCTTCTCATTATAGGTTGTGTATAACCGCTTTCCGCCATTAATTTAGCATGTTGTTTTGCAACTGCTATTTGTCTGTCTTTATTTACAACCACAACGTCTTTTCCTTTTTGTAAAAGGTTTAATTCAAATGCTTCATAAGCAGATGTAGATACTTTTGCCATTCCAATGGTTAAGAAATGTTCTTGTAGTATGTTTAATTGTACATCTCCTTTTTGGAATTGATCTTGAGCTCTTAAAGCCATTTCTTTTGAGCCACCCCCACCAGGGATCACCCCGACACCAAATTCTACAAGTCCCATATAAGTTTCTGCTGCCGCTACAACTTTGTCTGCATGTAGAGATAATTCACAACCACCACCCAATGCCATGCCATGTGCAGCAGATATAGTCGGAATTGAAGAGTAACGCATGCGCATCATGGAATCTTGGAAGTATTTGATTGCCATATTAAGTTCATCATATTCTTGTTCTGCAGCCATCATAAAAATCATACCGATATTCGCACCTACCGAAAAGTTTGCTGCTTGGTTGCCTACAACTAAACCAGCAAAATCTTTTTCAGCAAAATCAATTGCTTTATTTAATCCAGCTAAAACATCGCCACCAATAGTGTTCATTTTCGATTGGAATTCTAAATTAAGAATGCCATCTCCGATATCTTCAATTACAACTCCAGAGTTTTTAAATACTTCGTTCGTTTTTCTAATGTTGTCCAAAATGATAAAACTGTCTTGACCAGGAACTTTCGTTTGTGATTTGCTAGGGATATCATAAGCATAGGTTGCGCCTTCTTTTACCGAATAAAATGAGGTGCTCCCAGATGCTAACATTTCTTTAACCCAAGCAGCGGGTTCTAATCCTTCGGCTTTCATTAAATCGATTCCTTTGTCCACTCCAATAGCATCCCATATTTGAAATGGTCCATGCTCCCAACCAAATCCTGCTTTCATGGCATCATCAATTTTGTAGAGTTCGTCTGTGATTTCTGGAATTCTATTTGAGACGTAAGCAAACAGTGCTGTAAAGCTTTTTCGGTAAAATTCGCCTGCCTTATCTTTTCCGCTGACTAAGATTTTAAAGCGGTCTACGACTTTGTCAATGGTTTTAGTGAGTTCTAAAGTGGCAAATTTGGCGCGTTTCGCAGAACGGTATTCTAGAGTGTTTAAATCTAAACTTAAAATTTCCTTTTTCCCTTCTGCAGAGACAGATTTTTTATAAAACCCTTGTTTTGTTTTGCTTCCTAACCATTTGTTTTCTATCATGGTAGTGATGAAGTCTGGTAATTTAAATAGTTCCAGACGTTCATCTTTAGGGCAATTTTCTCTTATTCCATTTGCTACATGAACCAATGTGTCCAAGCCAACAACATCTACTGTTCTAAAAGTGGCTGATTTTGGACGACCAATGACTGGTCCTGACAACTTATCGACTTCCTCAACTGTAAGATCTAAATCTTTAACAGCGTGAAATAAACTTTGAATGCTAAAAATACCCACTCTATTTCCAATAAATGCTGGTGTATCTTTTGCGATTACAGATGTTTTTCCTAGAAATTTTTCACCATAACCTCCTAAAAAGTCAAGTACATTAGAATCTGTTTTGGGTCCTGGAATAATTTCAAATAATTTTAGATAGCGCGCAGGGTTGAAGAAATGAGTTCCGCAAAAATGTTTTTGAAAATCTTCACTGCGACCTTCACTCATAAACTTTATGGGTATACCAGAAGTATTAGAAGTTATTAAGGTTCCAGGGGTTCTGTATTTTTCCAGTTTTTCAAATACTAGTTTTTTGATATCCAATCTTTCTACGACTACTTCCATGATCCAGTCAACATTGGCGACCTTTTCAATATCATCTTCAAGATTTCCAGTTGTAATTCGATTTGCAAATTTCTGATGATAAATAGGAGAGGGCTTCGACTTTAACGAGCTGTTTAGCGCTTCATTTACCAGACGATTTCTAACAACTTTATCTTCTAAAGTCAGGCCTTTGCTGTTTTCTCTGTCAGTTAGCTCTTCAGGTATAATATCTAATAGTAAGACATTTACACCAATATTAGCAAAATGACAAGCGATTCCGCTTCCCATAATTCCTGAGCCAATAATAGCAACCTTTTTAATTCTTCTTGTTTTCATCTATATAAATAGGTTTGTTAGAATATTTTTTTATTTGATATTAGATTCATTATCGAGTCAGAAACTTCGAAGAAGTTTTTTAGCTTTTCTTCAGAAACTTTATCTTTAACAATACTATTAAACTTTAATACATTTTGCTTAACCTCTTCTCTATTTTTTATACCCTGCTTCGTCAAATGTATAAGCACTCCACGACCATCATTTGGATTTGGCAACCGTTCTATTAAATTCATGCTTTCTAATGTTTTTAATATTCTTGAAAGACTTGTAGCTTCCATTCCCATTTTCGGGCCTAAAGAAGTAGAGGGCGTTCCATTTTGTGGGTCCACACTTAACAGAGTAAATCCAGTTGCCATGGTAATCCCATAATTTGAAGCCTCCTCGTTATACATTTTTTGAACTGCTAACCAGGTGGTTCTTAAAACATAATCAATAGTTTTATCTTTCATAGCTTTAGCAATATATTATTTCAAATATAGGAATTTTTATTATGCACGCATAGTAAAATACACAAAAGATATGCATGCATAGCTTTTTGTGATATAATATATAGAAAGTTAAGGTTAGCTAGTTTTCTGTATAAATCTTTTGAGATAAGTGTTTATACAGTTCAAAGATTACACTTCGTTTCATTTTCATAGTAGGTGTCAAGTGACCACCTTCAATAGACCAAACTTCAGGGGTTAGTTCAAACCTTTTAATTTGTTCCCATTTACCAAAACGTTGATTCGAAATGTTAACCTCTAATTGGATACGTTCTTTAATAATTGGTGATGCGCAAATAGCTTCTGGCGTAACATCAATATTAATTCCTTTCCGCTTAATCCATTCATAAATAAATTCAAAATTAATTTGAATCAAAGCGGCAGGCATTTTTTGGTTTTCACCTATAACCATGACTTGTTCGATGAAATTTGATTCTTTTAAATCATTTTCAATAAGCGTAGGAATGATGTATTTTCCTCCAGATGTTTTAAACATTTCTTTTTTCCGGCCTGTTATTTTCAGGAAACCATCTCCATCCAACTCCCCTTTGTCTCCTGTATGAAAATAATCTCCACTCATGACTTCTGCAGTTTTTTCAGGATCTTTGTAATATCCTTGCATTACATTGGGGCCCTTAATTAGAATTTCACCATCATCTGCAATTTTTACTTCAACATTTGAAATTGGTTTTCCTACGGTTCCAAGTTTGAAATTTTCACCTGAGTACATCGCTACTGAAACGATAGGAGATGTTTCTGTCAGCCCATATCCTTCCATGATCATCATTCCTGAAGCACAAAATATCCTAGCTAGACGAGGGTGAAGTGCAGCACTTCCCGAAACCATAGTATTGAGTTCTCCTCCAAGAGCTGCTTTCCATTTACTAAAAATTAGTTTTCGTGCTACTTTTAATTGTAACTCGTACCAAAATCCATTAGCCTGATAAGGTTCATATTGTTCTCCTAGTTTGATAGCCCAGAAGTAAAGTGCTCTTTTAACTCCTTTTAATTCACTTCCTTTTGCATTAATTTTGTTAAATACTTTTTCGAGTAATCTAGGAACTACACTCATTAAGTTCGGCTTAATCTCTTGTGCGTTCTCACCAATTTTATCAATTGATTCGGCAAAATAAATACTCACCCCAGCATGTTGATATATGTAAATTAATACACGTTCAAAAATATGACATAATGGAAGGAAACTCAGTACTCTAGCTCTATCCATTAATGGCAGTCTTGGCAGGCCAGCAAGAATGTTTTCAACAACATTATAATGAGATAACATCACACCTTTTGGCTTACCTGTAGTCCCTGATGTATAAATGATAGTTGCTAAATCAGATGGAAGGACTTCAGATTTTCGTAGCTCGACGTCATCTTGTGTGTTTATGTCAGCACCGAGTTTAAATAATTCAGTGTAATTTTTACATCCATTAATTTCATCAAAACTATAAATCTCTTTAAGTTTTGTATTTTCTTTTACTTTTAGAACTTTATTATAAACCTCTTGATCAGATACAAAACAATAGACTGCTTCACTGTGGTTTAGAACATATTCATAATCTTTGGATGAAATCGTAGGGTAAATAGGAATGTTTTGTGCGCCTAATTGTAGTACACCTACATCTACAATGCACCATTCAGTTCGATTGTTTGTAGATATCACGGCTATTTTATCTCCTTTCTGTACACCTAACTTTAATAAAGCTCTACTAAGAGCATTGGCTTTATCAATGTATTCTTTTGTAGATGTTTTAACCCAATTACCGTCTTTTTTTGTAATTAGAGCATCCTCTAGATTATGTGTTTCTAGCTGATAATATGCAAAGTCAAATAGTCGAGTAATTGGTTTCATATTGATGTAATAAGCTGGTGATCATGCAAATTACTAATTTTAAAACTACTATCAAACACCAATCTTTATAAATTCAAAAATTCAAAAATAGATTATTTTATATAAGTGAATGATCTTACTTAAAATCCTTTATCCATTGTCTAGCATTAACAAATGCTTCCATCCATGGAGAGACTACATCCGACCTGCTATCAGGGTAGTGAGCCCAGTTCCATTGGAATATTGAACGTTCAATGTGTGGCATTGTCACTAAATGACGTCCAGATACGTCGCACATCATTGCAGTATTAAAATCAGAACCATTAGGATTGTGAGGGTAGGAGTCATAAGCATATTTTCCGACAATGTGGTATCTAGATTCTTCATAGGGAAGATCAAACTTTCCTTCCCCATGTGATATCCAAACTCCCATAGTACAGCCTTCTAATGACGACAACATCACAGAATTATTTTTTTGAATGGTTACTGAAGTAAATGCACTTTCATGTTTTTGAGAATCATTATAGCCCATTTTACCATATTGGCTGTGCTCAGGATTTATAAGGTCTAATTCCATCCAAAGCTGACATCCATTACATATACCAATTGATAAAGTATCTTTTCTAGCAAAGAATTTTTTAAGCGCTAGTTTAGCTTTCTTATTATATTTGAAAGCACCTGCCCATCCTTTAGCAGAACCGAGGACATCACTATTACTAAATCCACCAACAGCCCCAATAAAGCGAATATCTTCAAGAGTTTCACGTCCTGAAATTAAATCTGTCATGTGAACATCTTTCACATCAAACCCTGCCAAATACATGGCATTGGCCATTTCACGCTCAGAGTTACTTCCTTTTTCTCTGATGATTGCTGCTTTTGGTCTGTTTACGGATTTTTCACTAGGGAGCTTGCCTGTAAATTGTGTAGGGAATTTAAAGACTAGAGGTTGATTTTTATAGTTTTCATATCTTGTTTGAGCCAATCCATTAGCAGTTTGTTTTTGATCTAATAAGAAAGAAGTTTCATACCATACATCTCTAAGCTCAGCAATGTTTAATGAAAACTGATCTGCTCCATTGACAATTTTTAGAGTGGGCTGGATCATAACGTCTCCAATTTTATAAAACTCAATAGAAGCTTTAGATAGATCTACTTCAATAGAAGCATCTGTCGATTGAAATACAACACCAGAATTCTCAGCAAATAATAATTTAATACTATCCGATTCCTTAAGTGCGTTGAAATTTAAATTGGCGCCCAAATTGGTATCTGAGAAACACAGTTCTAGTAGGGTTGTAATCAAGCCACCAGAAGCGACATCATGACCAGCTACAATTTTGTCTTTTTTAATTAAATCTTGTAGCGTATTAAAAACATTCTTTACATAAAAAGCACTTTTGACATTTGGGGTTTCATTCCCAATTTTATTTAATACTTGCCCAAATGCACTCCCTCCTAATTTATATGCATCTTGAGAGATATTAATATAATATATAGAACCTGCATTGGCTTTAAATAATGGTTCAACTACTTTGGAAATAGCATTGCAGTTCCCAGCGGCTGAGATAATTACAGTTCCTGGTGAAATCACATCCCCTTCTGGGTATTTCTGCTTCATTGAAAGCGAATCCTTTCCAGTAGGTACATTAATCCCTAGATCAATTGAAAATTCAGAAATAGATTCAACTGCGCTATATAAGCGCGCATCTTCTCCTTCGTTTTTACATGGCCACATCCAATTTGCGGACAGTGAAATACTTTGGAGCCCTTCTTTTAAGGGGGCCCAAACAATATTGGTAAGTGCTTCTGTAATGGCAATACGACTACCGGCTTTAGGGTCTATTAATGCCGCAATTGGTGCATGTCCAATTGAGGTTGCAATTCCTTCTTGACTTATGTAATCCAACGCCATTACACCAACATTATTTAAGGGTAATTGCAAGGGACCTACACACTGTTGTTTGGCTACTTTTCCGCCAACACAGCGGTCTACTTTGTTTGTTAACCAGTCTTTACATGCAACAGATTCAAGTTTTAATACAGATTCCAGATAGGTTTGGAATAAATTAACAGAGTAAGAAACAGATTTATAATTCCTAACAATTGTTTTATCTTTTAAGATGGTTTTAGGAGAACTTCCAAACATGTCTTCTAAGTTTAAGTCCATTGGCTTGTTTCCGTTGGATTTAGACTCAAATACAAATCGATGGTCTCCAGTAACTTCCCCTACTGTATACATTGGAGAGCGTTCTCTATCTGCAATTTTTTGTAAGTTATTAATATGTTTTTCAGAAATAACAAGCCCCATTCGTTCTTGAGATTCATTTCCAATTAGTTCTTTGTTTGATAGGGTAGAATCACCCACAGGAAGTTGGTCCAAGTCAATTTTTCCACCTGTATCTTCAACTAATTCTGACAGACAGTTGAGATGTCCTCCAGCCCCATGATCATGAATGGAAACAATGAAGTTCTCTTCGCTTTCAATCATACCTCGAATAGTATTAGCAGCTCGCTTTTGCATTTCAGGATTTGAGCGTTGTACGGCATTGAGTTCAATTCCGCTAGACAAAGCTCCTGTGTCAGCAGAAGAAACAGCTGCTCCTCCCATTCCTATTCGATAATTTTCGCCTCCAAGGATGACAATTTTATCTTCTTTTTTGGGTGTGTCTTTTAAAGCTTGATTTGCTTTTCCGTAGCCGATGCCACCAGCTTGCATAATAACTTTGTCAAATCCTAAACGTTGAGCTTCTTCTTGATGTTCAAAAGTAAGCAAGGAACCACAAATTAGGGGCTGTCCAAACTTATTTCCAAAATCAGACGCGCCATTTGATGCTTTGATCAAAATATCCATTGGAGTTCGGTAAAGCCATTCCCGTTCTTTAAAACTTGATTCCCATGGTCGGTTTTCATTTAATCGTGAATAAGAGGTCATATAGACCGCGGTCCCCGCTAATGGCAAAGAGCCTTTACCTCCTGCTAGACGGTCTCTAATTTCCCCTCCAGATCCCGTAGCAGCTCCATTAAAGGGCTCAACTGTCGTAGGAAAGTTATGAGTTTCAGCTTTTATAGAAATCACAGATTCAAAATTTTCTGTAGTGTAATAATCTGGTTTATCTGCACTTTTAGGAGCAAATTGCTGAACTACAGGACCCTTGATAAATGCGACATTGTCTTTGTATGCAGATACAATAGTGTTGGGATGTTGTTTAGAAGTTTCTTTTATGAGTTTAAATAAGGAAGTTGATTTTTCTTCTCCATCAATAATAAAGGTTCCATTAAATATTTTATGACGGCAGTGTTCTGAATTTACCTGAGAAAAACCAAAAACTTCAGAGTCTGTTAGTGGTCTTCCAATTTTTTTACTGACTTGATTTAAGTAGTTAACTTCTTCTTCATTTAAAGACAATCCTTCCTGTTCATTATATGTAGAAATATCAGAAATATTTAGAATAGGTTCAGGAGCAACATTAATATTAAAAGACATTTGATTTAAGCTTTCAAAAAACTCATAAATCATTGGGTCAAAATCAGTATAACCACTTTCACAACTATTGAATTCCTCAATTCTAATAATGCCTTCAACTCCCATGTTTTGGGTGATTTCTACGGCATTTGTACTCCAGGGCGTAACCATTGCAGCGCGTGGTCCAACAAATTTTGAATCGAGTGTAGTGTGTTCTATCTTTGGTTGATCGCCAAAAAGCCATTGGAGTTTGGCACAAGTTTCATAAGTAATGTCGTTTACTGTTTGAACCGCAAAAACCTTAGTGTCAAGGTTTCCAAAGAAATGAATCATTCGTTTTATTTTGAATATTATTCTAAACTACAAATTTAGGATTTTTACGTGTAATTCTAAATGATTTCACTTTCTATTTGTGGGAGTTATTCACTAGTTTTAAACATCAAAAATGTTAAGCATTATTGATATTATAACGATGGTTGTCATCTTATTATCTTCTTTCTAAGAGTGCCATATAGAAACCGTCGTATCCGGTTTCGTGGGCTAGAATTTTTTTATCTTTTACGAATGTAAAATCGGTGCCAAATTCAGATTTTAAAAAGGTTTTAATTTGAGTTTCATTTTCTGATGGTAATATGGAACAAGTTGCATATACCATTTTCCCTTTAGGCTTCACCATTTTAGAATATTGCTGCAATACTTCTTGTTGAGTTTTGCGGATTCTATCTATAAATTCAGGTTCTAACTTCCATTTGGAATCTGGATTTCGTCTCAAAACTCCCAATCCTGAACAGGGAGCATCAATCAACAGGCGATCTGCTTTTCCATATAATTTTTTAATTGGTTTTGTAGATTCTATCACTTTCATTTCAATGTTATGAGCACCATCTCTACGCGCTCTAATTTTTAGTTTTTTCAATTTACTTTCATAAATATCCATAGCTACAACAGAGCCTTTATTTTCCATAAGAGCAGAAATATGTAGAGTTTTTCCACCAGCACCAGCACAGCAATCTACCACTTTCATCCCTGGTTTAACGTCCAAAAAGTCAGCTACTAGTTGAGAGGAGGCATCTTGTACTTCAAACCAACCATCTTTAAAAGCCTCTGAAGTAAATACATTGGCCCGTTCCTTTAACTTTAAAGCATAAGGATAGTCCTTGATTTCTAAAGTTTCAATTCCTTCAGACTCAAGTTTAAGTTTCAAGTCAGACTTGGTGGTTTTTAGAGTATTAACTCTTAGGATCACTTCTGCTTGTTTATTTTGCATAGCTAATTCTTTCGTCCATTTGGCTTCACCTAGTTCTTTAACCCCAAGTTCATCAATCCAATCGGGCACAGATTCACGAAATTTTCGGACTTTAGAGAGTTCATCAAAACGTCCTTTAATTTTACGACTTGGTGTACCTTCAAAATATTTCCAATCGGGAAGTTTTATACCTTTTAGTGTGGCCCATACAGCAAAAAGCCGCCAAGCATCATCTCTACTAAAAGGCTCTTTTACTTGTGCAATTTCTGCATAGAGTCGTTTCCAGCGAACTATATTGTAAGTTGTTTCGGCAACAAAGCCACGATCTCGACTTCCCCAACGCTTGTCGCGTTTAAGTAGTTTTTGGATTACTTTGTCAGCATATTCTCCTTCGTTAAATATTAGTAAAAGTCCATCAATAATGGCAAAACATAAGTTTCTGTGTAACCTCATAAGTAAATTAATTAATGCCGCAAAGTTACGTTTAATAATACGAATTATTATAGAATATATGTATATTGAAAACGTTTCATTTTTTAAAAATAATTAGACATGAAAATCACTCTATTTATAAGTTTTTTTAGCCTTGCCTTTTTAGGCTGTAAAGACTCAGTTAAACCAATTGATGCTCCAATTTCATCTGTTCAAACACATTATATTGTTAAAGATTCACTTCTAAACATCAGAGCTTTAGAAATAAAAGACCATAGGGTTATAGCTGTAAGCTCTATTGGCGATGTGTATACATTAGATATAAGAACCAAAGAGGTAAATATTAGTCGAGTATCCGAAGACACTATTAACTTTCGTGCGTCTGCCCTAGTAAACGATCACTATTTTGTTCTCAGCACTGGTAGCCCGGCATATTTATTTAAGAATCAAAAGTTAGTATACACAGAAACACATTCAGATGTGTTTTATGATGCGCTTCATTTTTGGAATTCTTTGGAGGGGATCGCTATTGGAGATCCTATTGATGGCTGTATGAGTATACTTATAACAAGAGATGGCGGGGAAAGTTGGAACAAGGTTTCTTGTGATGGTTTGCCTTTATCAAATAAAGGTGAAGCTGCTTTTGCAGCCAGTGATACTAATATTGCGATTATGGGCAACAAGACATGGGTTGCTTCTGGTGGTTTTTCAAGTCGGGTTTTAATTTCTCAAGACAAAGGAGTTAGTTGGGGTGTTGTGGATACTCCCATTATTCAGGGTAAGGAAACCACAGGAATATTTTCTATTGACTTCTATGATTCATTAAATGGTTTTGCAATAGGAGGGGACTATACAAATCCAAAAGCTAACCACTCAAATAAAATTCGTACAAGCGATGGAGGTATTTCTTGGGAAGTCGTTGCTCAAAACCAATCTCCAGGATACAGGAGTTGCGTGCAGTACATTCCCAATAGAAATGCAAAGGGACTGGTGGCTGTTGGAGTTGGGGGAATTGATGTGAGTAATAATGCAGGGGAAAGCTGGAAGCACCTCGCTGATGATGACTTCTATACATTACGATTCTTAAATGACAGCATAGCTTATGCGGCAGGGAAGGGTAAACTATCTAAAATTACTTTTAACTAGTAATTTATAGGATTGATAATCATTGGCGTTGTTGTTCTTTGGATCGACGTTTTAATTTATCCATCATACGACGATTAAACCCATCCTCGGCTATTTTTAATAATAGAATCTTCTTGATTGAAATGACGCTTTCTAATTTATATCGAAACGATCGTTTTAGTTGTACCAACTCATCTTCAATCGCTGTCATTTCATTGAGTTTAGACAAAGCTTCTGCTTCTGAAATCGTATTAATTTCTTTGTTTAAATTATCTTTAAGACCTTTTAATTTTTTATGTCTTAGTTCCATATAGGCTCTATCAAAGGCATTATAAATAGGCCAAAACTTCTCAGCTTCAACAGAAGATAAATTTAATTTTTCTGTAATAAATTCAACTTTTAAGATCCTTATTTTATCTTTCATCTCTTTTCTTCCAGAAGACTGCGCCACTAAATTCATTGATGTAAAGAACAAACAGCTCAATAATATAAATTTTTTCATCGTTTTATTTTTAATCAATTAGTAAGGTCTCTACAGACGTGTTTTGTAATATGTAATTTTCTATTTCATAATATGAGACTTCTGTCGTCGACAGCTCATTCAGGTCTTCGAGTGTTAAAATATTTGACAAAGCTTCAATTTGATCTCCCTCATTTATAAGGTAGTTTTCTAAGATTTCAATGCTAATTTCCTGAGTGTTTTCACTCGGCCACGAAAACATAAACATTAAAACCATTGCGGCAGCTATCCCAGATAAATAAAATGAATATTTTTTATTTAGTTTTCTTAAGTTAGTGACTTTGGATGTTTTTGGAATAGATACGTTAAATTCATTTAAGTAACCATCCGGGCTTTTAAAGCCTGTTTTATTAACCTTGGTTTTCAATTCTAGCTCGTTAAAAAACCCCGCGTCAAACATTTCAAAATAATCTTTAGGTACTTTGAATGGTGAATTTTTATAGATACTTTCAAGGCTCATAATTTTTTGACTTAATTTTTATAATTTAGTTTAATTAGCAATTAAATAGTTTTTTATTTTTTTTACTGCAATGTGATAGGAGGCTTTTAAGGCCCCTTCGCTAGTTTCTAGTATTGCAGACATGTCTTTGTACTTGATATCATCAAAATAACGCATATTAAAAACAAGCTGCTGTATCCTTGGTAACTGCGCAATTGCTTTCTGTAGTTTAAGTTGAATTTCATCACCATCAAAATAGACATCAGCTACCAAATTTTGTAACGCGTTTTCTTTTAGGGTTTCATTAGAAACTTGATTTCGTTTCGCTTTAGAGTTTAAAAAAGTAATTGACTCGTTTGTGGCAATTCGATACATCCAAGTGTAAAGTTTACTATCTCCTTTAAATTTATCTATATTTCTAATTATTTTTATAAGAGTATTTTGCAGAACATCATCTGTATCGTCATGAGAAATCACAATTTTCCGTATGTGCCAGTAGAGCCTTTCTTTGTAACGCTTTACAAGAATCTTAAAGGCTAACTCTTTTGAGTTATTTGATTGGAGTTGAGTTAAAAGCTTGGCATCGTCTTTCAATTACTTACTTTTTAATTAAGACTATCAAAAGTTACTTAAGTTTAAAGCACTCTATTTTATTGAAAGGACTGCATGGTAACAAGGTTACTGTAAACTCCTTTTTTATCTAATAGTTCTTGGTGTTTTCCTTGTTCTACGATTTCACCCTTTTGCATTACAATAATCTGATCTGCATTTTGTATGGTAGAAAGCCTATGGGCTATGACAATTGATGTTCTGTTTTTCATCATATTTTCTAAAGCATCTTGAACTAAGCGTTCGCTTTCTGTATCGAGTGCTGAGGTTGCTTCATCTAATATCATGATAGGCGGGTTTTTTAGGACTGCTCTGGCAATGCTTAAACGTTGTTTCTGTCCACCAGATAATTTATTTCCTGAATCTCCAATATTAGTATTAATCCCGTTTGGCAAGTCTTTGACAAACTCCCATGCATTTGCGATTTCTAAGGCTTTAATAACTTCAGTCGTACTTGCATCTTCCTTTCCTAAGAGAATGTTATTTTTAATTGAATCATTAAACAAAATAGAATCTTGTGTTACCAATCCAATTAAATTTCTTAATGAATGCTTTGTAAGTGTTTTGATATTTGTTCCGTCAATTTCAATCTGTCCGTCATTTACATCATAAAATCGAGTCACCAAACTAGCGATGGTCGATTTCCCACTTCCAGATTGACCAACGAGTGCGACTGTTTTTCCTTTAGGGATAGAAATAGAGAAGTTTTTAAGTACATATTCATCTTCATATTTAAAGTGAATTCCTTTTAATTCAATAACATTATCAAATCTCGTTTTCTTTGTCGCATTTGGAAGGTCTTTTAAAGTAGAATCTTTATGAAGTATTTCCATGACGCGTTCTGCAGCCGCATTCCCACGTTTTACGCCATAACTAGCCTTGCTGATGGCCTTTGCTGGTGTTAGAATTTGATAGGCCAGTCCCATATAAACTAGAAATAAACTGGGGTCTAGTGTTTTTTCATTTAATACCATTTGTCCACCATACCACAATAATGCAGCAATAACAGAGATACCTAAAAACTCACTTGTAGGACCTGCTAGATTTTGCTTGTTTAATAACTTATTAGAATAGTTATAAAACCGTTTAGTTGAGTCTTCAAATTTGGTGCTAAATTTTTTTTCACCATTAAACCCTTTAATCACTTTTAGACCAGACAGTGTTTCATCTACAATTGATAAAAAATAACCTTGTTCTTTTTGAACTTTATTTGATTTACGTTTCAAGGATTTTCCAATTAAAGAAATCACAAATCCAGAAATAGGAATAAAAATTAAAACAAATAAGGACAATTTGACACTAATTATAAACATTGATACAATGGTAAATATAATCGTTAGGGGTTCTCTAACAATCAATTCTAAAATAGATAAAAAAGAATGTTGAATTTCTAAAACGTCTGTTGAGATTCTAGACATGGTATCCCCTTTTCGCTTTTCAGAATAAAACGCCAATGGAAGGCTGGTTATTTTGTTGTACAAGTTATTTCTTAAGTCTTTTAGCAACCCATTTCTCAAGAAAGTTATGAAAAACATAGCTAGATAATTGAAAACGTTTTTTAGTAAAAAAGAGCCGATTACGAAACCGACCATAAAAATGAGTACATCGTCGCTACCTTCTGATTTTTTTAGTGTTATAAAATAATTTAAGTAACTTTCACCATAAGAAGTGATTTCTCCCATTCCTTTCCATCCAGGTTTTATATAGACAGGCTTAGAGTCTCCAAAAAGAACTTTGAGCATAGGAAATAATGATAACATAGAAAGCGTAGCAAAAAATGCATAAAAAATATTACTGATAATATTTAGTATAGCATATGTTTTATAAGGAATCGCATAGCGAAAAATTTGTTTTAAATAATTCATTAACTCAAATTCATTTCTGTAATTATGGCGTCTATTTTAGTGTTTAGCAGTTTTTCAGTCGCTGAAAATTCATCTGCACTGTTAAGTGGGGAGTTTACGCTAATATAGAACTTTATTTTGGGTTCTGTTCCGCTCGGACGTAATGCCACTCTGCTACCATCTTCAGTAGTGTAAATTAATACATCTGATTTTGGGATTGAAATATCTTCTTGAGTTCCCAATGTTAGATTCTTGCATACAGATAGTTTGTAGTCATGTACAGTTACCACCTTAGATCCTTGAATAGATATCACAGGGTTGTTTCTAGCAGCTTCCATAATGTTAGTAATTTCCTTTCTTCCTTCAATCCCTTTTTTTATTAATGAAATCAAACGTTCATTGTAAAAGTTATGCTCTACATAAGTATTTATTAGTTCTTTGAAAAACGAACTATTATTAGCTCTTGTGTATGCCGCAATTTCACATGCCAATAATGTCGCTGTCACGGCATCCTTATCACGCACAAAATCACCAACCATAAAACCATAGCTTTCTTCGCCACCTCCGATAAAATCTAGGTTGGGGAAGTCTTTAATCATTTTTGCAATCCATTTAAAGCCTGTTAATCCAATTTTACATTCAACTCCATACGATTCTGTAAGTTTAGATATCATGGGAGTAGATACAATGGTCGATCCTATAAATTGATTTCCGTTAATATTGCCTTCTTGCTTCCATAGTTCCAAAAGGAATTTGGTCATCATTATCATGGTTTGATTTCCATTAAGTAATACCATTTTATTTTCAAAATTACGAACAGCAATTCCCAATCGATCGCAATCAGGATCGGTTCCAATAACGATGTCCGCTTGAACGTCATCTGCCAAATCTAAAGCCATTTTTAATGCCTCTGGTTCTTCTGGGTTTGGAGATTTCACTGTCGGAAAATCTCCATCAGGTTTTGATTGTGCTTCTACCAAATTAACATTTGTATACCCTGCACGCTTGAGCGTTTCTGGAACTGCCGTGATTGAAGTCCCGTGTAGAGCTGTAAATACAACGGAGAGATCTGCCCTGTTTTTGGGCGTATTTACTTCCAAGCTACCACTTTTTACAGAAGCATCAATAAACACATCATCAACGTCTTTGCCAATTGAGTGAATTAGATTCATATTTGCAGAAAAATTAATATCGCTGTATTCTAATGCGTTAATTACATCAATAATCTCCATGTCAAAGGGAGGTACAAGCTGTCCTCCATCTTCCCAGTAGACTTTGTAGCCGTTGTACTCTGGAGGATTGTGAGAGGCTGTTAAAACAATCCCACATTGACACCCTAAATGCTTTAAGGCAAATGATAATTCTGGAGTTGATCTTAAGTCTTCAAATAAAAAGACTTCTATATTGTTTGCGGAAAACACATCTGCTACAATTTGTGCAAATTCTTTACTGTTATGTCTGCAATCGAATGCAATAACTGTTTTTATTGATTGATTGGGATATATTTTATGTAAGTAGTCGCTAAGACCTTGTGTGTTTTTACCTAGGGTGTATTTATTTATTCTGTTGGTTCCAACACCCATAAGTCCTCGCATCCCACCAGTTCCAAATTCTAAGTTTTTATAAAAACTGTCCTGGAGTTCTTCTGGGTTATTAGATTGTAATTCTAGAATTCTAGTTTTAGTTTCTTCATCAAAAAATGAAGATAACCAGCTGTTTATCGTGTTTTGAACTTCGTATTCCGTTCTGAGCATATAATTAATTTAATAAGTTATAAATGTAAAATATTTATGTACAATGAAGTTAAACCTTAAGATAAAACATAGTTAATTCGTCTGTTTTGTAATATGATAACGTTCTTTGTTTTTTTGGTTTTGAAGAACGATTTCACCCAAAAATCCAGCTACAAAGAATTGAGATCCTATCACCATGGTAGTTAAGGCTATAAAAAACTCTGTTCTTTCTGCAATAAGTCGGCTAGTAGGGTTTATGAATAACTTGTCAATTCCAAGGTATACAGCGAACCCAAGTCCAATAATAAACATAATGACTCCTAGAAACCCAAAAAAGTGCATAGGACGTCGCCCAAACTTAGAGATAAACCATATTGTTATTAAATCTAAGAATCCATTTATAAATCTTTCCATACCAAATTTTGTTTTTCCATATTTTCTAGCTTGATGTATGACTACCTTTTCAGTAATATTTGTAAAGCCTGCATTCACTGCCAACACAGGAATGTATCTATGCATCTCTCCATAAACCTCAATAGTTTTTATCACTTCACTTTTGTAGGCTTTTAAGCCACAGTTAAAGTCATTAAGGGATAATCCAGATATTTTTCTTGCTGCCCAATTAAATAGTTTTGAAGGTAAATTCTTGCCAAAATAGGAATCATATCTTTTTTTCTTCCAACCTGAAACGATGTCATAGCCTTGATCATTGATCATTTTGTAGATTTCGGGAATTTCATTAGGGCTATCTTGTAAGTCGGCATCCATTGTAATGATAACATCACCTTTTGTTTTTTCAAATCCCGCGTGTAGTGCTTGAGATTTTCCAAAGTTTTTAGAGAATTTAAATCCCCTTACAACACTGTTTTTAGCGCAAATTTTTCGAATGACTTCCCAGGAGTTATCTGTACTACCGTCGTCAATAAAGAGAATCTCATAAGACAACTCGTTGGATTGCATCACAGACACAATCCAATCATGAAGTTCTTCTATAGAGTCTTGTTCGTTAAGTAGCGGTATAACTACTGAAATATCCATTTATTTTGTTATTGAGTTTCAAAAGTAAATAAATTAAGCGTCTTTCGGGTCTGTTTTTTTAATGATTAATCCTACAATAAGACCAATAACAGCATAAAAAACAAGTCTAAAAACAAAAGCTTGAGTTTGAGCTCCCAATGAAAAGTTATCTTTTTTGCTGGCTTCCTCAATGGCTGCTATAATGGCTTCTTGAGGTAATCCAATGCGCTCCATTGTTTCTTTTGTCAGTATTAAAACTTGCTCATTAAGATAGATAGCGGCTTCAGGGTCTATATAATTAAATATAACAATCCCAACAATTGAAGATATTAGTGTTCCTACAGCTATGGTAATAAAATAAGAGGAAAACGCCTGCTTAAAGCTTATAAACCCACCTAGTAATTTCCTAGATTTTATAGCAGAAATAGCTCCAAATGCAACCACTACAATAAATAAGACAATTCCTAGCCATGGGGCAGTGAATAAATTAATATCAATTCCATATACGACGACAGTAATTAATGACGTAAATGCTCCTAGGTAAAGGCCATAGTTGATGGTATCTGATTTTGTTGTTTGTTCCATGATTTCAATGATTTATTTTTATTTATAAGTATTAGTCATATATTACAAATATAAGTTACATTAAAAAGATAAAAAATAATATTGATAAACTCTTGTAGATTTGCAAAAAATATATAAATTTGCAAATCGAAAATCGCAATAAATAGTCAAGTGATGAAAAAAAACATACACCCAGATAATTACAGAGTTGTAGCATTTAAAGACATGTCAAATGAAGACGTGTTCTTAACAAAGTCTACTGCAGACACAACTGAAACACTAGAAATTGATGGTGTTGAGTATCCACTAATAAAAATGGAAATTTCTAGAACATCTCACCCTTACTACACTGGTAAATCTAAATTAGTAGACACCGCTGGACGTATTGATAAGTTTAAAACTAAGTACGCCAAGTTTAAGAAAGAATAACATTTCCTTCAAATTATATAAGAAAAGCCTTTCATCTATTGAAAGGCTTTTCTTATTTTTACATAAAGCTTTGATATGAATTATATACTTTTTGACGGACCAAATAGAGAGGCACTACTGCCTTTTACCTACACACGTCCCGTAGCAGATATTCGTATAGGAATTTTAACTATTCGAGAAAAATGGGAATTATTTTTAGGAGTCACAACCACAACAATTACTGAAGATTATCTTACAGATAAGTACCCGATGGTTGAAATGGAAGATAACGTAATGATTAATGCCTCCTGTTTGCCTTCTTATGCTTTGGTGAAGCAGATTAAAAATTTATCTAAAAATCAAGTTATATATGATGGAGATGTGATTGTTGCTTTTTTTAGTCTAGAAAACCAAGAAGTTAATTTTGATCACTTTGAAACTTTTAAGTGCTTAGATTCCGTTATAAAGGTTGAATCAACCTGGGATATTTTTTCCAAAAATGGAGCTGCAATTGCTGCTGATTTTGAATTGGTTACAGCTGGGAGAACTTCTGCACCAATTCCAGAAAGAACTGAAGCATTTAATGACAAACAGATTTTTATTGAAGAAGGTGCTTGTTTGCCACTTTGTGTACTCAATGCCAACAATGGTCCAATTTATATAGGCAAAGACTCTGAGATCATGGAAGGTAGTTTAGTTAGAGGCCCATTTGCACTTTGCGAAGGTTCTGTCCTTAAAATGGGTGCTAAAATTTATGGGCCTACGACCATTGGACCTTATTGTAAAGTAAGCGGAGAAGTTAATAACTCTGTATTTTTTGGAAATTCTAATAAGGGCCACGATGGTTATTTAGGTAACTCTGTTGTAGGTGAGTGGTGTAATTTAGGTGCGGATACTAATAATTCAAACCTTAAAAATAATTATGCAGAAGTTCGTTTGTGGAGTTATGAGACTGAAAACTTTGCTAAGACTGGTTTACAGTTTTGCGGTCTTATGATGGGAGATCATAGTAAGTGTGGGATCAATACGATGTTTAATACCGGAACCGTAATAGGAGTTAGTGCAAATATATTTGGCAGTGGGTTTCCTCGTAATTTTATTCCAAGTTTTAGTTGGGGTGGAGCGAGTGGCTTTTCTACTTATTTAACATCAAAGGCCTTTGATGTTGTAAGGATGGTGATGAGTCGTCGCGGTTTGGATTTTTCTGATCAAGATAGAGCCATTTTAGAACAGGTGTTTGAGCAAACATCTGCATATCGAAAGGATTAGTCTTTACGAACGTTTTTCACTTCTAATAGGTTTACAGGATTAATTCCTAGTCCTTTAACATTTTTTAACGTAAAGCGTAAAACTTCATCATAAAACAAGACCACTATAGGCGCTTTTTCAAGAACTAATGCATCCATTTTTTTATAAAGTTTTATTCGATTTCCGTTATCTGTTTCCTTTAGAGTTTGTTCATACCAAGAATCAAATTGTATATTTTTAAAATGAGTATAATTAGGTCCATTAGGAGCGAAGTTCTTACTATAGAATAATGATAAGTAGTTTTGTGCATCTGGATAATCAGCAACCCAACTTGCTCTGAATAAATCTAATTTTCCATTTGATTTTGCAGACTTCAATGAAGATGGCGGTATGACTTCAATTCTTATATTCAACCCAATTGTTTGTAGTTCACGCTGGATAAATTCACAAAAACTTAAATAATTAGCAGTTGTGCTTAATGTTATTTCAGGCATTTGATTTCCATATTCCATTTTGTAAAGATTCAATAGATCTTTGGCTTTTTTAGGCTGGTAAGTGTACCCAATGCTGTCCTGGTGTCCTGGAAGTCCTTTTGGAATAAAACCTCCGTTTCCAGGGATTCCAATTCCATTCCTTAAATAAGTCATCATTTTTTTACGGTCAAAGCCATAATTCAAAGCCTGACGGATTAATTGACTTTGATACTCAGTTTTTTTAGAATCGATATAAAACCCTAAGTATTCTGTATTTAGATAAGGGGCTCGTAGCATTTTAACGGTTGAGATATATTTGAAATTTAGCTCTCCATCTGAATTAAGAATCTCATCTTTATAAGATGCATCTAAACCTGAAATAAAATCGATATTTCCCTGTACAAATTGAAGAAACTCACTTTGTTTATCTGCTAAAAATGTAATAGAAATAGCTTCTATATAGGGGAGTCGCTCCCCTTTTGAGTTTAATTCAAAGTAGCGATTATTCTTCCTAAAAATCAATTTTATGTTTTCCTCCCAACGTTTAAACTTATAGGGTCCAGTTCCGATTGGGTTTGATCTAAATTCAGTACCATAATGAGATGTAATTTCTTTTGGAACGACGCTGCAGTACTTCATAGTTAATAGGCCAAGAAATGCAGGAAATGGTTCTTTTAATTTTATTTGAAAATGGCTTCTATCTATTGCTTTGTAAGACTGTACGTTTTTCAGTACCCAACTTCCTGGTGATGCTAATTGGGGTGATTTAAGACGATCAAAACTATAGACGAAATCATTTGCGTCTACAGCTCTGGTCTTGCTTTTTCCAAATAATTTATGTGGATGAAAGTAAACGTCGTCTCTTAAACTAAACATATAGGTCTTACCATCTTTAGAAATTTCCCATGAACTTGCAATTGCAGATGAAACTGACATTGTTGAGTCCATTTGCACTAAACCATTAAATAGCTGGTTTACAGCCCATATGTCTGAGTTGTCTTTTGCAAAAGCAGGGTCAAGTGAACTGATGTTTTTGTGCTCGTTATATCTAAAAACCTGTAGAGATTTTAAGTTATTAGTTGTTGTATTACAGCTTACAATTAACATGCAAAATGTAACAAGACTAATCAAGTAAATTCGGAAGTATTTAGGTACTCGCTTTGTCATTATATATGTTAGTTGTAAATTTATCAACTTTGTAAAAGTACAAGAATGATTGATAGAAAAAAAGTTGCTTTTTATACTTTAGGATGTAAACTAAATTTTTCAGAAACCGCAACTATAGCACGAAACATACAAGATGAGGGTTTTGATCGTGTGGAGTTCTCTGATTTTTCAGATATATATGTAATTAATACTTGCTCTGTTACCGATAACGCTGACAAAAGGTTTAAAACTATAGTAAAACAAGCACAAAGAGTAAACGATGCTGCTTTTATTGTTGCCGTTGGATGCTATGCGCAGTTACAACCTGAAGAATTGGCATCTGTTAATGGAGTTGATCTTGTTCTTGGTGCTACAGAAAAGTTTAAAATTACTGACTATTTAAACCAACTTACCAAAAATGATGTAACTGCAATACATTCTTGTGAAATCGCTGATGCTGACTTTTATGTCAGTAGTTATTCTGTTGGAGATCGGACACGTGCTTTTTTGAAAGTTCAAGATGGGTGTGATTACAAATGTACTTATTGTACAATTCCCTTGGCTCGTGGTATCTCAAGATCTGACACTCTTCAAAATGTGTTAAATAATGCAAAGAATATCGCAGATCAAGGAATTAAGGAAATTGTATTAACGGGTGTGAATATTGGTGATTATGGCAAGGGGGAATACGGAAATAAAAAACATGAACACACTTTTTTTGAGTTAGTCCAGGCTTTAGATACAATTACTGGTATTCACAGATTACGAATTTCTTCTATTGAGCCAAATTTATTAAAAGACGAAACCATTGATTTTGTAGCCAATAGTAATTCTTTTGTTCCTCATTTTCATATTCCTCTGCAAAGTGGGAGCAATACGATACTTAAAGCGATGCGTAGGCGTTACATGAAGGATTTGTACGTTGATAGAGTTGAACATATTAAAAGAGTGTTGCCAGATGCATGTATCGGGGTAGATGTTATTGTTGGTTTTCCTGGAGAATCTGAGGAACTATTTTTAGAAACTTATAATTTTCTAAATGATTTGGATATTTCTTATTTACACGTATTTTCATATTCCGAACGTCCAAATACATACTCTGCTACGCTTCCCAACATAGTTTCAAAACATATTCGTTCTAAACGAAGTAAAATGTTAAGGGGGCTTTCAGCCAAAAAGCGTCGCGCTTTTTATGAGTCTCAAATAAACACTCTGCATACCGTATTATTTGAAGGAGAAAATAAGTATGGTTATATTAATGGCTTTACTGAAAATTATGTCAAAGTAAAAACTCCATGGAATCCAAGTTTGGTGAATACATTGCAGCAAGTTAAGCTTACTAAAATCGATTTAGATGGATTAGTTAGAATTGAATTTAAAAACTAAGATGTTTAAATCTAGATACGAATACCCACGGGGAGCATTTTTCTGTAACGTCGATTCCTACGTATAAATTTAGCAACAGGAGGACTTGTTGGAACGACACTTATGTCTTTTTCAATGATGTTTTCTAAGACTAGTTTTAGAAAATTTTCTAAAAACGATTCTGACATTAAAACTTCAGGAATATTTAGTTTTGTTAAGAAAATTTTTCTTTCTTGTTGAGAATACTCAAGAGTAGCAAGTTCTTTACCAATTTTAAGTTCGTATTGTCGTAAAAAAGCATTGTCTGTTAATTTAGAAGCGTCAAACATAATAAATGGGGTTTAGATAAGGTCAAGAAAACTACTTTGCAAATTTACAAAAAAAAATCTAACTAATTAATTAGTCATTTAGTGCCTGAACAGAATATCAAAACCCCCATTTATTTTTTACCTGGCTTAGCAGCCAATCCTACTATTTTTAAGAATATTCAACTTGACCCAATTTTTTTTGAAATATTCTACTTAGAATGGATCATTCCTTATTATAATGAATCTATAGTTGACTATGCTTTGCGTTTTTGCGGCAATGTTAAGCACGAAAATGCTGTTTTGATTGGAGTTTCTTTTGGAGGTATCATTGCTCAAGAAATGAGTTTAGTTCGTGAATTCAAAAAGATTATTATCATATCGAGTGTTAAAAACCGGAATGAATTACCTCTTCATCTTCAACTAGCAGGAAAAACGAAGGCTTATAAATTAGTTCCAACAAGCCTCTTTGCACAAAACATTGATTTACTGTCTAAATTTGCTTTCAATAAAATAATTGAGAAGCGATTAGACTTGTATAAGATGTATTTGTCTGTAACAGATAAACGTTACTTAGATTGGGCCGTTGAACAAGTAGTATTATGGAGGCAAACATCATATAATCCAAATTTAGTTCATATACATGGCGATTCAGATTCAGTTTTTCCGATAGATAATATTAAGGATTGCATAGTAATTAAAGGGGGGACGCATGCAATGATTTTAAATAAGCACAAGTGGTTAAATAAAAACTTACCTATAATAATCAATAAATAAACTTTCCTTTTTTTGCAATTGAAATGAATAAACCTTTTTTAGTCATGAAACTATTTAAAAATATTTACATTTATCTTTTTACAATCGTTGTTTTAGCTTTTTTTTTATATGCCTTTTCTAGTAAAAAACTGATTGTTCGTGAAATTTATAGCCCTGAAAATGGGTATAATATTTACGCAATTGATATACCAGAAAAATTAGATTTTTCTGGAGAAGCTTTGCCAATTCAATTTCCAGATGTCCGTGAACGTATAGATCGTGAATTGTTAGTCAATACCTATTGGCAATCCAACGGTTTATTAATGTTTAAACGTGCTCAGCGTTATTTTCCAATTATTGAGCCTATTTTAAATTCATATGGAATACCAAATGATTTTAAATATTTAGCCCTTATAGAAAGTGGTCTTCAGAATGTAACGTCTCCAGCAGGAGCTAAAGGTTTTTGGCAGATAATGAAGCCAACTGGTAAGGAATATGGACTTGAAATTAATTCAAATGTTGATGAGCGTAATAATCTAGAGCTTGCCACTGCAGCTGCTTGTAAATACTTAATTAAAGCTAAGGCTAAATTTGGTAATTGGACTTTAGCTGCAGCGTCTTACAATGCAGGAGTTAGAGGATTGTCTAAACAGCTGGATTCACAAGGAGTTTCAAATTATTACGATTTACTATTAGGAGAAGAAACTGGCCGATATATCTTTAGAATCGTAGCCTTGAAAGAAATCATGTCTTATCCAAAAAAATATGGTTTCAACTTTTTAGAAAAGCATTTGTATAAAACCATTCCAACTTACCGAGTTAAAGTTGACACACCGGTGACTAATTTTGTAAAGTTTGCAGCAAAATTTGATTTGAACTATAAACAGCTAAAACTACATAATCCTTGGTTAAAAGATCCGTTTCTAAATAACAAATCAAGAAAAGTATACACATTAGAAATTCCTGAGAAGGGCTATTATGTGAAATAGTAATTATCTCCTTTTGCCGCCGCGCTGCTGCCCACCACCAAAATGCTGATTCGGTATAGATGCTTTTTTCATTTGTTGCTTCATCATTTTAATTTGTTCAGACAACATATCTCTTTTGTCAAGTTTTTGAGCTTCTTGTAATAATTTTTGAGCTTCTTGCTTTCGACGTTTTGTAAATGCAATTCCAGCAAGGTTTAGTTTAGCCATTGCTAAGTCATGATCCATAGAAAGACCTAGGCTAACGGCATCTTTGAAGTACTTCTCAGCAGCATTCATATTTGTTTGAGACACCAAGATTCCTTTAAGGAAATTATAATAACCATATTGTTTTTGAGTAAGTGCGGATTTAGGTTTTTTTATTTTATTTAGTAAACGATCTGTTCCAGGAAAATCTTGTTTTCTTAGTTTTAGAAATGCTAATAAAATCATTTCATTTTTAAAGTACAGGAATACAAAAATCATAGCTAATAATATGAGCATTATGCCATTCCCCACAAAAGTCTCTACTATTTGATATATGGCATACGCGAGTATTGTAGTAGCTAGAACAAGTTTTATATTTTTATTGAACATATAATAGTTTTAATTAACGATTACAAAGGTAGTAAAAACAAATCAAAATTATTTTAAAATTAGGTTTGTCAAAGAGAAAACTCTTTGTATATTTGCCCAGCGTTTTATGGAGCTTTATAAACTCCTAATTTAAAGATAACAACACTCGCTAAGTTTTAAAAATATACTAAAATGAAAAGAACGTTTCAACCATCGAAAAGAAAAAGAAAAAACAAACATGGTTTTAGAGAAAGAATGGCTTCCGCTAATGGAAGAAAAGTTCTAGCCAGAAGAAGAGCAAAAGGAAGAAAGAAAGTTAGTGTTTCTTCAGAACTTCGACATAAAAAATAATGATTAACAATTGTTAACATTTTAAAGGTATTGCATATAGCAATACCTTTTTTTATACCCAAACGTTAACTAATTTTGAAACTAATAATTATTCAACCAATTACATTAGAAAATGCCAAAAAGTAAAGATCTAAATTCAATTTTAATTATAGGTTCAGGTCCCATAGTTATTGGTCAGGCCTGTGAATTTGATTATTCTGGAACGCAAGCACTTCGCTCATTGAGGGAAGATGGAATCGAAACTGTTTTAATTAATTCTAATCCTGCAACCATAATGACGGATCCGGTAATGGCGGATCATGTGTATTTGTTGCCTTTGACTACAAAGTCAATTATAAAAATTTTGAAAGAACATCCAAATATTGATGCTGTTTTACCGACAATGGGAGGTCAGACTGCCTTAAATCTATGTATTGAATCAGATGAAAAAGGAATCTGGACTGATTTTGGCGTAGACATTATTGGAGTAGATATAGATGCTATTAATATCACAGAAGACAGAGAGAAGTTCCGTGAATTAATGCTTAATATTGGAATACCTATGGCCCCCCAAGCTACAGCAAATTCATTTTTGAAAGGAAAAGAAATTGCTCAAGAATTTGGATTTCCATTAGTCATAAGAGCTTCTTTTACTTTAGGAGGAGATGGTGCTGCCATTGTACATAAAGAAGAAGATTTTGATGAGCTTCTAACTCGAGGGTTAGAGATTTCTCCAATTCACGAAGTTATGATAGACAAGGCTTTATTAGGATGGAAGGAATATGAGCTAGAATTACTTAGAGATTCTAATAATAATGTAGTTATAATTTGTTCTATTGAAAACATGGACCCTATGGGTATTCATACAGGAGATTCTATCACTGTAGCACCAGCAATGACTCTTAGTGACCGTACTTATCAAAGAATGCGTGATATGGCTATTCATATGATGCGTAGCATTGGAGATTTTGCAGGTGGATGTAATGTTCAATTTGCAGTTTCTCCAGATGAAAAAGAAGATATCATTGCGATAGAAATTAATCCTCGTGTCTCTAGGTCTTCAGCACTAGCTAGTAAAGCAACCGGTTATCCAATTGCTAAAATTGCTGCTAAACTAGCTTTAGGCTATCATTTAGATGAATTAAGTAATCAAATTACGAAATCTACCTCTGCCTTATTTGAGCCAACGTTAGATTATGTAATTGTCAAGATTCCTCGCTGGAATTTTGATAAATTTGAGGGCTCTAACCGAACGTTAGGATTACAAATGAAATCTGTAGGTGAAGTGATGGGTATTGGACGTTCGTTTCAAGAAGCGCTTCACAAAGCAACACAATCATTAGAAATTAAACGTAATGGATTAGGAGCAGACGGAAAAGAAAATAAAGATTACGATCAAATTATTAGTAAATTAACACATGCCTCTTGGGATCGTGTGTTTATAATTTATGATGCAATTCAGATGGGAATTCCATTAAGTCGTATTCACGAAATCACTAAAATTGATATGTGGTTTTTGAAGCAATACGAAGAATTACATTTATTAAAAAATGAAATTTCTACCTTTAAAATAAATACTATAGAAAAACCACTTTTACTTGAAGCAAAGCAAAAAGGTTATGGAGATCGTCAGATTGCTCATATGTTAGGATGTTTGGAAAGTCATGTATATAAAAAACGTGAAGAATTAGGGGTAAATAGAGTCTATAAGCTAGTAGATACCTGTGCTGCTGAATTTCAAGCAAAAACTCCTTATTACTATTCTACGTTTGAAAGTGATATGGAAAAAACAGATGGCCATCGTTTTTCAGACAATGAAAGTGTTGTTACATCTAGGAAAAAAGTGATTGTTTTGGGTTCAGGTCCCAACCGAATTGGTCAAGGAATTGAATTTGACTACTGTTGTGTACATGGAGTATTAGCTGCTGCTGAGTGCGGGTATGAAACTATAATGATTAACTGTAATCCTGAGACTGTATCAACGGATTTTGATACCGCAGATAAGTTGTATTTTGAACCTGTTTTTTGGGAGCATATTTACGATATTATTAAACATGAGAAACCTGAAGGTGTTATTGTTCAATTAGGGGGTCAAACTGCTTTGAAGCTAGCTGAAAAGCTAACTAAATATGGTGTAAAAATATTAGGTACTAGTTTTGAATCATTAGATTTAGCAGAAGATAGAGGCTTATTTTCTAACCTTCTTAAAAACAACAACATTCCCTATCCAGAGTTTGACATAGCGACTACTGCTGACGAAGCTGCAGCTATTGCAGATGTCTTAGATTTTCCAATTTTAGTTCGTCCTTCTTATGTGCTTGGAGGACAAGGAATGAAAATTGTTATAAATAAAGAAGAGTTAGAAAAGCACGTTATTGAATTGCAAAGAAGAATGCCAGGAAATCAACTTTTGTTAGATCATTACCTCGACGGTGCTATTGAAGCAGAAGCAGATGCTATTTGTGATGGGGAAAATGTTTATATCATTGGAATAATGGAGCATATTGAACCTTGTGGTATACACTCTGGTGATAGTAACGCCACCCTTCCACCATTTAACCTTGGTAATTTAGTTATGCAGCAAATTAAAGACCATACTAAAAAGATTGCGTTAGCACTAAAAACTGTTGGACTAATAAATATACAGTTTGCAGTTAAAAATGATTTGGTATATATCATTGAGGCAAATCCCAGAGCCTCCAGAACGGTTCCATTTATTGCCAAAGCCTATGGTGAGCCGTATGTTAATTATGCTACTAAAGTAATGCTTGGAGAAAAGAAAGTTACCGATTTTGAATTTAATCCGCAATTAGAAGGCTATGCAATTAAGCAACCTGTTTTCTCTTTTAATAAATTTCCTAATGTAAATAAACAACTTGGACCGGAAATGAAGAGTACAGGCGAAAGTATTCTTTTTATAGACAATCTTAAAGAAGATGAGTTTTATAATCTATACTCGAGACGAAAAATGTACTTGAGCAAGTAGAAATTTATTATATATTTTATATAAGAGAGCCGCAATTAGTAATTTTTTTATTTTTTCATCATGCTAAACTCAAAAACTACGATTACTTTGTCAGCAATTTTTGAACTTACAATTTTTGGTATCTCAACGTCAAATTCTTTTGGGTTTAACTCAAACTTTCCTTTAAAAGACAGTTTGCTATCTAATTTTTTAATTTGAACGTTGATGTTTTGAATTTTTTTAGTCACGCCATGAAAATCAAGAGTCCCATTAATTAGGTAGTTATTTAGTGCGTTGTTTTCTTTGTATCCTTCCATTACTCCTTTAAAAATAGCTTTAGGGAAGCTATCGGATTCGGCATAACTTTCATTAAAATGCTCTTCCATAAGGGCATTTTTAAAACGAAACCCTTTGACTAATGCAAGCGTAGCAAACTCCCCATTTGAAGCATTAAAAATTGCCGTCACATTTGTGTTAGTAGCTTTAATTTCTTCAAAAGAAGGTACACTAGCTTCAAAGACTAGCATTCCGGTTTTTGTGAGGTATTTTTCTTGAGAAAAAGCAAAAAATGAGATTAAGGTAAAAAATAGATAAACACTTTTCATGGTCTGATTTTTAGTTACTCAATAAACCCTTCTAATTGCCACTGTATAATTAAGTCAATTAGATTTTGAGGCAATCTTGATCCGCCAAGTGGCATAAATCCACTCTGCCCTGGCTGCCAGTTAATTCTATCGATAAGATTCGTGTTTTCAATTGAACTCTTAACACTATTGTAGGTTGTTAATGATACGCCGGATCCGTTAATTGGAGGACTAGAGTGGCAAGAAATACAGTTGGAATCAAATATAGGTTTTATTTTTTCTGAATATGTGATTAGTTCAGTAGGGTTAATTTGTTCTATCAAGTCTTTTTCACTTGTATAAGTACAAGAGAAAGCTATTATACAGAAGATAGTTATTAAAAAAAAAGAATTGTTTTTCATTTCATTACTATAAGTAGTATATTCAAATTTAATTATTTTTTCTTAATTCAATATCTAATTTGTTTTTAAGTTCTAAACTTTAACTTTTTTATATGAAAAAAAAAATTTTTCTTTTTGCACTTATATTGTTTTTATTTTTTTTAGCGTACAATTATTTGTTTCCTAATCATAGAACTATCAACCTAGAGAATGCTAAATTTAATGTAGAAGCATCTCTTTTTTTTACTGAGTTTATGGAGGACTCTAAAATAGCAGAATCTAAATACTTAGACCAAACAATTACTGTTTGTGGTGTCATTACTTCTGTAAACCTCGAGGATATTACGATTAACAATAAAATTTTCTGTAACTTCGAATCTATGTTAAGTAAACTGAAAGTCAATGATTCAATAGTTGTCAAAGGAAGATGTATTGGTTTTGACGATTTACTTGAAGAAATTAAATTAGATCAATGTAGTATTGTTAGATAACTAATGAAACAATTATTCACCTCCACTTTATTGATATGTTGTCTTGTAGTATTTTCTCAAGATGAATTATTAAATGAGATTGATACAGATATAGTAAATCCAACTTATACAAGTGCAGTATTTAAAGGATTGAAGGTTATTAATTTTGAATCTACTAAGCTTGTTGCTAACAAGGGATTTAGTTTTATTGTATCGCATCGATTCGGATCAGTGAAAAATGGATTTCAGAATCTTTTTGGATTAGATGAAGCCGTAACTCATTTAAATTTTGTTTACGGACTTTCTGAAAATATTAATATAAGCGCTTCTAGAAGCTCCAATCAGAAAATATATGAAGTAGCTACTAAGTTTAGATTAGTGAATCAGCAAGCCGGTAAAATGCCTTTTACAGTTGTTGGTTATACTTCTGTATTAGCAAATACTTCTCTAGACACAGATAACTTGCCTAAACTTGAGTTTAAACACCGATTGAGTTATGTTGCGCAATTGTTAGTCTCTAGAAAAATAAATAAGAATTTATCACTTATTCTTTCACCCACATTTTTTCATGATAATTATTTAACCGATGATCTTCAGGATAACTCACAGTACGGACTTGGTTTTGGAGGCCGTTATAAGCTTGGAAAACGCTGGTCTTTTAATACGGAGTACGGAGTGCATTTGAACAGAAGTGACAATTCATTGTATAAAAATCCTTTTTCTATAGGAGTAGATTTAGAGACAGGTGGCCATGTTTTTCAGTTACTCTTTACTAATTCTCAGTCTATGTATACCAACGGAGTATTTGGAACAAGTACCGGGGAGTGGGGAGAAAGCGATGTATATTTTGGATTTAATTTAGCTCGTTCTTTCTAAAGCAAACTTATAGTTTTATTTTTCAAAGTCTATTTTAGTGACAATTTTAGGAATTTCTCGTAATAGCATCTCACTTTCCAACTTATCTACTTTGTCTTTTAAATCTTTGGTTAGAATTTTTTTATTTCGCTTTTCCATGGGTGGGTTCAGCTTTTCAGCATTCTCAAATTTAATGACGTTTTCTAGAATCTCTCTAGGAAGCTGCGTCCCAGCCTTAGTTAAGGTATCTAAAAACTCACGCGCAAAAAATTCATCGATTTGAATTCGTCTTTTTGTGGTGTGTGCAAATTTACCAATAATTCTACAAACGTTATCCCGATCTTCAGGACTTAGTTTATCTGCAAACTCATAGTCTTCAATTTTCTTGAGACTTAAAATTATAGGCTCTAATGCGTCTTTTGTTATAATATAGACATTGTAATCTCCAATATTATAATGAAACTGATTGATTACTTCTAGAGTGTTAGACGGTATGACTAGAAATAAGTCATTTTTAACATCCTCATGTTTAGCATATTTTTTTAAACTTTCAGTTTGAAGTTTTATGTATTTAGGGAAATTAGTTAAATCATCATTAGCAGGACTTTTAGCATCAAACACTATTAATTGCTCCATAATTTCAATAGAATTATCAGGTTTATTTCTAGAGTGTGGAAAATCTTCTTGACTGATATATTTTATGATATTATTTCTGCAAATGAGTTGGAGGTGATTTTGAACATCTTTCTCGTGTTCAGACCATTTTAACTTCATTTTATTTAATAAAATTTCTTTTTCCTTTACACGATCATCATTAAGACGTTCCTTTTCTTTTTCAAGTGATTGTTGTAACGTTACAGCTGTCGCAATGTTTTTATTAGTTTCTTTTTGACGTCCATCTTCTGCTTTTTGAAATGAGATGGTTTCATTTTTAAGGTTATTTCTCTCTATTTCTACAAGCTTTAATCGTTCTTCAGACCTAGCTTTTTCGAGTTTAATTTGCTCAAATCCTTCCAGCTTAGCCGCTATGATTTCTAATTGTTTATTTAAGTTTGAAATATTAGCATCTTTTTCAGTAACTTCTTTTTCTAATAATGAGATTCTAGAATCTTTAAGTTGAATTTGATCCTGATTGTTTAATTTTGGCTGTTTCAAATATAATGCCAGTCCTAAAAAGCCTAAAAAAATAACGATTAAGATTATATATTCCATAATAATTAATATAAGGTTTTTTTGAACTAAAAGAGTTAAGGAAAAATTTTATAAAAGTTTTCTTACGCTAATTTAAGATATTTTTTTTCAATAAATCTAAATCCGTAAATCATCAATCCTGAATAGAATAAATCACCCAAAAGGGAATTTCTAAAAAAGGGAATGGCAAGGGTATAACATTCAATTAAGCCAGTCCATGTTTTTGGATACCCAATAAGCCACACTCCAAAATTAGTCACAATAAAAAAACTGAAACTCCCAATTAGGATAGTAAATATACTTGGTTTGTTTGTTTGAGTTCCAATAAAACAAACCAATATAAAGGCACTATATACAAAGATAGAAATTGTGTAAAATCCTAAAAAAACATCTGATAAAAACATAATAAATACAGGGCATAGGTATGCCATTTTTCTATTTGAAAAATAGATACCACCAAATAGAGCTATAGCGGTCACAGGTGTAAAATTTGGGAGATGAGGGACTAGTCTAAATAGCACAGCAATTAGCATAAACGCCACTATAACTAACTGTTTTTTTGTAAGGATACTCTTATACATATAACAAGTTTATTTTCAAAAATAATATTATTTCATCCAAAACGAACAATTCTATTTATAAATTTAAGTATAAATTATAATATCGTGAGGAGTTGTTAAAACCTCAAGTATTTCTAATCAAGATACATATCTTGTATATGAGGAATAAAAGAATTTGAATCTAAAATAGGAGATACGCCTGGAGCATTAGTTTCGAATCTTCCAGAATTTTGTATTGCTAAAAGAGCTGCTGCGAGCATAGGCTCCTCGATAGTGCCTATTACTCCGTAATTATTAACAGACTCTTTAACTTCTATATCAGGAATTAATCCAGTAGAAGGGACCACTATATCATCTTTATTTACCGTGATAGCTACAAGAGGTTGAAGCGCGTATAAATGACCTGAATTAGCTCCATTTCTTTGAAATGTAGGAGAATCATAAATAGTTATTGATGCTTGAGATTTACCTACTGTTTTAGTTCCTATCTGAACAACATCAATGTAAGCACTTAAGCTATTTATAATCATTTCACTAGCAGAAGCTGAACTGCCTGATGTTAATACATAGACTTTACTGAGCCCAAGTGAATTTATACTACCTCCTTGAGTTAGGTTGCTAGAGAAGTTGTAATTTGAATTATTATTTTGTAAATCATTATTGTATTGAAGTTTAGCAAAAATGCCTTCTGAAAATCCAGTAATCATACTCCCTAAGACAGACGCAGAATTCACACTTCCTCCAGGGTTGTATCTTAGGTCTAGAACCAAATGCTGAATATTTTGAGTTTGAAATTCTCCAAAAGCGTTGTTAAGTTGATCATCAAATTCTGAGATGAATCCATTATACATTAAATACGCTACATTTTCTCCATCTAAATTGAATACATCTGTTTTAAATATTGGGTTTTCGTAATAAATTGTTTTAGTTAATGTTACTGTCTCAGAAGTATTAGTTATTGAGTCATCATCAATATCTTCAGTTCCATTATTATTGTAGGTTGCCATTCCAATGGTATAGCTTTCACTGGCAAGAAGTGTTTGAAGATTGTTAACTGATAATATTTGATCATCTATTTTATTAAAAACCTGACCTCGACTAATATAACTGCTACTTGCGTTACTTTCTGGCAATACTAAACGAATGATTCCAAAAATATTTGTTGTACTTCCTGGGACATAATAAAAGTTGAACTCTGCTCCATTTGTTGTGGTAACTCCGTTAAATTGCTCTTCTAAGGCTATGTAGTCGTTTGTAATCCAACTAAAGCGATCCACGTTCTGACGATCATAAATAATACTTTGGAATAGATCTTCTGGAGTTTCAAAATCATTTAAATAACTTTGATATTCACTGCTATTTGAAAACCTGTTATTTGCTAAATCTGTGACGTTTTCTTTGTAGAGATAAGCATAATTCATTCCTTTCCATACAAAATCTTTGATTTCCGAACTGTTCGAAATAGAATCATCATTGTCTTCAAAACAACTAAATGAGATACTTAAAAAAAATATTAGTATGGTATACTTAATAAAAAATTTCATGTGTGTTTTTTTTAAGCTATATTTTTATAGCTTTGGGTAAGTGTCTAAATTAAACTAATTATTACAAAAATAAAATGAAAAAACAATTATTACTACTTATCTCAGTTTTATTATCTTTTGGAATGTCATCTCAAAGTGTTTTTGATAAATACAACGATATGGATGAAGTTACTTCTGTTGTTGTAAACCAAAGGATGTTTAAGATGTTGTCGGATATTGAAATAAATGATCCTGAATCAGAAGCATTTATTGGCCAGGCTGGAATGTTAGAAAGCCTAACTGTTTATTCATCTTCAAGTCCCGATATTACTTTGATAATGAAAAATGATGTAGCAGATTATATTAGTACTTCTGATCTAGAAGAACTAATGATAATCAAGGATGGCGATAGCAATATAAAATTTTATATTCTTGAAGGTAGTGACGATAACAATGTTAAAGAGCTTTTAATGTTATTTATTGGTTTTACGAAATCAACTTCACAAGACAGTCTTTTAATAAACGGAAAACAACTTGAAATTGAAACCGTTCTTTTGTCACTTAAAGGAAATATTAATCTACGTGAAGTCTCAAAATTAATGACTAAACTTAATATCACTGGAGGAGATTTATTGAAAAATGTAAACTAGGAGTAAACGAAAAATATATTTAATTATGTCTTAATTGAGAACTATTATATACCAGTATAGTTTGATGGTGTAATAGCTTTTAGCTCTAGCTTAATCGAATCACTAATTTCCAAAGTTTCTATAAAATTTGAAATAGATTTTCGGGTTATTCCTTCGTTTGTTCGTGTCAAGCCTTTAAGCGTTTCATAAGGGTTAGAGTAGCCTTCACGCCTTAATATAGTTTGTATAGCCTCGGCAACAACCGCCCAGTTTTTATCTAAATCTTCATTTATTTTAACCTGATTTAAAAGAAGTTTTTTCAAGCCTTTTTGGGCAGATTTAAATGCAATTATAGTATGGGCAAATGGAACGCCTACGTTTCTTAGAACAGTACTATCTGTCAAGTCGCGTTGTAATCTTGATATGGGTAGTTTAGCAGATAGATGCTCAAATAGTGCATTAGCAATGCCTAAATTTCCTTCACTGTTTTCAAAATCAATTGGATTAACTTTATGTGGCATAGCAGAACTTCCGACTTCTCCCTTTTTAATTTTCTGTTTAAAATAATCCATCGATACATAGGTCCAGAAATCACGATCTAAATCAATCACAATATTGTTGATGCGTTTGAGAGCATCAAACAGTCCAGCCATATGATCATAATGCTCAATCTGTGTAGTTGGGAACGAGTGGTGCAGGCCAAGTTTGTCTATTAAAAAATTGTTAGCAAATGACTGCCAGTCTATTTCTGGATATGCCACTTTGTGTGCATTAAAATTTCCTGTAGCACCACCAAATTTAGCAGCATTAGGAATTGAATTTATCGTTGCAAACTGGGCTTCTAGGCGTGTTACAAAAACTTTAATTTCTTTACCTAAGCGGGTAGGTGAGGCAGGTTGACCATGGGTTCTGGCTAATAATGGAATTTCAGACCATTCATCTACTAACACTTTTAAATATTCGATCAAAGCATTGTACTCTGGAATATATACAGCTATGATAGCCTCTTTTATGCTTAGCGGAATTGCGGTGTTATTGATGTCCTGTGATGTCAATCCGAAATGTATAAATTCTTTATATTCAGAAATTCTAAGTTTATCAAATTTACCCTTGACAAAATACTCAACAGCTTTTACATCGTGGTTAGTAATACTTTCTATATCTTTAATTTCTTGAGCATCTTTAGTTGAAAAATCATTATAAATTGCTCTTAACTGTTCAAAAAGTGAATTGTCAAACCCTTTTAATTGAGGTAGAGGAATCTCACAGAGTGCAATGAAATACTCAATTTCAACCAGAACTCGATATTTGATAAGTGCTTCTTCTGAGAAAAAGTCAGCAAGAGATTCAACTTTTGATCTGTATCTACCATCAATAGGTGATATTGCATTTAGCATAAACAAAGCCATAATTTGTAAAAATTTTAATCCACAAAGATACGTATTTTCAATCTAAGATAAGTTTTCTTATTTAGAAGTTTTAATGAGCCCGTTTGATTATCAATAATTTATTGTTTCCAATTTTCATTATCTTTGATAATTAACCTTAATTTAGATTACCGTTATGAACAAAATTATGTCAGTTTTAATACTTTTGTTTGTAATTGCTGATTTCTTTGATCTTGATAAAAGCCAAAGCGAATCATGGCCTACTAATAAACTAAACACAAAGATATTTGCTTACGGAATAGTTGGAAATTATATTTCTAACAGTTAAGATGAATGCTGATATACAATATATGAAATCGACTTTACTTATAATCGGTTTTGTTTATCCTGAACCGAACTCATCTGCGGCAGGAACACGAATGCTTCAACTAATAAATTTTTTTAAAAATCAAAATTATACTGTTTTATTTGCCACTTCATGTAAGAAATCACAACACGCAATTGACTTAGAATCTGTAAATGTTCAAGTGGTTGAGATCTTGTTAAATGATTCTAGTTTTGATGATTTTGCGAGAGAATTAAATCCGGAAGTTGTTCTTTTTGATCGTTTTATGACGGAAGAACAATTTGGTTGGCGAATTGCTGAAAATTGTCCTAATGCCATAAGAGTTCTAGACACTGAAGACTTACATTTCCTGAGAAAAACTAGACAGAAAGCTCAAATTTATTCTTCTTTTTCTTTAGATGATTTTTCATCAAGCGATATAGCCAAACGTGAAATTGCAAGTATATATAGAAGTGATCTTTCTTTGATTATATCAGAAATTGAGTTTGGAATACTAATAGATACATTTAAGATAGATTGTGCTCTTTTATTGTATTTGCCTTTTATGTTAGATTTCAATGATAATTCATATAACCTGCAGCACAAATCATTTGAAGAACGAACCGATTTTGTGTCAATAGGAAATTTTCTCCATCCGCCTAACTTAGATGCCGTATATCACTTAAAGAATGATATATGGCCTTTAATTAAATCACACCTGCCTAAAGTAAATCTTCACATTTATGGTGCTTATGAAACTCAAGAAATTAGATCGTTGAATAATAAAAAAGATGGTTTTATATTTCATGGATATGTTGAAGATTCTTTTAAAGTTGTTAATTCTGCTAGAGTGCTTTTGGCGCCATTGCGTTTTGGCGCGGGACTTAAAGGTAAGTTAATTCAAGCGATGCAATGTGGAACCCCTAGTGCGATGTCGACAATAGCAGCTGAAGGTATGTTTGGGTCTGAACAACCAAATGGAATCATTGAAAATGAAGTTGGCTTATTTGTAGAAAAATGTATTGATCTGTACACACAAAAGCCCTTATGGAGTGAATATCAAAGTAATGGATATTCAATTATTAAAAGTAGATATAACCAAGAAGAACATCATTTAAAATTAAAAAAACGTATTTCTTTACTTAAATCAACTATTCAATCTCATCGTTCTAATAATTTTATTGGACAGTTACTTGGTTATCATCAATTTCAAAGTACTAAATACTTGTCCCGTTGGATTGAGGCTAAAAACACCAATTTATAATAAAGTCAATTAGAAAGATATTATTATTCATTTGTTTATATTAAAATTTAAAACATGCTAAAAATAATTTTACGAATGAAGATTTATTTACGACATGGGGTAATTATGGTTAAATTTTTGGTTTAATTTTGCGTCTTAACATTATAAAAAAACTTTACATTTGTTTACTATGAATCCTATAGATACTTCAATAATCATAAGCACATATAATTCTACTCTATGGTTAGAAAAAGTTCTACATGGTTATAATAATCAAACTTATAAATCATTTGAAATTGTTATTGCAGATGATGGCTCTGATGAAGAAACCTTAAAGCTTATAAAAAAAGTTCAAAAGGAAGTGTTTTATTCAATTATTCATGTTTGGCACGAAGATAATGGCTTTCAGAAGTCTAGAATCTTAAATAGAGCTATAGATCGATGCAATACAAGATATATTATTATGTCTGATGGGGATTGTATTCCTAGAGCTGATTTTGTTGATGTTCATGTAAAATATAGAGAAGAAGGTTTCTTTTTATCTGGTGGTTATTTTATGTTGCCTATGAATATATCAAAATTGATGAGCATTATTGATATTTACAAAGGGAACTGTTTTAATCTAAAATGGTTAAAAGAGAATGGTTTAAAATCGTCATTTAAAAACAATAAATTAACTGCATCTGGATTCAAAGAGTGGTTTTTAAACAATATTACTCCTACAAATGCTAGCTGGAATGGACATAATGCATCAGGTTGGAAAAAAGATATCATTGCGATTAATGGTTTTGACGAGCGGATGCAATATGGAGGTCAAGATAGAGAGCTTGGTGAGCGTTTGTTTAATTATGGTTTGAAAAGTAAGCAAATAAGATACAGCTCTATTTGTGTTCATTTAGATCATCCTAGAGGCTATAAAACTAAAAAGTCAATTGATCGAAATTTATCTATCAGAGCTATCACAAAAAAGGAGTCTAAAATTTGGACAGATTTTGGAATTATTAATAATGATTCCTCAAATTGATTTAATTTCATTATGAATAAAGTTATATCTACTAATTTTCACAAATACCAAAGTAAACTTGATCAATTTATTTATGAATTTCATCTTAGAGGAAAACAGTTTGGTGAGCCTTCTAGAAACACCATTAAATTATTTGATTTAAGTGGGGTCAAGGTTAATATTAAAGCCTTTAAAGTACCTGTAATCATAAATCGCTTAATTTATGGAACCTTAAGAAAAAGTAAAGCTAGAAGATCCTATGAATTTGCTAAATATTTAGGGTCTTTAGGGATTAAATCCCCAACTCCCATTGCTTATTATGAATCTTCTAGACTTGGTTTATTTGGGAAAAGTTATTACATAAGTGAGCACTTGGACTATGATCTCACTTTTAGAGAACTGACTACAAATTTGAAACACCCCCATCATGAAATTATTTTAAGAGCTTTTACTAGATTTACTTATAATTTACATCAAAACCATATTAATTTCTTAGATCATTCTCCTGGAAATACTCTAATAGTAAAAAATGGATCTAATTATGACTTCTATCTTGTCGATCTAAACCGAATGGAATTTATGGACATTACTTTTGAGAAGCGTGTAGCTAATTTTGCTAAATTAACTACTCATCAGTCTTTAATAGAGGTTATGAGTGATGAATATTCAAAATGTACAGGTAAACCCTATGATTATATTTTTGATATTATGTGGAAAAGCACTTGTGATTTTCAGTATAAATACCATAAAAAGAAAATGATCAAAAAACGTCTATTATTTTGGAAAAAATAATAACAAATTAAAGGTTGTCTTTCTAGTAATTATTTTAAACGATTCTCAAGCCACTTAGTTATAAAAATTAACTTTTTTGATGTACATTGATCAAGACTTTGGAGTCCTAAAAACTTTTTTCTTTTTGTTCTTAAATTCATTTGAAACTTATACCATAAAAAGGGTTTTCTGTATGATCTAAAATAGATAAGTTCTAATTCTTTTTTAAGTACACATGTTTTATTTTTTATTTCAATATGGTTAGCTAAGCCTTGCGGGGTATACTGATTTTCGTTACGAAATTTATACTTAATATTATCTGTAAAATCTTCAGAGTTGTTTTTGAAATAAGTTTCAAATGTTGATTTTCTAAGTGGGTGAGGAGTATGTTTAAAGTTATAATACTGATTCATTCCAATCATTTCCGCCGCTTTTTGCTGGGCTCTTTTGTGACTAGCTTTTGTTTTTTTGAATTTTTTGTAAAAAATATCTCTATCAAAACTTAGCCATTTCCCTCTAAGAACCGGGAAAGTGTTTATAAAAAAATCACTAGGTTTAGTTGGATTAATGAGAAAAAAATCATCATTGAAATATATAAAATGCTCGGCTAGCCCTGGAATTCTGTGGATACAGGTTTCAATTGGCCTGCAGTTAAAAACAGGAAGAAACTTTTCATAGCCTTCAAAAATTACCTTATGATCAACAATTGAAACATTTCTATAACAGTCTTTTGTTTTACTTTTTTCTAAAAAATTAGGAGTTTGTTCATCTGTAATAATGTATATATTCTCAATGTATTGAGCGAATTTCAGTATCGAATCTATAGTAAATTTTATTTCATTAACTTGATCAAACCTTGTTCTAAATTTTATTGAAGAAATCTCATTTTTATCCTCAACATATTTTGATATTTTCTCTTTATGTCTATACTCATTTCCGTTAACCCATAAGATCACTGCGTCAATTGAATGAGAGTTGGTTTCTTGTTTCATAGCCTAATATTCTGTTATTGATTTTTGCCCTTTTTTCAGTTTAGGAAGATTCATATAATCCCCAATGATTTTATTATATTCATCAGGGATAAAATCTTTTCTTCCATCAGATGGATAAAAAGTCATTTCACCAAAAATACTTTTTCCTTTAATGGAATAAAAATCTACTCTCACGAAGGGTAATTTATCACTTAATATTTCAGATAATCTCTTCATTTCTGAAAGATTAGAAGGTTTTTTAATTTCATTTGTAATGCTTTTTTCTATTGTGACATAGCGAAAAGGCAAAGGTTTGAAGTTTAAGTCAAAAAAACCTCTTTTATGATGGTCGGCTCTGTCAAGGTGAACTTCTAAAAACTTAGCCACGCCATCGAAGCAATAAAACTTATAGTCTATAAGAGATGAGCTATGATCTTCTTTTAAATACTTTTCTGCTATTAAGCGAGGTTTTACATCTTTGTAAGCCCATTCTTGACCGGTTCTATAAAATTGATTCGTGCCCAGCCACTTTTTAAATAGCTTAAAGGTAGTATTTGTATTCAACTTATTTTTATCCGTTACAATTAAATTATGTCCACTAGAGTGGGTAGCTTTAATCACAAATTGATTTGGTAAATCTTTAAAAGATACTTCTTCTGGTGTGTCATATACTCCAAAAATTTCATTTAAATATTCAACACCAATTTTTTCTTCAACATAATCTCTGACTGCGAATTTGTCAACTAATTTATTTATAATTTTGGGATGATAAAAGACTTTATACCACTGGATCTTTTCATTAAATTCTTCAGGTTTATATAAATTAAGCCTTTTCCCTGTATAATGTTCATAAAGAAAATGAGCATACAATTTCGGAGGTAAATATTTTATTTTTCTAAGAAACCTTAAGCAGAGTTTTCGTAATTTATTACCCATATAAATGAAGGTTTTGTTGAATACAGGTGGTAGCTTTAAAATGGACTATACTGCTACATTATGTGTTCTCAATGCATCGTTTAACGATGTTTTTTTATTAGTACTTTCTTTTCGTTTTCCAATAATTAGTGCACAAGGCACGTTAAATGAACCAGAAGGAAATTCTTTAGCATAACTACCAGGAATAACGACTGAACGTGCAGGTACAATGCCTTTAAACTCTTTTGGTTCTTCTCCAGTAATATCAATTATTTTTGTACTCATTGTTAGAATAACCCCTGCGCCTAATACTGCTTCAGTCTCGACACGAACACCTTCAACTACTATACAGCGAGAGCCTATAAAAGCATTATCTTCAATAACAACAGGAGCTGCTTGCAATGGTTCTAAAACACCTCCAATTCCAACTCCTCCAGAAAGGTGAACATTTTTTCCAATTTGAGCACAACTTCCTACTGTTGCCCAAGTGTCCACCATAGTTCCTTCATCTACATATGCTCCGATATTAACATAGCTAGGCATTAAAATGGTACCTTTTGAAATGTAGGCACCATGGCGCGCTACTGCTTGAGGAACAACTCGAACACCTTTTTCGGCATATCCTTTTTTTAAAGGGATTTTATCATGAAATTCAAAAGGACCAACCTCAATTGATTTCATAGTTTGAATTGGAAAGTACATCACCACTGCTTTTTTAATCCATTCATTAACTTTCCATCCTTTGGGTGTTGGTTCTGCAACTCGGAGCTCACCTTTGTCTAATAAATCTATTATTGATCGAATCGCCTTTTTTGTTATATTTTCCTGCAGAAGAGTTCTGTCATCCCATGCAGATTCAATAAGTGTTCTCAAATTAGTCATTGTGTCTTTTTCACAAATATAACCTTAATAAAAAAATATCATTAAATAATTAGTTTTTTTTGCAATTTAGCGGCTCTATTTTAAGCGTAGGTAGATCCGTTTTAAATTCTTATTTTAGCAGTATATGGGACGTCTCCTGGGAATTGACTATGGTAGTAAGCGGACGGGAATAGCCGTTACAGACGAGATGCAAATTATAGCATCAGGATTAACTACTGTAGACTCCAAAACCTTAATTGATTTTTTAAAATCTTATTCTGCTAAAGAAACAGTTGAACTAATTCTAATAGGATTGCCAAAACAAATGAATAATGAGCTTTCAGAAAGTGAGCCATTAATTTTGAAATTCATTAAAACACTATCTAAAGAACTCCCTAACATACCCATCAAAAGGGTCGATGAACGCTTTACTTCAAAAATGGCTTTCCAGACAATGATTGATAGTGGTCTTACTAGAAAACAACGTAAAAACAAGGCGCTTGTAGATGAAATTAGTGCAACGCTTATTCTTCAATCCTATCTTCATAATAAATAATTCTAGAAGTATTATTTTATAAAACCAAAGAATTGTATTTTTGACCCCTTATTAACAAAAGCATGATTTTACCAATTGTAGCCTATGGAGATTCTGTTCTTAAGAAGAGAGCTTCTGAGATTTCCAAAGGCACTCCAAAATTAGATGAAACCATTTCCAATATGTACGAGACTATGTATGGTGCTTTTGGAGTTGGATTAGCAGCTCCACAAGTTGGACTTTCAATTCGTTTATTCCTTGTAGATACATCCCCTTTTGCAGATGATGAGGAATTTTCTATTGAAGATCGAAAAATATTAAAGGGTTTTAGAAGAACATTTATTAATGCTAAAATTATTGAAGAATCAGGAGAGGAATGGTCCTTTAATGAAGGGTGTTTAAGCATACCAAATGTTCGTGAAGAAGTGTTGAGAAAGCCAGTTATAGTAGTAGAATATCAAGACGAAAATTTTGAGAACCACAAAGAAACATTTGTTGGCTTAATTGCTAGGGTGATTCAGCATGAATATGATCATATTGAAGGAATTTTGTTTACCGATAAAGTGTCATCCCTCAAAAAGCGCCTTCTTAAGGGTAAATTAATTAATATATCCAAAGGAAAAACTAGTGTCGATTATCGAATGCGTTTTCCAAATATGTCAAAAAAAAGATCTTAAATCAATAACATAACTTAATTAATGGAATTAGATAAAATTTTAGCCATTTCAAAAAAACCAGGCTTATATAAATTAGTAACACAATCTCGAGGTGGCTTTATTGCAGAATCTTTATTAGATCAAAAACGTATTTCAGTTATTATTAGTAGTAACGTGAGTTTGCTGAGTGAAATTGCAATATACACACTCAGTGAAGAAGTGCCCTTAAAAACTGTTTTCTATAAGATTTATGAGAAAGAAAATGGCGAGCAAACAAGCACAAGTCCTAAAGCTTCTAAAGACGATTTAGAAGCCTATTTTTTCTCTGTGCTGTCTGATTACGATGAGGATCGTGTCTATGCTAGTGACATTAAAAAGATATTGAATTGGTATAATTTATTAAATCTTCACAAGCTTCTCGATTTTAAAAACGAGAAGCTTGGTTCTGATGAAGAGGAATAGAAAAAAGCAGCTTTAAGCTGCTTTTTTTAACACTTTATTTTACAAATGGTTGCACACCTAACAAAAGAATTTCGCTACAATTGGAAGTTGTCAGCTCCTGTTATTATGGGGATGTTGGGACATACTTTTGTTGGTTTAGTGGATAATATTATGGTGGGACAACTAGGGTCTGCACAATTGGCAGCAGTATCGCTTGGTAATAGCTTTTTCTTTGTAGCTATGTCATTAGGTATAGGTTTTTCTACTGCTATTACCCCATTGATTGCCGAAGCGGATTCTGAAAATAACTTCAAAAAAGGAAAATCTGCGTTTAAGCATGGTTTGTTTTTATGTACGGTTTTAAGCCTTTTTCTTTTTGGAATAATTCTATTAGCTAAACCACTCATGTACATGATGGAGCAACCCGAAGAAGTGGTGCTTTTAACAATGCCTTACTTAGATATTATAGCAATTTCTTTAATCCCTCTGATTATATTTCAAGGATTTAAGCAATTTAGTGACGGGCTTTCATTGACTAAGCATGCGATGTATGCAACTATAGTCAGCAACCTAATAAATATAGGTTTTAATTACCTTTTGATTTTTGGTAAATTTGGTTTTCCTAAGATGGGAATCGTTGGGGCTGGGGTGGGTACGTTAGTGTCGCGAGTTACTATGATTGTTATTATATGGGTTCTTCTTAAAAATGATAGAAAAGCATCTGCCTTTGTTAGTAATATTAAGTTGTTTGTTTTAGAAAGTAAGATGCTTAAAAAAATAACTAATTTGGGATTGCCTAGCGCAATGCAAATGTTTTTTGAAGTTGCTATTTTCACATCTGCTATTTGGCTTAGTGGGCTTTTGGGTAAAAATGCACAAGCAGCAAACCAAATTGCACTTAATTTATCTTCAATGACATTTATGATCGCAATGGGATTAAGTGTAACAGCGATGATTCGTGTTGGTAATCAAAAGGGGTTGAAAAATTATGTTGAGCTTCAGCGTATAGCAAAGTCTATATTTCTAATGGGTATTATGTTTGCATCTCTTTTTGCGCTTCTCTTTTTGATTTTTCATGATATTTTACCAGCCCTTTACCTAGATTTAGAAGATGTAAACAATTATTTAGATAATCAAGAAGTAGTGGCAATTGCTTCAAAATTACTAATTGTAGCCGCCTTGTTTCAAATTAGTGATAGTATTCAGGTTGTTTTTTTAGGCGCTCTTAGGGGTTTGCAAGATGTAAAGATACCAACGCTTCTAACTTTTATAGCCTATTGGATGATTGGATTCCCTACTAGTTATTTTCTTGGAAAAGAAACGGCTTATGGCAGCCCTGGTATTTGGATTGGTCTTTTGGTAGGATTAGCATCGGCCTCCATTTTTTTATATCTTAGATTTATTTATTTAACGAATCGATTGATTCAAGCTAATAAAAGTAATTAATTATGAAGTTACCAAAATTTATTCTTGGAGATAATACAGACTTTCCTGAAGCTATATTTGTGATTCATACAGACTTTCCTCGTTTTATTATCAATTTACAAACAGACGAGTTGGAATGGTTAGAGGATTTTGACACTCAAGACGAAGAAGAGCTTATTTTAGAAACAGAGACAGCCATTAAAGAAGCTACTGAATTTTATGACAAAGAAGTCTCTACATACGATAATTAATCATGCTAGATCAACTCATAGAATTTGATAAGTCATTTCTAATATTTCTAAATAACTTGGGGTCTCCGACTTGGGACGGCTTTTGGTTATTAGTTACAAATAAACGCACCTTTATTCCAATGTACTTGGTTTTGCTTTACTTTATGTGTAAGTCGTTAAGTAAAAAGGGGGTGTTTTTTCTATTGATTTCAATTATATTTATGATTATTTTTACAGATCAAATTACTAATCTGTTTAAATTTACTTTTGAACGTCTTCGTCCCTGCGCACAGGTAGGAGTGTTAGAGTTTATAAGACAAGATAGTTGTTGGGGCTTTGGGTTTTTCTCTGGACACTCTTCAAATTCAATGGCAACATCTATTTTCGTGGGTTTGATGCTTCGTCGCACACACAAAAAACTAATCTATCTATTGATTATATGGAGTATTACCGTTGCCTATAGCCGTATTTACTTAGGATTGCATTATCCCTTAGATATTTTATGTGGTCTTAGCTTTGGAGTATTATCAGGATATTTGTTCTACAGAGTTTTTCAAGCTTTAAGAATGCGTTTTCTGTAAGTTGAGTAGGTATTTAGCTGCTGCAAAAGGGGAGCGCTTATTGTTTTTAATTAATATGATTTGAGACTCCATCTCTTTGATAATTTCGTCATTTTTGAAGAACTGGTCTTTTAGTTGATTTTCAATAGATTGAATTAGCCAAAATATGTTTTGTTCCTGCCGTTTTTGGGTTAAATACCCTTCTGATTTCGCCAGACTCACATAGTCTTTAATCAAAGTCCAGCTTTCTTCGATTCCCTTGGATTCGAGTGAACTGCACATAATTACTTTTGGTGTCCAGTTAGAGGCTTTGGCTGGGTAGAGGTGAAGGGCTCTTTTAAATTCCAACATCGATAATTTGGCGGCATTTTTATTATTTCCGTCTGCTTTGTTAATAATAATTGCATCAGCCATCTCTATGATTCCTCGTTTAATTCCTTGTAGTTCATCGCCTGCGCCAGCTAGTTTAAGGAGTAGGAAAAAGTCAACCATACTGTGAACGGCTGTTTCACTTTGTCCAACTCCTACGGTTTCAATTAAAATTACATCATACCCAGCGGCTTCGCAAAGTGTAATTGATTCTCGTGTGTGTCGTGCTACGCCTCCTAAAGATTCTCCTGCTGCTGATGGTCTAATAAAAGCATTTGGGTTCCTTACCAAGGAGTCCATTCGAGTTTTATCACCTAAAATACTACCCTTACTTAGACTGCTACTGGGATCTACAGCTAAAACAGCTACTTTACTACCTAGCGAGGTTAAGTAGGCACCCAAGGATTCGATATAAGTACTTTTTCCAACCCCTGGCACTCCAGTAATGCCAACTCGTATAGAAGGCTTTGTGTGTTCTAAGCAGTTTTGAATTAAGTTATTTGCTTTTGTTTGGTGGGATATATTCTGACTTTCAATCAAAGTGATGCCTCTACTTAATGCGGTGGTATTGCTTTCTAAAATACCTTTAAGTAATTTTTCAACTGAGGGCTGATCCCGCCGTTTTCTTTTTAATTTAGAAATCGCATTTTTATTCGTAGATTCTTGTTCGGGAACTCCTTTGTGTTCTCGAAATGCAGCTTTATTAGATAGATTGTTATTCACAGCAAAATTGTTGGTACTAATTTAATCTAATTTTTTATACTGGGAATGTTTTTTTGAATGTACGTATCTTTAAGTCATATTTTATTTCAATGGATTTTGAAAAATTTTTAATGGGGTTGTCAGAAGAGTCAATTAAAGTTATTGCTCCTGAGGTGGATTTTAGTGCTTATACTCCTATAGATTTGTCAGTGAGAAATAAAGATTTGGAAAAATTTGACTTACAATGTTCCGCTTCTTGGGCCAACTACATAGCCTCCTACCTTAGAAACTGTCAAAAATTAATAGCCCATGGGGGGTACTTGGAGCGTCGTGCTTTGTATGACAGAAGTGATTATTTTTACCAAACTAGTTCTTTAAAATCACGGAATATTCACTTAGGGGTAGATTTATGGTGTGATGAAGAAACCGCTGTTTTAGCCGCTTTTGATGGTGTGATACATAGTTTTTCAGATAATATAAATTTTGGTGATTATGGGCCTACAGTAGTTGTAAAGCATTCTATAAAAGATGTTGTTTTTTACACTCTTTATGGTCATTTGTCTAGGTCATCAATTAAAAGTTTATGTAAAAACACTCAAATACTTAAAGGTCAGGTTATTGGATTTTTAGGTAATAGCAAAATTAATGGTGATTACGCATCACATTTACACTTTCAAATTATAAAAGATATGCAACATTACAAGGGTGATTACCCAGGTGTATCTTCACAGGCTGATATTGAATTTTATTGCAATAATTGTCCAGACCCTAACTTAGTTTTGAAACTATAATTGTTAGCTAATTCTTAGATTATTTTTAATTATCGTAATCCATTAATGTCATAGCTAGAAACAAAGTCCCAAACTAATTCAGATGTACTCTTACCTTCATAACTTGCGCTAAACCAAACATGCTCTCCTCCAATATATTTGTAATGCTCAACTGATACCGAGCTATCCCCTTCATCGTAACTATAATGTTCTATTGTCATTCCTCCACTAGTGTCACTACTTACATTTGGGTTTAAATTAGTATTATTAAAAGTAATCCAATGCTCTAAAGTGCTTTGAACAGAACCCCATTCACTGCTTCCAGTATAGGGTATTGTGTCATCTGAGGTTCCATGAAGATGTATTACAGGCATTGGGTGGCTTACAGGGCCTGCACAATCCAACATACTCCCTGAAACAGAAGCCACTGCAGCAATTAAGTCACTTTTATAATTTGCTAGTCCATATGCCATCATACCTCCATTGGAGTATCCAACTGCATAAATTCTGTCCATATCAACATTATGTTGAAATGAAATCTCAACAATCATAGATTCAATAAAACCAAAATCATTAGCGGTGCTTTTATTGTCTCCACCATTCGGGCAAGGATTCCAATGTGGTGCTCCGTCTAAGCAACTTCCTTGAGGATATACTAGGATAAACACTTCAGTTTCTGCTAATGCTCGCATGTCAGCATTGTTCATATAATTTTCAGCTGAATCTCCAAATCCATGAAAATTAAAAATTATAGGAATATTTGCATCTCCGTCATAAGAAGTTGGTACATAAAGAATGTATTCTCTTAATTCTCCATCAATTTCTATGGTTTCGGCATTTGCACCACCATACATACACGACTCTGAAAAACTTTTCCCAGAATCTTCATTACATCCAATGTTTATTATGCCTAAGTAGAGGATTAGTATTAAATTTAATATATTTTTCATTTTGAATTTATTTAATAAATACATCTTAAAATTAATAAAAATTATCCTTGATAAATTATAAAAAAAAGTTAAGGTTTGGTTAGGGCGTTCTGAATAATTCTGCGGCAGGAGATTTAATAGTGTAAAAAAGCTAATTTAAAGATGGATTTTTTTTAAATCTTTCACAAAGCTAGTTATAGATTAATTAACCAATACCCATTCGCCCTTGGCTATAAGAGGTTCAGCTTGTTTGTATTTGACAGTTTTATTTTCACCGCTCATCACATGCTTAATTGTAACACGATCATTACGTCCAATTTTTGGTTGGTCTCTAACAATCGTTTCAACTATTTGTTGGGATCCTTGTGTGTTTCCAGCCGCCCTAGATTGTGCTGATCGCTCATCTAAATTGGGAATATTTTCTTTAGAGGTTTGTGTCTTTTCTCGACGACGCGATTTTGCTTCCTGAATGGTATTGGCAGTTTCCTGCGGAATCTCACCTTTAAACAGAAATGAAATAACCTCTTTATTTACTTGGTCAATCATTGATTTAAACAGCTCAAACGATTCAAATTTATAAATAAGTAAGGGGTCTTTTTGTTCATGAACAGCCAGCTGAACCGATTGCTTTAGTTCGTCCATTTTTCTTAAATGGGTTTTCCAAGCATCATCAATAATCGCTAAGGATATGTTTTTCTCAAAATCGGTTACTAGTTGCTTACCATTTGTTTGGTAGGCTTTTTCTAGATCTGTTACCACTTGAAGTGACTTCACACCATCTGTAAAAGGTACAACAATACGTTTAAACTTATCCCGCTGGGTCTCATATACATTTTGAATCACAGGAAAAGCCAATTCGGCATTACGCTTCATTTTTGTTATATAGTGTTGGAACGCAGTTTTGTATACTTTTCCAGCAATTTCAAGGGGAGTCATTTCAGAAAATTCATCTGAAGAAATTGGAGAACTCATGGAAAAATAACGGATCAATTCAAATTCAAAGTTTTTAAAGTCGTTATTATCCTTGTTGTCCTCCGATATTATTTCAGACGTATCATATATCATATTTGCTAAATCTACACGCAGACGCTCTCCGAAAAGGGCATTATAGCGACGTTTGTAAACCACTTCACGCTGTGAGTTCATGACATCATCATATTCTAACAAACGCTTTCTTACACCAAATTGATTTTCTTCTACTTTTTTCTGGGCGCGTTCAATGGATTTTGAGATCATTGAGTGTTGAATCACTTCCCCTTCTTCAAGACCCATACGATCCATCATTTTGGCAATTCTTTCACTTCCAAACAAACGCATCAAATTATCTTCTAAGGATACGTAAAACTGTGAGCTTCCTGGATCTCCTTGACGTCCTGCACGTCCACGTAATTGTCTGTCTACTCGACGAGAGTCATGACGTTCCGTTCCAACTATGGCCAAACCACCAGCTGCTTTGACTGCATCAGATAATTTAATGTCAGTTCCACGCCCAGCCATGTTTGTGGCTATAGTGACTTGTCCTGGTTGTCCAGCTTCCGCCACAATATCGGCTTCCTTTTTGTGAAGTTTTGCATTTAGGACATTATGAGGAATTTTTCGGATACTCAACATTTTTCCTAACAGTTCACTAATTTCTACATTGGTTGTTCCTATTAGCACCGGACGCCCTGACTCAGATAAATTAGTCACTTCGTCAATAACGGCATTATATTTTTCTCGCTTGGTTTTATATACCAAATCTTCGCGGTCATCTCTAGCAATTGGGCGGTTTGTAGGAATTTCTACAACATCTAATTTATAAATCTCCCAAAATTCACCTGCTTCCGTTACTGCCGTTCCTGTCATACCAGAGAGCTTGCGGTACATTCTAAAGTAGTTCTGTAAAGTTACTGTTGCAAACGTTTGTGTGGCCGCTTCAATTTTAACATTTTCTTTGGCTTCAATCGCTTGGTGAAGTCCATCACTGTAACGACGGCCGTCCATGATACGTCCAGTTTGCTCATCGACGATCATTACTTTATTTTCCATCACCACATATTGAATATCTTTTTCAAATAAGGCATAGGCCTTTAATAGTTGGTTTAAGGTGTGAATGCGTTCTGATTTAACGCCAAATTCTCTAAATAATTCTTCTTTAAGTTCGGCTTCTTTTTTGGTAGTAAGATTTTGATTTTCAATCTTAGAAATTTCCATACCTATTTCTGGCATTACAAAAAAATCGGGATTATCTTTTCCAGACAGGTATTCGACACCTTTATCAGAAAGTTCTATCTGATTGTTTTTCTCATCGATTACATAATAGAGTTCTTCATCTACTTTAGGCATTTCTCTATTATTATCCTGCATGTAAAAATTTTCAGTTTTTTGAAGGAGTTGTTTGATTCCTTCTTCACTTAAAAATTTAATCAGTGCTTTGTTTTTTGGAATACCTCTAAAGACTCGTAATAATTGAAAGCCACCTTCTTTGGTATCTCCAGAAGCAATCATTTTTTTAGCCTCTGCCAATACACCGGTAAGATATTTACGCTGAATGCCAACAATGTTTTCTACTTTTGGTTTCAATTCCATAAATTCATGACGGTCTCCCTGCGGAATGGGACCAGAGATGATTAATGGCGTTCTCGCATCATCAATTAAAACCGAATCAATTTCATCTACAATTGCATAGTGATGTGGTCGTTGTACCAAGTCTGTTGTCGCATGCGCCATGTTATCCCTTAGGTAGTCGAATCCAAATTCATTATTGGTTCCATAGGTAATATCAGCATTGTAAGCGTTTTTTCTTTCTTGTGAGTTTGGCTGGTGGTAATCGATACAATCAACACTCAGTCCGTGGAATTGAAAAATAGGTGCCATCCAAGCACTATCTCTTTTTGCTAAATAATCATTAACTGTTACCAAGTGAACTCCTTTTCCAGTTAAGGCATTTAAGTAAACAGGGAGTGTAGCCACCAATGTTTTTCCTTCTCCAGTATGCATCTCCGCAATTTTTCCTTGGTGCATAGCAACCCCACCAATCAGCTGAACATCGTAGTGTACCATATCCCAAGTAATTGGTTTCCCGGCAGCATCCCATGAGTTAGCCCAAAATGCTTTTTCACCCTTTAAGGTGATGTAGTCTTTAGTTCCAGAGAGTTCTCTGTCATAGGAGCTTGCTGTAACCTCAATAGTTGTATTATTTACAAAACGTCGAGCTGTTTCTTTAATAACCGAAAACGCTTCTGGCAAAATAGTTTCTAAGACTTCCTGAGTTTTAGTATACACATCATCCTTAAGGCTATCGATTTCTTGATATATTTCCTCTTTTCTGTCAATGTCTTCTGAAGTATCTGCTTCTAAATATAACTCAGAAATAGAGTTTTCTAGCGTTTTGCAAGAGTCAGTAATAGTAGTTTTAAATCCTTGTGTTTTGGATCTTAAAGCGTCATTGCTAAGTTCTTGAGTTGCGGCTTCAAATGTTTTTATTTTATTGACGATAGGCATGAGCGCCTTAACGTCTTGTTTGGATTTATCTCCAACGAATACTTTTAGTACCGAATTCAGTAAACTCATTTTAGGGTTTTATTTTAATGATCTTTAAATGTATAGACAGCCAAAGATACAGTTTGTTGTTATTTTCTTTGTGAAATAAAGCAAAAAAAAAGTCTCAAATGAGACTTTTTTAAAATAATTTTTGAATTTTTAATATTCATCTTCATTCCAAAGATAATCTTCGTCTGAAGGATAGTCAGGCCAAATTTCCTGTATGGAGTCGTATGAGTCTCCTTCATCTTCAATTGCTTGAAGGTTTTCTACTACCTCTAATGGGGCACCTGTTCTTATAGAGTAATCTATTAATTCGTCTTTAGTAGCCGGCCAAGGGGCGTCACTAAGGAAAGATGCGAGTTCTAACGTCCAATACATTTTTTAAACTATTTAATTTCTGCAAAAATAATTTTTTAGTTGAAAAATTCTAGTAAAAAAGCATTTATTTCGTCAATAATTTTATGAACGTTGTTAATTACGTCGTAAATTAAAATTTTTCACTCAGTAATTTGTAGAGTTTTATTTTTAATTAGAAAGTTTTATTAGGGATCCATTTTATTTCTTCCGCACACAATTCTTTGGACAATTTCCGTGCCAGCACGAACAAGAAGTCAGATAGCCGATTTAAATAGATTAGAACTTCTGTCGAAACTGGCTGCTCAGAATGGAGTTTTGTAGTGTTTCTCTCTGCACGACGACAAATACTTCTCGCTATGTGACAGTATGACACCGTTGTGTGACCGCCTGGCAATATAAAGTGGGTCAGTGTAGGTAAGGCCGCATTCATTGTATCTATAGTAGTTTCTAAAAAAGTAGTAGCTTCCGGTTTAATACTTGGGTTTTGAAAACGTTTCCCTTTAGAGCTTTGCTCAAGTGCAGGGTCCATAGCTAGGATTGCACCAATTGTAAATAGCTGTTCTTGTATATTAATCAGTCCTGATTTAGAGTCACTTGAAATTTCTTGATCACGTATAAGACCCAAGTATGAGTTGAGTTCATCAACAGTTCCATAGCATTCGATTCTTAAATCGTGCTTTGGCAAACGGCTACCTCCAATAAGCCCCGTAGTACCGTTATCTCCTGTTTTTGTATAAATCTTCATTAGCTATTTTCTGCTCTAAAGTTAAAAGTAATATTATAAAACAGCAAAGTATTAGAGCCTTATTGTGAAATGTTCTTTGGGCTGTTCTGTTCTAAAAAATAATAAGCCCCAGTAAAAAGTATCTATAGAGACTGTAACGTCAGCGGATGATTTGAGCTGATTCCAGTTATCATAAAGGGCTTTACTTTTTCGTATTGAAGGAATTAAAACAAACGAATCGCGATGACATACTTTAAATAAGTCTAGAAGTTTGTAGTTGTTCACTAGATTCATATCCACGTAAATAAGGCTAGGATTTTCAAAAATTAAACTTGAGAGATCCATTAGTTTCTCTATTGTATTGAATTTTTCACCATCAACATGTAAACTTAAAGCACGTTCAAAAACAAGTGGGATAGAGGCAGCTAGGTAGCAGTGGTTATATTTTAAATACAGCCCCAAGCGTGCTAAAAATTGACTCTTTGAATCGTTTTTTGGAAATTGCTGAAATGCTCCGTTTGCACATCGGTTGTAAAAGCATTTTGTAATTAAATCATAAACAAAAGGGGAGTGGACTCCATGTTCATTTTTGGAATGCCACAAAAACCTAAAATATAAAAGCAGTTGATTCAATTCAGTTTTTCATTTAATTCTAACCATCTTAGCTCTTTATCTTCAATGACTTGAAGCACCTTTTTTAAATTAGCGGAAAGCATTTCTATGGTGTCTATGCTAATGTCTTCTACCAAAAATTGAGACTCGAGTTCCTTTTTGTCAAACTCAAGCGATTTCAACTTGCTCTCAAGGTTCTTTAGCTCCTTATGCTCATTAAAACTTAGTTTGGTTTGCGATTGCTTTGGAGTGATTTTTTTATTAGTAGTGGCTAGTTTTTTTGGTTCTGAAGATACAGAAGTACTGTCTTCATAGGTTCTAAAATCTGAGTAATTTCCTGGGAAATCCTCCACCATGCCTTCGCCTCGAAATACAAATAAATGATCCACAATCTTATCCATGAAATAACGGTCATGCGAAACAACAAGCAAGCAACCAGGGAAATCAAGTAAAAAGTTTTCTAAAACGTTAAGCGTCACAATATCTAAATCATTTGTGGGCTCATCGAGTATTAAGAAATTCGGGTTTTGTATTAAAACCGTACATAAGTAAAGACGTTTACGTTCACCACCACTTAGTTTTTCAACAAAATCATATTGCTTTTTACGACTAAATAAAAAACGCTCCAATAATTGTTGGGCGCTAATCTGCTTGCCTTTCATTAGTGGGATATAGTCGCCGTAGTCCCTTACTACATCAATCACTTTTTGCATCGGTTTTGCTTTGATGCCGTCTTGTGTGTAATAACCAAACTTAATGGTTTCGCCTTGAATAATTTTACCGCTATCGGGTTGAAGACCTCCAGTAATCATATTAAGAAAAGTTGATTTTCCAGTTCCATTCTTACCAATGATTCCAATGCGTTCTCCTCTTTGAAATACGTATTCGAATTTATCTAAAATTAATTTTTCGTCAAAGGCCTTGGAGACCTTGTAGATTTCCAAGATTTTACTTCCCAAACGCTCCATGTTAATCTCTAGTTGAATTTCATGGTCGTTTCGACGTTTGCTTGCTCGTTCTTTTATTTCATAAAAATCATCAATTCTTGACTTCGATTTGGTAGTTCGTGCTTTTGGTTGTCGACGCATCCATCCAAGTTCTTTTTTAAATAACTGCTTGGACTTGTTTGTTTCGATCGCTTCGCGCTCAATGCGTTCTTCCTTTTTCTCTAAGTAATAGGAGTAATTCCCCTTGTAATTGTAAATGCATCCTTCGTCTAATTCGATAATTTCGGAGCAGACTCGTTCCAAGAAATACCGGTCATGAGTCACCATAAAAAGTGTGATATTTTCTTTTGCAAAAAAAGCTTCTAACCATTCAATCATTTCTAAATCTAAGTGGTTGGTAGGCTCATCTAAAATTAATAAATCTGGCTTGCTTAATAGCGTATTTGCCAGCGCCAAACGCTTTTGTTGCCCTCCAGACAGTTCACTTACCTTTTGATCTAAATCAACAAGTTTTAATTTAAAAAGTATTTGAGTGTATTGTGTTTCAAAGTCCCAAGCTTGGTAGCGCTCCATATCGTCAAAAGCGGTTTGATACAGCTTGCTATCTTCGGGGTTTTCAAGCGCTTGGTGATAGGTCTTAATAACGTTTAAAATCGGGTTGTCGGACTTTAAAATCGTTTCCTCCACGTTAAGAGACTGATCCAAAACAGGTTCTTGAGATAGGAACGTGGTTCTTAGGTCTTTCCGATAAATAATCTGTCCTGAGTCGGGAGTGTCTTTTCCAGAAAGGATATTTAAAATGGTTGTTTTTCCAGTTCCGTTTTTGGCGACAAATGCTATTTTTTGGTCTTTATGAATACTAAAAGAAAGGTTTTCAAAAAGACTGAGTTCGCCGTATGACTTCGATATATTTTCAACGTTGAGGTAATTCAAAATTTTGTTTTTGCAAATAAAGGTTAATTATACACGAATTGCCTTGTTGAAATGACGAATTAAAAATAAATATCGTACTCCAATAGCAATTAGAATAGGGATCAAGCCAATCGCAAAGGATTGAACACCGGTCATCCAATGCAGTAACATCAGAGATAAAAGGATGGTTAGAAATACGATGTATTTAATGCCTCGATTGTTTAGGCGTGTTTTTAAAATAGAAGGAATAAAAAGAAGATTTGCGGCAAATGCCCATAACAAATTATAGTTGTTCGCTGTTGCCGTATGATCTGTGGCAAACCATAACATCAGAATAACAAGTCCTATAATCCCTGTAGTGGCAAATAAAATTACATCTAACCATTTACTTCGTTTATTGTTCTTGTTGTCTTTAAAGGTTACAAAAAGCATAATAAATGCGACTAATGATAAAATGACAATAGGGCTGCCAAATCCTTCAGAAGTTTTAACAAAAGTAGTAGGTGTCAGAATTTTTAATTTTTTAACAAGCTTTAACTCTTTTGATTCCACTTGAGCATTTTCAAGAAGCAGGTAAAGGTATTTTGGTAAAAAGAGATGTTCCTTTACACTTGCTAACTGGTCAATTTTTGATCCTAAGGCTACATCAATCCCTAGGCTTCCCCAAGAGTTTTGATTTAAGTCTGAACGGATTAAGTTTCTAAACGTTTGTTGCTTGAAACTGCTAGGTGGGTTGTAGGAAATTTGTTCTCCTAAAACGGTCTCAATAGCATCTGTGATTTTATTCGCACAATTGTTGTAGAAAAAATCATAAGGATACGCTTGGTTTTCAGGCTTGTTATTTTCTCTTAAAAAGTAATAAAAGGCCGTTTTCTGTTCGATGCTTAAGTTCAGCTGTTGCTCTTGAACACTTCTGTTTTGGTATTCGTAAAACGATAAAAAGTCATCAAAGGCAGTGCGTCCAAGCATATAATCAAGTTTACCTTGAGCAAAATTCAAATAAAATCCTTCAGCTTCAAAGTTATATCGTCCGTAATCAAACACCACATCGAAGTTATATAATGGGTCTTTGACTCGAACGGCACTGTGTCCAAATGAATCGTTTAACAAATGCCCAGGTCCAATAGTTAAAACACTAATTTCTGAAGCGTCTGTTAGCTGAATCTGCGCGCTCGAGGACAGCGAAAGCAGTAAAATGAGTAGAGTAGTTACGTTTTTTAATATCATTATCTAAAAATACTTAAATCAATTTTGAGTGAAAACACATTAGAATACAAAGCAGCACTTTGATCGCCTATATCAGTAAAAGCGTAGTCTAAATAGATGCCATTGTATTTAAACCCAACTCCAAAATTAGGTTGAAATGTTAGAGATTCTGAGTTGTCAATTTGTAATTCATTTTGAAAATTGCCAACACCTCCTCTTAAAAATACAGTATTTGTATACCCAAACTCAAATCCAACAGACGGGTTAATGCTCACTAATGAGGAGGAGATAATGTCATTGTTTTGTTCAAATCGAGCAATTAAATCCACTTCTGCTCTTAGTGTATAGTCGTAATTAAATGTAAAAAATTTAGACATCCCAAATTGTAATTTCGGCAGGGTCAGTTCAGTTGTTTCAGGCGCTTCTTGGTTCTCGCCTGGAATTGCATTTTGTATATCTAGTAACCGCGCTTCGTCAATTGCCCAAGAATTGAAAGTAGTTGTTATATCTCTTGTCATTAATCCGAATTTCCAATCATTGGATTTAAACTGAATTCCAAGATCAAATCCAAATCCCCAAGAAGTAGCAAAGTCACCAATAATACGACGTATTACTTTTGCATTCACTCCATAATTCCAACCTCTAACAGGGAGTTTTCTAGCAAAAGAAAATGTAAATCCGTAGTCGGCAGTAGAAAATAAATTAATACGGTCGTAATTAACGACTCCTTGTTGATCGATTAAGTTAGTAGTATCTAGAATATCATCGACTCCAAATCGAATTAAAGAAATCCCTATCGCAGTTTGTTCGTCTAATGGCATGGCAAAAGCCACATAATTATAATTGGCAATGTCTGCAAAATAACTAGAATGCATTAACGCTATTTGCCTGTCATCAATGTGCACAAGACCAGCGGGATTCCAATAGGCAGAATTGACATCTTGAGAAGATGCTACTACGGCATTACTCATACCTAAAGCGGCTGCATCTACTCCAATATTCATAAATTCGTTTGAATATTTTCGTGCAGTTTGTGCCTCAGTAAATAGAGGTACAAAAAGAAATAAGATTATTTTTAAGATTTGCAATGGCTTTTATTCTGGTAGACATTATTATAAAACTCTGTTTTTTTTTAGATATTGTTGTTTATTTACGTAAAACAAAAATAGTTTATTATTTTTACTAATTAATTACAAATTAGCGTGAAAGCATATATACCTAATTTTATAACTTTATTAAATTTATTCTCAGGATGTATCGCTGTGATATTTGCTGTAAATGGGGATATGAAATATACTGCATTGTTTGTTTTTGTGGGCATATTCTTTGATTTTTTTGATGGTTTATTTGCGCGTAAGTTAAAGGTTCAGAGTGAATTAGGAGTGCAATTAGATTCTTTGGCAGACATGATTACTAGTGGGCTTGTTCCTGGATTAGTACTTTATCATTTAATCGGCCTTACCCCTAAGTTCTCTTGGGATACCATTACGCTTTTTCCTTATTTTGGATTGCTAGTTACCCTTGCTTCTGCATACAGATTAGCTAAGTTTAATATTTCTAACAATATTTCAGACTCTTTTATTGGATTGCCAACTCCGGCAAATACGCTATTGATTATCTCCCTACCACTAATACTAGAATACCAATCAAATGACTCGATTAATGCACTTTTTTTAAATCCATGGTTTTTAATTATAATTACTCTAATAAGTTGTTATTTGCTAAATGCGCCTATTAAGTTGATTGCGTTAAAGTTTAAAAACTGGAGTTTTAAAGATAATATGTACAGGTATCTATTAGTCTTATCAGCTTTAGTCTTACTTTTTTTCTTTCAGTTTTCTGGAATTCCACTGGTTATTATTGGTTATGTGGTTTTGTCAGTAATTTCTAACAAATAACATAAGTTATATGGCTTCTGGCTTCTTTGCGCTTCTTGATGATATTGGTGTTCTTATGGATGATGTACTTGTTATGAGTAAAATATCCGCTAAAAAAACAGCCGGTATACTTGCAGATGATTTGGCAGTTAATGCGGAAAAAGCATCTGGATTTTCATCATCTCGAGAACTTCCTGTGTTGTGGGCTATCACTAAAGGCTCCTTTTTAAATAAACTAATTATTTTGCCTTTCGTTTTTTTGTTGAGTGCTTTTTTACCTTCAGTGATTTTAGTAGTGCTTGTAGCTGGAGGTGTCTATTTAGCCTTTGAAGGGGTAGAGAAAATTGCAGATTATTTTTTTCCACACAATACAGCATACCTTAATCCCAAATCGGAGGTGCTTTCAGAACAAGCTCTATTTAATTTAGAAACTAAGAAAATAAAGTCTGCTGTTTTAACCGATTTCATTCTCTCTATTGAGATTATTATTATTGCCCTAGGTACAGTTGTTAACGAATCTATAGGAATGAAGTTAGCGGTAGTAACTATTATTTCTATGGTAGCTACGGCTGGCGTGTATGGAATGGTAGGGCTTATTGTACGAATGGATGATTTGGGTTATAAGCTTGTTAAGTTGAGTAAGGGTCGAAAAAATAGTTTGTATTTTATAGGGATGGGATTGGTAAATGCTTTACCACTTGTCATCAAGTCTTTGTCGTTCGTAGGAACTGTAGCTTTATTATTAGTTTCAGGTGGGATTTTTGTACATAATGTCTCCTTTTTTCATCACTTTCTAGATGGAGTTCCGAGCGTACTAAAAGATTTAATAATCGGAGCTTCTGTTGGAATACTAACGTTATTTGTTGTGAAGTTATTTAAGAAAATTTATGATACAATCTTCAAGTCTAGAAAGTCTTAAAATTCTAATTTTTTCTTACGAAGTTCAAAATTCTGTCCAAGATAAACTTTCCTTACCATTTCGTCATTTGCTAAATCTTCGGGTTTACCAGCTTTTAGGATGCTGCCTTCAAACATTAAATATGTACGATCTGTAATTGCCAATGTTTCTTGAACGTTATGATCTGTGATTAGAATTCCAATATTTTTTTTAGTAAGTTTAGCTATAATTCGTTGAATGTCTTCAACCGCTACTGGATCAACTCCTGCAAAAGGTTCATCTAGCAAAATAAAACTAGGATCTGTTGCCAAAGCTCTCGCGATTTCAGTACGCCTTCTTTCGCCTCCAGATAATAAATCTCCTCTGCTTTTTCGAATGTGACCAAGACTAAACTCATCAATCAATAACTCCATTTTATCAAGCTGTTCTTTTTTTGACAATTTGGTCATTTGAAGTACACTTAAAATATTATCTTCAATATTTAGTTTTCGAAATACTGAAGCTTCTTGAGCAAGATATCCAATACCACTTTGCGCTCTTTTGTACATTGGATACGAAGTTATTTCTTTATCATCTAAATAGATGGCACCTCCATTGGGTTTTATCAATCCAACAGCCATGTAAAAAGAGGTTGTTTTTCCTGCTCCGTTAGGGCCAAGCAGTCCCACAATTTCACCTTGATTAACCTCAAGAGAAACATCTTTTACAACTTTCCGTCCATTATAGGACTTCATTAAATTCTGGACTCTTAGCTTCATAAGATCATTTTCTTTTCTGGTTTCTTAATACAATTTTTGAAATAAGTATACTTACTTGGTAAAGCACGATTACTGGGATTGCAACGATAACCTGGCTCGCAACATCTGGAGGGGTAATGATAGCGGCAAAAATTAAAACAATAACCAAAGCATACTTTCTATTTTTTTTGAGAAACTCAGGAGTGACTAATCCAATTTTAGTTAGAAAATAGATAATTATAGGTAATTCAAATATTAGCCCAGAAGCTAGGGTAGATGCTCTAATAAGCCCTATGTAAGAGTTTAAATCAAAATCGTTGTGTACAACATCTGCTACTGAGTAAGTTCCTAAAAAGTTTATAGATAGTGGGCAAACAATGTAGTAACCAAATAGAACCCCAATAAAAAATAAAATTGAAGAAATGAAAATAAAACCTCTTGAGCTGTTTTTTTCTTTGTAGTGCAAACCTGGGCTTATGAATTTCCAGAACTGATAAATAACATAAGGGAAGGCTATTATAAAACCAAAGGTAATAGAGGTCCAGATGTGAGCGGAAAACTGACCAGCCATAGTCCGACTTTGTACTTCAAAATCGAAGTTGGTGTTACAAAAACTTTCAAATCCCATGAGTCGAGACGCATTGCACAGTAACTCATAGGTAAAAAAGTCAGCTTTAGTAGGTCCAAATATTAAAACATCAAATAAAAAACCTTTTGCTAAAAAAGCGATGGTTGATGCTACTATTATGGCAGCTGAAGCTTTTATAACATGCCATCTCAGTTCTTCCAGATGGTCTAAAAAAGACATTTCTTTTTCTTGTACCATAATTAAATAATCCCTTCTTTAATTAGATCATGAAGATGAACAACCCCAGCATAGTTTTCATTGACTTTAACAAGTAGTTGTGAGATTTCGTTTGACTCCATTAATTCCATCGCTTCAATAGCCATGGCATTAACGTCTATAGTCTTAGGAGATTTGTTCATAATATCTTTAGCGTTAAGCTTTGAGAAATCTTCAGTATTGGCAAGCATACGCCTCAAATCTCCATCAGTTATGATTCCTACTATTTTGTTGTTTTCTGTGACAGCAGTAACTCCTAAGCGTTTTTCAGATATTTCAATTATTACATCTTTAATGTCGGAATTTGGAGATACAGCAGGTTTCTCGTTTAGTGCTATTAAGTCCATAACGGATAAAAAAAGTTTTTTACCTAGTGCTCCCCCAGGGTGATATTTAGCAAAATCGTTACTAGAAAACCCTCTGATTTTTAGAAGACATACTGCTAATGCATCTCCAATAACAAGCTGAGCAGTTGTACTTGTGGTTGGTGCTAAGTTGTTGGGGCAGGCTTCTTTTTCTACATAAGAATTGAAAATAAAATCTGCCTGCTTAGCCAAGATAGACTTCTTGTTTCCAGTGATTGCAATTAATGAGTTTTTAGCCTTTTTAATCAATGGGATCAAAACTTTTATTTCCGGTGTGTTACCGCTCTTCGAAATGCATATTACTGTATCGTCTTTCAGTACAAGACCTAAGTCTCCATGAATGGCATCCGCAGCGTGCATAAACACGGAAGGAGTTCCAGTAGAATTTAGGGTTGCAACAATTTTATTTGCAATTATAGCACTTTTACCAATGCCTGTTATTATAACCCTTCCTTTGGAATTATATATTAACTCTACTGCCTCTGCAAATGATTCATCCACAAAGTTAGCAAGTTTTGAAATTGCTAAACTCTCATCAATGATGGTTTTTTTAGCGTGCGATACTATGGCTTTTTTAGAGTTCAAGTTTTTTATCTTTTGGTTGTGTACTTATTCAAATATATCTACCTTTAGATTAAGTTACAAAAAAACAAAAAAAAATAGTAGTGTTCCTGTGTTTATTCTAATTTTTGATTAAACAAGGTAACATTTTTTTATTTAGGTTAAGAAAATAGATGATTAATGAGTATTTCGACTAGAGAATTACATACCTCACTTAAAACTTATTTTGGATTTAGTAAGTTTAAAGGACTTCAAGAACAAGTAATTAAGAGTATTCTATCCAAAAAAAACACATTCGCGATTATGCCCACCGGTGGAGGTAAATCTCTATGTTATCAGCTTCCCGCATTGATGCAAGACGGTACCGCTATTATTGTATCTCCATTGATTGCTTTAATGAAAAACCAGGTAGATTCAATTCGAGGTATTTCAAGCCAACAAGGAATAGCTCATGTTTTAAATTCCTCTTTAAATAAATCAGAAATCAAGCAAGTGAAATCAGATATTGAATCTGGAATAACTAAACTTTTGTATGTAGCACCTGAATCTCTTTCTAAGGCAGAAAATATAGCTTTTTTAAAAGATCAAACTATTTCTTTTATGGCGGTTGATGAAGCTCATTGTATTAGTGAATGGGGTCATGATTTTAGGCCAGAGTACAGAAACTTGAAGAATATTATCACCCAAATTGGTGATAATATTTCTATTATTGGATTGACGGCCACAGCTACTCCTAAGGTTCAAGAGGATATTTTAAAGAACTTAGGAACCACTGATGCAGAAACATTTAAAGCTTCCTTTAATAGGCCAAATTTATACTATGAAATACTACCTAAAACTGCACAAGTTGATAATGATATTATTAGATTTGTTAAGCAAAACGAAGGCAAATCTGGCATTATATACTGTTTGAGCAGAAAACGAGTTGAAGAACTTTCACAAATACTTCAGGTCAATCAGATCAAATCAGTGCCTTATCACGCTGGTTTAGATGCAAAAACAAGATCTAAGCATCAAGATATGTTTTTGATGGAAGATGTAGATGTTGTGGTTGCAACTATTGCTTTTGGTATGGGGATAGACAAGCCGGATGTTCGTTTTGTGATTCACCATGATATTCCTAAAAGCATAGAGAGTTACTACCAAGAAACTGGTCGTGCAGGGCGTGACGGAGGCGAAGGTCACTGTTTAGCCTACTATGCATATAAAGATATAGAGAAACTAGAAAAATTTATGTCTGGTAAGCCTGTAGCAGAACAAGAAATTGGTTTTGCTTTATTGCAAGAAGTTGTAGCTTTAGCAGAGACTTCAATGTCTAGGCGTAAATTTATACTTCATTATTTTGGAGAGTACTTTGATTCTGAAACAGGTGATGGAGGAGACATGGACGATAATATTCGAAATCCAAAACCACAATCGGAAGCAATGGATCAAGTAAGTTTACTACTTGAAGTAGTATCCCTAACACATCAAAAGTATAAAAGTAAAGACTTAGTTAATGTACTTGTGGGTGAAGAAAATGCACTTATTAAGTCACATAAAACAGATGAAAAGGAGTTTTTTGGAAATGGAAATAAAAAGACGCCATTATATTGGATGGCATTAATTAGACAATCCTTAGTTGCAGGGCTACTTCGAAAAGATATTGAAAGCTATGGGGTTTTAAAGATTACAAATGAAGGACAGCGGTTTTTAGACCAACCTATTTCGTTTTCAATGACTGAAGACCACACTTATAACACATCAGATTCTAATTTAGCATTTAACTCCTCTACTTCAGTAGCGGATATAAATTTGATGAAAATGCTTAAAGCCCTAAGGAAAACAAATGCTAAAAAATTAGGAGTACCTCCTTTTGTTATTTTTCAAGATCCATCTTTGGAAGATATGGCTCATAAATACCCAATTAATATTGAAGAGCTTTACAATATACACGGAGTCGGTGAAGGAAAAGCAAAACGTTATGGAAAGGATTTCGTAGATCTTATAAAGTCTTATGTAACTGAAAATGAAATTGTCCGTATGCAAGATATGGTCATTAAATCGACTGGGATAAACTCATCTTTAAAATTGTATATTATCCAAAACATAGACAGGAAATTACCGCTTGATGATCTTTCATCTGCTAAAGGGATGAATATGTCAGATTTTATTAGAGAATTGGAAGCTATTGTGTTTTCTGGTACTAAATTAAATATTAATTATTGGATTGATGAACTTTTTGATGAAGAACAACAGGAAGAAATTCATGATTACTTTATGGATTCTGAATCCGATGATATTGAAGTAGCTATTGAAGAATTTGATGGTGATTATGATGAACAAGAATTGCGCTTATTCCGAATAAAGTTCATTAGTGAGGTTGCGAATTAATGTTCTTAATAACAAAATCCTTAGAGAATCTTTTTTGTTTGCAATTCCTGCTTATATTTGCAGCTATAAAAAATTAAATTTAAACTCATGAATGACGGTTTATACGCAAAATTTATCACCTCAAGAGGTGAAATATTATTAAATTTAGAATTTAAAAAAACACCAGGTACAGTAGGTAACTTTATTGCTTTAGCTGAGGGTAACTTAGAAAATTCAGTAAAAAAACAAGGTGATCCCTATTATAACGGATTAAAATTCCATAGAGTAATTCCTGACTTCATGGTACAAGGAGGTTGTCCTCTAGGAACTGGGACAGGAAATCCTGGGTATCAATTTGATGATGAGATTCATTTAGATCTAAAGCATGATGTTCCTGGAATTTTATCCATGGCCAATGCTGGTCCTGGAACCAATGGTAGCCAGTTTTTTATTACACACATTCCAACTCCTTGGTTGGATGGAAAACATACTGTTTTTGGAAATGTTATTGAAGGTCAATCTATTGTAGATGTTATTATTCAAGGTGATGTTTTAGAAACAGTTGAAATTATTGCAGTAGGTTCAGCAGCAGAAGCCTTTCAAGCGGTTGAGTCTTTTCGAAGTTTTGAAGGTTCCCGTGAATCAAGGATCCAAGAAGAAAAATTAGCCATTGAAGCTGAGCTTGATAAATTAGCAACTGGTTTTGAAAAAACAGAAAGTGGTCTTCGTTACCAAATTCTTCAAAAAGGTAGTGGAGTCAAAGCTATAAAGGGGGCTACGGTTTCTGTACATTATAAAGGCCAATTAACTGATGGAACTGTGTTTGATTCTTCATATAAACGAAAAGAGCCAATTGAGTTTGTATTGGGAATGGGACAGGTAATTGCTGGATGGGACGAAGGAATATCTCTTCTTGAAGTTGGAGACAAAGCTCGTTTTGTAATTCCAAGTGACTTGGGATACGGAAATAGAGGAGCAGGTGGAGCTATTCCTCCAAATTCAAATTTAATATTTGATGTTGAATTAGTAGACGTAAAGTAATTACTTTTTGTTCCATAAAAGTACCTCAAAGTTTTTTTTTGTTTAATATGGACTGTTCATAAACATCGTGAAAATTTACTTATAGTTTCAATACTTATTTGTAAATTTGTTCGCGTTTAACAACGTATAATGACAGACACTACCACAAAATATATTTTTGTTACAGGAGGCGTAAGTTCTTCCTTGGGTAAAGGTATTATAGCAGCATCACTAGCTAAATTACTTCAAGCCCAGGGCTATCGTACAACCATTCAAAAACTAGATCCCTACATCAATATAGACCCAGGAACTTTGAATCCTTATGAGCATGGTGAATGTTATGTAACTGATGATGGCGCAGAAACCGACTTAGACTTGGGACACTATGAACGCTTTTTAAATGTGCCTACTTCACAAGCAAATAATGTGACTACAGGTCGGATTTATCAAAGTGTAATTGATAAAGAAAGGCGTGGAGAGTTTTTAGGAAAAACAGTTCAAGTCATCCCTCATATTACAGATGAAATTAAACATCGTATTCAGATTTTAGGAAAATCTGGAGACTATGATATTGTGTTAACCGAAATAGGTGGTACTGTTGGAGATATTGAATCTTTACCTTATGTGGAAGCTGTTAGGCAATTAAAGTGGGAAATGGGAAATAAGAATGCTCTTGTAATTCACCTTACTTTGATTCCTTATTTAACTGCTGCAGGTGAGTTAAAAACAAAACCAACTCAACATAGTGTAAAAACTTTAATGGAAAGTGGAGTTCAAGCGGATGTATTAGTGTGTAGAACAGAACATGAATTAAGTGATGGAATTAGAACCAAATTAGCTCGTTTTTGTAATGTCAAAAGGGAAGCTGTTATTCAATCTATTGATGCTTCTACCATATACGATGTTCCAAATATGATGCTTGAGGAGAGATTAGATAAGGTTGTTTTAAATCAATTACAACTTGAAAGTCGTACTCCCGACCTGACATCATGGAACAATTTTTTAGTCAAACTTAAGAATCCTAAAAGTGTAGTAGTTGTTGGTTTAATTGGCAAATATGTTGAACTTCAAGATTCTTACAAATCCATACTGGAAGCACTTATTCATGCTGGAGCTAACAATGAAGTAAAAGTTAAAGTAGTTTCGATACATTCAGAATTTCTTAACTCATCAAATGTTAGTTCAAAAATATCATATTTGGATGGTGTTGTCGTAGCTCCTGGTTTTGGAGAACGCGGAATTGAAGGAAAAATTGAAGCTATACGTTATGTCAGAGAAAATAAAATTCCATTTTTCGGAATATGTTTAGGAATGCAAATGGCTGTTATTGAATATTCAAGAAATGTTTTGGGTTTGCATAAAGCTAATTCATCAGAGATGGATAAAAAAACTCCATTTCCTGTTATCGATTTAATGGAAGCTCAAAAGCAAGTTACCCATAAGGGTGGGACTATGAGACTAGGGTCTTGGAAGTGTAATCTTGTGGAAGACAGTCAAGCTGCATCTATTTATAATCAAATTAGTATTATGGAACGCCACAGGCATCGTTATGAATTGAATAATGATTTTAGACAACAAATTGAAAATTCCGGGATGAAAGCTACTGGTTTTAACCCTGAAACAGGTCTAGTGGAGATTGTAGAAATATCTAATCACCCTTGGTTCATTGGCGTACAATATCATCCAGAGTACAAGAGTACTGTTGCCAATCCACATCCTTTATTTTCAGCTTTTGTAAAAGCTGCTTTAAATTATAAAACACAAAAATAATATTTGATTTTAAATCATTTTACAATATATGATTTTTTCAAAAAAGTAAATTATGGAAGAGAAAAAGTTAGACTTAAATACTATTATTGGATTTATACTTATCGGGTTTATTTTGTTATACATGTTGTGGCAACAGCAGCCTACTGCAGAAGAACTTGCAGCTCAAGAAGAAGCTAAACAAGAACAGCTAGAATCTGATTCAGCTCAAAACAAAGCTATTTTAAAAACTAACAACCTAGATGCCCAAACTAGTGATTATTCACTAGACCTAGAAAATTTTAAAAACCAAGTTGGTGATTTTGCATATGCGATGACATTACCCTCTGCAACACCCACTTTCACAACTTTTGAAAATCAAGTATTAGCTATTAAAATTGATAACAAAGGTGGTTTTATTTCAGAGGTGAAATTAAAGAATTATGTAAATCATAATTCTGATCCAGTTTATCTTATTAGAGATGGTAGTTCTCAATTCAATTTAAATTTTGCAACATCAGAAAATCGTATCTTAAATTCTTCGGAATTATATTTTCAACCAACTCTTTCAAAATCAGGTGACAACCAAATTCTTTCAATGCGACTTAAGGTTTCAGAGTCACAATTTTTAGAGTACCGTTACGAATTAAAGCCGAACAACCATATGCTTGGATTCTCGGTACGTTCTCAAGGACTATCATCTATTTTAAATACCTCTCAAGATGTTCAATTAGATTGGAAATTTGATGCACATCGTCAAGGTAAAAGCATTGCTTTTGAAAATCGTTATACTCGATTGTCTTACGAGCATGAAGGAGATAAAACAAACAAATTATCTCAAACAGGAGACGATGATGAGACTGAAACAGACGTTTCTTGGATCTCTTTTAGACAGCATTTTTTCAGTTCTATTTTAGTCCCTGAGGCCCCCTTCAAAACAGCCGACTTAAAATCATTCAATTTAATAAATGATGAAGCAGTTGATACTTTATTCACGAAGCGTTATGAAGTGAGTCTTCCACTAAGCTTTTCAGGTGGTGAATTAGCACATAATATGAGTATATACTATGGCCCTACCTATGATAAAATTTTAAATCAGTATGATAAAAATTTAGAGTCAAGTATTCCCTTTGGTTGGGGAGTTATTGGGTGGATTAATAAATCAGTTTTTAGTCCTTTGTATGGATGGTTAACTAACTACTTATCTTATGGATTAGCTATAATTGTAATGACTATTATTGTTAAGATTTTATTATCATTTGTTCAATATAAACAGTTTTTAACACAGGCTAAAAATAAAATAATAAAGCCAGAGCTAGATGCCATAAGAGACAAGTATAAAAAGGATAAAATGAAAGCTCAGAAAGAAACAATGGCTCTTCAAACTAGAGTCGGGGCAAATCCTATGAGTTTGAGTGGTTGTTTGCCCGTGTTATTTCAAATGCCAGTATTCTACTCCTTGTTTATGTTTTTTCCAATTGCATTTGAATTACGTCAAAAGCCATTTCTATGGGTTGAGGATTTAAGTTCCTATGATTCAATCGCAGAGCTTCCATTTTATATTCCTTTATATGGAGACCATATAAGTTTATTTCCAATATTAGCATCAATAGCAATTTTCTTTTATATGAAAATGACTACAGGACAGCAAATGTCGGCTCAACCTACTCAAGAAGGAATGCCAGACATGGCCAAAATGATGAAATATTTGATTTATTTTTCTCCAATCATGATGTTGTTTTTTTTCAATAATTATGCTTCCGGATTGAGCCTATATTATTTTATATCTAACCTAATTAGTATTGCTCTTATGCTTGTTATTAAAAACTATATTATTGATGAAAAAAAAGTACTAGCTCAAATACAAGTGAGTAAAGCAAAGAAGCCTAAGAAACAAACCCGTTTCCAAAAGAAAATGGCCGACATAATGGAACAAGCTGAAGCACAAAAAAAAATACAACAAAATAGAAAAAAATAGGGTGAGGCTTACTGAAATTTAAAAAGCTACCCAATAGGGTAGCTTTTTAATTTAATACGATTGATGCTTAACTAGTGGCTCAAAAAATTAATCCGTAAATTTGCGGTATGAAAACAGTTGTTGTTGGACTCTCAGGAGGAGTAGATTCTAGTGTTGCGGCCTATTTATTAAAAGAGCAAGGATATAATGTAATCGGTTTGTTTATGAAAAACTGGCATGATGATTCTGTGACTATTTCTGACGACTGCCCTTGGTTAGATGATAGTAATGATGCTATGCTTGTTGCAGAAAAATTAAATATACCTTTTCAAACTGTAGACCTTAGTGTGCAGTACAAGGATAAGATAGTCGATTATATGTTTAATGAATATAGAAATGGACGTACGCCTAATCCTGACATTCTGTGCAATCGAGAAATTAAATTTGATACTTTTCTAAAGATAGCTATTTCCCTAGGAGCGGACTTTGTAGCTACGGGACACTATTGTAGAAAAGATAAAATTAGAATAGCCTCTAAATCTTTAGTATATCGACTTCTTTCAGGTAAAGATTCTAATAAAGATCAATCTTACTTTTTGTGTCAATTGTCACAAGATCAATTATCAAAAACATTATTTCCTATAGGAGAATTAACCAAACCAGAAGTAAGATTAATTGCCGCTAAGCAAAATTTAGTTACGGCAAATAAAAAGGATTCTCAAGGACTGTGTTTTATAGGGAAAGTGCGATTACCTGATTTTTTACAACAGCAGTTAGAGCCTAAAGAGGGTCAAATTATAGAAATTCCATATAGTTTCAAATCTTATTCAATAAGACCACCTAAGTTTCAATCTCAATTAGAAGAATTAGCTTTTAGAGCTATGAAAATAAAATATTCCCGTTCTAATGGAGTTGTAGTTGGTACACATCGTGGTGCACATTATTTCACTAAAGGTCAGCGCAAAGGTTTATCTGTTGGTGGTACTGTAGAACCTCTTTTTGTAATAGATACAGATGTTGATGATAATATTATTTATACTGGTCAAGGAAAAAATCATCCTGGACTTTATAAATCTGTACTTTTAGTGAAATCATCAGATATTCATTGGGTTCGCCCTGATTTAGCTATTGATTTAGGACAATCATTAGAAGTGTTTGCTCGCATCCGTTACCGACAAGAATTAGAGTCAGCTAGACTGTATGCTACTTCTGATGGATTATATGTTGCTTTTGATCTACCACAGTTAGCTATTACCGAAGGCCAATTCGTAGCTTGGTATTTGGGTGACGAATTGGTGGGTTCTGGAGTGATTTCTTAAATTTTAAATTCTATATTAAAAGAGCATAATCAGTCTCAGTTACGTTTATCAATAATTAACATATCCAAAACTAATGAACAATAGAGCAAATCAGTTACAGGCATTTGATCGTATATTAACAATAATGGATGAGCTTCGTGAACAATGTCCATGGGATAAAAAGCAAACAATGGAAACCCTTCGCCCCTTAACCATTGAAGAGACATATGAACTAGGAGATGCTATTTTAGATGCAAATCTAAATGAGGTTAAGGGAGAGTTAGGCGATCTTTTGCTTCACATCGTGTTTTATTCTAAAATTGGTAGTGAAACTAATGATTTTGATATTACAGATGTGATAAATGGAATATGTGATAAATTAATTTATCGGCACCCACATATTTATAGTGATATAAAAGTTAAGGATGAAACTGAAGTGAAGCAGAATTGGGAGAACTTAAAACTCAAAGAAGGAAAGAATAGCGTGCTTGAAGGCGTACCCAAAAGTCTTCCTGCTCTAGTAAAAGCGAGCCGAATACAAGAAAAAGTAGCCGGAGTCGGGTTTGATTGGGATCATTCTGATCAAGTTTGGAACAAAGTAGAGGAGGAGATATGTGAGTTTAAAAAAGAAATTGTAAATAAGAATCAAGATGCTTTAGAGGACGAATTCGGAGATATTATATTTTCATTAATAAACTATGCTAGATTTCTAAATATTAACGCAGAAAACGCACTAGAACGCACTAATAAGAAGTTTATTAAACGTTTTCAGTATTTAGAAAAAAAAGCTAATATAATTCAAAAACCAATATCTAAAATGACCATAGCGGAAATGGATGTTTATTGGAATGAAGCTAAAAAGAAATAAGTAGTTAATCTATAAGTTTTTTTATTTTTGAATATTTAAATTCCCAAACTTTTAAGACTTCTTTATGCTTACTTATTTTTTTATTAACTTCTTTTAAAAAAGGATTATCGTCATCAATATTTGAAAAGAACTGTGAGTTGTTTTCAAGTTGGTTAATTTCACTTTTGATTTCGTCTATTTTCTTTCTTACAAAAATTACTTCATTATTAAATAAACGTGAATCTTGAGAAATAGTTTCTAGCTTTAGGCTGTACTTTAAGTTTTCTAAGGCCTCTTTGTCAAGCCCTATTTTTGAATAGAAATCATCTAGAGTTTTATAGAACTTAGCATCAATAAAACGTTTGCTCCGTGTTACATTTCCGATTTTCTTCCATTGACTCGAAATTTGGTTAAGGCTATCTAGGTTTGCATCTTTATCTTCTGTCGGTACAAAAGAATTTAAAGTTTCTAGTAGGCTACTTTTCTCCTTGAAAGATTTAATCTCATCATCTGAACCATTATTTTTTTGTTCGTGATAACGGTCAAAGAATAAATTACATGCACTTCTAAATCGCTTCCATAATTTATCACTATCTTTTCTGGGAATGTGACCAATAGATTTCCAGCGATTTTGAATGTCTTTCATCAAAACTAAAGTCATTTCTAAATCCAAACTATCTTTGTTTTGCTCGGCTATTTCTACTAACTCTAACTTTTTACGGTAGTTTTCTGATTGGTCTTTCTTTAAAGTTTTATAGTAAGTGTTTTTATTTTTATTGAAAATCTTTACAGCGTTTTTAAATGCAGTCCAGGTTATTTCATTTTTTTTAGAAGGGACTTTTCCTGTTTTGAAAAATGAATCTCTAAGGGATTCAACTTCCTTTATATTTACTTGCCATTCTTTATGAATTAGTATTGTTTTTTCTGAAATGGCTTTAATTTTATTTATGATATCATTTTTTATAATCAAATTCTCATTGAAGCCTTCTTCAAGCTTGGCGTAATAATCTTGACGTTTATCGTTAATTACCTTTGTGGCTGAGCTAAATTGTTCCCAAAGTTGATCTTTAAATTCTTTTGCAACGGGCCCTAACTCTTCTTTCCATATTTTATGAAGAGCCTGAAGCTCTCTAAAAGCCCTGTTTAGGTCAGTTTCATTTGCTAACTCTTCCGTATTTTGAATTATTTTTTGTTTTTGTTCTAAATTATGCTTGTAATCTAAATCTCTCAAATCTCTATTTAGATGGAGAAATCCATAAAATATCTCTACATGGTGTCTGTAATTATTCCATATATCGTTGTTTTGAGTAGAAGGTATTTGACCTGTATTTCTCCAGCGCTCTTGCAAACCCTTGAAGGTGTTGTATGAAGAATTAATATCTCCTTCCACATTAATCAGTCCTTTGATTTCCTCAACTATTTCAAGTCGAATCTCAAGGTTTTGATTCAGTTGTTGTATTCTATTTTTTTGATATGATTGTTGTCTTTCTCTAAAAGTTTTTGATAAATCATTAAATTTTTTCTTGTATGGACTATTAAAATTAAAATCAATAGCATTACCACCTTCAGCTATAAAACTATCTTTTTGTTCCGAAATTAACCTAGCGAAAGCAGTATTAAAGCTGTTTTTAATTTTGTTTACGCTGTTACGAGTTTTTTGAGTATTATCAATATTTAAAAGGGACTCAAATTTATTAACAAGTTCCTCTAAGGATAACGAATCAAAATTTTCTTCTAAGTCTATTTTTTGAGATTCGACTCTGGTTTCACTTTCATCATTGGTTTTCTGATTTACTTTTTCTAAACTCTTTGCTTTTGAGCTCTCTTCTTCCGAATTATCTTCTTTTGGGCTGACTTCATTCGTTTCTAAAGTATCGTCAGCTGTTGATTCGGGCTTATTTACAATCTCAGTTGAAGAATTTACGTCTTCTTTAACTTCTTTATTTTGATCAGCATTGTTTAAGTTATCAATATTTCCATCTGCATCCTGCAGGTTATCATGCTCTGACATATCTTTCAATGTTTTGTGTGTTAAATTCTTTATATAAATATAACATTATCCCTTTAATCTACAAATTATCTAATTATTTAAAATTAAGCTATTTGTTAGGAATTCCATATTTCCCATGATTTTTCAGCTTGATTTTTTAGCATTTCTAAACCATTTATCACTTTAGCGCCTTTTGATTTCCCTTTTTTTAAAAATGTTGTTTCGCCTGGGTTATAAATTAAATCAAAAATTAAGTGTTGATCGTCTATGTCATCATAATGAATGTCTGGACACCTTTCTGTTTCTGGAAATGTTCCTAAAGGGGTGCAGTTGATAATTAGTTTATGAGTCTTAATTTCAATAGATGTTAATGAGTTGTACGTATATTTTATTTCTGGTGACTCTGTCCTTGACACATATTCAAATTTGATTCCTAATTCTTTCAATGCAAAAGCAACTGCTTTTGATGCACCTCCTGTCCCAAGAATAAGAGCTTTTTTGTGATGTGGTTTTAAATGTGGAGCAAGACTTTTTTTAAACCCATAATGATCTGTATTATATCCAATTAATTGGTTTTTTTTAATTTTAATGGTATTTACGGCACCAATTTCGTTCGCTTCTTCGTCAATAAAATCTAAATAGGGTAGGATGACTTCTTTGTAAGGGATGGTCACATTGAATCCTGAGAAATCTTTACATTTTTTTTTCAGTTCAATAAACGCATCAATAGTTTCAAGATCGAAGTTTTTGTAAGTACAGTCAAATTTGTTGTTCTCAAACTTTTCTTTAAAATACTCTCTTGAAAAAGAGTAATCAATATTTTTTCCTAACAGTCCAAAAATTTTCATATGTATTTTTTTCGCTTTTTTCCATACCATTCTAATCCAAGTATAATACCAACCCCAAAAATAATAAAAAGTATAAGGGAAATAGTATGAAAATTAATTTCTGGCAAATAGCGTTGATAGTTTTCTATAACCTGTGACCCATTAGCGTCAACTAGAATTTCTCCGAATTCATCTTGCTTATAAATAGTTTTTTTCCAAGGCCAAACAACTCCAAGAGACCCTGTAATAAACCCCATAATCAGAGCCAAAGCGATGTTCTTATAGCGCTTAAGTACGTAAGTCAGAACATGTGATAGACTAATGAGTCCAATGATGGAACCAAATATAAATACTAATAGGACTTTTAATAACCGCATGTGCTGAGTATCCGAAATAAAACCAAAGTCACCAGTAAATAAGAATATAAACGTATCAAAAAGTGTGTTAACAGAATCTACAAGTAGCATTACATAATTCCCAAGTAATATTAGTATAAATGAACCAGAAAAGCCAGGCAATGTCATCCCTGTAACGCTAACAATACCACAAAAGAATACAAACCAAAGATTGTCGTCTTGTGTTGCAGGATCTAAAAGACTAATCCCTATACCGACTGTTATGCCAATTAAAGCGGTGATAGCGGTTTTTAAATTCCAGCACTGATAATCATTATAAATATAAATAACAGACCCTATGATCATTCCAAAAAATACACTCCATACAAAGAGCTCATAGCGGTCTATTAAGTAATCTAATAGTTTTGAGATGCTGAAGTAGCTTATTATCATACCTAGAAAAAGCAGTGATAGAAAGCGTCCATTTATGTACAGATAAAAACTTTTAAAGCGTCCCTGAAATAACAAGCTCACGGATTTGGAATTAAACCTTTGTAAAGAATATATAAACGTCTCATAAAAGCCCATTACAAAAGCCACTATCCCTCCAGAAACACCAGGAACCTTGTTCGCAGTTCCCATGATGATTCCTTTTAGAATCAATGAAAATGAGTTAGATTTTTGATACTTATCTATCAACTATGTTTGTTTTGTTGCCTATATTTTCTAAAAATAAAATGATAAAAAAACCGATTAACATCAAGCCAATTGCCTGTATAAATTGAGAATCTCCAACGTAGTTAAATGGAGATATGCTTTCTTCATTTAAAGGAATTTCTACACCTTTAGAATTTATTCGATATGTTAGTGCTACCTTCCATGGCCATATTTCATTTAAAGACCCAATCATAAACCCAGTTAGTACTCCTAAAGTTAGCTGATTATAGGATCTAAACAACCATTTTAAAAGCTTTGAAAATGAGAGAAGTCCTACGATTGCACCAGTTCCAATAATTAAAATTGTTTTAATATCTCTATTTGAAATTGCTTCAAGCACTGGTCCGTATGCACCTATAACTACCAAAATAAAAGCCCCTGAAATACCTGGTAATATCATTGCACATATGGCTAATGCTCCTGCAAAAAATAGAAATAAATTTGAGTCTGAGGATTCAATAGGGTTTAGAATTGTAATAAAGTAGGCAATACTACCACCTATAGTAATTGCTAAAAACACTTTGAGTCCTGCGAGATCCCATAAAGTGGCTTTAATTTGCTTGCTTATATATACTATACTTGCTGCGACCAAACCAAAAAAGAATGCCCACAAACGAATAGGATGATGTTCAAGTAACCACTCAACTCCTTTGGCGAGTGAAAGAATACTAATTAGTACTCCAGACATAAGCGCAAGCAAAAAGGAACCATTCAATTTTTCCCAAGTGTATTTTATTCCTTTAGATCTAAATTCATTAAAAATTGAACTATTAATATTGTTCAAGGATTCAATGAGTTCTTCATAGATACCAGAAATAAAAGCGATTGTACCACCAGAAACTCCGGGAACTACATCTGCAGCACCCATAGCCATTCCTTTCAATGAAATAATAAGATAATCAGTTAGAGATCTCTTCATGTCTTGAGCGATAAGTGTGTTTTAAAGTAATTTTATACTATAAGATGCTACAGTAAATATATGAAATTTTACTTGTAAGTATTTTTGAAATTTTCAATTAATTGAAGGACTGCTTTACGATTGTAAACTTCTGGAAATAATTCCTCTAATATAAACACATGATCTGAATTAATATGTAAAGCAGTAAGTAAATGTGCATACCCAGCTTCTGTATTATTGAGTTTAAGACACAGTCCAGAAAGACGAAATTCTAATTCCTCGCTTTTTGGGTGATATTCTAATGCTTGAACAAAATTGAACTTTGCAGCTTCTTCTTCTCCTAATTTAATTAAAACATCTCCTCTTGATAACCAAGTGTTTAATTCACTGTCTCCAAGTTCTAATGTTCTTTTGTATCCACGTTCAGCTTCTTCTAATCTGTCTAGCCGCTCATTAATAGTTGAATACAATCTCCAATAGGATGCATTTTCGGAGTCAATATTAATTGCTTTATTCATGTAAAACAAAGCCTTTAAATAATCTTTTTTAGAATTGAAAAACTTAGTGATTCGAATCCATCCTTTATCCAAAGCAGGGTCTTCTTCAACAGCCAAGTAGTAGTGTTGAAGCGCTAATTCCTTATCTCCAAGCCGCTCAAAACAATATCCTATTTTAATTAATGCAAAAGGGTTTGAACCTTCAATTGCAAGTGTAATCTTGTAGTTTTCAATGGCTTCTTCAAAACGATTTAAATTTTCCAAGACTTTAGCTTTCTCAAGGTAAGCTCCAATAAAGGTGTCATCTGATATTATCGCAAAGTCAAAAGCAGTTATGGCCTTTTCAAGTTCTTTGTTTTCCTTATATTGTTTTCCTAACTGATGCCATGCAACTTCACAATATGGATTTTTGTCTGTATAGTTGTTTAAGTACTCAATAGCTCCTTTGCTATCGTCTAAAAAATCAAAACAATAAACAATATTATAAAGTGCAGAATAATCTTCTACATCTAATTCAATACACTTAATAAAATTTAGTTTAGCTTCTTGAAATTGATCCAAAAACAAATATTCCATTCCTATTAATGAATATAGATCAGAGCATTCATTGGAAATATTTATTGCACTTTTGAAAACTTCTATCGCTTTCTGATGTAGGTTTTTTTTGGAAAAAATGTTAGCTTTTTGTATATAAAGCTCTTCATTATTTGGTTCTATTTCGAATAGTGGAGACAGCATTCGGTCTGCTTCATTAAATTTATTCTCAAAAATTAATATTTCAACTTGAAATAATTTAAGATTTAAAGATGACGGGTGTTGACTTAATCCAAGTTTTATAGCCTTTTTAGCTAAGGCAATTTTACCGCTTTCTAGATAATAATGGATTATATTTTCAAATTCATTAGAATCAAAAAAATAAACGCTATTGGTCTTTAACATTGACTCAAATTTTGAGACCGTAACTTCTTGATTTTCTTCGGATTGATCAAACTCCATAAATAGCTTTAATAGAATAATAAATTTAATAGTATATGGACACTAATTACCTGTATTATTTTAATCTTTTCAACAAAATAATTAACATAAATAATTAAAATGATTTTAAAATTTTCAGAATAATATCACATCCTTTTACCAGCTCTTTATTACTTATTGTAAGGGGTGGTGATATGCGTACAGCTCTCTTTTCATATAGAAGCCAAAATAAGATTAAACCATTTTCCTTCGCTTTAAAGATAATTTTATTTGCAATTTCTGGAGATTTAACAATTAAAGCAAGCATTAATCCTTTCCCTCTAATATTTTCAATTAGTGGATGTTGGAGTTTTTTTCTTATAATTTTTTCTTTGGCAAGTGTGTCTGGAATTAAACTACTTTTTGTAATTTCTTGGAGAGTTGCTAGTGCAGCCGCCGCAATGACAGGGTGTCCACCAAATGTAGTTATATGGCCTAATTTGGGGTGGTCACAAAGACAGTCCATCATTTCTTTCGATCCGGTAAATGCACCTATAGGCATGCCGCCCCCAAGTCCTTTTCCAGTGACCACAACATCTGGTATACAGTTGTAGTTTTCAAATCCAAATAATTTTCCAGTTCTTCCTATTCCTGGTTGGATTTCGTCTAGAATAAATAAAGCACCAACTTGATTACACCTCTTTTGAACTTTAGCCAAATAGTTGTTTACTGGCTCAATAAACCCAGCGCCTCCTTGTATAGTCTCTAATATTACAGCAGCTGTTTTTTTAGTGATTTTGGATATGTCTTCAAGGTTATTATATTCTACAAATCTTATATCGGGTATTAGGGGTCTAAATGGGCTTTTTCTTTCTTCATATCCCATAATGCTCAATGCTCCCATAGTATTACCATGGTAAGCCTTGTTAGCTGCTATTATTTCAGATCTTCCCGTGAAACGACGAGCAAGTTTAATAGCTCCATCTATGGCTTCTGTTCCTGAATTTGTTAAATAAGTTTTTTCTAATTTCGGTGGTAAATTATCTGCTAATAATTTAGATAACTTAACTGCAGGTGATTGGATATATTCACCATATACCATAACATGCATGTAAGAATCTAATTGATTTTTAATAGCATTTACTACTTTATAGTGTCTGTGTCCCAAACTGCAGGCTGAAATCCCAGCTACAAAATCTAAATATGGATCATTATTTTGATCATATATATATGACCCTTCAGCAAAGGAGATTTCCATCCCTAGTGGATGAGGGGTAGTTTGTGCTTGGTGTTTTAAGAAATCATTAATCATTTTTAATAGTCTTCTTAGTTTTGTACGTATCTTTAAATAGGTTTTTTGGAATCTTTCGAGCAGATTTATTGGTTGTGCGTTGGTTTACATCTTTTGTATTGTTATCTAATTTTGGTTCTGCTTTTTTGACTCGATCTAAAAGATTAGAATCAAAAAATATTTCATGACTAGGGTAGGAATCTAATCCTTTTATTGATTTTAGATTTAAAGGTGGATCATCTCTAAACAGATCCTTAACGCTTGTAGGACGTTCTGTTTCACGCCAATTGAATCCACGAATAATTTTTTCATTTTCAGGAAAATCCAAAACAGGATAAGTTTTGCCACCAATCTGATTATATTTTTGCATCTCATTGATAGTGTTGTCCATCAACCAAATTTTAATAGCCCCTGATTTTGACTTATCTATTCCAACTAATTCATTTTCTTTATTTCTGAGATAATATAAGGTTTCTGCATTTTTAATAATATCTATAGTAGATAGACTATTATTCTTAAATAGTCCGTATAGTTTTTTCCCCGAAATCTGGTTATACCCATCTCCTAATGTATCTTTGCTAATCACAAATGCATTATTAAATACCTTTAAGGAGTCTAAACTCTTAGAATTAGAATTTGCAATTAAGTGAATTGAATCTCCTGTAATTTGGTTACTTATGTTCCATAAAACAGGCTTTTTAGTTTTATAGAATGCATCTTGAGTTGTATTAATATTTAAATTTATAAGTTGGATTAAACCGTTGTTTTGGTTCATGTGAATGGAATCTGCTTTGCCACTTAAATCAGACTTGTATATTTTTGCATTATAATAACCTCTTATTATTCTTTTTTTTGGTTTGCCTGTTACCATTATGCTGTCGCTGTGTACAAATATTGAGTCATTTTCTTGTAATGTAATTGCTAATGCTCGTTGTGTTATGAATAATGAATCCTTTTCCCTAAACACTTCTGCGTAGTGACCTTTTATAATAGTATTATTGAGTGTATCTGTTATTACAATGTTATTAGTTGCCGAGGCAAAACTCTTACTACGGTTAAAATATATACTGTCTCCTTCAACAACTCGCTCATCATAATTTATTTTTGATTCTTTTACAAAATAACCAGTATCGTTATTTGTGTTATAAAAACCACGTTTACAATATATCACGCTTGTCTCACTAGTAATTGTTGTAGGACCATACAAAAAGGCATAGCCTGATAGACTATAAAAATCAAGTCGATTAGATTTAATTATATATTCAGGATTGACCAGTTTAACATTTTTTTTGAACTCATATTTTTTATTTTTTAAGTAATAACGACCAATGAGACTTGTAATTATTGCTGTAGAGTCTCTAACTACCTTTCCTTTACTTTGATAAAAAGCTTGTTGCTTAATTCTATCAAAGTATAAAGTATCTGTTTTTATAACCGAGTTTTGATCTTCTAAGATAACTTTACCACTTGCAAATGCTAGTTCGGTTTTACCACTGTATTCAACATAATTTGAGGTCATGTTTATTGTGTCCCCTTGCTTTATTTTAACTTTTCCATAGGCCTCTATAAAATCTTGTTTAGCGTCATAAATGGCTTCGTCACACCACATCTCGATTCCTTGATGTTTGATGTGCACTTGTTTAGAATTATCCCGAGTTAGTATTGTGGCATCTGGTTTAGATTCATCAAAAGTCATAAACGGCGCAAATTCAATTTCAATCTTTCTACGATCTTGAGCGTGAAGGGTAGTACCCAATAAAATTAGTAAGCAACATATGATTTTAAAACTTGTATAATTCAATGCCTAGCGTTTGTGTAAAAATAGTTAATAATGAGTTCATTATTTAACAACTTAAGATTATTTTATGATCAAAAAAAAATCTATCATAATGATAGATTTTAATTATTATCTAAAGATTGTTTGTTTTCTATCAGGTCCTACAGAAACTACTTTGATAGGAATTTCTAATTCTTTTTCAAGGAAATCTATGTAAGCATTCAATGGTTTTGGAAGTATAGAGTCATTATTCATTTCTGTAAGATCTTCAGCCCATCCTTCAAAATCGGTGTAAATAGGAGTAACGTTTTTGGCTTCTACATTGTAGGGTAAGTGATGTATAATTTCTCCTCTATACCTATACGCAGTACAAACTTTCAATGATTTAAATCCTGATAGTACATCAGCCTTCATCATCATTAGTTGAGTGACACCATTTACTTGACATGCATAACGTAGCGCAACTAAATCTAGCCATCCACATCGACGGGATCGTCCAGTAGTTGCTCCAAATTCATTTCCTACGCGTCCCATAGTTTCACCATCTTCGTCAAATAATTCAGTAGGGAAGGGGCCAGAGCCTACTCGGGTTGTATAAGCCTTAAATATTCCAAATACTTTACCAATAGAACCGGGGGCTATCCCTAAACCTGTACATGCACCTGCTGCTGTAGTGTTTGATGATGTTACAAATGGGTAGGTTCCAAAGTCAATATCTAATAATGATCCTTGAGCACCTTCTGCTAAAATTGCCTTTCCATCTTTTTGAGCTTGATGCAAATATTCTTCAGAATCGATAAATTTCAAGGTTTTTAAAACATCTACAGCTTCAAAAAACTCTACTTCAAGCTCTTCCAAGTTGTATTGTAAATCGACATTATAAAAACTTACCATTGACTCATGTTTATTAGCTAACAATCTGTATTTTTCTTTCCAATTGTCTAATTCTAGGTCACCAACTCGTATACCATTACGACCTGTTTTGTCCATGTATGTTGGTCCAATCCCCTTTAGGGTAGATCCAATTTTTGCTTTTCCTTTTGAAGCTTCAGAAGCTGCATCTAGAAGTCGGTGAGTTGGCAAGATTAAATGTGCTTTTCTAGAAACAACTAATGCCTTTTTGTAGTCGATGTTGTGAGGCGCTAATTTTTCTAATTCTTTTTTAAATATCACAGGATCTATAACTACACCATTTCCAACTAAGTTAATAGCTTTTTCGTGGAAAATTCCAGAAGGAATAGTGTGTAGCACATGCTTCATTCCATTAAAAACGAGTGTGTGTCCAGCATTTGGACCACCTTGAAATCGAGCTATAATATTATAATTTGATGTTAATACGTCTACAATTTTACCTTTACCTTCATCTCCCCATTGCAATCCTAGTAGTAAGTCTACTGCCATATTAATTAATCGTTAATTTTTAGTATTTCTTTTTGTTCCATAAAAGTATAAAGAATGTTTGTCTATATCTATGTCAAACACTTCTTCTATTGTTTTTTGTATTGATAGAATTCTTGGATCGCAGAACTCAAAAACTTCTCCAGTATCAGTTAGAATTATGTGATCATGTTGTTTATCAAAGTATGATTTCTCGTACTGAGCTTGATTTTGGCCAAATTGATGCTTTCTAACCAAAGCGCATTCCATAAGTAGTTCGATAGTATTATATAATGTAGCTCTTGAAACTCGATAGTTTTTATTTTTCATTTTGATGTATAGAGATTCAATATCAAAATGATCTTCGTTATCATAAATTTCTTGTAAAATAGCAAAACGTTCAGGAGTTTTTCGTTGACTATTATCACCTAAAAACTTCGTAAATACATTTTTAACGATTTCTTGATCTTTATTTTTTGATTTTATACTCATAAGAATTTCAAATTTAAACTAATTTTTAGACTCTAAAGACTTTTTCTATACCATTTATTTTTTGTAGACGTTCCATAAGTTTTTCAACAAAGTTATTATTATTTACTTCAACCGTAATTTCTCCATTAAAGACCCCACTATCGGTATCAAACTTTATACTTTTAATATTTACATTCATATTTTCTGACACCACTTTAGTTATAGAGTTTACTAATCCTAGTCTGTCAATTCCTGTCAGCTTAACAATCGCCCTAAATACTTCTTGTGAGGAATCTATCCATTTTGCAGACATTACCCTGTAAGCATAGTTGGATTGCAGGCTTAAAGCATTGGGGCATATTTTTTTATGAATTTTTATACCTTCTTTTATACTAAGAAAACCAAAAACCATATCACCTGGGATGGGATTACAACAAGATGAAAGGCGGTAATTTAATTTTTCTTCTTCTTTTCCAAATACAAGCATGTCATATTTAGAAGTAATTTCATCTTTTTCTACGGACTCTTTTTTTAGACTTTTATTACGAGATATTTTATTTTTTATAAAACTGACCAGCGCATTGCTTCTTGATGCTGCAAAACTTTTTAGCATTTTATTGTCGATGCTACTAATTCCAACTCTGTAAAATAAATCTAAACTAGTATTTAGATTAAAATAGTTCACCAGTTCATTCACTGATTTTTCATTTAATGAAATTTTTAGTTGTTTAAGTTTGCGTCTTAAAATTTCTTTTCCGTCTTCTGCAATGGTTTTCTTTTCTTCTTTCAGTGAAGATTTTATCTTGCTCTTCGCACGTGTTGTGGTGACATAATCTAGCCAGTTTGCTGTTGGTTTAGCATTTTCAGACGTAATGATGTCTACTTGGTCACCACTTTGCAAAATGTGGTTTAAGGGTACTAATTTACCATTCACTTTAGCACCTCTAGTTTTCATACCAATTTCAGTATGTATGCTAAAAGAAAAATCCAATGGGGTTGCGTCTTTTGGAAGAGATTTTAAATCACCATTAGGAGTAAATACAAATATTTCTTTGGCGTAAAGATTAAGTTTAAACTGTTCTACAAACTCTACTGCATTAGAATCTGGATTTTCAATCACTTCCTGTAGTTTTCCAATCCAACTCTCTAAATTTTCATCTTGATCTTTTCCGCCTTCTTTATATTTGTAATGTGCTGCATAACCTTTTTCAGCAATTTCATTCATTCTCTCGCTTCTAATCTGAACTTCTATCCAGCGCCCTTTGGGTCCCATAACTGTAATATGCAATGCTTCGTAACCTGTAGACTTTGGTGCTGCTATCCAATCTCGTAATCGAATAGGGTTTGGTCGAAAATGGTCAGTAACAATAGAGTAAATTTTCCAAGCTAAAAACTTCTCATCTTTTAGCTCCGATTTATAGATAATTCTTACTGCAAATTTATCATATACTTCATCAAACGATACTCCTTGGTTTCTTATTTTTCTTCGAATTGAAAAAATTGATTTTGGCCGACCTTTAATTTCATACTTTAACTTTTCTTTATTTAGAGCCTTAGTTAGAACTTTACTAATGTCTTTTATGTAGATATCTTGCTCTTCTTTACTTTCTTCTAATTTGCTTAGAATTCCATTGTAAATTTCAGGCTCTGTATATTTTAAAGCTAAGTCTTCAAGTTCTGTTTTTATATTATATAAACCTATTTTATGTGCTAGAGGCGCATATATATATAATGTTTCAGAAGCAATTTTTAGCTGCTTATCTTCACTCATCGAATGAATCGTTTGCATGTTGTGAAGACGATCCGCAATCTTGATAATAATTACACGGATATCATCATGAAGGGTGAGTAGCATTTTTCTAAAATTCTCTGCCTGAATCGACACGTCCAAGTCTTTTTTTATATTTGAGATTTTAGTTAATCCATTCACAATCCTAGCAACAGTCTCACCAAATAGTTGTTGAATATCGTCAATAGTGTAGCGTGGGCAATCTTCTACTACATCGTGTAGTAGGGCAGCTGCAATTGAATTAGCATCTAAACCTATTTCAGATGCTACTATTTTTGCCACTGTTATAGGATGAAATACATAAGCTTCACCTGATTTACGGCGTTGGTTAGAGTGAGCATCAACAGCTACTTCAAATGCTTTTCTTATTAGCTTTTTGTCTTTTGAAGACAAGGTGCGGTAACTAATTTTTAGTAGTTCTTTATACTCCCTTGCTATAGCAGCATTTTCAGTTACAATATCATTGTCTGTCATTATCTAAAATTAATACAATCAAACGAAACATGCAATAACAATACTTAGTTTTTACATTAAATATTTTAACATTTTATAGAACATATTTTTAGATGAATTTCCGTTGTCTTTTTGCTTCAAATATGAGAATTCCAGCGGCTACCGATAAGTTCATGGAATCTAACTTACCTTCCATTGGGATTTTAATTTTTGCTGTAGCGTTTTTACGCCATTCTTCAGATAAACCAGTAGATTCAGTCCCAATGATTATCGCTGAAGGACTTGCTAAATTGATTGAGTCATAAGGGACAGATTCCTGAAGTATTGCAGGATAAATAGCTATTATATTACGTTTTAAATATTTAATTACTTCAGTAGTCGTAGCGGTAGCAATAGGTACAGTAAAGACACCACCAACACTCGATCTTATAATATTTGGATTATACATGTCTGTTAATGGATTAGCAATGATTACAGCGTCAATATTGGCCGCATCAGCGGTTCGTAACAATGCTCCAATATTCCCTGGCTTCTCAGGACATTCAGCAACTAATATCAACGGGTTATTTGTAATTAACTTTAAGTTATCCAAACTTAAGTCATTGGACTTTGCTACTACTATAACCCCCTCGGTTGTTTCTCTATGAGCTACTTTTTCATACACAGCTTTTGAAATCTCTATAATATCTATTCCATAAATCTCTAGTGCGGCTGCTTCAGCGGCAGAAAATAAGTCTGCATAGAAATACAATGTTTCAAGGGTGTAGTTCCCTTTAATTGCCAATGATAATTCTCGTTTTCCTTCGATTATAAATAAGCCTGTCTGTTTCCTTAATTTAGATTTTTCCTTGAGTTGAACTAATTGCTTTATAAATGGGTTTTGAAGACTACTGATTGTTTTTACCATACCACAAAAATAGGATTAAATTATCAAGGTTTTTTAAAATTAATATTTGAAAAGTAAACGCTGTGATTTATAACTTTTTACTATTTGATATTGTATTTTTTTGAGTAGCGTTTCCATAACTCTGTCTGGTGACTTTCCAAGCTTATCGCTCTTCCGTCAATAAAACCACGAGTTAGTAGGTTTGTTCGCATATCTAATGCATCCCCTTTACTTATAAACAGAGTAGCACTTTTGCCCAACTCTAAAGATCCATATTCTTCATCTATCCCTAATATTTTTGCTGTATTTAAAGTGATTAATTGAAGTGCTTGTTCTTTTGAAAGTCCATGTGCAACTGTAGTGCCCGCATAAAAAGGTAAGTTTCTAGAGTTCATTCGCTCCATGTCTCCACTAGTCTCCAAGCCTACGGTTACGCCTTCATCTACTAATAGCTTTGCCATTTTAAATGGAAGGTCGTAATCATGATCGTCGTTACTGGGTCTAGAGTGCACACGTTGCAGAAGCACCGGTACATTATTTTCTTTCAAATATGCAGCTAGCTTATAAGTTTCATAGCCTCCAACGATTACTATTTTTGTAATGCCCTGTTTTTTTGAAAATTCAACGGCATCCCTGATTCCTTTTTCATCATTGACATGAATAAAAAGTGTTTTTGAGTTGTTAAATAAACCTTTCATAGCATTTAGAGGAAGGTTTTGAGTCCCTTTACTGCTTTTTAAATTTACTTTGGAATGCTTAAAGTAAGCCTCAATTTCTGTAGTTTGTATACTATATTTTGGATTGCTTTTCATTCCAGAATCTTCTCCTAGCCACGAACGCCCACGAGATAATGTGCTGGGCCAATTTAGATGAATGCCACCATTTTCCCTGACCACTGCATCTTCCCAGTTCCAAGCATCTAATTGCACCACAGATGACGTCCCGGAGATACGTCCACCTCTGGGGGTTATTTGCGCTAGAAGTACTCCGTTTGGGCGCATGCTTTCAACAACCTTAGATTCTGCATTATAAGCAATTATACTACGTATGTGCGGGTTCCATGTTCCGATTTCTTCATCGTCATCGGAGGCTCTAACTGCATCAATTTCAATCAATCCCAATGTGGAATTGGGCACAATAAACCCAGGATAAATATGTTGCCCAAAGGCCCTAAAAACATCCATCTTTGATAGATCTTCACTTTCATTATATTCAGAAATATTTTGAATAATTCCATTGTCAAAAACAACGAGACTATTTTCTACTACGTTTCCATTTCCAATATGTGCTGTAGCACCGATAATAGCGACTGATTTTGATTGTTTATCGCCTGGTGTTTGTTGTGCATTTGATATAGTCACGCAAACAGTTATAAGAAATATTAATTTTATGAGTTTCATAGTTGTTGTGTTTATAGTTGATTAAAATCCATAGAATCACAGTGAAGTAACTGCTTATCTTTTTTCTTAATTGGCTGTGTTTTCATGCCTTTATTTTTTTCTTTTAACATCATTTCTATGAGTATATTTCTCTCTGACTGAATAGAAGTTCTGATTTCTTTATCCCGTTCACTATCAAAATATGTCACGCCTTCTATTAGTGTTTTTTCAGCTTTCGCATAAATTGATAATGGGTGATGACTCCACAGAACAAGATCGGCATCTTTTCCCACCTTAATACTTCCCACACGATTGTCGATATGAAGTAGTTTTGCAGGGTTAAGCGTGACCATTTTCCAAGCGTCTTGTTCAGAAGTACCGCCATATTTTACGGCCTTTGCAGCTTCTTGGTTAAGACGTCTAGACATTTCGGCATCGTCACTATTGATAGCGGTTACAACACCCATAGCGTTTAATATTGATGCATTGTAAGGAATTGCATCATTTACTTCGAATTTATAGGCCCACCAATCGCTAAAAGTAGAAGCACCAACTCCGTGAGCTTTCATCTTATCAGCTACTTTGTAGCCCTCTAAAATATGTGTGAATGTATTGATGTTGAAATTAAATCTTTCAGCGACTTTCATAAGCATATTAATTTCGCTTTGTATGTAGGAGTGACAACTAATAAAACGTTCTTTATTAAGAATTTGAGTAAGAACTTCCATTTCAACATCCTTTCGGTATGGTTTTCCGCTTTTTTGTTTTGCATCATATGCTTTTGCTCTTGTAAAATAATCAATATAAAGTTGTTCAACTCCCATTCGTGTTTGTGGAAATCTACTGAAGCTGCCCCAATTAGATTGTTTTACGTTTTCTCCCAAAGCAAACTTTATAAACTTAGGACTATCATAATAAATCAATTCTTTAGCCGAAGCCCCCCATTTTAACTTAATAATAGCTGAGCGACCTCCGATTGGATTGGCAGAGCCATGTAATATTTGAATTGTGGTGACGCCGCCTGCTAAGTTTCGATAAATATCAATGTCATCAGCATCAATTACATCTTCAATACTTACTTCCGCTGAAGAATTTTGACCTCCTTCATTAATACTAGCAGCCGCTATGTGCGAATGTTCATCTACAATTCCAGTTGTTAAATGTTTTCCGGTAGCATCGATTATCACTGCTTTTTTACTCTTAAGATTCTTTCCGATTTTTGTAATTCGACCATTTTGAACTAATACATCTGTAGCCTCTAGAATGCCTTCGGATTCATTTGTCCAAACCGTTGCATTTTTAAATAAGATGACCTTTGCCTCTGGAAGTTTTGAAAACCCATATGCACCATTTGGATAACTAACAGGGACTATGACAGGAAAATGAAGCTCATTTTTCTTCTTCTTCTTCTCTGGCTTTGATGTTGTGGTCGTGTCTACTACTTTTTTCAGTTCTACACTAGCTGTAGATCCATCCATTAATATTACTTTTCCTTTTATTAATCCTGTAGCTGATATAATCTTAGCATTCAATCTTATAAATTCTTGACTCGTAGTGTCTTTAGATGATAACATTAAATGCATCCAATCATTCTTATAATTTAAATTACTGCTTAATTTCAATGAATCTGATGTCACTTCGGACTTAAGTTTAGTTAATGTACCACTGATTTTTAGTTTGTAGGAGTCTTTATTAATTGTAAAATGGTAGTCACCTCTAAGGTCTGTTTTAGAAAGAGGGGTAATGATAGTTCTTGAACCATTAACCCAATTTTCATAAAGGGTTGTTTCAGCTTCAAATATATCTCCTGAAGTAATTAAAAAATTTGCATAGCTATCAATATTTAAATTACCAAGTTTTGGATTTCCTAAAATTTTCGAAGGCTGTGAGGTTAAGGCTTCCAGAGCAGTGACCTTGTCCAATCCATACTCAATGGATTTTAATAGGTTAGTTTTAAAGTCTTTCATAGATTTCAATCCCTTCGTTGTAAATGCAAAAGATACTCCGGATAGATCTAAAGCTCCGGGATTTCCAGGGCGTTGGTTCCATTCTTTCATAGCTTCCAACTCCAATGAATTTGTTAAAAAAGAATCTTCAACATTATAAGCTTTTGGAAAATTTAAAGGGAGGATAAACGTTGCTTGTGTATTTATGATATCGTTGATGCGTTCGTACTCATCACCACCACCCAAAATAACATACTGAACTCCAAAGGCGTCTCCTACGACATCAGCTCTAAGGGCATTTGCTCTACTACCAGCCTCAAAAATCTGTACCTTATTTTTGTTTTCATTAAAGGCTTCTATAGAACGGTCTTTGGTTGGAATATTTCCTTTTTTATACCAATCTGAATCATGATTAAGTTGTCTTAATAAAGCCATTGCCCCCATAATAGAAGATGGATATGATTGTTGAGAAAGCACACTTTTTGAAAAGGATGTGTACTGTGCCGACTGGTCAGACAGGATGCGCTGTGAATCAGACCCTTTTGAATCTAAAGCAATTAAGGCACCTGTTCCACGTACAATTCCATCTTGAATGTGGGTGTTCACCACGCCAAAACCTGCTTCTAATAAGCTTTTAGCAGTTTTGTCATCATATTTAAACTGGTCGATTGCATTTTGTTCCGGACGTACATGGTCATTCCAGTAAAAACCTTCTCGACTTGCCATATATTGAGCGGAGCGGGAGCCACCATTTTTACGTTTGGTTTTTGCAATTCCAAAATCAGAATAAATATCTACAAAAGAAGGGTATATAGATTTTCCTTTTAAATCAATTATTACGGAATTCTGCGGTAGTTTAACTTCTGCTCCAACTTGAATTACACGACCTTCTTGAATTAGTAAAACTCCATTTTCAATCTGATTTGTAGGGGTAATGAAAATTTTAGCATTAATAAAAGCTGTGAAGTTTGTATTTTTTGATTTTACACCATCGTTTTTTGGAAAATAGTCTTGTGCAGAGAGTGATAGTAAACCAAAAAAACTCCAAAATAACAGAACATTTTTATACATAGTTAATTGATTTTAATTAGTCATTAAATTTAATTATAAACTTTTACAGCAAAACTATAATTTTTAAAATCTTATTAAATGTTATCAGACCTTAGTTTTGGTTAGCTTTAGGATCTTTTCCATATTCGTTTTCTTTCTCTTCTCCTTTAGAGACTGCAAGAATAAAACTGTACACTGGAATTAGTATAAACCAACCGCTTTTTCCTACGTCATGCATTCTTCTCATACCAACTGCTAATGACGGAAGTATTATGACTAACGAATATAGATCAGCCAAATCAGGAAATCCTGTAATCCCACAGATAACACCCCATATAATAGCAATAATTAGGTTGAATAGTTGAAACATCCAATATTCTTTCCTTCTTGCTCTGCCACTAAATGTAGCATACTCTTTCATTACTTTTAAATAGTATTTCATAATGTTTTTATTATTTAGATTTATTAAATACAAAAACATTAGTCTCTAAACACAATTAATATCAAATTCCAGATTTTATTATTTTAATTATTTCATTTTTAATTCTTAAGTAATATATACCCTCAGGAAATTGAGATAAGTCAATTTGTTTGTTTTCTCCCTTTAGAGTTCCCTTAACTAATAGTTGTCCTAAGGCAGATATAAGTTCGTAATTAACATCTTCATTTTCTTTAATGTTAAGTAAAGTGTTTGTTGGATTTGGATAAGCTTTAATAGAAATATTTATCGTATTTGATCCAAGTAGATCACATTCAAAGCTATCTTCAACTTTCGAAGCTTCAGCAGGGTTTTCCAATAGATCTCCCTTTATCAATGCGCAATAACATTCATCTTTATCCACATATAGTTTGAGCCATGAAAGAGCTAACTTTCCAACTATTCCGTTTCCTCCATTTGGTGAGTTAGCGACTGAGTGATTTCCATTTACGATTTCAAATAGCAGTTTATTTGTAGTCTCTGGAGTAGAATTATAATGAATGTCAGAGTGTAACTCAGGTGGTGCTATAGGATCATTTTCACCACTAAAAATTAACAAGGAACTTTCGTGATTTAGATTAATATTTAATAGATAAGGGCATAAGGCTATAACTCCAGATATTCTGTCATCTAGGACTGCAGCTCTCTGAGCACCGCCACCCCCCATCGACCATCCGCTAACAGCTAATTTATTTAAATCAAGGTTGCCTTCAAGCGGTGAGCTAATCCTACTGTTTTCCTGTCTTATAGTCTCTAATGCATCTAATAAAGCATAGGCTCTAGCTTCAGGAAAATCATACACACTGTTAGTACCTATGATAATCGTTACAATTCCATGTGAGGCATAGAATGGACCCCATTCTTCAACACTTGATGGATATGCCGTAAAGCCAGGGACAATTGCAATACTTGCAAATGGTGGGCTGGCATTTATAGGGTAATAGATAGTGGCTCCAAAATAGTCTGGCCCATTACGAATTCCGTCAGATTCACTTAGTGTTTGCACCTCAAATGGTCCGGGATCAGTTAAGCTTTCAATTGAAACTTCGCCACATTGTGCAAATACAACGCACGTGTATGGCGTTGAAATGAGTATGACTAAACACGCTACTAGTATTTTTTTTAACTTTCTGACGTCTTTATAAATTACTTTTAATTATTTTTAATTTGGAATTAGCTTATTTTGTACAATCAGCTGGAATACTTTCTTCTGCCATAAAATCCGCACATGTATTACAAATTAAGCTTTTGAAGAAACATGCAACCCTGTTAATTCTAAAGTCAATGTCACTTTTAGACCTATAAATATCATGACCCCCATTAGGGACAATAGTTAAGTCGTTACATATTCCAGCTTCAGTAAGAATTTTATGAATTGGTCTTGACCCCAAACCTGTCATTATATTTTTTCCAATAGGAACTGTCGTGTCGAGGTCCCCATGGAATGAAATAGTAGGAATTAAATCTCCTGAACTAAAAACAACAGGTGGGATTGCACCCATGAAATTGTAAATGCCTTTAATGGTAAAAATTTCATTTAGACTATTATCAGAAGATTGTAAGGGGCCCAATTCTGATTCAAATAGAGGGACTATTTGATTCCATTCTCCCTGACTCGCATAGCTAGTTGATAATGAGGTGATCGCGCCAGCGCTAGAACCTCCAATAAAAATCCATGAAGTATCAATTTTCAGTTTTTCTATTTGAGTAGCAATATAACTGAGCGCTGAATTAGCATCTTGCTGCGCCCTGTAAGCTGCTTTTTGAACCCCACCAAAATCTTCACTATCATAACCTAGGCGATAGCTTATTGTGGCCACTACAAACCCTCTTTTAGATAGCTCTACAGAGTGATAGGTCATTCTTTGTCTGTTCCCGCCTGTAAAACCACCTCCGTGAATAAGAAGTATAAAGGGGCGCTTTTCTGCAATATCTATATCAGTATTTGGAAAATATATATCCATTTTCAAGTTTTGTGAGTATCCTCTGTAATCAGTGGCCTCTCCGTAGGTGATATTTTTAAGAGAATCAATTTGGTTATTTGAAAAATATTCATCGTTTGTAAAACGTAGTTCCGGAGTGCATATTTGTGCTGAGGCGTATTGAATAGTCAGTAATACGTATGAAATGTATAATAGCTTATTGTAATTCATGTAATTTATTTTTTTGATAATTTAATATTAATCTAAGATATTAATTTTATAAATTATTTTGCTGTAAATAACCTACTAATAATGCCACATAATAATTATAACTTTCAATTCCCTTTTTTTGATTGTTAGCTATTAGAAAACTGCTATAAACTCTTTTAATAAGTGGTTCTAATGGGTTATTGTAAGCCTTCCAAAACTCTGAAGTTTCTTTAAATTTCTTTAAGATTCCAGGGTGTATTAATCCTACTGTATTATTATAACAATCGATGTCTCTTCGACTTAATTCAATTAAACAATATCGTAATGCAAACGCATAACCTGCATATTTATAATAAAGGTCATTATTGTGAATACAGGCTAGAAATCCAATAAAATTTGCTTCATTTTCTGCAGCGTAGCCCAATTGGTGGGCTTGTTCATGTGCAATCGTTGTTATCATGCTTGATTTTGGCATGATACTGTTAACTTGTGCTTCTAGAGTAAATGGATTGAGATAGCCGCCAAAGCCCATATAGGTCAAAGGCGTGCTAAATAGTGACTTTTTAGTATTTTTTCCTGGATGAATAAAATTAGGATACTCACTTTCTAGTTGTCTAAATCCCTGTTGACTTAGAATAACCATTTCATTAAACGAATAAGGGGTATCGATTTTTTGAAACGAATCATTGGCAATACTTAAGTGCAGGCTATTAGTTTTTGATACAAGCTTACTCGTGATTATTTTTAGTTCCTTTGTTGTGTAAGTTGTTTTAAGATTCAAAGTTACATGTAAAGAGTCGCGGTAGTAATTAAGCCCCCAACAAAAGTGAAATAAGAAATATACAACGGATAATGATGTTAAAATATCCAATACAAAAACTTTAGGCTGAGTTCTAACGCGCTTCCAGTTCATGATAATCCACTTAGTCATGTAAATGATTGCTGCTATGTACAACAAATCCCCTAACGATACAGGACTCCATTTGAAAGAAGTATTTAACAGCTTTGAAATAATAGGGTAGAGCCCTTTACTATAATACTGCTCCACAAAACCGGAGTTATTTTTTAATAAAAATAACCCAATGTACTGGAATAAAAGACTTAAAGTAATTAGGTATTTTAGTTTTTTAGTCACTCTCAAATGTAATAATTTTAATTTATGAATGGGAAGTAATACGTACCTTTGTACAATAAAAAACATGTCTATTATGAGTACAGAAATACGCCAGTTAGAACCCAGAGAGGTTTGGAATAAGTTTGCCGATTTAAATGCAGTTCCTCGTCCTTCTAAAAAAGAAGAACGCGTGATCGCTTTTATGAAAGATTTTGGAGCGTCCTTAAGTTTGGAGGTAATTGAAGATTCAGTAGGCAATGTGATTATTAAGAAACCGGCTACAGTTGGGATGGAAGACCGTAAGCCGATTGTAATGCAATCACATTTGGATATGGTACATCAAAAAAACAACGATACTAATTTTGATTTCCTGACTCAAGGAATTGAGATGCATGTTGTAGGCGACTGGGTAAAAGCTAATGGAACAACATTAGGAGCTGATAATGGTTTGGGCGTTGCTACTATTATGGCAGTGTTAGAAAGTAATGATATTTCGCATCCATCTATCGAAGCCTTGTTTACAATAGACGAAGAGACAGGAATGACAGGAGCTATGGGGCTTAAAGGTGGGCTTTTAAACGGAGCTATTTTATTAAACCTAGACACTGAAGAAGACAATGAAATTGGAGTTGGTTGTGCTGGAGGTATAGATGTTACAGCTAAAAGAGATTACAATGAAGAATCTACTCCGGAAACTAAAATTGGATATAAAATTGAAGTTAATGGACTTCAAGGTGGGCATTCAGGAATGGATATTCATAAAGGGCTTGGAAATGCCAATAAGATAATGAATCGGATACTTTTTGATGGTTTTGAAAACTACGGATTGCGAATAACTGAGATTGACGGGGGAAGTCTTAGAAATGCCATTCCTAGAGAAAGTTTTGCTGTTGTTGCAATTGATGTTGTTCATGAAGTTGATTTCTTATACAATGTTGGAGAATTCATTAGATCCATACAAACAGAACTCAAATCCATAGAGCCATACTTAGCGATTAGTTTGACCAAGGTAGATACTCCAGAGTTGATTATGGATTTAGGCGTTCAAGAGGGGCTTACGCGTGCACTTTATGCTGCATGGAATGGTGTTTATAAAATGAGTCCTGATATTGAAGGCTTGGTAGAAACATCAAATAATATAGCGCGTGTAGTTGTAAAAGATGGTCATATTAAAATTGGTTGTCTAACAAGGTCTTCTGTAGAGTCTACAAAAAAAGATTTAGCTTTGACTTTAAGATCGACTTTTGAATTAACAGGTTGCGAGGTTACAATGTCTGGTGATTATCCAGGTTGGGCTCCGGATATGGATTCTTCAATATTAAAAGTATTGACAGGTTTATACGAAACAATGTATAGTGAAAAGCCGCATGTAGCAGCTTGTCATGCTGGCTTAGAATGTGGTATTTTAGGAACTAATTATCCAGAGATGGAGATGATTAGTTTTGGACCTAATATAAAGGGAGCACATTCGCCAGATGAACGAGTACAAATATCGTCCGTTAATAAATTCTGGAGGTTTCTGTTAGAGATTTTAAAAAATATCCCAGAAGCGTAAAGCTAATGTTGAAAAATTAAAAAAGGTAATTTTACTTTTCCTTTTTTAATGAATATGATTTCACTGCTAATTTATCACTTCTATCATTTCTACAATAAAAATTAAATCAGTGTTAGGTTTTATTTTGCCACGACCTTCTTCTCCATAGGCAATATGTGACGGAAGATAGAAAAAAGACTTGTCTCCTAAAGACATACTAAATACCCCTTCTTTAAAACCAGGAATCATTTGTGCTTCAGCGTCAATTGGCATCGATATAGGAGTGTATGCACCCTGAGTATCTTTACGATGGTCATAGCTTCCATATTTTTGGTCTACAGCTTTCACATTAGTACCAAATAACTTACCGTTTTTAAAGTAACCTTCATAATTTAGCTTTACCGTAGAGCCTTGGCGGGGCTTGGGACCATTAATAGATGAAATTGTATGAATTAAAAGGCCAGATCTTTGACTAGAAGCTATGTTTTTATAATCCTCTAAGGCAACTTTCATTTCTTCAACTATTTTTTTAGCATCTTCAATTTCCTTCATTTTTATTTCGCTTAATAATTGCAATTGTTTATTCCACGTGTCTACTTCATCAAATTGCTTCGCTTCTTTTCCTTGACGGATTATATTAAGATCTAAAATAATTACATCTTTAATAGGCTTGTTTGATCCAGGGACTACATCTACATTAGATATAGTATCTACTACACTAAGCCATTTAACAACTTCTCCAAAAATGGTGTGTTTATTATCTAGATGAAGTGTAGGAGCGTCTGTAATAAAAAACTGGCTTCCGTTGGTATCTGGTCCAGAGTTGGCCATGGAAAGAATTCCAGCCTTATCGTGAGTAAGACTACTATTAAATTCATCAACGAATTTATATCCAGGGTTTCCAGATCCTGTAGCTGTTGGGTCACCTCCTTGAATCATGAAGTTATTAATAACTCTGTGAAATACAGTGCCATCATAGTACGGTTTTCTTTTTAAAGAGTCTACTAACATTGGGTGTGATCCCTCAGAAAGCCCAATAAAATTGGAAACAGTCAATGGAGTTTTGTTGTAAAATAATTGTAATACTACTGTATCTTTAGTTGTTATAATTTCTGCAAATATCCCTTCACCCAGTTCAGGGTATTTTTCCTTACAAGCTGTAGCGCTTATAAGAAGCATTAAAGCCATTGTTTTGATAAATTGATTTATGATTTTCATTTAAGATATAATTATGGGGTTAATTTATACGGTGCTTTAGTAATAATACTTCACAAATAAGCGGCATATTTTGGCTAATTCTCTTGTTGTCTCCATAGTAGCCATATGCTTTCTGAGAAGGGAATATAAATGTAATAACTTCTCCTTCTTTCATTAGTTTCAAGCCTTCTCTAAGTCCTGAGAATAACTCTTGTTGATCAATGTAATAGTTTTGTATGGATAAGTCTTCTTTTGAATAAATCAGCTCATTATTCAAGCTTTTGATGTTGTATTTGAAAGATACAAAATCTCCAAATTGAGGGGTTATAGAGGCTGTTTCTATTTTATTGTTATAGTAATACCAGAAACCATAATTAGAACTTAAAACAGTTTTGTCAAAAGTTTGTATTAAATTTTTTATCTCATTGTATTCAATTTCATTGAGCTGTTTGTTGCGATGTATAGAGGCGTCAATAAATGTTCCCGAATTGTTAGAAATTGGTTGACGTGATTCCGATTGCATACAATTAGAAAATAGAATTACTATTAGTAAATATGACAAGAACTTTTTCATGAATTAAGTTCTAATTCATAATTCGTTAATATATTAGTAAATTTCGTAACGGTATCTTCCAAATTGAGTTCACTACGCCCGCCAGAAGCATTTTTGTGACCACCTCCGTTAAAATGATTACGAGCAAATTTATTTACATCAAAATCGTCTTTGGATCGAAAGGAAATCTTTATAATGCTTTCTTGCTTATTTTCAATAAATATAGCAGCAAGTTTAACACCTTTTAAGGACAAACCATAGTTAACTAAACCCTCTGTATCTCCTTTTTTAAAACCGTGAAGATCAAGCTCCTTATTTGTTAAGCATATAAAAGCAGTGCTGTGGTTTTCTAAGAATCGTAAATTGTTCATGGCGCACCCTAGTAATTGCAAGCGGCCAAAGCTATTAGTATCATAAACAGCGTTATGTATTTTAGATTTATCAACGCCTATGTCAATTAAATAAGCAATGACTTTATGAGTTGTACTTGTTGTTAGTGGAAAACGAAATGAGGCGGTATCAGTCATTATACCTGTATATAAAGCTTCTCCAATTTCTATATCAATTTGATCTATACCTTCCATCTTTTCGATAAAATGATAAATCATTTGACATGTAGAACTCATGGTTACATCAGAATATACATAATCAGCATAGGAATCTGGTTGTTGATGATGATCAATCATTATTTTAATAGCTTTTGAGTTGGCAATAGGATTACCCATTTGCCCACAGCGATGAAGTGCGTTAAAATCTAAAGTAAATATTAAATCTGCGGAAGAAATTAAATCCTCCGAAAATACATTATCCATATCGTGAATTAAAACCTTTTCATTTCCAGGTATCCATTTGAGAAATTCGGGATAGTCATTTGGAGCTATAACATTTGCTGTATGTCCAGTCTTTTTAAGAAAATGATATAATCCAAGCGAAGATCCTATAGCATCTCCATCTGGGTTTTTATGCGGGACAATTACTATTTTCTTAGGAGTAGATAGTAATTTTTTTAAGTCTAAAATGGTTGCTGTATTCATAGCTATCAAAGATACAATTTTTTAAAATAGTTGTAAAGTTGATTATCAATAGAAAAACCTTATTTTTGCAAAAATTTATTTATTTAGACATTATGGTAACAAACAAAACTTTTACAATGCTCAAGCCTGATTCTGTTGAAAATGGCAATATTGGTGCTATATTAGAAAAAATTACTGCTTCAGGTTTTAGAATTGTAGCAATGAAATTAACTCAACTTACAAACACGGATGCAGAAGCCTTTTATGCAGTTCACAAAGAACGTCCATTTTTTGGAGAGTTGGTTAAATATATGACACGTGGACCTATTGTGGCGGCTATTCTGGAGAAAGAAAATGCAGTTCAAGATTTTAGAACATTAATAGGTGCTACAAATCCTGCAGAAGCTGCCAAAGGTACCATTAGAAATATGTTTGCAGAATCGATTAGTCAAAATGCAGTTCACGGAAGTGATAGTAATGAAAATGCAGTAGTTGAAAGTATGTTTCATTTTTCTCAAAGAGAGATTTTTTAAAACAACTTTGATAAAATAAAAAAAGCTACAATTTAAATTGTAGCTTTTTTTATAGATATATTATCTTAAAATAAGTTTAGCAATAAGCTCTTTTTTAAGTCCTTCGTTTAATATTTTTATAATTTTATCCTTCCCATAACTTAGTTCCTCACGAAGAACTGAAGAGCTTAGCTCTACGTATAATGTGTCTTTATGAAGTTTTACGCTATTGGTGTAGTTATTTACGCCATTACCCATTAAATCTCTCCAGGCAGCTTCAACGTTTACTTGATCTAATCCTTTTTCAAGTTTGTTTTCTTTTACAAATGATTTCAGTAAATCATCAATCTTCTGTTGGTCTTTTTGTCGCTTACTCATTCATTAAAAATTAGAGGTTCGTAAGGTTTGTAATTATAAGTAAAACCATCACTATTGGAGATTATTAAACTAGTGTTATTGGCTTGCGTAATTTCTTCTTTATATATAACACCGTTGTTGCTATAATTAACCCATAGTTGGTGATCTTCAATGCTAAGCTTAAAGTTAGATTGGTCTTGAGATATTTCAAAAGCACCATCAAAACGTGGCGTCACTTTTTTTCGATATCCACTTAAATCATCATTAATCTTAAAATAATCAATACTTCCATTTATTTTAAAATCTTTTACTTTATTTTGATACTTTGTGGCGCTTACAATTTCCCAGTAACCTTCAATAAATGGTATGTAGTTTGTTACATCTTTTTGGCAGTTGTACAGTAATAATAATAAAAATAATGTAGTTAGTTTTTTCACAATTCAAATATTTGATAAGATTGATGAACACTTTTTATTGCATTTTTAGTACGATCGGCGTGAGTGTCAGAAATAAATAGCTGTCCAAAATTCTCATCATCAACTAATTTAATTATTTGAGAAACACGATGTTCGTCTAGTTTGTCAAAAATATCATCTAGGAGTAAAATAGGAGTTACTCCACTCTGTCGCTTAATGAAATCAAATTGAGCAAGTTTGAGAGCTATTAAAAATGATTTTTGTTGACCTTGGCTAGCAAATTTTTTAACTGGAAATCCTTTAATTGAAAAATCTAAATCATCTTTGTGAGTTCCTACGCTAGTGTATTGAAGCATTCGGTCCTTATTTATATTGGACTTAAATAATTCTAATAGCGGACTTTCATTTAGTTGACTATTGTATGATAGATCTACATTTTCATTGTCGTTACTGATTGATTTGTATCGACTTTTAAATATGGGTATAAACGTCTCTAAAAACAATTTTCTTTTGTAGTGAATATTGTTTCCATATTCATTAAGTTGTTGATTATAAACATCTAACGTATCTTTATTAAAGTTATTATTTAATGAAAAGTATTTTAAAAGAGCATTTCTTTGTGACAGTATTTTCGAATAATTTAATAAGCATTCTAAATAGTTTTTATCGCTTTGAGAAATAACGCCATCGATGAATTTTCTACGAGTATCACTTCCTTCAATAATTAAATCTCGATCTGAAGGAGATATGATGACAAGAGGTATAAAACCAATATGTTCGCTAAATCGTTCATATGATTTTCCATTGCGCTTTATGATTTTTTTTTGTCCTCTTTTTAAAGAAACAATTATTTTTTCATCACGGTCATTTTTCTTGTAAACACCATCCACTACAAAAAAGTCTTCATCATGCTTAATATTCTGGGATGCTATTGGGTTAAAATAACTTTTACCAAAAGACAAATGGTAAATAGCATCTAAAACATTTGTTTTTCCAACTCCATTCTGACCAACGAAACAATTAATTTTTGCATCAAATTTTACCGAATAGGCGTCGAAGTTTTTGTAGTTTAATAAACTTAATGATTTTAAAATCATGTAAAATTATTCTAAATTTTAAATTTATCTTCTTAAGAGTATAATATAAAGTTGTTGCAAATTATTGAAAAATAACAAATAATTTGCCATTTTTTTACGAATAAAAATTATATTTTTGATCTTCATTATAAAATACGACTATGGCGACATATAAGAAACGTGGCGGTAAACCAACCACGAAGGCAGAAAAAGCCTTATCTATTGAAGACGAATCAACAACCGCTTCCATTGTAAGCTCTCTTGATGGAGGTGCATCCAAAACTGAAGAATGGGTTATTAAAAACCAAAAATATATATTTATAATTGTGATTTTAGTCACTGTGTCAGTATTAGGGTTTCTAGGGTTTAACAAATATATTCAAGAACCTAAAGAAAGTCAAGCTACAAACGATATGTTCCAATCTCAACAATATTTTGATCAAGCTGTTAATGGTGCTTCAAAAGATTCACTCTTTACATTGGCCTTGAACGGAGCTGATGGAAAGTATGGGTTTTTAGATATTGCTGATATATATAGCGGATCTAAAGCAGGAAATTTAGCAAATTATTACGCAGGAATGGCCTACCTCAATATGAAAGATTATTCTAATGCAGTTACTTATCTAAACTCTTTTTCATCAAATGACGATGTGCTTGGTCCAATTGCAAAAGGAGGTATTGGAGATGCTTTTGTTCAGTTGGAGCAATTAGATGATGCCTATGATTATTATGTTCAGGCTGCCCAATTAAAATCAAATAACTACACAACGCCTATGTATCTTTACAAGGCCGGCGTTATTGGACTTAAGTTAGAAAAATATAGCAGTGCCTTAGCGTTTTTCAATCAAATAAAATCAGACTTCTCAGACAGTATTGAAGCTAGAGATATTGATGTTTTTATCGGAAAAGCTGAAGCATCCATAAATTAATTATGGCAACAGAAAATACTAATTTATCAAATTACGATTCATCTACACTCCCAAGCTCGGAAAAATTTCGGTTTGGGGTTGTTGTTTCTGAATGGAACTCTGAAATTACTGAAGGGCTGCTCAATGCTGCTTTAGATACTTTGATGGATTGTGGAGTAAAGCGTACAAATATTAAAATAATTTATGTGCCAGGAAGCTTTGAGCTTATTTATGGTGCGAAGAAAATGCAACAACAACTCGTTGATGTTGTGATTACAATTGGAAGTATTATCAAAGGAAAAACTCAGCATTTTGATTTTGTTTGTGCTGGAGTTACTCAAGGTATTAAAGATTTAAATGTTCTTAACGATGTGCCGGTTATCTTTTGTGTCTTAACAGACAATAACTTACAGCAATCTATTGAACGATCTGGTGGTAAACATGGAAATAAAGGGGTAGAAGCGGCTATTACAGCCATTAAAATGGCACATCTAAACTCTACTATGTAACTTTTGTCAACGCTGTTGATAATTTTCGGTATTTACTCTTTCTATAGTTCAATGATTTGATTATTTTTGATGGTAATTAAAATTATTCAAGTGTTTTACTGCAAACAACCTAGTATATTTAATTTAATTCGTTTTTTGGAATTTCCTAATAACGAAAATGATAAAGTAAATAAGCGTACTTAAATTCTAAATTTTAGATACAAAGTTATTTTTTCATTAATTTATTGATGTTACTAGCACTATTTTGTTCACTTATATTTTATTTTTTTTGATGCTTTATTTTAATGATAATGAGTATTTTTAAAACTAGAAAAAACAACAAATATAATTATACTCCTCGCTTTTATAAAGGTGGGCGTAACCCTTATGAACTAAAGCATAAGTTTGATGACGCACGCGTAACCATAGAAAAAACGAATCTAAAAGGCAAAGTCATTAACGCTATTAGTGACTATAAAACTAATCCCAATCGCTTGGCCAACAAAAGAGTTTGTGTGATAATTTTAATTTTAATATTTATTTTCCTTTTGATCATAGATTTTGACCTAAGCATATTCTCATAATAAATGGCTGATATAATACAATTATTACCCGATCACGTAGCTAATCAAATTGCCGCAGGTGAGGTTGTTCAACGTCCGGCTTCTGTTGTTAAGGAGCTACTTGAGAATGCTATTGATTCAGATGCAACCACAATAAAGTTGTTAGTGAAAAGTGCAGGAAAGGTCCTAATACAAGTTATTGATGATGGGAAAGGAATGAGTGTTAACGATGCTAGACTAAGTTTTGAACGCCATGCGACTTCAAAAATTAAAGTTGCAGATGATTTGTTTAATCTTAACACTAAGGGTTTTAGAGGTGAGGCTTTGGCTAGTATAGCAGCTATCGCTCATGTAGAAATGAAAACTAAACAAGCATCGGATGAATTAGGAACTTTATTATTGATTGAAGGGAGTGTTATTAAATCCCAAAATATAATAGCCTGTATAAAAGGATCTTCTGTAGCTGTTAAGAATTTGTTTTTCAATATCCCGGCACGTCGAAATTTCTTAAAATCTGATAATGTAGAATTACGCCATATAATTGACGAATTTCAACGTGTTGTTCTAGCTCACCCTTCTATTAACTTTTCAATGTATCACAACGAAAGTGAATTATTTAAGCTCTTAAATGGAAGTTTTAGACAACGTGTAGTAAATACTTTTGGGAGAAAAACTAATGAAAAATTAGTTCCTGTAGATGAGACTACCGAAGTATTAGTAATTTCTGGTTTTGTTGGAAAGCCAGAATTTTCAAAAAAATCAAGAGGTGAACAATTTTTTTTTGTTAATAATAGATATATAAAAAGTCCTTATCTAAATCATGCAATTTCATCTGCTTATGAAGGCTTATTGCAACCTGGAAGGCATCCTAGTTATTTCTTAAACTTACATGTTGATCCAAAAAGTATTGATATAAATATTCATCCTACGAAAACTGAAATTAAGTTTGATGATGAGCAGACAATGTATGCCATTCTAAGAGCTGCTGTTAAGCATAGCCTTGGGCAGTTTAGCATAACTCCGGTTTTAGATTTTGAACGTGACAACAATTTAGATACGCCCTACGGATTTAATAGTGACCAATCATTAACTCCAAAAGTAGAAATAGACCACTCTTTTAATCCCTTTTCTAAAGCTAGCCAAAAGCCGTCTTCACACTCTAAACCTGTTTCACCAAGCTGGGAAGGTTTATATGTAGGGCTTGAATCAAAATCCAATATGAATAATTTTTCACAAGTCTCATACGAATCTGATGAAATGACATCTTCAATCTTTGATGAAACAACAGAACGAAAGGTTCAAAAAACATTCCAATTACATAATAAATACATAATAAATACGATCAAATCAGGAATGGTAGTTATCGATCAAAATCGTGCACATGAAAGGATCCTTTATGAAGACTATCTTCGCAAGACAACTTTAAATGAGCCTGTGAGTCAGCAATTACTATTTCCATTACAACTTAATCTATCAATTTCTATAATATCTATGCTGAAGGAGCTTCAACAAGCTTTAGAAACAACCGGTTTTGTATTTTCTAAATTTATAAATGAAATGATTGAATTAACAGGTTTGCCAGTTGGTGTTAAGGAATCAGATGTTCCAAATATTTTTGATCAATTAGTTAATGATATCGAAAATGAAGTACCTGATGTGAACTTTAGTATCAGTGATTTATTATCAAAATCACTTGCAAAAAGTTTAGCAATTAAGAATGGTGATAAATTGGAACGTGAAGAGCAGGAGTATATAGTAAACACACTTTTTTCCTGTAAGGAACCGACGATTTCACCTTCAAATAAAACAATATTTACCACGATAAAAGTGGACGAGTTAGATAATAAATTCAATTAACAATGAGGCAAATAACCCCTACAGTCAAACATCTCCTTATCATAAATTGTATCATTTTTGCAGGTACTTACCTGCTTGGAAATAAAGATTTTTTTTATGGTTTATTTGCACTTTATTACCCATTTAGTGATTATTTTATACCATGGCAAGTCTTCACTCATATGTTTATGCACGGAGGATTTCCGCACTTATTATTTAATATGTTTGCATTATTTATGTTCGGTACAGCAGTAGAAAGTGTTTTTGGACAACGTAAGTTTTTGATTTTTTATATTTCCTCTGGTCTAGGTGCTGTAGTATTGACTTTTACGGTTTACTATATTCAAGTTTATCCTATAATTAGCGATCTTCAGTCCATTGGGTTTTCTTTTGATTTTATTAAGGAAGTCGCTAGATTAGATATTTTAAGTGATCGTATGTTTAAAGGTGAGATTTTAGTCTCCAAACTAGAACCCGTTCTTTCAAGCTACGGATACACCATTAGTCAAATGAACGGAGACTCTTTCCGAATGTTATTTGATTTAATAGTAATAAGTAATGGATCTATGGTAGGTGCTTCAGGTGCTATTATGGGAGTTCTTGTGGCTTATGGCATGCTTAATCCAAATGCAGAATTAATGATGATATTTTTACCTATCCCTATTAAAGCAAAGTATTTTATTCCTGGAATAATTGCCTTGGATTTAATATCTGCTTTTACTGGTGTATCTATTTTTAGCCCTAGTAATACTGCTTATATCGCACATATTGGTGGTGCGATCACAGGCTTCTTATTAATGTATTTTTGGAAAAAAAATCAATTTGATAAATTCCGCTGGAACTAATGAAAAGCCTAAATCAAGAAATCAGAGATAAATTAGTAAGACTTAATGTATTTGAAAAAATCATTGTAGTGAACTTTGTTGTTTATGTTTTCACTTCAATAATACTAAGGTTTTCTGGCTTTGGATCTGGCTTGGAATGGTTATCACTTTCAAAGTCTGCTTATCAAGTTATTTCAATGCCGTGGACGCTTATTTCTTATGGATTTACACATTATAGCTTTAGTCATTTATTTTTTAATATGCTCGTCTTGTATTTCTTTGGTAGATCATTTTCAAATTTATTTAAAGCAGATTTGTGCCTTAAAATTTATTTATTAGGAATCCTTTCTGGAGGTTTTGCATTTGTGATGGTTTATAACATATTTCCATCAGGGATTTTAAATACAGTAGGACCTCTAGTGGGCGCTTCTGCTGGCGTTCGTTCACTTATTATTTTCTTATGTGTTTACTATCCAAATAAAGAGGTTCGTTTTTTTACTTTTCAGTTTCCATTAAAATATATAGGAATAGCTTTGATTGTTTTTGATTTTCCAGCATTATTTTCTCAGAACTCAGGTGGCATTGTTGCACATTTTGGAGGATATATTCTAGGGTATTTTTACGCTAAACAATTTCAAAAAGGAAATGATATGGGTGAATTTATCGATAAAGTTTCCACTTATTTTTCTAGATCAAAATCTAATTTAAAAACAGCTTACAAGAAAACAAATAAGAAAAACACCTCATTTGCTGGAAAGAAGAAGGAGGAATTTGATCGATTTACTCATCAAAAGCAAATAGATCTTATTCTTGATAAAATAAGTAAAAGTGGTTATGAAAGTTTAACCCAGGCAGAAAAAGATTTTTTGTTTAGAGCAGGAAAATAAAACTATTTGAAAAACTTAAACTTTATTGATAAGCTGTTATTTCTGATTAATTCAGTCGTTGCAGTCTTGTTGCTTCTTTCTTATGGGTTGTCATATGTTCCCCCTAATAAATTTTCATTTTTATCTGTTTTAAGTCTTTCTGTCCCAATGTTTATTATTCTTAATATCACTTTTGGCTTCTATTGGTTAGTGAAATTAAAAAAACAGATGCTGCTTTCTGTTTTAGTTTTGGGATTAGGTTACAATTATATTTTATCTTTTTATAAATTTTCAAATGATATAATATCCTCTCAATCTAGTTTTTCATTAATGAGTTATAATGTTCGTCTTTTTAATTTATATGATTGGATCGACGAACCACTTCTCCCTCAAAAGATTCACAGTTTTGTAACGAATAAAGCACCTTCAATTTTATGTTTTCAAGAATATGACACAGGTACTGTTTTAAAGTTTAAGTCTTACCCATATTCGTACTTTACTGACAATTCCACCAGATATTCCTCTAACTTGGCAATTTTCTCTAAATATCAAATAGTTAGCTCTGGCACTATCGATTTTTCTGATTCCCCTAATAATTCTATTTTTGCAGATGTTATTATCAAGTCAGATACAATTCGTATTTATAACCTCCATCTTCAATCTTCAGGAATTAATCCTAATATTGAAACCCTTGATTCAAAGCAGTCAAACAAGCTCATAAGCCGTCTAGGGGTTACTTTTAAGCAACAACAACATCAAGCTGAGTTAGTGGCAAGTCATATTTCTAAATCGCCCTATAAAGTTCTATTGTGTGGAGATTTCAACAATACGATATATTCATATGTCTTTAGAATTTTAAAATCAGAAATGTTAGACGCTTTTGAGGAAGCAGGTACTGGATTTGGTCGTACTTTTAAATTCAAATATTTCCCATTTAGAATTGATTTTATATTGGCGGATCCCCGTATTAAAGTTGTTAGATTTTCTTCCTTTAACGAGATTTTTTATTCGGACCATTTTCCAATCATGTCAGAGTTTGAGTTTTGAGGATTAAAATGTTAAAGCTTGAGTTTTTAAATAAGACTTTGCATTTGGACCTTCATTAAATAGCAAGTCTAAAATACTGAGGTTGTTTATAAGTCCGTGTTTATCCTTAAACACTTGTATGTACGGACTTATTTTTATCTCGCTTTCTTTTCTTGCATTTACTAAATGCCGATAATCATTTTGTTGTTTCTCTTTGATAAACTCTGATGACTTTGAGTAATCGATACTTAAATCTAAGCAACTATTTATAACTTCAATACATTCAAAATTGAATGCTAAAAGAGAGTCTTTTTTTGTAGTAAATAGAGAAACAAGTTCATCTTGATAATATTCAAAAAAAGGTGATGTTTTGTAAGCACTTTCTAATGATTTCCAATGTAAAGACTGCCAATTAATAGAGCTGTCAATCAAGATTTCACTAGTGTTTCGTCTATTTTTTTGTGAGAATTGAACGGGTATGTGCAAACCTAACTTTCCATTTGCTCCATATATATAGCAGCGGTTCCTGTAGGTTTGTTTCTGATAGGAGTCCTGTACCTCAAACACAAGTCTTTTAGCTTGAGATATCACTACATAGGAGGCAATATTCGGAAAATACGTAGGATATAGAAGTGTCATACACGTGTTTAAATTTACTAGCTTTTTTGGCGAAAAAAGTCCTTAAAAATATCTCAATTGTCAAAAGATGTGTTTTTACGTTTTCGCCATTTCCGATATCCATACCACACTAGTAATAGAATTAAGAAATGTTTCAAATATGAGGTACGTTCACCATCGGGGTGAACTGTTGAAAAGAGACGCTCCCAACGTATTTTATCGAACCCTTTTCCGTTAGTATTCCAGCTCATCCAAATAAATACTGGTTTTCCTACCACATGGTTAAAAGGCACAAACCCCCATCTACGAGCGTCTATAGAATTGTGACGGTTATCACCCATCATCCAATAATAGTTTTGTTTAAATTTATAATTGTCAGATAATTCACCATTTATGAATATCTGATTGCCTTTTATGGCTAATTTATTTCCTTCATATTCAGTGATAAGTCGTTTATAAACGGCAATATTTTCTAAACTGATAGTAATACTTTTTCCTTTTTCAGGAATATATAGCGGACCAAAAAAATCCCGATTCCAGTCGTATGCAGGATCTTGTGGAAACTTTAATGCATCTCGCTCTCCTTTAGGTTGAATGTATTTATCAATACCAGCGACGCTCGGGTGGTTTTTAAACACTCTAACAGCCTCATCTGATGCAGCAGGAATAATGATTTTATTTCCAGTTTGATAAATACCATCTGTAATATCATATCTTGTTTTTAACTGCTGAATGATACTTCTTTCAAACGATTTACCGGGCTTTAATGTTACTTCATAGCTAAACTGTAATTTCGCACGGTAAGGAAGTGTATTTTGAACTCCGTTTATATAGACATATCCTTCTTTAACTTCTAAGGTATCTCCAGCAATTGCTACACAACGTTTTACTAAATTTGTTTTTTTGTCAATCGGCTTATAGTAGTTTCTGTCAGGAGTGAAGTCATTCATATCTTGAAGCGTATCCGCTGGTTGATTGAATACTACTATTTCGTTACGTTTAATGCTTTCCCAACCTGGAATTCTTAAATAGGGTAGTTGAAGTTTATTAATCCAAGAAGTTTTATTTTCTTCAAATCGATCATTAAAGAGGTAGGATTTTTTATTTAAAATTGGAATTGTGTCGTGAACCATTGGCATGCCTACTGTAGTCATTGGAACCCTTGGACCATAATGCATTTTACTAACAATTAAAAAGTCACCAACTAATAACGATTTTTCTAGCGAAGAAGAAGGGATCACATAGGGTTGTAGAGAATAAGTATGAACTATAGTCGCTGCAACAATAGCAAATAATATTGAGCTTACCCATTCTCCAGAACTTGATTTTGGTGTCAAACTTCTGTCTTTAACATGCTTTACATCAGTAAAATAATTTAGATAATAGGAATAAAAACCTAAAGTTAAAACTGACAAAATAGTGTCTATATAATTGTTTTTTCCAAAACTTCTAGCAGTTTCAACCCATATAATAATTAACATTATTACATTAATTACAGGGATAAATAGAAGAGCGACCCACCACCAAGGTCGGTTTAAAATCTTCATTAAAACTAGACCATTGTAAATGGGAATGTAAGCTTCGATTGCTTTTCGATCTGCCTTTATATATAATTTCCAAGTTCCAAGTCCATGAATCAATTGAATTATCATGAAAAATATAAGCCAATGTACTAAATCCATATTTTTTATTATTTAACTGCTTTTATTCCCGTTAGTATTTGTTATTTAAAATTCAAGACATCACTCATTGTATAAATCCCTTCTTTTCCAATTATCCATTCCGCAGCAACTACCGCACCCAAGGCAAATCCTTGTCTGTTGTGAGCATTGTGTGTTAGTGAAATTTTATCAATACTAGAGTTATAATTGACGGTGTGTGTGCCAGGAACATTTTTATGCCGCTTAGCATTAATTTCTAACTTATTTGAGCCTTTAGCAGGTGCTAATTCCCAAGAATTATAATTACTTTTTTCTATGATATCTTCAGCGAGGGTAATTGCTGTTCCTGAAGGGGCGTCTACTTTCTGTGTGTGATGAATTTCTTCAATATCTATACTATAATCTGAAAGGTTTTTCATCATCTTAGCTACACTCTTATTAATTTCAAAGAAAATATTTACTCCCAAACTGAAATTAGAAGCATAAATAAAAGAACCATTTTTAGCTATACAAAGTTTTTCAATAGTTTTTAACTCCGAAAGCCAACCAGTTGTACCAGAGATAACAGGTACATTACTTTTAAGTGCATTACTGATATTTTTTACGGCTGATTCTGGAGTACTGAAATTAATCGCCACATCTACAAAACTAAAGTCATAATCCAAGTTATCTTTATCAATTTTTAAAGTTATTTCGTGTCCACGACCTTGAGCAATAGATTCTATTGCTTTTCCCATTTTTCCGTATCCTAGTAAAGCTATTCTCATCTTAAAAATTAATATTTAAGGATAAACCAAGTTGTGCTGAGTTATTAGGTGTATCAAAATCTATATATGGCTTCACGGCTAGATTAGTATCCACATTATATTGTAATAAATGTGCATCTACATTTGCTTCTAGAATGTTTAAGGCATATAGTCCTATTGTAATTAAAAGTGATAACTCTTTGTTTCTTCTTAATGTTTGTTGTGCCCTTATTAGCGCTTGGTCTGACAAGATAGGGGTGTTGCCAGGACCATAAAATTCGTCATCTGTAAATCCTGCTAATCTTTTCTTGTAAGCATTTCTATAGCGTTTGTATACCTTATTGTTATCAAAATAAAAATAGGCTCCTGTTCCTATTGCAGCATATACAATAGGAATTTTCCAGTATTTTTTATTTCTAGCTTGTCCCAGACCAGGGACGATTGCTGAGTAAAATGCAGCTCTTGCTGGAGCTAGTGGATCTAGCTTGTAGCTAGAGGTTCGCTTTTCTTCTTTTTTTACAGAATTAGATTCTTCGGATGTTTGGGCAACACTAAAGCATGAATATGTGATAAAAATTAAGAAGAAATATTGCTTATTAATCACTTTTTAATAATTTTAAAATACGATCGTAATCTTCACTTGAATGAAAAGGAATTATAATTTTTCCACTACCATTTTTATCCATTCTAATATCGATCTTATGACCAAAATAGGCTGCTATTTTGGATGCTCCAATTTTTGTAAATTCTGGTATCTCGTTACGACTCTTAGTTTTAATAGTCTTTGGACTATTGTAAGCTTTTACAAGTTTTTCAGTCGATCTTACAGAAAGTTTTTTAGCTAAAATTTCCTTGTATATTTTGATTTGATCATTATGAAAATTAATATTTATTATTGCCCTTCCATGTCCCATTGAAATAAATCCATCTCGAATCCCTGATTGAATTAAAGGTTCTAGTTTTAGTAGTCTCAAATAATTTGCAATAGTTGAGCGTTTTTTACCAACACGTGTACTCATTTGCTCTTGCGTCAATTTTATATCGTCCATTAGACGCTGATAACTTAATGCAATTTCAATAGGATCTAAATCTTGGCGTTGAATATTCTCAACTAAAGCCATTTCTAAAGATTGTTGGTCATTTACATTTCTTACATATGCCGGTATTGTTTTTAATCCCAAAAATGATGCAGCTCTTAAACGACGTTCTCCGGAAACCAATTGAAAGTTAGTTTCTGTCATTTTACGGACCGTAATCGGTTGAATGATTCCAAGTTCTTGTATTGATGAAGCTAATTCACGTATATTTTCTTCTTTGAACTGTGTTCTGGGTTGAAAAGGATTCAATTCAATAATACCAAGTTCTAATTCAACAATAGTTCCTTGTTGTGGACTTATATTTAAACCTTCTTCTTTAGAATTTTCTACTTTTGAATCTTGCAATATAGCAGCAAGCCCTCGTCCTAAGACTTGTTTTTTAATAGCTTTGGCCATTATTTTACTGTTTATTGATAATTTCTTTAGCCAAACTTAAGTAATTTGTGGCACCTTTACTATTGACATCATAATAAATTATGCTTTCTCCATGACTCGGAGCTTCACTGAGTCTAACATTTCGTTGTATGATGGATTTAAAAACCATTTCTGAAAAATGATTTTGAACTTCTTCAACAACTTGATTAGACAATCGTAACCTTGAATCATACATAGTTAGTAATAACCCTTCAATATCCAAAAGTTCATTATGTATTTTTTGAATGCTCTTTATTGTATTAAGTAACTTACCGAGTCCTTCAAGAGCAAAGTATTCGCATTGTATCGGAATAATTACGGAATCTGCAGCTGTTAACGCATTTAATGTCAGTAAACCCAATGAAGGTGCGCAATCAATCAGTATAAAGTCGTAGTTATCTATAACTGGTTCTATAGCTTGTTTAAGCATATATTCACGCTCTTCCATGTTAACCAATTCAATTTCTATAGCGACTAGGTCTATATGAGACGGTATGATATCCACATTTGTTGCAGAGGTTTTTTGAATTACCTCATTTGCAGTACAATTATGTTCTAAGAGTTGATAAGTACCTAGTTCAACATTATCAACATCAATTCCTAATCCAGAAGATGCATTTGCCTGAGGGTCTGCATCGATTAGCAAGATATTTTTATCTAATGCACCAAGGCAAGCGGCAAGATTCACAGTAGTAGTGGTCTTTCCAACTCCTCCTTTTTGATTAGCTATAGCAATTACTTTTCCCATTAATTAAATACTTATACATGTAAAAATACAATTATTTAGTAAGAAAAAAACTCAAATTGTTTAAGAATTTATCCTAGTTTTAAACTCAAATTTAATAGTGTGGTTTAGTTTTATAGAGTTAACTTATTGATAAAGATTTCATTTAAAAATTACTTTAAAAAAGTATTGGTTAATTTTGTATAAGTAATTAGTTTATTAATATTTCTAATATATCAATAGCTGTGTCACTAATTTTTGTCCCAGGTCCAAATACACAAATAGTTCCCGCTTCAAATAAATAGAGATAATCTTGTTTGGGTATTACACCTCCTACAATTACCATAATATCCTCTCTTCCATGGGATTTAAGAGCGTCAATTACTTTAGGAACTAAGGTCTTATGACCTCCAGCTAAAGAAGAGACACCTAAAATATGAACATCATTTTCTACTGCTTGTTTTGCAGCTTCTTCAGCACTTTGAAATAAAGAACCAATATCAACATCAAAACCTAGATCGGCATAACCTGTAGCCACTACTTTTGCACCTCTATCATGGCCATCTTGACCTATTTTTGCAATCATAATACGAGGACGTCTTCCTTCTGTTTTAGAAAACTGATCTGCTAAATTTTTAGCTTTTTTAAATGATATATCATCCTTTATTTCTTTACTGTACACTCCTGAAAAAGTTTTAATTTCTGCTTTATATCTACCAAATTTTTTTTCTAATGCGTTACTAATTTCTCCTAGCGTTGCACGTAAACGGGCAGCTTCTACAGCTAAAGCTAACAAATTTTCGGACCCATCCATAGCTACTTTAGATAATCTTTCTAAAATCACTTCTACTTTTTTTGTGTCCCTAATTGATTTTATGTTATGTAACCTATCAATTTGTTGCGATCTTACGAGCTCGTTATCAACTTCTAAAACATGTAATGGATCTTCTTTTTTTAGTTGATATTTATTTACCCCTACAATAATATCCTGACCTGAATCAATTCGCGCCTGTTTTCTGGCGGCAGCTTCTTCAATTCTTAGTTTTGGCACCCCTGATTTAATTGCTGAAGTCATTCCACCCAAGGATTCCACTTCTTGAATATGATTCCATGCCTTTTCGGCAATTTCATGAGTTAGTTTTTCTATATAATAACTTCCTGCCCACGGGTCAACGGTTTTAGTTATATTAGTTTCCTTTTGTAAATACAATTGTGTATTTCTTGCAATCCTTGCTGAAAAATCTGTAGGCAATGCGATGGCTTCATCAAGGGCATTTGTATGTAAGCTTTGGGTTCCTCCAAAAATGGCTGCAGTGGCTTCAATACAAGTTCGCGTTACATTATTAAAAGGGTCTTGTTCTGTTAAGCTCCATCCGCTTGTTTGACAGTGGGTTCTCAAAGCTAGAGATTTTGGATTTTTAGGATTAAACTCTTTGACTATTTTTGCCCACAACATACGAGCAGCTCTTAATTTGGCAATTTCCATAAAATGATTCATCCCAATTCCCCAGAAAAATGATAGACGCGGTGCGAAGATATCTATATCCAGTCCTGCCTTTAATCCTTTTCGGATATACTCAAGACCGTTTGCCAATGTGTAAGCCAATTCAATATCAGCTGTGGCTCCTGCTTCCTGCATATGGTAGCCTGAAATACTTATGCTGTTAAATTTTGGCATGTGTCTACTGGTGTATTCAAAAATATCTGATACAATTTTCATGGACTCTTCTGGAGGATATATATATGTGTTCCTTACCATAAACTCTTTTAAGATGTCATTTTGAATCGTACCACTTAAATCTTCTAGTTTAACTCCCTGTTCTTGAGCAGCTACAATATAAAAAGCCATAATTGGTAAAACAGCACCATTCATAGTCATTGAAACACTCATTTGATTTAATGGAATTTCATTAAACAATAGCTTCATGTCCTCTACAGTATCAATAGCAACTCCAGCTTTTCCTACATCCCCAACGACACGATCATGATCACTATCATAGCCTCTGTGTGTTGGAAGGTCAAATGCTACTGACAACCCTTTTTGTCCCGCTTTTAAATTTCTTTTATAAAAGGCATTACTATCTTCTGCCGTTGAGAAGCCAGCATATTGACGTATAGTCCAAGGACGTTGAACATACATAGTGCTATAAGGACCTCTTAGAAAAGGCGCATTTCCTGCTGGAAAGTCCAAGTGTTCTAAGCTTTCTATGTCTCTTTCGGAATACCGAGATTTGAGATTAATAGTTTCTGCAGTACTAAAATTAGTTTTTTTATTGTTTTTGGACTTCAAACCTTCTAGAACGATATGTTGTATGTTTTTTCTACTCATACTTTAACCGTTTTTGCTCTATGTTTTCTGCAATTCTTCTAGGGATTATTGGTTCTAAAAGTGTTTTTCTGACATTTTGTTTTACAAAAGGGTATAGTTCCAAGTCAGCTTTCATTTTGTCAGAAGTATTTTCTTGAAAATGTGTTCCTAAAAGTCCTTCGCTTCCTTCATCATAAAAAAGTTGTTCTTTGAGTGAATGCGCTTTAATTTTGCGCTGAATAATGCCTTGTTTTAATAGTTTTAAGTAGCCTCCTTCTTTTTCAATATCTTTAAATAATTCCAAGGCCTTTTGAGCAAGTCCCTTTGTGAGGGTTTCAATGTAATAAACCCCTTCTGTTGGATTGGAAACTACGTCAAAGTAACTTTCATTTTTTAGAATTAATAACTGATTTCTTGAAAGCCGATCACCAAATTTATTAGCCTTGTGATAGAGTTGATCATAGGGCATGTTAATAATTGTGTCAGAACTGCCTAAGATTGCACTCATGCATTCGGTAGTTGTGCGTAACATATTAGTATTATAATCGTAAATTGTTTTGTTACGCTTGCTTGGTTGACTAATTATATGGCAATCAATTGACACTCCATAGTCTTTCGTTAGACTTTGCCACAATAGTCTAAGGGCTTGAATTTTTGCAATTTCAAAAAAGTAATTACTTCCGATTGATAATTTAAATACAACCGATTTTACAAGCTTACCATTAAACAGGTTTAGATATTCATTCACTTGGGCTAGGGTATAGGCCAACTGTTGAACAATACTACTGCCCGCATTTTGAAATAGTCCTAGATCTACCGAGATAACTCCTTTAAGTTCATTTCCAGAAATGAGAATTTTATTTAATTTTTCTATATCAGATTTTATGTTTTTAAACCAGTTTCCTGACTTAGAAAGCTGCCCAATTGGGTCATTTAGTATATAAAATGTTGTATTTTTTTTTTCGGAATACTGCTGTAATTTTTTTGTAAATTTCTCTGAAATAAATAAAGTCTCAAAGTAAATAGGTATGCGGCTTAGATCGATGTTTTCTAAAAGCGTTTCAATGGAAATTGTCTCCTGTGGAATTGTAAAGTATAAACACTCAACCCCACTTTCAACTAGATATATGGCATGTATGTTACTTTTTTCAACCGATTTTACATATATAGAATGACCAATATTCCAATCCGAAGAATTATATTCAATTTCAGGAGATTTTGAATAGGACTCTGAATGGTAAAATGGTTTTACATCAATTCCTTCAATAGATTTCCATACCAATGTATCGTTAAAATCTTTTCCTTGAAGTTCAAATTGAATCTTTTGCTTCCACTGCTTTTCAGTAGTAGGCTCAAAATCTTCAAAAAGGGATGTGTTATTCATTTTTTTTATTTTTTAAGCTATCAAGGTCTTCAATAATGTAAATGACTTCGTTGTCTTTTTTCATTTTATAATGCTCTCGAGCATATTTTTCAACTCCGTTTGTAGAATTGAGTATGTTTATTTCTTTTTTATCTTTAGCTATTTCACTATTATAAAACTCGATTTTTGAATCTAAGTCATCAATCTCATCATTCAAGTCTCCATGAATAAGCCAAGAATTGGCATCAAACATAGTCATCCAAATTATAAATGCGATTAATGTAATTACGTAGATGTTTTTAAGGGGTTTTATAAGTCTCAACCCAACTTTTATTTTGTTTAGCATTAGAGTTGTTCATTTATAATTGACTTCACTACGTTTACAGCCACAGTGTTAAAGTGGTTGTTAGGAATTATGATATCTGCAAACGCTTTCATAGGCTCAATAAACTGCTCATGCATTGGCTTAAGCGTTGTTTGGTAGCGTTCAAGTACTTCATCTAAATCTCGTCCTCTTTCTGCGATATCTCTTTTCAACCTACGCATTAATCGCTCATCACTATCGGCATGAACAAAGATTTTAATATCAAAAATTGACCTTAACTGGGTGTTTGATAAAATTAATATTCCTTCAACAATAATTACTTTTTTAGGCTTTGTAAGTGTTGTGTCTTTTGTGCGGTTGTGTGTTTTGAACGAATAGACAGGCTGGTCAACACTTTTGCCTTCTCTTAGATTCTTTAGATGGGATTCTAGTAGCTCGAAATCAATGGACTGTGGATGGTCAAAGTTGATTTTACAGCGTTCTTCAAAAGTTAAATGTGAGGTATCTTTATAGTAAGAATCTTGAGATATTACTTGAACTTCTCCTTTTGGAAACTCAGAAATAATTTGATTCACTACCGTAGTTTTTCCACTGCCAGTTCCGCCACTAATACCTATAATTAGCATATGTTTTTTTTTTCAATTTTAACAAAGTTAAGATTATTTTATTGGTTTAGGATTATTCCACTCTAATAATAATGTGATGAATTAGTCTACAATTTTAAATAAACTGTTAATAACTTATGGTGTAATTTTTCGTTAAAACTACTATTTTTGTAAACTAAATATTAAAAACATGTCTGATACTATTGAATCTGTAAAATGTATGATTATTGGCTCTGGGCCTGCTGGATATACTGCTGCTATTTACGCTGCTCGTGCTAATATGTTTCCTGTTTTATATCAAGGAACTCAACCCGGTGGTCAATTAACAACCACGAACGATGTTGAAAATTTTCCTGGTTATCCAGACGGTATTACAGGTCCTGCCATGATGTTGGAACTTCAAGCTCAATCTGAAAGATTTGGAACTGACGTAAGAGATGGATGGGTGACTAAAGTTGATTTTTCAGGTTCGGTACATAAAGTATGGATCAATGGATCTAAAGAAATTCATTGTGAAACAGTGATTATTTCAACGGGGGCTACCGCTAAGTATTTAGGATTAGAGTCTGAACAAAATTACTTAAAACTAGGTGGGGGCGTTTCTGCATGTGCCGTTTGTGATGGGTTCTTTTATAGAAATCAAGAAGTAGTAATTGTTGGGGCAGGAGATTCAGCATGTGAAGAAGCACATTATTTATCTAAGCTGTGTAATAAAGTGACAATGCTGGTAAGACGTGACGAGTTTAGAGCTTCTAAAATCATGGCTAACCGTGTCAAAAATACTGAAAATATTACAATATTATTTAATACAGAAACTGAAGAAGTTTTAGGAGATGGACAAGTAGTTACAGGTGTAAGAGCAAAAAATAATCAATCCAATGAAATGATTAATATTCCTGCTACAGGATTCTTCGTTGCAATAGGTCATAAGCCCAATACAGATATTTTCATTGATTTTTTAACATTAGACGATACTGGTTATATAATTAATAACCCAGGAACTTCACTAACAAATGTTGATGGCGTTTTTGTAAGTGGTGATGCTGCCGATCACGTTTATAGACAGGCAGTTACTGCTGCGGGTACTGGCTGTATGGCTGCATTAGATGCAGAACGCTATTTAGCAGCTAAAGAAGGTTAGTTAGCGTAATTCAGCTCCTAACTCTGACTCAAAATGTTTTTGGATTTTTGACATTATTTTATCAATTTGAGAATCTTTAAGCGTTTGCTTATTGTCTTGAAGAGTGAAGCTAATTGCGTAACTCTTTTTACCTTTTGCTAATTTATCTCCTTTGTAAACATCAAACAAACTCACGTCTTTTAAATATTTATTTTCTGATTGTTTTGCTAGTTTGTATAGATTCTCAAATGTTATACTTTCATCGATTAATAATGAAAGATCTCGTTTAACTTCAGGATATTTAGAGATGTCTTTAAACTTTATAGTATTTTGATTGATTACTTTTAATAGGTTATCCCAATTAAAGTTAGCACAAAAAACATTTTGTGAAATTCCAAAAGGGCTAAGAGCATTAGTTTTTAAACTTCCAAATTCTACAACAGAATGCTTCCCTACGTTTAATTGCTGACCTTCACTGAAAACGTCATTTGATAATGGCAGACTTTTAAGTTTTTTAATTCCTAAACGATCAAAAATTGCAGTAACAAGGCCTTTTATGTAAAAATAATTAACCTCAGTTTCTTTAGAATTCCAACGTTTTTCAGTCTTGTTTCCAGTTACTAAAAGGGACAAGTGATTAAATTCTTTTTTTTCATCATCAAAATTATGATAAGTTTTTCCAAACTCAAAAAGCTTTAGGTTGTTCTGTTGACGTTTAATATTAAAAGCTAAAGTTTCTAATCCTGAAAAAATTAGAGACTGACGCATTATAGACAAGTCAGAACTTAGAGGATTTAATATTTTAACGTTGTTGTCAGGGTCTAAATGCTTACTAATTGACGTGTATTTGTCAGTGGTTAACGAATTAGTCATAATTTCATAAAAACCTTGACCTACAAGTTGATTCGAGATAATATTTTCAATTTTGTAGTTTTCAAATTTAGAAGTATTTGAAATAGACGCATTTAATTTATTAGTAACGCTAATTTTATTGTAGCCATAAACTCTTAGAATTTCTTCAATAACATCAACTTCTCTTTGTACATCATTCCTGTATGATGGGATCGTAAGACCCAATCCAGTCTCTGTGATGTTATTAACTTTAATTTCTAAAGCACTAAGAATACTCTTAATAGTTTCCTTAGGAATTTTCTGCCCTATTAATTTATTTGTTTTATCAAAACTTAAAAATACTTGAGAGTCTTCTATTCTGTTGGGATATTCGTCTATTAAATCGCTAGATATTTTACCTCCAGCAATTTGAGTAATTAACAAGGATGTTATTTTAAGTGCGTATTTGGTAATATTAGGATCAATACCGCGTTCAAATCTAAAAGATGCATCAGTATTTAAGTTGTGTCTTTTAGCAGTTTTACGGATGCTTATTGGATTGAAATAGGCACTTTCTAAAAATATTGAAGTTGTGCTATTTGAAACTCCTGAGTTTTCACCTCCAAAAACTCCTGCAATACATAATGGTTTGTCTTCGTCACAAATCATTAAATCTTCTTCATGTAAACTACGCTCAACCCCGTCTAAAGTGACAAATTTAGTTCCCGTCTTTAAAGTCTTAATATTAATTTTTTTACCATTAATCTTATCTGCATCAAATGCGTGAAGTGGTTGACCTAAATCGTGCAACACATAGTTAGTGGCATCTACAATGTTATTAATGGGGCTTAATCCGATAGATTTTAGTCGATTTTGCAACCACAGTGGAGAATCTTTGACTACAATATTTGAGATTGTTAATCCACAATACCGAGGTGCTTTAATTTTATCATCAACATTAATGTCGATTTTCAGTCCTCTGTTGTCTATGTGAAACCCAGAAACTGAAGGGCTTATTAATTTGGTGTTAATCCCATGCTGCGATAGTCCAGCCATCAGATCTCTTGCGGTTCCATAATGGCTCATTGCATCTGCTCGGTTTGGAGTAAGTCCAATCTCGTATATTAGATCATCTTCAACATTATAGTGATCTGCTAAATTCGTTCCAATTTCTAAGGTCGCTTTTAATATCATAATTCCGTCACAGGACTTCCCTAATCCTATTTCGTCTTCAGCGCACAACATTCCGTGGCTTTCTTCACCTCTTATTTTCCCTTTTTTTATGGTCCAAGATTCTCCTTCACTAGTGTATAAAGTAGTGCCAATGGTAGCTACTGCTACTTTTTGACCCTTAGCCACATTAGGCGCGCCACAAACAATATTTAGTGGCAATTTATCTCCAATATCTATTGTTGTAATTTTTAATCTATCTGCATTTGGATGCTGTTTACAAGTTAATACATGTCCAACAACAATTCCTTTTAATCCCCCTTTGATGGATTGAAAAACATCTAATCCTTCAACTTCTAATCCTAGATCCGTAAGAAGCTCTGAAATCTTTTCAGCACTCCAGTCAATTTTTATAAATTGTTTTAACCAGTTATATGATATCTTCATTGTGGATGTTATAGCTTTTGAGCAAATATAAAATAAAGCTATTAGCTATCAAATAAAAAGCCCAACCAAAACGGAGGGCTTTATTAAATACTTTTTTAAATTTTATGTTTTATTGTCCAGAAAGAGTTTTCATTTCACTTTCGATCATTTCATAGAACTCATCAATTTTAGGCATTACGACAACGCGAGTTCTTCTATTCTTTGATCTGTTTAGGGCGGTATCATTATCAGTTAAAGGAACGTAACTACTACGTCCTGCAGCAATTAATTGTGCTGGATTAACTCCCATTGTTTGTAATTCTCTAATGATTGAAGTAGAGCGCTTAACACTAAGATCCCAGTTGTCAACTAATATTCCGTTTGAGTAGGATTGACTATCAGTGTGACCTTCTATCATGGCTTCGAAATTTGGTTTGTCTGTTATTACTTTAGCTACTTTTTCTAAAACAATTTTAGCCATTTCAGTCACGATAAAGCTGCCACTTTTAAATAGTAATTTATCTGCAATTGATATAAACACAACTCCTTTTTCAACATTAATTTCAATATCTGGATCATCTATCCCTACAGATTTTTTCAAACTAGACACAATTGCTAGGGTTACACTGTCTTTTTTTGTAATCGCATCTTGTAATCGATTAATTTTCAAATCCCTTTCTTGAAGGCTTTCAAGACTTTTTTCTAAGTTGTCTGCACCTTTGGCAGTTAAAAGAGTTATTTCTTTTGTACTCGATATTAAGGCATCATTCGTTTTTCTTAAATCACCCAATTGGTCTCTCAAAGCGTTTAAACTGGCTTCTGCAACAGCTTTATCAGATAAACAACTGTTTAGTTTTACAGTAGCAGTATTTAATAAATCTTTAGTATTTTTTAACTTTACCTGTGCAGCAACTAATTCTTTATTCGGGCCACATGAAGTCAACAGAATAGTTGTAGTTAATAATAATGCATAAATTTTATTCATTTTTTTCAGAGTTTAGTATTATAAAGTAAAGCTATTAAATTATTGCTTTAAAAGTCGACTTTTTAGCTAATTATTTATTTAATTTATTATGATGTTTATTCTTTAGAATAAAATGTGACCAAACAATAGACGAGAGTTGACCTTTAAGTGGATTTATTTTAATTGATTTCTGTCTAAGTTTTATCAGTCGAGGGAGCGTTCGATAAAAACTTCCGTGTGCTTTAACAATTGCAATCATGTGTTTAAACTTTCCTTGAAACAAAAAACGTAATCCAGCTAGTCCGTCTAGTATTAATCGTAGATATACAACAATAATCAATGGGTGTTGTGTGTTTTTTACTAGTGTATAAAGGCTGTTTCTAAAGTTCAAATAGGTCTTCTTTGGATTAGAACTATGTAAGCTAGCACCTCCAACATGGTAAACGGTTGACGCTCCTGTGTATACAATATTAAAGCCTTTGTTTTTTGCACGCCAACATAAATCAATTTCTTCCATGTGTGCAAAGAACGTGTTGTCAAACCCCCCTAAAGCTTTAAAAGAAGAAGCTCTTATAAATAAGCAGGCTCCAGATGCCCAAAATATTTCTATTCGGTCGTCATATTGCCCTTTGTCTTCTTCAATAGAGTCAAAAATACGCCCTCTACAATACGGGTAGCCTAACTTGTCTATATAGCCTCCGCCTGCACCTGCATATTCAAAGTAGTTTTTCTTGTTGTAGTCTAGTATTTTAGGCTGAACTATATGCGTATTAGCTTCGTTGTAAAAAATGTCTACAACAGCTGTTAACCAGTTTTTTGTAACTTCTATATCAGAATTTAATAAACAATATACGTCTGCATTAATTTGCTTTAGACTTTCGTTGTATCCATTTGCATATCCGAGATTTTTACTGAGTTTAATACAATTAATCGAAGGGTATTTTGATTCTAAAAACTGTATAGATGTATCTGTTGATGCATTATCAACAACATAGATTTCATAGCCTGAAGAATATTCAATAATTGAGGGTAGAAAAGTCTCTAAAAGTACCTTTCCGTTCCAATTAAGTATTACAATAGCTAGTTTCAAACCTTTTTGTTAGTGTAACTCGGAAGATCTTCTAAAAAATCATAGACTCCCAAGTGATTATCCATGGTACAAAAATAATGATTTAATCCATTTGTTAACATTAAAAAAGAGGCTTTTAAAGTTAAATTATATCTAGCTATTTGATCAAATGCTGACTGAGATATCTTTACTTTAGGTGCTTTGCATTCAATAATTAAATGAATACCTCCCTCAGGATTATAGACCACAATATCATAGCGTTTATTGAGTCCGTTTATATGAACTACTTTTTCAACATTAATTAGGCTAACGGGGTATTTTTTTTCATTGGTTAAAAAATGAATACAATGTTGCCGTACCCATTCTTCAGGTTGAAGTACCACAAACTTTTTACGTATTACATCAAAAATATAAGTATTATTTTTACTATTTTTGAGCCTGAACGTGTATGGCGGAAAATTTAAATCTTGCACTCTACAAATTTGGTAATTTTTTTTGAATGAATTCGATTAACCAGCTAATAACTGACATAAAAGGAGGTAAAATAGCACCTATTTATTTTTTAATGGGAGAGGAATCCTATTATATTGATATGATCTCTGACTACATAGAGTCTAATTTACTACTAGAGGAGGAGAAAGGATTTAATCAAGTTGTGTTGTATGGGAAAGAAGTTTCAATTCAAGATATTATATCCTATTCAAAGCGCTATCCTATGATGGCTGAGCGACAAGTTGTAATCGTAAAAGAAGCACAAAACCTTATTAAAACAATTGAGCAACTTGTTGATTACGTTAAGAACCCTCAACCTTCTACGGTATTAGTATTTAATTATAAATATAAAACTTTAGACAAAAGAAAAGCACTTTACAAATCACTTTCTAAATCTGCAGTAGTATTTGATAGTAAAAAAATATATGAAGATAAGATTCCATCTTGGATTCAGAATTTTTTAAAATCCAAACAAATTACAATTACTCCTAAAGCTGCTTTAATATTATCGGAGTTTTTAGGAAATGATCTTAGTAAAATCGCAAATGAACTTAATAAGCTAGTTATCGTAGTGGGGCCTGGTAAACAAGTTACTTCTGAAATTATTGAAGAAAACATAGGGATTTCTAAAGACTTCAATAATTTTGAGTTACAAAAAGCAATTGGCAATCTAGACCATAAAAAGGCATATCAAATTGTAAATTACTTTTCTCAAAACCAAAAACAACACCCTTTTGTTTTGACAATTTCTATATTATTCATGTATTTCACTAAACTAATGACACTTCATACTGTAAGTGATAAAAGTCCTGCAGCCGTGTCTAAAGCTTTAGGAGTTAATCCTTACTTTGTCAGCGAATACCTATCAGTCTCAAAAAATTTCCCAATGAAGCGTATTAGCGGGGTTTTAAAAACCTTACGTATTTATGATGTTAAAAGCAAAGGAGTTGGTGCTAACATAAGCTCAAAAGATTTATATTATGAGCTCATATACAATGTTCTCAAATAAATTATTTATTATTTTAATTAATAAATTTATTTGCTTTAACAAAAAATTCAGCGATATTAATTAAGGATAATCATTATTTAATTTTTAGTCTTTAACATATTATATTTGTTTATAATTTAAATTGAAAACTATGCATTATTTTATATTTTTGAAAAAAAATTAAATGGAGATTATTAAAGCACTTAAATGGCGTTATGCTACTAAAAAGTTTGATATTAATAAGATTATTTCTAATGACACATTACAAGTTTTAAAGGAAAGCTTCAACCTAACAGCGAGTTCGTACGGTTTGCAACCTGTTAAGTTAATTATAGTAAGTAATAAATCTACTCTAAAAGAGTTAGTTCCTATTTCAAGTAATCAGCAACAAATAGGTCAAGCATCACATCTCTTTATTTTTTGTGTAGATACTAATGTTAATGAAGCCTACATAAGAACTTATTTTGAAAATATTAAATCAATACGTAACACCCCAGAAGCTACTTTAAGTTCATTTCGTGAGAGCCTTATTTCTGGTTTTGAAAGGAAATCATCTGATGATATATTCAATTGGGGAGCTAAACAGGCATATTTAGCTTTAGGAAACATGCTTACCGTTTGTGCTATTCAAAAAATTGACTCCTGCCCTATGGAAGGTTTCGACCCCGTTGCTTATGATAATTATTTTAATCTTAAGGAGCTAGGATTACGTTCTGTTCTTGTGTTACCAATTGGATACCGTGCAGGTGAGGATGTTTTTGCAAACATGAAAAAAGTAAGAAAAGATCTTAAAGATTCTATTATAGAAATTAAATAAAATTTATGCCAGGATTTGAATTATTTGGAGATGCAGAGAAAAAAGAAGTTCAAGATGTATTAGACAGTGGCGTTTTAATGCGTTACGGGTTTGATCAAATGCGTCAAGGGCACTGGAAAGCCAAGGAACTGGAAAAAGAAATTCAATTTCAATTTAAGGTTCAATATGCACAATTACTATCAAGCGGTACTGCAGCTGTGAGCCTTGCTCTTGCCTCAGCAGGAATAGGAGCTGGTGATGAAGTGATTATGCCTTGTTTTACATTTGTAGCTAGTTTTGAGGCCATAATCATGTTAGGAGCAATCCCTGTGATTGTTGATATTGATGATACACTAACATTAGATATTGATGCAGTTCAAGCTGCTATAACAACTAAGACTAAAGCTATTATGCCTGTTCACATGTGTGGTAGCATGGCTAACTTAGAAGCTTTAAAGTCAATTTGTGCTATAAATAACTTAATTCTAATTGAAGATGCTTGTCAAGCAATAGGAGGTAAGTACAAAGGTAAGGCCTTAGGTACAATAGGTGACATGGGCTGTTTTTCTTTTGATTTTGTAAAAACGGTTACCTGTGGGGAAGGTGGAGTTATGATAACTAATAATTATGATTATTATACAAATGCTGACCACTTTAGTGATCACGGACATGACCATAATGGAAAGGATAGGGGTGCAGAACTACATCCATTTCTAGGATATAATTTCCGTATTTCAGAGTTAAATGCTGCTGTTGGGTTAGCTCAATTTAGACGTTTAGATAATTTTATTGAAATCCAAAAAAAACATTACATGATTATTAGAAATGAGTTAGCTAAATTATCTGGTGTGACATTTCGAACAGTCCCTGAAGGAGGTGAAGAAAGTTATTCATTTTTAAGTTTTTTCTTAGACGATTTAGAAATTGCACGCAAAGTGAGTACCGCTTTCAAAAATAATGGTATTGATGTTTGTTTCCATTACTATGACAATAATTGGCATTATATCCGAAAATGGGAGCACTTAATTAATCAAAAATCATTGCTTCCACTAAGTAAAGAATTGAAAGACGGTTTGTCCTATTTAAAACGAAAAAGTTTTGACAAGTCAGATAGCTTTATAAGTCGTAATATATCTTGTTTAATAAAGTTATCATGGACAGAAAATGAAGTAGTACAAAGAGCCAAAACGATGGCTACGCTCATTAGAAGCAATACTCATTAGTATTTAATGTATTCAATAATTTCTAGGCCATATCCAATAATACCAACACGTTTTGTTTGTTTACTATTTGAAATAAGTCCTAGTTTACGAATGTTTAAATCGTGAAGGATTTGTGCGCCAATTCCGAAATCTTTAGTGTCCATTTTAATATTTGGTGCTTTAACTACAGATCCTTTTTTTTGGGTAGTTCTCACTATCTCTAGACGTTTTAGAAGGTTTGCAGGCTGTGTGCTTTGGTTAATAAAAAGGATTGCGCCTTTTCCATGTTTCTTAATTTGCTTAAATATTTTATCCAACTGAAAATCCGGATTATTTGTTAGCGTTCCCAGAATGTCATTATTCACTAATGTAGAGTTTATTCTTGTAGGTACAGTTTCATCCGGACTCCAGGTCCCTTTTGTTAGTGCGATATGTACAGCGTCATTAGTAGTTTGTTGGTAGGCTCTTAATCGAAAATCTCCAAAACGTGTTTCAATTTGATAATCTTGTTTCATTTGTATCAAAGAGTCATGTTCCATTCTGTGTGCAACAAGATCTTCTATGGAAATAATTTTTAGATCAAATTTTTCTGCTACTTTTCTTAATTCAGGCAATCTCGCCATAGAGCCATTATCATTTAGTATTTCTACTAAAATTCCAGCTGGCTTTAATCCAGCTAAACGTGCTAAATCTACTGCTGCTTCAGTGTGTCCTGTACGTCTTAGTACACCCCCATTTTTAGCTTTTAAGGGAAAGATGTGACCAGGTCTTCCCAAGTCATAGGATTTCGTTCCTGATTCAACCAAGGATTTGATTGTTTTTGAACGATCAGATGTAGATATCCCAGTAGTACAACCTTGTCCAATCAAATCTACTGAAACCGTAAATTGAGTGTTATGTAATACTGTGTTGTTAGCTACCATCATGTTCAAGTTCAACTCATCACATCGTTTTTCGGTAAGTGGCGCACAGATTAGCCCTCGCCCATGTAGAGCCATAAAGTTGATCATTTCAGGTGTTACTTTTTCGGCTGCTGCAATGAAGTCACCTTCATTTTCTCTATTCTCATCATCTACAACAATAACAACTTTTCCTAAACGGATGTCATTAATCGCATCTTCAATACTGTTTAATTTTGTAGTTGATTGTATATTTTTATCGTAAATGGACATTATTTATATTTTTTGTAAATATATTATAAGTAATTTAATTCTTCTTCCATTTTAAGAATGAAATAGTACCTGTAGGGATAAAATAACGGAATGCCTAAAAGTATTAAAATAAAGTATTTTTTTATAAAATTAATATTTTTAATTTTATAAAAATTACATTGGCTTAAGATAAATTTTTCAAAAACAATTAAATAAAATATAAGGCTAATAGCACCCATTCCTAATAATATACTCCCAAGGATATCTAGGCTTATAGTATTAAGAATAAAACCAAATAAAGCAGTTGAAATTGTTAAAATATTAAAAACGAGTGCTAATTTAGAATTCTCCTTAAAGTCTAAGTAAAGGTTTAGAGCGGATTCGTAAGTTTTGTCTGTCAAATTTTCACTCATTTTTAGCTCCAATTCACTAATACCTCTATGTTTTAGAATTTCCAAAGCTTTATTCCTGTATTTTAATAAGTGCCCTAATTTTCTATAATCTTTAATAACTACTTTTAATTGAGTATTATCAAAATCATTTAAATCACTAATTTTTTCTTTTGATATTGTAAAATCTCCAGAAAGTTCCCTATCTCTTGATGATATGATAAAATTCTTTAATGGTATTAAAATGCTGTCAAAGTCAATTAATGCGCGGTCCTTAGTCGCTCTGTTTGTAAGATAAATACTAAATGGTAATAAAATTAATGATGAAAGCCATGATGCTAAAATAGGGTTCATAGTACTATCTTCTGAACTGTTTTTTGCAAATATGCTTATAAAGTGATATGTTAGAAAAATTAATATAGCAATCACTAGCGGGAGACCAATTCCTCCTTTACGAATCAGTGCTCCTAAAGGTGCTCCCACAAAAAACAAAATAATACAGGAAAGACCTAATGCAAACTTATCATGTAATGCAACAAAATGTTTGTTAATATTTACTTCAGAAAGTAATATTGATTTTGATCTAATTTTTAATTCTTTTTTTGCTGATTTAACAGAAACTAAAGACAGGTTAATCAGTTGAATTGCTTTTTGTTCTTCAAATAACTCTAATAAATTTAAGTTTTTAATTGTTGTACTTTTATCGCTTATTTTGTAATTTTTGTTCAGTATTGGTTGATAGCTACGCTGTAACATCGATTTTGAAAAATTAGCTAATAATAGTTTTTTTGAATTTCCAAGAGAATCTAGAGCAGTATTTAAATCTACTACATTCAACATTGTATGTTTAGTCACTTTATCTTGATTATCAAAGTCTACATCATTAAATTTAGTAAGATCAATATTAATTATATAATTGTTAAATGTACTTTTAACTAGCGGCTTGTTTTTTGTTCTTTTTAAATAATCCTTAGGCTGGATATTATCATAATAATTTCCATCTGTTAAAACTAGCTTTAATAGGTTCGAAGAGTCGTTGCTTATAAATTCTCCTGTATTAGATTTAATGACGGTATAATTACCATTAACACCCCTCTTTTTTTGATGTATAATAACATCATTAAGATATTGTCCATTGTCACCACTTTTTTCAGCAACCTTTATGTTTATATCATTTAACTGGTTAAACTGACCTTCGGCTATAGCCATGGCTGGCTTCACCTTTGCAATATTTCTTCTCAAATTGAAAAAATTAAATTCAGCAAGAGGAATCACACTATTTGCAAAGAAAAAACTAAGAACAGCCAATAAAACAATAAATATACTAAGGCTTTTCATTGCTCTTTGTAGCGAAATTCCAGTAGACTTCATTGCTGCAAATTCATAGTTTTCAGAAAATCCTCCAAATACCATTATTGAAGCCAAAAGGATTGTAAGAGGTAAAACTAAAACTACAATCCTTGGGGATACATACAGGAGAAACTTAAATATGATTTCAATTTCTAATTCTTTTCCTGCTAGCTCAGAAATATAAACCCACACTGATTGTAATAAAAAAATCATCATAAGTATTGTAAATACACTGACAAATGTTTTTAAAAAGGTAGTTAGTATGTAACGGTCTAGAAGTTTCAATTTATATCCTAATCTAAGTTGTTGATATAATAGTCACTATATTTTGTTGGGTCAAACTTAAATAACTTTTTAGATAGATTTTGGTTTGTTTTGAATGAATTAATAGTTAAAGTAGTTTTTGTGTCATTGCTTCCAATTTCAATCAATTTATAGATATGCTTTGTATTTAAATCGATTCCAAGTAAAACATATTTAATTTCTGAATCAGAATCAATTGGAGTTAATTTAATATACTGAATTTTACGGCCATTAATATTCTGAGCAATATCCATGTCATAAGTATAGCCATCTTCATAAAAACTTAGTAATTCACTAGGGGTTATAGTGTTTTCTTCTGTAGTGTTATTTGAAGATATAGTAACTTCTTCATCTTCAGGACTTATTGTGAATAGTGATTCTCCATTATATAGTCTCGTAATACCTAAAATATTTAGAATGTATTTCTCTCCTTCTAGAGTTATGTCTCCGCTAGTTTCTTGTCGAATATTTTCTTCTGTATTTTCAAGCACATATCTAAATTTTAGAATCATGCTTTCATAAGAATTAACTTTATCACTAACTTCATCAAGTATTATTTGTGCTTCAGAATTAGAACTTTGGGCTTGACCTAAAAATGATATTATAATCGATAAAATTAAAAGAAAAATTTTCATACTAATCAGAGATTTCTTGATCTAATAAACGGTTGAGAGTTGTTAAATCAGTAACTAATACTTGCCTTGCTTTACTGCCTTCAAATGAACCTACAATACCCGCAGCCTCTAATTGATCTATTAGGCGTCCAGCACGATTATAACCTAATTTTAATTTACGTTGTAATAAAGATGCTGATCCTTGTTGAGCTATTATAATTAACTCAGCGGCTTCTCTAAACAACTGGTCTCTTTCATTTATATTATTATCAATACTTGTGCCAGAGTCTTCACTAATATATTCAGGAAGTATATAAGCGCTTGGATAGGCTTTTTGTGATCCTATATAGTCAGTTAGCTTTTCAACTTCAGGTGTATCTACAAAAGCACATTGAATTCGAACCATATCGTTTCCTTGGGTGTATAATAAGTCACCACGACCAATTAGTTGGTCAGCTCCAGAGCTGTCTAAAATAGTCCTAGAATCAATTTTTGATGTCACTCTAAATGCTATACGTGCTGGAAAATTCGCTTTAATAATTCCAGTTATTACATTTACAGAAGGTCTTTGCGTTGCTATTATTAGGTGAATACCAATTGCTCTAGCTAGCTGTGCAAGCCGAGCTATAGGAGTTTCTACTTCTTTACCAGCAGTCATAATTAAATCAGCAAACTCATCGACTACCAAAACAATATAAGGTAAATACTTATGTCCATCATTAGGATTAAGTTTACGTGCTTTGAATTTTTTATTGTATTCTTTTATATTTCTGCAAAATGCATTTTTAAGCATTTCATATCGATCGTCCATTTCGATACATAAAGAGTTCAAAGTATTTATTACTTTGGTATTATCGGTAATTATAGCGTCTTCAGTATCTGGTAGCTTTGCTAGATAATGACGTTCAATTTTATTAAATAGAGTAAGTTCTACTTTTTTAGGATCAACTAGTACAAATTTCACTTCTGCAGGGTGTTTTTTATATAATAGTGAAGTTAAAACTGCATTAAGGCCAACGGATTTACCTTGACCGGTAGCTCCAGCCATTAACAAGTGTGGCATTTTTGCCAAATCAACTACAAAAGTTTCATTACTAATTGTCTTTCCCAAGGCAATTGGCAACTCCATTTCTGATTTCTGAAACTTCTGAGACGATATAACAGAATGCATAGAAACAATCGTTGCATTTTTATTAGGAACCTCAATACCAATTGTTCCTCTACCAGGGATAGGAGCTATGATTCGAATTCCAAGTGCGGAAAGTGATAGCGCAATATCATCCTCCAAATTTTTTATTTTTGAAATTCGAATACCTGCTTCTGGAATTATTTCGTATAAAGTAACTGTAGGTCCTATAGTAGCCTTAATACTAGCAATTCCTATTTTATAATTATTGAGTGTTTCAACGATTTTGTTTTTATTTTCCTCGAGTTCTTCTTGGTTTATTGTAATCCCTTCCGTGTCATATTTTTTAAGGATATCTAACGGAGGGAATTGGAATTTTGATAGTTCTAGAGTTGGATCAACCTCACCAAAATCTTCAACCAATTTAGCTGCAAGATTGTCAGTTTCTGAAACTTCCTCCTTATTAATTTCAATCTCCATCTCAACAGAATCTTCAATCGGATTTACTATTTCTTTAATAGTTTTGGAAGTTTTAACTATAGTTTCAGAATCAATACTTGAGTGATTTGAAATAGTGGGCTCTATATTTTCTAAAGGAATTTCAAAAGTTGATTTTATAGAATTAGCTTCTTCAGTAAAACTGTTATCAACAACATTTTCTAATGAAGACTTATCATTTAAAAATTCAGATTTAGGTTCATTTTTAGTACGTATAAATAAATCCCCTATTTGTTTCGGAGTAACCTTGAAGCGAATAGCTATGTAAGTAATAAAACCAAATACCATTAATAAAGCAGTTCCAGTTTTTCCGATATAGTCTTGAAAAAATAAGTTTAACTCATATCCTATAGAACCGCCTAAATCTGGAGCACTTTGAAAAATAAATCCAAATAAAATAGATCCCCATATAATAATTAAAGTACCCCAAAACCAATTACGCCAAAGTCTTTTTTTAGAAGAATTTGCTAGAACAGATATTCCGGACAGTAATATAAGTCCAGAAAAAATAAAGGAAGAAATCCCAAACCCTTGATAAATTAGTAATTCGCTAATCCAAGCTCCAATTTTGCTCAACCAATTTTCTGTTAGTATTGCTCGATTTGTAAATTCGCCTAAAACACTTTGATCATTATCGCCAGTGAATAAGTAGGATAGAAGTGCAGTAAATAATAAAATACCAATGATTATCAAAAAACTACCCATTACTAATCGCTGAGAACTAGTTAGAGTTAAATTGATTTTAGAAATACGTTTTTTTTTGGTCTTATTTAATGATGCTTTAGCCATTATTCCAAATACTATTAAAAACAAAAATACAAATTACAAACGTTTATTCCATTAATGGGAGTTAATTTGTTTTTATCATTATCTAAACCCAATATTTCGTATTTTAAACTTTAAATTTATTTAGTTTATAAGCTGTTGATTTGAACTTTCACGTGAATAGTACTAAAAATAACCAGAGCACTAATGATGCATAACTTAGTTAATTCTTCAATTTTTAAAGTGGTCAATAAAACACAAACCCCCACAACAACTAAAGCAATTTTATCTATAGTTGTTAGCTTGTTAATATCATTTTTTTTGTGAAAGAGTACTGTATCCTGGAAATAGATTCAGATTTTTCTTAACAGCCAACCATAGAGGTAATAAAATTAAACCTCTTAGTAAGCATGTAAATACAATATTTTAAACAATAAGTTATTAGAGTATAAATTTAATAATTGAAGTTTATTAAAACTATTTATATTTATGTAAATTTGATTTTAATTAGCACATCAATATGGAAAAAGATTTAGGAAATTATCGCAAATCCTATATTAAAGGATCTCTTTTAGAACACTCTATTAACAATGATCCGTATGATTTATTTCAATTGTGGTTTAACGAAGTAGATTCACACTTTCAGGAAACTGAAACAAACGCGATGACTTTGGCTACTATTGGTATTGATGGGTTTCCAAAAAGTCGTGTGGTGCTTTTAAAAAAGTTTAGTTCAGCTGGTTTTGTGTTTTTTACAAATTATGAAAGTGAAAAGGCGATAGCATTAGCAAATAACCCCCAATGCTGCCTTTCTTTTCATTGGGAATCAGCAGAAAGACAGGTTATCATCAAGGGGTTTGCTGACAAAATTGACCCCTCAGAAAGTGACACCTATTTTCTTTCTCGACCCAAAGGAAGTCAGCTTGGTGCTTGGGCTTCCAAGCAAAGCACCGTTATTAAAAATAGAACTATTTTGGATGCAAAACTAGAGTCTTTAGAAAATGAATATAATAATAAGCCGTTACAACGTCCAGAGTTTTGGGGTGGATACATTGTGAAGGCTGTTGAAATAGAGTTTTGGCAAGGTCGCGAAAACCGACTTCACGATAGAATTAGATTTAAATTATCTGCTAACAGTAGTTGGGGTATGGAAAGATTGTCTCCTTAAAATTAGTAAAAGCATTACATTAAAAATATGATGCCTTAGTAAGTTTAACCATGAATACTTTCACTAATACTTAATGACTTCATGATGTCAGCTTCGTATACTAATAGATCATTCCATTTTTGATTAACTACCTCTTTATCGCCATATTGCCTGGCAAAACCCAAAAATGAGGTGTAATGATTGGCTTCACTAACCATTAGTTTTCTATAGAACTTAGCTAATTTTTTATCCTCTAAATGTTCTGATAAAAGTCGGAAGCGTTCACAACTTCTAGCTTCAATCATGGCTGCTAATAACAAACGGTGAATTAATTGTGTTGTCCGACTGCCACCCTTAGGGAAAAACTGTATTAGTTTTGAGACATAAGCATCTTTCCTGTCTCGGCCTAAGTTAAACCCACGCTCTAATAATAAATCATGAACCATTTTAAAATGACTCATTTCTTCTTCAACTAAGGCTATCATTTCTTGAACAAGCTCCGTATACTCAGGAAAACTTACAATAAGAGAAATAGCAGTGCTCGCTGCTTTCTGTTCACAGAAAGCATGGTCTGATAAAATTTCCTCTAAATTTTTTTCAGCGATATTAACCCATCTTGGGTCTGAAGATAATTTTAATCCTAGCATAAATTATAAATCCAATTCAAATATTTTCCGTAAAAGTTCAATATGCTTATTTTTCTCTACTAATTTCTCATATTTATCTTCAGGCGTATAAGCGTATTTTTTTTCCAACGTTTCGTTTACTATAATGTCTAGACTGATTGAGAAATTATTCAATGCTTTTCTTAAATATTGAAGCAATTCAGATTGTTGACGTTCAACTTCAATTTTATTAGTATTGTTAGGAAACTCCAATCGAATAGTTTGGATATCAATTAGTTGTGGAGTATCAATTTGAAGTATTGCGGCAAGATTATACTTACCGTCTGTTTCTAATTTTGTAACAAAAACATCCCAGTATTTCAGGAGATCTTCTTCATTAAAAGGGTCGTTTGGCAAGTCTTCTTCTTTTATATTGACTTCCATTAGTTTTATTTGATGTTCCTTTTTCTTTCTTATACTGTTTAACGAAAGTCCTGAGGAAGGTCTTTGAGTCGTTTGAATAACCGGAATAGGGGGAGTGGGTTTTTGAACGACGTCTTTGATTGGCTCTGTTATTTCATTTTCTTCATCAACTGGATATGAGGTTTTTATAGAAGCCAAGTTAGGTCTGATTATTTTAACATCAGAAATATTTTTAGATTTGAAATATGAAGCAGGTATTATATACCCACTAGGCTTTTTTTTTTCTCCATCAAAATTGATAGATGCAAGCTGCATTAAGCAAAGTTCTACCAATAGGCGTTGATTCATACTGGATTTATATTTCAGATCACATGAATTAGCTAGCTCAATAGCGTTGATTAAAAATTCATGAGAAGTTAATTCTGATTGTTTTTTGTAATAGCTTTTTGTACTCTCTCCAACTTCAAGTAGTTCTATCGTTTGAGGGGTTTTACTGACTAACAAGTCTCTAAAGTGAGAGGCTAGCCCAATTATAAAATGATGTCCATTAAACCCCCTTGATAAAATATTATTAAAGTGAAGTAATAAGTCAGGAATTTTACTATCTAAAATGAAATCAGTAGCTTCAAAAAAAGCATCATGATCTAAAACGTTTAGGTTTTCAGTGACTGCTTCCCTTGTAAGATCTTTTCCCGAAAAGCTAACAACTCTATCGAAAATTGATAGAGCATCTCTCATAGCTCCATCAGCTTTTTGAGCAATGATTTGTAGCGCGTCATCTTCTGCATTGATTCCTTGCTCCTCAGCGATAACTTTAAGGTAATTTTTAGTATCTATTACGTTGATTCTTTTAAAATCAAAAATCTGACATCTTGAAAGAATTGTAGGAATTATTTTATGTTTCTCTGTAGTAGCAAGAATGAAAATACAGTGCTTAGGTGGCTCTTCTAATGTTTTCAGGAATGCGTTAAAAGCTGATGCCGATAGCATGTGAACTTCATCAATAATATATACTTTGTATTTTCCTACTTGAGGAGGAATCCGTACTTGATCAGTAAGACTACGAATATCATCAACAGAATTATTAGAAGCAGCATCCAATTCAAATATATTAAATGCAAAGTCTTCTTTTATGTCTTCTGAAGTATTACTGTTAATCATTTTAGCTAAAATACGTGCACATGTAGTTTTACCAACTCCTCTAGGACCAGTGAATAGTAACGCTTGTGCTAAATGATTTTGATCAATAGCATTTTTTAAAGTATTGGTAATAGCAGTTTGACCAACGACATCTTTAAATGTTTGAGGCCTGTATTTTAAAGCGGATACAACAAATGGTTCCATATAATCAAGTTAAAACAAATTTAAAAATTCATCTAGTAATGACTAAATTAAACTCCTTTAAATTAAAAGGAGTTATTAACAATTTGTTTACTTTTGCAACAAAGCAGATCGCCTTATCGCTGTTCGTTTTTAACGAGGAGAGGAAAGTCCGGACACCGTAGTGTACTATAGTGGTTAACAACCATCAGTCGTGAGGCTAGGAAAAGTGCAACAGAAAGAATGTACAGGTAATGCTGTAGTGAAACCAGGTAAACTCTATAGGGTGCAATGTCATGTATATCAGTGTTTGAGCGCGTCACGTGCGATGCTGAAGGGTAGGCAGCTAAAGTTTACTGGTAACAGTAGGCGAAGATAAATGATAAGGGCCATAATTTTGTGGTACAGAATCCGGCTTACAGATCTGCTTTTTTTTTAGTTTTCAAAAAAACTAAAGCAGTTACCTCCGTAACTCTTAACTTCCGAAAAGTGGGGTGATTCAGAAAGATCCGTTTGCTTTGAATGTTCTATAATGAAAATACCTTCTATTTCTAGGAGCTGATTTTTAAAGACAGTTTCAATAATTTTTAAAAACTTACTGTGCTCTAACTCATAAGGAGGATCTGCAAAAATTATTGTTTGAGTCTGTTTTGTTTTTTCTAAAAAACTAAACACATCTGCCTTAATTACTTGTATGGGCATATTAAATTCTTTAGCTGTTTTATCAATAAATTTTGTACAATGAAAGTTCTGGTCTACAGCGACGATATATTCTGTACCTCTTGAGGCAAATTCATAACTGATATTTCCAGTTCCTGCAAATAAGTCTAAAAAAGATATGTCGTGAAAATGATAGCGATGGTTAATAATATTAAATAGTGCTTCTTTAGCCATATCAGTCGTTGGGCGGACTGGTAAGTTTTTTGGAGCCAAGATTCGCCTAGCTTTAAAAGTTCCTGAAATGATACGCATTATTAGCTATTTAGTAATGTAAAATATTTAGAGCTTGAATCCATTCGGTATATCATAGAGTTACTGTGCAATAAAACTACATCTCTTATGTACTTATATGCAATTTGATACAACTCATCACCTTCAACTATTGTTCCCATAAGTACAAGAGGAAATTCTTCTGGGTTTAATTGTAGTTGTTCAGCAGTAAAGAGAAGGTAATAAATAAAATCTTCTTTTGTGATAAACTCAAAACGATTATAAAACTTTAAAAGATTATTTTTAACCACCACTATCTCAAAATGATTATCCTCAACATTGAGGTACATTTTATTTATTTTTGTGTTTTTTTCAAGAATCAAAACACGATTTATTAAAATGGTCGCACTGTGTTTGTATTCAAAACTCCCAAACCGATCAAAAATAAAGTTATTAATATTCATAAGAGGGACGTAAACAACCATAATGTCTGCAACGTTTATTTGATCATAGGTAATAAAGTCTGTTTTTAGAATTTTTGAATTAAACTTAAGATAGTCAATTAGGTTGGTTTCATCAAACAACGGTTTAGGTACTACAGTAGCTAGTTCGTTACTGTGTATGACAAAAACTTTAGAGAATTCCTGATTTAGGATAGGAGTGGAATTAAATGAGTGAATCAGTTTATCTAAAAGCTCGTTTGGAGATAGTTTCTTATCAAAATTTACAGAATCCAAATATTCAATATTGGAAGTCATTTTATTTAAAACAAAAAAAGAAAGTCCACTCAAGCTTACTTGAATGGACAATTCATTTATAGAATTTGATATTTTATTGTTCTGAATAATTTTTTGGCCAGTTTCCGTTAGTATTTACTTCTTCCATAGAACCAACTTTTAAACTTGGTCCATTAACACCTTCAACCGAAACCACATCGGACTCTAAATCTACTAAGTTCTTATCTTGATCAAATAGAATTAATTTTTTAGAAACAGAGGCTTCAAAAACAGGAATATTAATACCATTTTGATCTAGAAGACCTGATTTTAATTCAAATAATTGATCTTGTTTACCAACTGGAACATTCATCATAGTTTTATAACGTGAATCAACTCCAAATAGTGAGTCTAATACAGAAACAAACCCAAGCGTATCAACAATGATTATATCTTTTGTAGTATCAACTCCATATAATCGAGTTAATTCTTTATCGATTATAGTAGAATCTCTACGTTGTGTGATTGTGAATTTTTCATTTTCAATAAACTTAACTAAACTATCCCAGTTTCCTTGAAACTGTCCAGTAACAGATCTGTGAGCTAATTCAGCGTCTCTAATGTCTTTAAGGTTTTCAATAACAACCTTGTATCGTTTTTCTTTTAGTTGATTAAACTTGATTTCACCATAAACAGACATAAAGGTTATATAGCCTAAATAAATTATTATTGCCCATAGCCCAAAAAGAATATAAGATTTATATTTTTTTGGGGTTTTTTTATCAATCAAATAAACAATAACAATTGTTAATACAATGACTAAAATTACTCCTAAAATTACCATAGTTTCTTTTCTATTAAATTAAACCATAACAAATCTACAATTTTTTTTTATTCAATAAAGTGAATGTTAGTAAAAATCATTTCTATATTTGAATAATTAATTCTCTGCACGATAACTGAATGGATTCCAATGACTTTTACAATATACTGAAGAAAAGTTTTCCTTTTAATCCAACATTAAAACAAAATATTGGTTTACAGTTACTTTCGAACTTCATTTTTAGTGAAGCTGCAAGTGAGCTTTTTGTATTAAAGGGCTATGCGGGAACCGGGAAAACAACTATAATAGGGGTTTTAGTTAAAAATTTGTGGCACGTTAAAAAAACTGCAGTTCTACTTGCTCCAACTGGCCGTGCTGCCAAGGTTATTAGTAACTACTCTAAAAGCGATGCATTTACTATTCATAAGAAAATTTATTCTCCACGAGCAGAAAAAAATGGTAAAATATCTTTCATACTTGCCCCAAATAAGCATAAAAAAACATTATTTATTGTAGATGAAGCCTCAATGATATCTGATGTTTCTAACCAAGCTAAATTATTTGGAAGCGGCTCACTACTAGATGATTTGATTCAGTATGTATATTCAGGTCAACAGTGTAAGTTATTACTTATCGGAGATACCGCACAGCTTCCTCCAGTTAAATTAGATTTGAGTCCAGCCTTGAACGAGTCTAATTTAGAGCTTAACTATAATAAAGAAGTGATTCGTTTAGAACTAGATGAAGTAGTAAGACAGGAAGAAGGTTCTGGAATTCTATTTAACGCCACTAATTTAAGAGAGGCCGTTTCAAATTCTTATTTTGATTCTTTTCAGTTTAATTTAAAGGGGTTTAATGACATCGTAAGTCTCATTGATGGCTATGAAATTTTAGACGCAATAAATGATGCTTACAATACACTAGGTAATGAAGATACGACTTTAATAGTTCGATCTAATAAACGTGCTAATTTATATAATGAACAAATCCGTTCACGAATTTTATTTAATGAAAATGAATTATCATCCGGTGATTTTTTAATGATTGTGAAAAACAATTATTTCTGGTTAAAGCCAACTAGTGAGGCGGGATTTATTGCTAATGGAGATATTATTGAAGTACTTGAGATATTTAGTATAAGAGAATTATACGAATTTAGGTTTGCGGAAGTTAAAATTAGGATGGTAGATTACCCTAAAATGCGGCCTTTTGAGACAGTTCTCATGTTAGACACCATAAAATTAGAAACTCCTTCATTACCTTATGAAGAATCTAATAAGTTATATCAAGAAATATTAAAAGATTTTGAAGACGAATCATCATCTTATAAGAAGTTTTTAGGAGTAAAGAAAAGCAAATATTTAAATTCTCTTCAAGTGAAGTTTTCATACGCTATCACTTGCCATAAGTCTCAAGGCGGGCAATGGGATACTGTCTTTGTTGAGCAACCTTATCTTCCAAATGGTATTGATCGTGATTACCTACGTTGGTTATATACAGCTATTACTAGAGCAAAAGAAAAGCTTTATTTAATAGGTTTTAAAGATGATTTTTTTGAAGATTAATTATATACTGTTTTCATATATTTAATTTATTAATTTTATGTAATTTTGATTGACAATCAATTTAGATTTCAATGAAAATAATTGCTATGATTCCTGCTCGATATAGTGCATCCCGATTTCCGGGTAAACTGATGCAGGACCTTGAAGGTGAAAGTGTGATATTAAGAACCTATAAGGCTACCCTGAGAACTAAATTGTTTAGTGAAGTTTATGTTGTGACTGATAGTGGGATTATAAGTCAAGAAATTAAAAGTAATGGGGGTCAGGTCATTATGAGTACCAAAGAACACGAATCTGGAAGTGATCGTATTGCAGAAGCGGTTCAATTAATCGAGTGTGATGTAGTTGTAAATGTTCAAGGAGATGAACCATTTACGGACTGTGAAAGCCTCAAGAAACTTATTAATGTGTTTGAAACTGATAACAAAAAAGAAATAGACCTAGCTTCTTTGATGGTTCATATTTCCGATTCTAATGAAATTCAAAACCCAAATACAGTAAAGGTCATAGTTGATCAACGAAATTTTGCTCTTTATTTTTCAAGAAGCCCAATTCCATACCAAAGAGACTCAAAAGTTAATACCAGGTACTTCAAACATAAAGGCGTTTATGCTTTTAGAAAAGAAGCCTTGTTAGACTTTGCTAAACTTCCAATAAAAATGTTGGAGGACTCTGAAAAAATTGAATGCATCCGTTATTTAGAGTTTGGAAAAAAAATTAAAATGGTTGAGACGGATGTTCAAGGAGTTGAAATTGATACTCCGGAAGACTTACAACGCGCAAAAATTTTTTTGAGAGAGACTAACTAAATTAGTATATATTGAAAAAAATAGATTTAACGAATTGGAATCGCAGGCAACATTACCATCATTTTAATGCCCTTAAAGACCCATATTTTGCAGTTACCATTCCATTAGATGTATCCATTGCGTATAAAAAAGCAAAGGATAATAATCATAGTTTTTTTGCTGTTTACCTTCATGCTTGTATGATGGCAATAAATCATACCGAAAATTTTAAATATAGAATTATCGGAGATGAAGTATTTGAACTAGATGTAATACATGCTTCTGCCACCATTTCTAGAGAGGATCATACATTTGGATTTAGTTATATTAATTTTTCGGAAAATTTTGATGAATTTAATACTAATATTATTAAGGAAAAACAACGTATAAGAGAATCATCGGAGCTCTATCCCCCTTTGTATGGGTTAAATTGCATTCATTGTTCTGCTTTACCATGGTTTAGTTTTTCATCACAAAAAGAGCCTTTTTCAGGAGTTCAGGATTCTATCCCTAAAATAGGGTTTAGCAAAACCTATAAACAAACAAGTAAACTCATTATGAATGTTTCAATTAGTGTTAATCATGCATTGGTAGATGGCTACCATGTTGGTCAGTTCTCAGAAAAATTTCAACAATTCTTGAGCATTAAATAATTTCTCAACATACAAAACGTTTATAATTTATGAGTTTCAAAAATTTTCCTATGGTTGCTAAAGTTATTTTTGGTCGAGGTAGTTTCAATCAACTTGGTGAAATAATAGCTCCTTTGCGTAAAAATGAGCTAGCTCCTTTTATATTTTTAGTAGATGATGTTTTTGAAAATAAGTCATCCTTTTCGTCAAAAATTCCATTACTATATAGCGATCAAATTATATATATATCTGCTGATGAAGAACCCAAGACTTCTCAAGTTGATGCTTTAGTTGAAGAAATAATTTTAAGTACTAGCAACTTACCGTCAGGAATTATTGGTATAGGAGGCGGTACAATTTTGGATTTAGCGAAGGCAGTTTCATTGTTGTTAACAAATAACGGATCAAGTGAAGATTTTCAGGGATGGGATTTAATTAAGAACAAAGGAATTTACCATCTTGGTATTCCTACTATTTCTGGAACAGGTTCTGAAGTATCAAGAACTACGGTACTAACAGGGCCTACAAAAAAACTAGGAATTAACAGTGACTTCACCCCATTTGATCAGGTAATATTAGATCCAGAACTTACAGTAGGGGTTCCTAAAAATCAATGGTTTTATACAGGAATGGATTGCTATATTCATTGTATAGAATCTCTTAACGGAAATTTTATAAATTCTTTCAGTAAATCATACGGAGTTACCGCTTTAAAGTTGTGTGAAGAAGTGTTTTTAAATTCATTGAGTCATAATGAAAGTCAAGATAAATTAATGATGGCTTCTTGGCATGGCGGTATGAGTATTTCGTATTCTCAAGTTGGTGTGGCGCATGCGTTGAGCTATGGTTTGTCTTTTTTATTAGGAATTAAACATGGTTTGGGAAATTGTATTGTATTTGATCATCTTGAAGGATTTTACCCCGAAGGTGTTAGAGTGTTTAAACAGATGAAAGCAAAGCATAATGTTTCATTTCCTAAAGGAGTTTGTGCGAACCTTTCAGAAAAACAGTTTGACATCATGATTGATGTTGCTTTAAGTCTTGAACCATTGTGGGAAAATGCTGTAGGAAAAGAATGGAAGACCCAAATTACTAGATCTTTGTTAAAAGATCTTTATTCAAAAATGTAAATATGCAAATAATTTCAAAATTTATATACCATCGTCTATTGGGATGGAATTTTACTGGTTTCAATGAATTTAGTTCTGTGAAAAAAGCAGTTATTATTGCTGCTCCTCACACCAGTTGGCATGATTTTTATATTGGGGTTTTATTGCGATCCATTATCCAAATGCAAATAAATTTTATTGGAAAAGAGTCACTGTTCAGTCCATTAACTGGGTGGTTTTTTAGAGCACTGGGAGGCGCACCGATTAAACGCAATGGCAATGAAAATCAGGTAGATTCGATCGCTAGATTGTTTGATAATAGAGAGATATTTCGTATGGCAATAGCTCCAGAAGGAACCAGAAAAAAAGTGGATACTTGGAGAACAGGATTTTACTATATAGCAAAAAAAGCCAATGTGCCTATAGTGATGATCACTTTTGATTTTAAAAATAAAGTGAATTGTATTTCTAACCCTTTCATTCCAACAGATGATATAGATGCAGACTTTAAGTTTATGCGTTCTTTTTTTGAAGGAATCAAAGGAAAAATTCCGGAGTACTCTTAGTTATTCTTGCATTGTATGATAAACGTTTTGAACATCATCATCTTCTTCAAGTTTTTCTAGTAATTTATCAACGTCAATTATTTGTTCCTCACTTAAAGGCTTTGTCACCTGTGGAATACGATCAAATCCAGATGAAAGGATTTCTATATCTCGTGATTCTAAAGCCGATTGAATGGCCCCAAAACTTTCAAAGGGAGCGTAAATTAAAATACCATCATCATCTGCAAAAACCTCTTCAGCTCCAAAATCTATAAATTCAAGCTCAACTTCTTCGACATCAAGCCCTTCAGCACTAATTCTAAAATTACAACTACGGTCAAACATAAAAACGACCGAACCTGAAGTGCCCATGTTACCATTACATTTATTGAAATAACTTCTTACATTCGCGACTGTTCTCGTATTATTATCAGTAGCGGTCTCTACTAATATGGCTACTCCATGCGGGGCATATCCTTCAAATAAGACTTCCTTATAATCCCCTTGGCTTTTGTCACTAGCGCGTTTGATAGCCCGCTCAATATTGTCTTTTGGCATATTAACAGCCTTACCATTTTGAATAACGGCTCTTAATCTTGAGTTACTATCTGGGTCTGGACCACCTTCTTTTACAGCAATAACGATGTCTTTTCCTATACGTGTAAATGCTTTGCTCATTGCTGACCAGCGCTTCATTTTTCTTGCTTTACGAAATTCAAAAGCTCTTCCCATAGGTTCCTAGATATTAAGTTTAACAAAAATAAAAATGCTTGACTGAAAAACAAATATTATAAGACTTAATTAGTCAAATCATGTCGTCAAGAACTTCTTCACTCTTCATTTGAAGATGTTTTGGGAGTTTATTCTCTCTAGGCAGGACTGCTAGATAACGAGAGTTATTAGTAGTGTAAACTAGTTTATAACGAGTATTATTAAAATCCATTTTTTTGACGAGATCTTTAATGAAATCATCGTGACATACCAAGTCAGAGCTTCCCAAGTGATAAATCCCATTTTTATTTCTGTTTATTATATAATGTAATTGTTGAGATACTTTTTTTGCTGTTGTAACGTTCATTATAAGGTTTGGGAATAACTCTATAGGCTCATCTAGTTTGAGTAGTAATTTAATTTCGTTGTTACGTGGGGATAGAGATCCAAATACCATAGGCAATCTAATAATTGCGACCTTTTTGGTTGGTAGTTTTAGAAATAATTGTTCTAGGCGGATCTTTAAATGTCCGTATTTGCTGTTGCTAAGGGTAGTGTCATTTTCATAGCTTGGAAATTTGCTATAGGCATCAAATACATTAGCAGAGGACAAAAATATAACTTTGCAATCTTTTTCATGTGTGGTATACTCATAGAGATGTTTATGGGCTGTAAGTTGAGCTGAGAAGTTTCCTCTAAGTGATGAAATTATAATGGTCGGCTTAGATAGGTTTAAAATTTCAAAAATATCATCTTCTTCAAAATCATACTGAAAAAAATGGGTATTCTTTTCGTGCGAAATACAAGAAGTTCTATAGGTTCCAAATGTTTGAAAGTAGGGGTGGAGTTCTCTATAAATAGCACCACCTAAAAAACCACTAACACCAAGTATTAGAATCCGGTGTTTTTTTAATGTTGCCATAATTTAAACGCATTATTTTTTATAAAATGGAAGCTTTACGACTTTTGCAGATACCTTATGTTTACGAATCGCTACACGTATATCAGACCCCACTGTTTTGAAATCACTCGATACGTAGCCCAAGCCAATACCTTTTCCAAGTGACGGCGCCATAGTCCCAGAAGTAACGATTCCTATTTCGTTTCCTACGGAATCTTCAATTCGGTAGTCTTTTCGTGGGATGCCACGTTCCAATAACTCAAATCCAACCAAGCATCGTTCGGTACCCCTTTTTTTTTGTATTTCTAGAGCTTCAGAATTTGTAAATGATTTTGAGAACTTAGTCACCCATCCCAATCCTGCTTCAATTGGTGATGTTTCATCATTTATATCATTTCCGTAAAGGCAGTAGCCCATTTCTAGTCTCAAGGTGTCTCTAGCAGCTAACCCGATAGGCTTGATTCCATGTAAGTTTCCAGCTTCAAATACGCGCTCCCATATCTGCTTAGCTTCAGAATTTTTACAATAAATTTCAAATCCTCCACTTCCTGTGTAGCCAGTTGCTGATATAATTACATCATTAACCCCAGCAAAATCTGAAATTTTAAAATTATAGAAGTCAATTTCTGATAGATCCTCACTTGATAAAGACTGCATTGCTACCACTGCCTTTGGACCTTGAATCGCCAAGAGTGAGTAATCGTCACTTCGGTTAATCAGTTCTGCTCCAATTGAGTTTTTGGAAACAATCCAATCCCAATCTTTTTCAATGTTACTAGCATTTACAACAAGTAAATAAGACTCTTCTTTAAGTTTGTAAATAATCAAGTCGTCTACAATACCACCAATATCATTTGGTAAACAGCTGTATTGTGCTTTCCCTATCGTTAGTTTAGAAGCATCATTTGAAGAGATGCTTTGGATGAGCTCTAAAGCCATAGGGCCTTCAATAATAAATTCACCCATGTGAGACACATCAAATACGCCTATCCCTTCACGAACAGTTTGGTGCTCAACAGTGACCCCTTCGTATTGTACGGGCATTAAGTAGCCTGCAAAGGGGACCATTTTAGCGTTAAGTGCTTCGTGTATTGAATGGAGAGCAATCTTTTTCATAGTGAAATTTATTATTTTCAATACAAATTTAAACAAAAATAAGAATTGAAAGCGCTTATAGTCCCGTTAAAAAAGCCTTAAAATCTAAGTAGTCATTAATTTGAGTAGCTACTTTGACTTTATCAATAACTGCTTTAATTTGTTTTGGTAATGGAATATCAACAGCAACAACCTCTTTTACGATATCTAAAAATTTAGTAGGGTGAGCTGTTTCTAAGAAAACACAATGCGCTTCAGGGTTGCTCTTTAAATATGATTTACTACCTAAATAACCTACAGCACCATGAGGGTCTGCAATATAGCCTGTGGTTTTATAGATTTCTTTCAACGCTTCTTTCGTTTGTTTATCTGAAAAACTATAAGAAAATAGGTTTGACTTTAATGATTCAAAATCATTATTATAAATCGCTTGAATGCGAATAAAATTGCTTGGGTTTCCAACATCCATTGCGTTACTGATCGTTTGAACTGAAGGCTTCGGTTTGTAATCTGCGGATTTCAGATACCTAGTGACTACATTGTTCTCATTATTTGAAGCAATAAAATGTTTTATAGGTAAGCCTAGCTTTTGTGCAATCATTCCAGCACATACATTTCCGAAATTTCCACTGGGTACTGAAAACACAATATCTTTATACTTATTTTTCAACTGTTTATAGGCAAACATGAAATAAAATAATTGTGGAAGCCAACGAGCCACATTGATTGAGTTTGCAGATGTTAGTTGCATTTTAGAGGTTAGTTCTTTGTCTAAAAAGGCTTTTTTTACCATGTCTTGACAATCATCAAAAGTTCCCTGTACTTCTAATGCGGTAATATTTAGCCCTAAAGTTGTTAGTTGTTTTTCTTGAATGTTACTTACTTTTCCACTTGGATATAATATAACGACTTTTACGCCTTTAACTCCTAAAAATCCATTTGCAACAGCACCGCCAGTGTCCCCAGAAGTAGCGACTAATACTGTTACTTCGTTGGAATTATTTTTATTAAAATACCCTAAGCAACGTGCCATAAATCGAGCTCCTACATCTTTGAAAGCCATTGTTGGTCCGTGAAATAACTCAAGCGTAGAAATCGAGTCTGTCAGTTTGATTACTGGAAATTCAAAGCTCAAGGTTTCAGATACAATTTTTTTTAAAATAGCTTCTGGAATCTCAGGACTTATGAACTGTTTAATGGCTTCATAAGCAATTTCATCATTTGATAAGGTTTCTATTGTTTCAAAAAAGCAGGGGTCTAATGCTGTTATGGTTTCCGGAAAATATAAACCTCTGTCAGGTGCAAGCCCTTTGATAACAGCATTTTCAAATGTAGTAGTGGGTGCTGCATGATTTAAACTGTAATAATTCATTTTTAATTCTAGTTTAGTTTTTTGATTCCTTCCATATTTATTTTAGAAACATATATATCAAACGGTATAGTATATTTTGCGTAAGCTTGTCTAACTGCTTTTTCAACTTTAATTGCAGTTTTTTGACTTTTACATAAACTAAATACTGAGGGGCCAGAGCCAGAAATCCCAGTGCTTAATGCGCCATGTTCCAATGCGGCCTTTTTGATGCTTTCAAATCCGGGTATTAATTGGCTTCTAAAAGGTTCTACGACCACATCTACTAACGAACGACTGATTAGCTCATAGTCATTCGTATGCAAGCCGTGAATTAGACTACCAACATTGGACCATTGTGTGATAGCATTTTTTAAAGGAATATCCTTTGGAAGGATTTTTCTAGCATCAGAAGTTTTTATTTCAATCTGTGGATGTATAACAACAGCAAATAAATCCTCGGGAGTTGGAATTTGTAATATTTCTAAAGGATCTAAGCTTTTCACCAATGTAAAGCCTCCATATATAGCAGGTGCAATGTTATCTGCGTGTTCGCTCTGGCTTGCTACAGCTTCTCCTTTTATCGCAAAAGCAGTGAGTTCAAGAGGGGAGTAGGGGGAGCCCAATAAAACATTCATTCCATACACACTTCCAGCTGCGCTCGCAGAACTACTACCAACGCCACTTCCAGGCTTAATTTTTTTATAAATTTCAATCTCAAATCCAAAGTCAGGATTTGCAGCTTTATACATAGCCATTGCAGAAACACCAGCAACATTCTTATTAACTTCGTAAGGAAGGTCATAACCCTCAATTTTAATTATTTTAATGCCTTTGTTTGATGTTTTCCTAATGACCATTTCATCTCCAACAGAATCTAAACAAAAACCTAAAACATCAAAGCCACAAGAAACATTGGCGACCGTAGCGGGAGAAAAAAGTTTTATTTCATTCATTTAGTTAGTTTTTTGATATTCTAATGATGTCAGCAAATAAGCCAGAAGCTGTAACTTCAGAACCTGCACCAGCACCCTTAATAATCATCGGCTGGTCTTTATATCGATTCGTATAGAACATTACAATATTATCTTTACCTTCTAAGTTGTAAAAGGGATGTCCTTTAGGAATTTCTTTGAGTCCAACTTTAGCGACTCCAACTTTAAATTCGGCTACATACTTTAATTTACACTGATTGGATTCCGCAGAAGCGAAAAGATTTTGAAAATGAGCTTCTTTAAGTATTAAGGTTTCATAAAAGGCTTCTACTGTATCAGCAGTCATACATTCTTTTGGTAAAAAAGATTCATTTTTTATATCATTTATATCCATCATTTCTCCACTTTCCCGTGCTAAAATTAATAATTTCCTAGCTACATCAAAGCCACTTAAATCAATTCTAGGATCAGGTTCAGTATAGCCCTCAATTTGTGCTTTCTTAACGACGTCGCCGAAGGTAGTGCTTTTATTGAAATTATTAAAAATATAATTTAAACTTCCTGATAGAACAGCATGAATAATTTTTATTTCGTCACCTGAATTTATGAGGTGCTTCAACGTATCTATGACCGGTAGTCCTGCTCCTACATTTGTTTCGAATAAAAAAGGAACATTGTATTTGTGTGACAATTTCTTTAAATCTAAATAGTTTTCAATACTACTAGAGCAGGCAATTTTATTACAAGCAACTACAGCTATACTGTGTTTTAAATACTGTGCATAATTGGAGGCTACTAGATCACTAGCCGTGATGTCAGTAAAAATGGAATTTCTAAGGTTAAGTGCTCTTGTAGCTTCAAAAAAGCCTATAGGATCAGATTTTTCACCATTTTCTAAAATAGATTCCCAGTTTTTTAAATCAATTCCGTCTTTATTTAAGGTCATTTTTTTAGAATTAGATAAACCAATCACTTTTAACTTGACCTTAAGATTTGTTTTTATATATTTTTTCTGTTGTTTAATCTGATTAATTAAGGATTTTCCAACATTTCCAACCCCTGATATAAATAGGTTAATTTGTTTTGACTCTGTCTCAAAAAATCGTTCATGTAAGCAGTTTAATGCCTTTGTTACATCAGATTCAGCTATTATGGTAGATATATTACGTTCGGAGGCCCCTTGAGCAATTGCACGAATATTAACATTGTTTCTTCCTAATGTGCTAAACATTTTACCACTTATACCTTGGTGACTTTTCATTAGATCTCCTACAACTGCTATAATTGATAAATTAGTTTCAACAACTAAGGGGTCAATTTTGAATAGTGATATTTCATTCTCAAATTCTTTATCAATAACATGCTTTGCTATAGTGGATTCTTTGTCTAAAATTCCTATACAAATTGAATGCTCAGAAGAAGCTTGAGTAGCAATAATTACATTTATTTTTTCTCTAGCAAGTATTTCAAATAATCGCTTTGAAAACCCAGGGATACCAACCATGCCATTTCCTTGTAGTGTTAACAATGCAATATTGTTAATGTTGCTAATCCCTTTGATAGGGTTAGGGTTTCTGTTTTCAACCAAATGTGTAATTAAAGTGCCTTCATCTTGAGGAGCTAAGGTGTTTTTAATTAATAGAGGTATGTGTTTTGAGAGAACGGGTAGTACAGTAGGCGGGTATAATACTTTAGCACCAAAATGAGATAATTCAATAGCTTCTAGATATGACAGCTTTTTTATAGGCTTAGCATTCTTAACTGACTTTGGATTTGAAGTAAACATACCGCTCACATCTGTCCATATTTGAAGTACACTCGCGTTCATTGCAGCAGCTATAATGGCTGCTGTATAATCAGAGCCTCCACGACCTAGAGTTGTGATTTCTCCATTTTCAGATTTTGATATAAACCCCGGAAGTATGGATATGATCTTGTCATTACTGTCAAAATAGGTAACAATATTTTCATTTGTTTCTCCAAAATTTACAGCAGCGTTTGTAAAATTTGAGTCTGTAACAATTAGATTTTGTGAGTTTTTTAATTGGATGTTTAAGTCATGTAATTTCATCGTTTCGTAAATAATTAACGAAGAAAGTAATTCTCCAAAACTTAAAAGTTTATCGGTAGTTTTAGGAGAAAGCTCATTTATTAAATAAATACCATCTAATATCTTTTCTAGCTTCGATAGGTGGTTTAAAACAATATCTAAAGTCGTTTCATGTGCTTCCCCAATTAATAAGCCATCGATGACCTCAATATGTTTTAAACGCAATGATTCAAAATCATCTTTGTAGTTTTTGTTTCTTTCAATTGCTTTGTTAGCCGCCAACATTAATTTATCTGTAATTCCTCCAATAGCAGAGACAACTACTGTTACATTTTCTGACAAAGATTCATTTTTTACAATCTCTATAATTTTTTTTATGTTTTTTGCAGAACCTACTGATGTTCCACCAAATTTTAAGACTTTCATTATATTATTTTTAATTATTTAAAAACGATTATTTTGTATTGAACAATCCTTTGGAAGGATAGTTATATTAATTGGAACCAGCTGGATAGTATTAATCACTAAAATTAGAGCTAACATAATGTCCAAGACCACTGTTTTAAATTTAGCAGGTAAAAATTATCAAATTAGTAGAGTTAAAAAAATAATTAATCTAGTTTTAAAGATTAATTATTTTAGAGGGATTATAATCTTTATATTTAACAAAAAGCTTACTATTTATAAAGATTTCTTAATTTATAATAATCCACCAATTTTGTAATGGAAATTTTGCTTTATGAAAATGTTAATGACTGTTTGATAAGTAGTGTTTAAATATTTGTTTTTTATGTATTTAAAGGAATCTTATTATTAATTTTGCATAAACTTTTGAATAATTCAACACATGCTACGCGACGAACAAATTTTTGAACTAATTGAAGCTGAAAAAAAACGTCAAATCAATGGTATCGAATTGATTGCTTCTGAAAACTTTACAAGTGAACAAGTAATGGAGGCTACGGGTTCTGTTCTTACCAACAAATACGCAGAGGGTTACCCTGGTAAACGCTATTATGGCGGTTGTGAAATTGTAGATGAAGTTGAACAAATAGCAATCGACCGTGCTAAGACTTTATTTGGTGCTGCTTGGGCCAATGTTCAACCGCATTCAGGAAGTCAAGCAAACACAGCTGTGTTTCATGCTTGCTTGAAAGTGGGTGATAAGATTCTAGGATTTGATTTATCTCACGGGGGTCATCTTACTCATGGTTCACCAGTTAACTTTTCAGGACGTTTATACAACCCTGTTTTTTATGGAGTTGAAAAGGAAACAGGTGTTTTAGATTATGATAAGATTCAAGAAATTGCAACCAAAGAACAACCTAAATTAATTATAGCTGGTGCTTCTGCCTATTCTAGAGATATTGATTACAAACGATTCCGTGCTATTGCAGACAGCGTAGGTGCATTACTGCTAGCAGATATCTCTCACCCTTCAGGATTGATTGCTAAGGGTATTTTAAATGATCCTTTACCACACTGCCATATAGTAACAACAACAACCCACAAAACACTAAGAGGTCCTAGAGGTGGGCTAATTATGATGGGGACTGATTTTGAAAATCCTTTTGGTATTACTTTAAAATCTGGAAAAGTACGTATGATGTCTTCTTTATTGGATTCCGCTATATTTCCTGGAAATCAAGGCGGCCCTTTAGAGCATGTCATTGCTGGAAAAGCAATTGCTTTTGGTGAAGCCTTAACAGAAGACTTTTTACATTACATACTACAAGTCAAAAAGAATGCGGATGCGATGGCGCAAGCCTTTGTAAAACGTAATTACCATTTAATTTCAGGTGGGACTGATAATCACATGATGTTAATTGATTTACGAAACAAGAATATTACTGGAAAAGATGCTGAAAATGCATTAGTGAAAGCGGATATTACAGTTAATAAAAACATGGTGCCTTTTGATACTCAAAGCCCATTTATAACTTCAGGTATTAGAGTGGGGACTCCAGCCATAACAACCCGTGGTATGAAAGAATCTGATATGGAAACGATTGTAGCTCTTATTGATGAGGTTATTAATAACTATAATGACGATACTAAGCTTGAAGCAATAGCTCAAAAAGTAAATAGATTAATGAGCCACCGTCCTTTAGTGTTTTAAACTTACCATAGTTCTCATTTAAAAAAACTACTAAATAGCGGTTTTTTTTTAAGTTTTTAATCGTCAAACTCAATCGCATTAAAGGCGCCTAAGTCCGGCGGAGAATTTCTAGTGGAATTTGTAATGTCTTTAGTTAAGTTACCATAGTTTATTCCTGCACCTTCTGCGGGCGATCCAAAAGGAATATTTAATTTATTATTATAGGCATCCTTGAACTGTGGGTCATTATTAAAGATAATATTTTCATAAAAAATTGTATCACTAAAGTCATATTCTATTGAAGTAAAGTTTCCATTTGGGTCATCAAAATAAACAAGGCTATTTGTAAACTTAAAATTAAAATCTTCTGAGTCATCATTTTCAAGCAATAATTCAGGACTATTATTTCCATAAATGATGCAATTAGTAAAATTTGCAGCAATTAATGGGTTGGTTGTGATTGTGTTTTCTGCATCTACAATAAAATTATTAAGTAATATTGATGGAAATTGTCTGAAACTAGAGGTCCAATAATTGACTATCGTTGAATGTGTAACGTTATAGTTACCTCCAAAAGTTCCGGCAAACGAAGATAAACCACTGTTGTTAATGACTATATTTTCAGCTGTTATTGAAGTACCTCTTCCGAGGATTCCGAAATTACTTTGGTTATAAACTTGTGAATTGTTTATTTCAAGTTTTGTAGGGTCTTGTTGATTTCCATCGCTCAAGACTCCGATGGTTCCATTTTTAATTGTTGCGTAGTTAATGACATTGTCAGTACTGCCACTTAACAGCCAGATTGTTTGCCATTGTCCAGGAATATCTTCGTAAAGGGGTTCTAAACGGTCTCCTTCGAAAACGACTTCATTTTCTAAAAGTTCTAAATCTAAACTAGGTAATCCATTAACGTGTAGTGAAGCATTATTGGTTATTAGGAGTCCAGAATCTTCATGAAAGTGAATTCTAGCTCCTGGGTTTATATTAAGTGTTTTTCCGTCTCCAACTGCTGCATATCCATAAACCACATATGGCTTATTATTAGTAAAGGTAAGTTCTGAATCTTGTAGAAATCGACCTTTAACGGATGTTTCGTTGTCAACTCCATCTCCATCTGTATCAAAAGTCAATGTTTCTATAACCCCTTCAGCATCACGGTTAGGAAAAATAAATACGGCATCTTTTACTAGAGTGACTAGTTCTACGTTTTGTACGCCAGACGTGGATTCAAACACTATAACATCAGTGTATAAAAACTGTGTTTCATTTTCAACTAAAGGAAATATGTCAATTGTAGTCTCTATAAAAACGTACATACTGTCTCTAGCCAATAGTTCAATATTTTCAAACTCTTTTCCAATTAATGCCCCATTGCCTATTAGACCATCTACATTCATTCGATAGTTCGAATCTTGACCCTTACTAAGTTTTATGGAAGGAATAAGAATGTCCTTATCACTTGTGTTATATACTTTTAGCGTATAGGTACTTGATCCAATATTTGAAAAAACAGTGTCTAAATAGACAGTGTCTTTAGAAAAATTAAGGTTCCCTGAACTTGGTGTGAATATAAAGTCTTGCCGGCATGAGCTCCAAAAAACCAAAGCAATTAAACTTACTACTATGTAAAGTGAACTTTTCATTCGATAAATTTTTTATAAAAATATAACTTTAGAGTTTAATGAAATAGCGTTTATAATTTCCTTTGTGTTTTGAAACCATTTATTTATAATTAGCAATAATTAAAGAGCTAATTCTTGATGATTCTGACTTCGAATAATTTATCCCATCGTTTTCCAGTTACAAATAAAGTTTCGGTCTTTGGGTTGTAAGCCATTCCATTTAAAACATCTAGACCGTTGTGCTTAGTAACTTTAGATTTTAAATCTTTAAAGTCAATAACGGCTTCAATTGCTCCGTTTTTTGGATTTATAATAGCAACCCCATTTTTTTGATAGCGATTTGCATAAATAAAACCTTCAACCCATTCCAACTCGTTTAAGTTTGTTAGCTTTCCTTTATTTGTATAAGCTTGTATATAACTTTCCTCAGCAAGGGTATTAGCATTTAGCAACCATATAAATTCGGTACCATCTGATTTATAAAATTTTTCACCATCATTACAAAGACCCCATCCTTCTTTGCTTTGACCATAATTAAAAGTTTCTATTTGTTCGAATCTGTTGATGTCATAGACTAATCCGCGACCTTCTTTCCATGTAAGTTGATAGATTTTATCATTTAGAACCGATAAGCCTTCTCCAAAATAAGTGTCATTTAAATCAATATTTCTAACAATATCTCCAGATTTGTAATCAACCTGCCTGATTTTAGATTCTCCATACTGACCTGTGCTTTCATAGAGATTTCCTTTGTAAAACTCTAAGCCTTGGGTGTAAGAGCTAATATCGTGAGGGTATGAGTTAACAATTTCATAGGAATATATTTTTGGAGTATTTTTATTAACTATAATTACTTTTTTTATTAAAACTTCAATTTGGGAGTCATAATAAACTTTCATTTTTAATAGCTTTTCTCCCAACGATATATAGGCTAAATCAACAGAATTAGTTACTTTTTTGTTATCTAAGGTAATTTCAACAGAATCAATTTTTAAATTTTTAATATTTACAAGACTAACTTTCAGAGTGTTAGCACTAGAAATGATATTTGTATCACTGTTTAATTGAACAGAAAAGTTAGATTTTATAATCTTGGAGCTGTTTCCACAACTCATCAAAATTAGGTTAAAAACTATGAAAATGAATAATTTTAAAGCGTGCATAGTACAGTTAATTATTTTAGCAATTTATTTATTTATATTCAGTAAAAAAAATCATTGTGAAAATATTAAAACATTGTATCTTTGCAATGGCAAGTCCTACACAACTAGCTCCTGTTGAATCCTCCAGGGCGGGAACGCAGCAAAGGTAAATGGTTGTAGCGGTGTGATGTAGGTAGCTTGCCTTTTTTTATGCCTTTAAGTTTCCTTAAGCCTCATTGTTTTCTTCAATTTCAATTAAAAAAGTGTTTTTAATATCCATTAATTTTTGAGAAGTATGTGTTATTTTAAAACTATATCTGATTTTAAAAATTGTTTGCTATACTTTATATTAGATCCCTTTTTTGAATTGATTTACAAACCATAATTAATGATAATTATTTTTTAAAATTTCACTTGTTTATCATCAATAAAAAACTAAATTTACGAATGTAATTTAAATTTATATTTATGAAATTTTTTATTGACACTGCTAATTTAGATCAAATTAGAGAAGCTCAAGACTTAGGTGTTCTTGACGGCGTAACGACAAACCCTTCATTAATGGCTAAGGAAGGAATTTCTGGAGCTGATAACATTTTAAATCACTATAAGTCAATTTGTGATATTGTTGAAGGAGATGTGTCTGCTGAAGTGATTTCTACAGATTTTGATGGCATGGTTAAAGAAGGTGAAGCATTAGCTGCATTACACTCTCAAATTGTCGTAAAGCTTCCAATGATAAAAGCCGGTATAAAAGCATGTAAATATTTTAGCGACAAGGGAATAAGAACTAATGTTACCTTAGTCTTTTCATGTGGTCAAGCATTATTAGCTGCCAAGGCAGGAGCTACTTATGTATCGCCTTTTATTGGACGTTTAGACGATATTTCTACAGATGGTTTAAATCTCATTGCAGAAATTCGTCACATATATGATAATTATGGATTTACTACTGAAATATTAGCAGCATCAGTACGCCATACAATGCATGTAATTGACTGTGCTAAAATAGGTGCTGATGTTATGACTGGGCCATTAAGTTCAATTGAAGGCTTGTTACGTCATCCATTGACGGACAGTGGATTGGCCAAGTTTTTAGAGGACTATAAAAAAACTAATTAGTATAATTAATACCATTTAAATTACTTAAAATTCTGTTTTTGGTTTCAGTCTTTTTTATTCATACAATTTAAGTATTTTTTCAAATGAAGGGTCAAACATACTGGCTGTAGAATTCAAAATCACTCCTTTTTTGTCAACAATTAAAATCTTTTTAATATAGTTAATAGCTAATCGTTTTTTTGCAAACAAAGGATTAGAAAATCTATATTCATTTTTGATATTGAATTGATTTGCATAAATAATATTTTTCCAAACACTAGTATTCATTGAATTTATATTAATGGAAATAAAATCAATAGTTGGAAATAATTTACTTAAAGTATTAACTTTAATATGACTGTTTTCAAAATGATACCGGCTAGCATTATCCCAAAAATAGATGACTGTTGTATTATTAAATATAGAATTAATATTTAAATTTTTGTTGTTGTCATTAATAACCTCTATCGCAGGTAATTGGTGTCCGGGTTGCAAACCTTGAGTGTTTTTAAATAAATTTTTTATGTATAGTTTGTCTTTAGCATTACTGCTTTTGTCTAAAAAGGATTGATACAAAATATAGCTCTTATTAATAGATTTTGAATTAGAGATAAAATTACGAGTTGTATATTTTAACAAATTGTTTTTAATCATTGAATTTGTAACCAAGCTATCAATAAGATTCAATTTGTGATCAGTGTATTCAAAGTTATTGGAGTCTAAATTAAAATTAGCATCTATGGAAATTAATTGCTCAAAGGCTAGATTATTTATGTGTGGAAATAAAAAATTATAATAGGGATAAAAATCTTTCAATTCCTTGTCATTATAAATAATTTCTTTTCTGAATTTATAAAAATTTGGAGGGAGTTCTTTAAAATCACTTAATTTAATTACCCCAAAATGTCGATAGGGATAAATTTCCTTTCTAGTAAAATAATGATACTTAATAGTGGAAGCAGCAATCTTTTTAAATAGTTGAGAGTTTGGATTATTTTTCAGGAATAATTGAAGAGATTTAATTTCATTAAAAATTTCAGTTTCTATTGTTTGATGAAACATCAAAGGTTCTAGTGTATAAAAGTCACTATTATTACTGTTTCCATTTTCTAATTTTGATAGTAGTTCAATAAGATAATTATTTTTTCTTGCACCTATTCCATTAAAGGTGATTGATCCATCAAAATCATGCGTATTAATATGCATCATTATGCTATCATTTGGTTCTAAAACGATAGATTGATGGTTACCACCATGAACAAAAGAATAAATTCCTGGATTGAAATCTATAAAATGATGTGAAAATTTATTATTTGTATTTAGAAATAAGGTGTCAATATTATCTTTGGGGTCATAGAGTACTAAATAATTATTGGAGGGGTTGATAATATCACCTCCGATGAAAACAATGTTTTCATTTTTGACTGTGTTTTGGCAACCATAAAAAAGGGCAATTACTATAAGAAAGTATATTGATTTCATTTTATTTAGCGCTTATCAAATAATATATTACTTGAATCAAAAATACGCTTATGAACTATTCGTTCTTGTTAAGGCGTTGTTAAATTACAACTAAGTTTAATTTGATGATTGATTTGATTTATTTACTTTTGCCAAAATTATTTTAAACAATGTTATCAGTTTCAAACTTATCAGTACAATTTGGCAAGCGTGTTCTCTTTGATGAAGTAAACACTTCTTTCAACTCCGGAAATTGTTATGGAATTATCGGGGCCAACGGAGCTGGGAAATCAACTTTTCTAAAAATCTTAGCTGGTGTTCTAGATCCAACTTCTGGTCATGTTCATTTGGAACCAGGGAAACGTATGTCTATTCTTGAACAAAACCACAACCTATATGATGAAAATAATGTTTTAGAAACTGTTATTATTGGAAACAAACCCCTGTTTGAAATAAAATCAGAAATAGATGCCCTATATAATGACTATTCAGACAAAAATGCAGACCGTATTGGAGAACTCCAAGTAAAGTTTGAAGAAATGAACGGATGGAATGCAGATAGTGATGCAGCATCAATGCTTTCAAACTTAGGTATTAAAGAAGAACACCATTACAATCTAATGAAAGATATGGATGGTAAACAAAAGGTCCGGGTGTTATTGGCTCAAGCCTTGTTTGGTTCTCCGGATGTTTTAATAATGGATGAGCCTACTAATGATTTAGACTATGAAACGATTACTTGGCTCGAGAATTTTTTAGCTAACTACGACAACTGTGTTATAGTTGTCTCTCACGATCGTCACTTTTTAGACTCAGTTTGTACACATATATCTGATATTGATTTTAATAAAATCAACCATTTTTCTGGTAACTATACATTTTGGTATGAATCTTCTCAATTAGCTGCTAAACAACGAGCACAGCAAAACAAGAAGTCTGAAGACAAAAAGAAAGAATTAGAAGAATTTATTCGACGTTTTTCAGCTAATGTTGCTAAATCAAAACAAGCAACTAGCAGAAAGAAAATGATTGATAAATTGGATGTTACCGATATCCGTCCTTCCAGCAGACGCTATCCTGCAATTATTTTTGAACGTGACCGTGAAGCGGGTGATCAAATATTAAATATTGATAAACTCGCTTTTGACTTAGAAGGTGAAACACTTTTTGATAAAATAGATTTTAATTTAAATAAAGGGGACAAGGTCGTTGTCTACTCTAAAGATTCTCGTGCAACCTCTGTATTTTATGATATTATTAATTCTAATTTTAAAGCTAAATCTGGTAAATTCCAATGGGGTGTTACTACATCTCAGTCTTATTTACCATTAGATAATAGTAATTTTTTTAATGAGCCTATGAGTCTAGTAGATTGGTTGCGTCAGTGGGCAAAAACTGAAGAAGAGCGTGAAGAAGTTCATATTCGTGGTTTTTTAGGAAAAATGATTTTTAGTGGAGAGGAAGCACTCAAACTATCTAACGTATTATCAGGAGGAGAAAAAGTACGTTGTATGTTATCTAGAATGATGATGATACGCGCCAATGTCCTGATGCTTGATGAGCCTACTAATCACCTAGATTTAGAAAGTATTACCGCATTCAACAATTCACTTAAGAACTTTAAGGGAACAGTAATATTTACTACACATGATCATGAGTTTGCTCAAACACTAGCTAATAGAGTCATAGAACTAACTCCTAAAGGCGTCATTGACCGCTACACTTCTTTTGATGAATATATGCAAGATTCTAAAATTAAGGAATTACGTTCAAAGATGTACTCTTGAAAACTAACAATTATATAAAAATTAATTTATAAAATTATTACTAAAGCAGAAGTATATTAACTAGCTGTTTAGCATGACAGGCATGACTAACATTGTAACTGTTTCTCCCTCATCTAATCCATCTATAGGAGTTAAAATCCCAGCACGATTTGGTAAACTCATCTCTAATTGTACGTTATCAGCATTTAAGTTGCCTAACATTTCAGATAAAAATCTAGAATTGAATCCAATTTGCATATCATCTCCTTGGTAGTCACAAGTAAGACGTTCTTCAGCTTTGTTACTGTAGTCTATATCTTCTGCAGAAATATTTAGTTCGGCTCCTGCAATTTTTAATCGAATTTGGTGTGTGGTTTTGTTAGAAAATATCGAAACCCTTTTGACAGAATTTAAAAATTGATTACGACTAATTGTTAAATGATTAGGATTCTCTTTTGGTATAACTGCTTCATAGTTTGGATATTTACCATCTATTAAACGACATATTAACACAGAGTTTTCAAAAGAAAATTTTGCGTTAGAGTCATTATATTCTATGCTTACATTATCATCAGTACCAGCCAAAATAGCCTTCAATAGATTAAGTGGTTTTTTTGGCATGATGAATTCTGCAGTCTCATTGGCTTTAACGTCTGTACGAGAATATTTAACTAATTTATGTGCATCGGTAGCAACAAAAGTTAAGCTTTCAGATGAAAACTGAAAAAATACACCACTCATTACTGGTCTTAAATCATCATTTCCTGCAGCAAAAATAGTTTTAGAAATTGCTGTAGCCAAAATATCAGAACTAACTACAGTTGTACTTGCATTATCTAAAGAAATTGCTTTAGGAAATTCGTCAGCGCTTGCGTAGGCGAGCGAATACTTTCCGTAGTTTGAGCTAATTTCGATAGTGTTATTATTTTCAACAACAAACGTTAATGGCTGTTCAGGAAAGGTTTTAAGAGTTTCTAACAAGAGTTTTGCAGGAATTGCCACTGATCCTTCGCTTTCACTTTCAACTTCCATTGTAGAAGACATAGTGGTTTCTAAGTCACTTGCAGAAACTGTAAGATTTGAGTGATCTAATTCAAATAAAAAATTATCTAATATGGGTAATGTATTTGAGTTATTAATTACGCCGCCTAAGACTTGAAGTTGTTTTAATAAATAATTACTGGAAACTATAAATTTCATCTGAGATGTATATTGTAAATTAAAATAATAATCAATTACAAATATATCTGTTTGACGTTAATTATTAAAAGAAACTTATTAACATTAGGTTGATAGCTTTTGGGTATTTTGACTTAAACGTTTGCTCTCTAATCTTTCAAAAAACTAATGGATACTGTGTCCATCATATTCAATCCCAGTAGAGTAGAAGCACTTCCTACAGTAGTTAAGTTACTGCGGAAAATAGCAATTTCAAGATAACCTGATGAGTTAAACACTACAAGACCTTGTCCCTCGTTATTACGAGATTCTATAGGAATATTAAAATCTATTATATCACTATAATTATTGTAAATATGTTTGAACTTATGATTGCGAGCAGATATTTCAAATCTTCGGCCTTTCTGGATGGACTCAAAAAAACGTTTTCTAATGTTAGTTATTACATTTCCGTAATGATCTATATAAATCACGTTACCAATAAGAAGGTTTCTTTCATCTTTTATAATGGGTGAAATATTTTTGATAGGCTTAATTATTGTGATGAGCTTTCCAATTACTTCTAAAGTACCTCCTCTAGAAATATGTGCTGCCACTTTAACAAAAACATCTAATACCGGAAAACTCGTCGATATTTTATCATGTATATTTACCTCAACAATTTTTTGTGGGTTTATTTCATCACAAATCATGCTCATAATTCCATTGTTTGCACAAATAAAATAATGATCATTTAACTGAACAACAATGTGTTTATTCTCTTCACTAATTTCTGAATCAACCCCAATAATGTGAATACTTCCAACAGGGAAACTACTAAATGCATTTTGGATAACATACGCAGCCTCTAAAATACTAAATGGTGAAATATCATGAGATATATCTACTACTTTTGCATCTGATATTTCAGACAATAATGCACCTTTTACTGCCCCTGTAAAGTGGTCTTTAGTTCCGAAATCAGTCGTTAATGTAATGATGGCCATTATTGCAGGGTATTAAAAATATTTAATATAGTCAAAAAAATCGATCATTAAGAATGTACAAACCTACACAATTTTTGTTTTAAATTTTTATTAACAGTCTTAAAAATTATAGCAAAATGTTACTACTTTTATAACCTACAAGACTATAATAAATCAATTAAACATAATGGACCATTGAATGAATTAATTATTGAGCTAACTGACATCACTCCAAAAGAATTTTTTGGAACTCAAAATAATAATATTGAGCTTATAAAAACTTTTTATCCTAAACTTAAAATTGTAGCTCGAGGGACTAAGATTACTGCATATGGAGACAGTGAATTATTAGATGAATTTGGTAGGAGAATAGCAATGATGCTCAACCACTTTCAAAAATTCAATAAACTTGACGAAAACATGATAGAGCGTGTCATTACCAGTGAATCCCAAGAAGACTATGAATCTTCCAAGAAAAGTGGTGACATTATTGTTCATGGAGTTAATGGTCGTCGAATAAAGGCGCAAACAGCTAATCAGCGTAAGCTGGTTGATAGTGTTAGTAAAAACGATATGGTGTTTGCTATTGGTCCAGCTGGGACAGGAAAAACATATACAGGTGTAGCATTAGCAGTTAAAGCACTCAAAAATAAAGAAGTAAAACGAATTATTTTAACACGACCCGCAGTTGAAGCAGGTGAAAATCTTGGATTTTTGCCAGGTGATTTGAAGGAAAAACTAGACCCTTATATGCAACCTCTTTACGATGCATTAAGAGATATGATCCCTTATGAAAAATTAGAAAATTATATCGAAAATGGAACTATTCAAATTGCGCCACTTGCCTTTATGAGAGGTCGTACATTGGATCATGCTTTTGTAATATTAGATGAAGGTCAAAATACAACTCATGCACAAATGAAAATGTTTTTAACTAGAATGGGGAAAGATGCTAAATTTCTTTTAACAGGAGATCCCGGACAAATAGATCTCCCGCGTCGGACAATTTCTGGTCTAAAAGAAGCACTTTTGATATTAAAGGATATTGAAGGAGTTGGTATGATTTTTCTAGATGATAAAGATGTTATACGTCATAAGTTGGTTAAAAAAGTTATTGAAGCTTACAAAAATATTGAAAATATAGATTAAAATTAAAGTATGAATCACACGATAACAGAATCAAATTTTGAATTTCCAAATCAAACTAATATTTATAAAGGCAAGGTTAGAGATGTATACAATATTAAAGATGATCTTATAATTATGGTGGCAACGGATCGATTATCGGCGTTTGATGTTGTGATGCCTAAAGGCATCCCGTACAAAGGACAAATCTTAAATCAAATTGCAACTAAAATGATGGAAGCAACAGCAGACCTAGTACCTAACTGGTTGGTAGCCACTCCCGATCCTAATGTGTCAGTTGGTTATTCATGTGAACCTTTCAAAGTAGAAATGGTCATAAGAGGTTATATGTCAGGGCATGCAGCACGTGAATACAATGTAGGTAAACGACTTCTTTGTGGGGTAACTATGCCAGAAGGTATGAAGGAAAATGATGTATTTCCATCTCCAATTATTACTCCAGCCACCAAGGGCGAAATGGGATATCATGATGAAGATATTTCAAGAGAAGACATTATTAAAAGAGGCATTGTTTCTGAAGAAGATTATGTTGTTTTAGAAGATTACACACATAAACTTTTTCAAAGAGGCTCTGAAATTGCTGCTTCTAGAGGTTTGATTTTAGTAGATACTAAATATGAATTTGGAAAAACAAAAGAGGGTGAAATTGTTTTAATTGACGAAATTCATACCCCTGATTCATCTCGTTACTTTTATGCAGAAGGTTATGAAGCGCTTCAAACAGCAAATGAGCCACAAAAACAACTCTCTAAAGAATTTGTTCGACAATGGCTTATTAGTAATGATTTTCAAGGACTAGATGGGCAATCTACTCCACATATGAACGATGAGTATATAAAAACAGTAAGCGATCGTTATATAGAACTATATGAAAATATTATGGGAGAATCTTTTAAAAAAGCGGATGTCTCCAATATCCAACAACGAATAGAATCAAATGTGCTTAATTATTTAAAGACTTTATAAGGGATTTTAAGTAATGTAATCTATCTATAATGTGTTTATACATGTTAGTGTTAGCTTTAATTAGATAAATTGAAACCAGGCTTACAGCAATAAGAAAACAAATAGCACCAAAAACAGCTTCAAAAGGAGTCAGGTTTTTACCCAGGATTTGGTTAAGTCCCAATCCAGTAAAACTGCCGTAGAGTAATACAAAATGTATCACATAAATAGATAAAGTTCTTTGTCCAATTTTTAATATTGTTGGGTGTTTCAAATAGATTTCTATTGCATAAAAAAATCCGAAAATCATTAATACATTTCCAAGTCGAATAAATAAATAGTTGAAATTAGCAACTTCTGAAAATAAGCTGTATTCAAAAACAGTTGATAGCCATAGCAACAAATTTGTTGATTGGTAAACGAGTAATATTCCTGCAACAAAAAACCCTGTGACTATAATAGTTTTAAATTTAGGTTTTCCTAAGTATCTATTAAACAAAGTGGCAATAAAGGCGCCAAAGGTCATATATCCAAACCATGGAAAGATCGTAAAGACTGACCCGTTTACCTTAGTTAAATAATTTGCAAAAAATAAAGGGATTCCTTCAGCTGAATAAGTTCTGTAAAGAGGTTCGCATAAAAATATTAAGGTCC
>CAJXDP010000002.1 GCA_913052445.1 uncultured Formosa sp.
TTTGGTTTAGAAGTTAGTTCAAGCAATAAAGAAATTAGAGATATAATTAATAAATTCCTGAATTAGTCATTCATTATAAGCCTTTGCAAACTTTATGGACAATTTTAATATATTTTGGATTATTATTAGATTGGAAGTATTATTTAAAAACAACCGCAAAGGCTTTTTATTTAGATTTAGGAAAAAACCGTTTAGGCTCAAACATAGGAATCGCATTATTAATCTGTTTACCCAGGCCAATGGGTACCATATTGGCTTCTGAAATACGAGACTCTAAAACAGTTAGAAGCGAATCTTTGATTGATTTATACTTTGGAAAATTAGCTAAATTTTCTAGCTCTGCATCATCAAATTTGTGGTCGTATAGTTCGTAACTGTAAACTCCTTTATCGTGCCATTGGTTAAATCGATAACGATTAGTATTGATTCCATAACCCTGAGCTTTTCTATTTTTAATGTTTACTTGAAGTTCTGTTAAAGCACTATTTCGAATAGTCAACTTAGAATTTTTAAAATAAGGCACTAGACTTTTACCACTAACAAAAGAGGGGATTTGGAAGTTAACCACATCCATAATCGTAGGATATAAATCTATCAATTCAACAGGTGATTTTACAACTTCATTCGTAGTTGTAACGCCAGGTCCAGAAATAATCAATGGAACTCTGGTCGCGTCATCAAAAAGCGTTTGCTTTTGCCAATGACCATGTTCACCAAGGTGATAACCGTGATCGGATGTAAATACTATAATGGTATTTTTATCAAGACCAGAAGCTTTCAATTTATCTAATACACGTCCAATTTGTGCATCCATAAAACTGGTAGTTGCATAGTAAGCAAGTTTAATCTCTTTGGCTAAATCAGGGTCTAAATCTACCTGTTCTTTTTTACGACGCACAGATATTGCTGCAGGTTCAGGAATTGTATTTAAGTAACCATCTATACTTTGTGGCACAGTAAAGTCAGCGCTATCATATAAATCAAAATATTTTTTTGGAGCAACAAAGGGAACGTGAGGCCTGTAAAGTCCAAATGCTAAAAAGAAATTCTCACCACTTTGAGAAAACTCATCTAAAAAGTTGATAGTTTCTGTAGCCCCAATTCCATCTGTTTGCTCTTCGTCATTACCGTCTGCCTGCAACCAACTCAAAGTTCCTCCATCTAGTTTAGGCTTTAAGCCGATTAATTTATATTCTTCTATTTTATCACGTCCATATGGATTTACCGTCCGATCCCAGGAATATGAATCATCATGACCGGCTGTTCCAATATCTCTAGGATTATGATAATGATAAATTTTTCCAACGCGTACTGAGTGGTAATTCTCCATTCTAAATTTTTGCCCAAGTGTGGTAACATTTGGAATGGTTTGACGCACATACAATCTTAATTTTTTTGATTTTGTCTGGTCTGGATACAGTCCGGTCATAAAAGAAACTCTGGAGGGACCACATAGCGGGTATTGAACATGTGTATTGTCAAAAAGAAGGCCTTCTTTAGCGAGTCTGTCAATATTTGGTGTAATTGCTAATGGGTCACCGTAAGCACCAAGAGCACAGTTTAAATCATCTGCTATAATGAATAATACATTCATTTTATTAGACTGTCTATTGGGCTTTGAACCGGTAATGGATATAAATAATAGGATTAGAAAACTAAACTTTAATAACTTCATATGATGATTTTTTAATTTCAGTTTCGGAATTTTCTTTTTTATTGTTTTTGAATTTGTTTTTTCTTTGACTCTAAACCTCCAAAGTCAGTATCTGAAATATATCTTAACTCTTCAACAGACATATTGTTTCCATAGCTTTTCTTTAACTGATTCAACTCAGATTTTAGACGGTTAATTGTTGATGCATAACTAGGATTGTTAATTAAATTATTTATTTCAGATGGATCATTTTGAAGGTCATAAAATTCCCATGTATCTATATTGTAATAGAAATGCATTAGTTTGTAACGCTGATTTCGAATTCCATAATGCGGTTGTACACGATGATAATATGGATATTCATAGTAATGGTAATACATAGATTGTCGCCAATCATTAGAAGTTTCGTCTTTAAGGTTTTGAAAAAAACTATTGCCTTGTATGTTTTCTGGAATAAAAACCCCTGCCATGTCCAATAAGGTAGGTGCAAAATCTATATTTGAAATTATATCATCTACAACTGTTCCAGGTTTAATTATTCCAGGATATCTAATAACAAAAGGCATTTTCAAAGACTCTTCATACATAAATCGTTTATCGAAAAACCCATGTTCTCCTAAGAAAAAACCTTGATCTGAACTATAAACAACTATAGTATTTTCTTCCAACCCGTTAACTTTTAGATACTCTAAAACCCTACCTATATTATCATCAACCGATTTAATTGTTGCTAGATAATCTTTGATGTATTTTTGATATTTCCATTTACGAACTTCTTTAGAATTTAAATTATTTGAAGGAGTAACAATTTCGCCAGGTTTAAAACCAAATTGAAGCCATTCTCTTCTTTTTTTCTTAGACAATGAGTCAGGGGGAGTCATTTTCATGTCTTGTCTGTTAAAATAGTCCATCGTCATCTCAGTATCCCCAGCAGTAAGTTCTCTACCTTCATAATTGTCATTGAAGGTTAATGGATAAGGCATTTCTATCTCATCCCATAATTCTTCATATTTGGTATCTGGAGACCACTCTCGATGTGGTGCCTTATATTGTAATAATAAACAAAATGGTTCATTATCGTCCCTTCCTTGAAGCCAGTCAATAGCAAAATCCGTTGTTAAATTTGTTGCATAGCCCTTTTCTTTCGTATTATTACCATTATCATTATATATAGGGTCCCAATAAAGCCCTTGTTCACCCCTGGAAATATGATATTTATAGTAATCAAAACCTACAGGTTCTGATGCTAGATGCCATTTACCAACAAGGGCTGTCTGGTATCCTGATTGCTGTAAAGCTTGTGGGTATGTCCATTGTTGGTTATCAAAAACTCCACCTTTATAATTTTTATAATAGCCATTGATGTGACTATACTTCCCAGTTAAAATCGCCGCTCTACTAGGACCACATATTGCATTTGTACACAAGACATTCTTAAGTAATGCTCCTTCATTTGCGATACGGTCTATATTAGGTGTCGGAGCCAAATCTGTAAAAAGACCGCCATAAGCTGATATAGCATTGGTTGCATGGTCATCTGAAAAAATAAAAATAATATTGGGTGGCTTTATATTATTTGTATTGTTTTGACTGTGACTAAAGATTGGAATTAAAATTACAATCCAAAAAAGAAACTTATTAAATTGGTACATTTCTGGCGTTTATATTAATTAATGATAAGAATTAAATTTTCCAATAGGCTTATTTTTCCAGTTTATTCCTGGTTGCCATCTAGGTGCTTTAACTTTTTTTAAATAAGAATCTAAAGCATCTTCTAGTATCTTTAGCTTTTCAGGGAATATAATAGCTAAATTCTTATTTTCTTCCAGATCTTTTGATAAGTTAAATAGTAAGAGCTCATTAGTGTCATGAAATTTTATCAACTTATAATCTTTAATTATAATAGCTGAATGTGCTCTTTTTAAGGCGATTCCATTTTCGTATGGCACATGAAATACAATACCTTCGAAAAAACGTTTTACAGCGCCTACTCCATTATTAGTAAGTATGTATTTAAAACTTCCTCCATCTAAATTAGTTTGCTTGAGGTTTTTATTGCCTGCTAAGTCTACTATAGTTGGTAATAAGTCTGAAAAAGTAATTGGAGTTTTGGACTCTGACCCCGGCATTATATTTGGCCCACTAATTATAAAAGGAACTCGAATACCGCCTTCCAAGGCATCCCACTTACCTCTACTCAAAGGGAAATTTGAGCTATTTTTGTAAAAAGACTTAGGAGGCATTATTGGGACAGCACCATTGTCTGAAGTATAAATAATATAGGTATTACTCTCTAACCCTAATTCTCTAACACGATCTAATAACAAACCGACTCCACTGTCTAGGTCCTCTGTCATAGCGGCAAATCCAAGATGTTTTTGATACACACCTTTTTCTATATGTTTGTATTTTTCTAGTGTTTCTCTTCTCATCATGATATCTGAATGAACAGCATAATGAGAAACTTGTAAGAAAAAAGGCGTTTCAGATTTTGCTTGACTTTCAATGAAATTAATAGCACTTTGAGTGGTACTAAATATTTTTTTGGGATCATCTGAAATTGTATTTTTCCATTTTTGTTTATTTGATTTGTAATTAAAACCGCCATCTTTATTTCCTGTAACTCCGTCACTTTGGTCATAACCAAGTTCTGATGGGTCGACATCTATTCCCCATTTACCAAAATGAGCAGCAGTGTAGTTAGGGTTTATTGATTTTAATAACTTAGGGATTGTAATCTCTGTTTGATGATTAATATGACTTGTATTCATGCCAACTCTGATCATTTTAAGCCGAGCTGGAGATTGTCCAAATTGAATACTGTAGCGAGATGGTGAACAAACAGGAGCACTAGCATAAGCAGAAGAAAAGCGCATACCACTATTTGATAAAATCTCGATATTGGGAGTTTGGTGATAATCACTTTTAGAAAATATTTCATTATCCATCATTTGAACTGAAGTACCATTCCAACCCTGATCGTCAGCTAAAATAAAAATAAAGTTAGGGGACTTTTGATTCAATTTTAAAGAAGATGATTTACAACTATAAAATACAGATGCAAGCAATAAAGTTAAGATGGACAATCGATGGTTAGTTCTCATTTAAAGTTTTTAATATTAAATTGTTAATGTTTATTCTTTCCCTTTGATTTCATTACCTGTTTCAACCACCAATCTCTATTCGGATTGTACTTATATTGTTTTTTTAATAATGTCGCTTGAAGTCTAAGATCTTGTTCTATAACATCATAATTAGAATTATTAATTAAATTATCCATCTCTCCAGGATCTGTTATAAGATTATATAATTCGTCAATATCATTTTTCAAAAAAGAGTCTACAAACTTATAATTTTCCGTCCTTACTGCGATTTGATTTGGCCCTGCATAAGGCCAATAAGTGTCTAAATAATACTCGAACAAAAATGATTTTCGCCAGTTATTTTCCTTTCTACCTTTTAATAGATTAACCATAGACTCACCCTGCATGTATGAAGGTATTTTTATTCCAGCTAAATTTAAAATTGTTGGGGCTAAATCAATATTTAAGCATTGCTCTTTTATTTCTGTATTTTTCTTTATTAATTTTGGATAACGAATAAGCATTGGAACACGCATAGAACTTTCATAAGCTAATCGCTTATCTAAAAAAGTATGTTCGCCCATAAAATAACCATTATCACTACTATAAATAATTACTGTATTATCTAGCTCTCCAATTTCTTCTAAGGTAGCTAAAACAGTTCCTAGGGATTCGTCAATAGCTGCTAAACAACGTAAAAGATCCATACTCTTATCATAGTTGATAGGCCACTCCATTTCCGGCAACTCTTTAGGGATTGGAAGGTTTTTTTTCCAATCAAACCCAAAGGTTTTTTTTCGTTGCCACCTTGGCTTCCCTTTAAATGTTTCTTTATGGGTATTATAAGGCGGAGTTGGCAATTCCTCATCATTATATAAACTGGTATGTCTTGGAGCAGGTAAATGAGGCTGATGTACAGCTTTATGCCAAAGATTTAAACTAAATGGTTTGCTTGGATCTCGTTTTTCTTTTAGCCATGAAACAGCTTTATCTGTTAAAATATCTGTCATATAACCATTTTCTAGATATTCATTTCCATTTTCATTGACATTTGGATCAAAATATTCCCCTTGACCAATAAAGCTAAACCAATAATCAAAACCAGGTCTTATATGATCTTCTCCCTTTAAATGTGCCATATGAATCTTACCTACATGCGCAGTTTGATACCCCGAGGCCTGCAAATGAATTGAATAAGGAGCAAATTCGTCCCATTTAGGATCTACATGGCGATTGTTCTGATTAACTCCGTGAATATGAGGATAGGTTCCAGTTAAAAAACTAGCACGAGAAGGGGAACATATAGATTGAGTAACAAAGAAGTTTTCTACGTTAGCCCCTTCATTTTTAAGACGGTCAATATTTGGAGTTTTTAAAAATGGATAACGTCCTGAGAAACCAACAGCATCAAAAGGTTGATCATCAACTAACACAAATAAAAAATTTGGCTGTTTTGAATTAGAAACCTTTTGTGATTTTTGTGCATTTAAAAAAGTTACAAAAAAAACAAAGTAGATTAATATGTGCATATGTTTTTTCATTGTCAAGCATTTTAAACCTAAAAGTGATTTATTATAGATTTGATTAAAATAAAAGTTTAATTAAAATTTGAAAACTTAAACTGTGTTTCTATTGGAACATCAAATAATCCTTCGAGCTCTTCTATATTTTTTTTATAAAATTTGGTTTCTGGCGGCAAACTTAAATTATCCCAAAAATTTTGATCATAGTCTAATTTGTATAAAGTCATATCCCTTTGATTCGATTCGTCTCCTGTAGACTTAGCACTCTTAGAGTTATTATCTAGATTCAAAACAAAAACCTCATGCCTGTAAGCAGCTGGCACATATGGTTTTGACTTTTTCCCTGTTTGTATTAAAATTCTTTTAATATGATCAGGCATTTTTACATAAAAAGAATACTCTCTTTTGTGATAACTCAGAAATAGCTTATTTTGATTGTTATTTTTATAAACATAAATGGCATCCATAGTGGATCCATTATCATTCTTAGTAAACTTTTCTAATCTATATATTTTAAAAGTGTCGAACCCTATATATAAAGTTATAAAATCTCCATTTTTTTTGGTTCCTTTAATGACTACAACTCCTTCATTTTCGTAATTAGTATCCTTTATTTTTTTCCATTTAAAGGCGCCCAAGGATATTCCTTTTCGCAAAGAATTAGTCCACTGCATATAGAATAATGAATGCTTTGATTGTAAATTTTTAACAAACCTATAATCAGAAGAGGTTCGGTTATGACGTATCTTAAATCCATTTACGAAAGACGAAGGTCCCCTATCTACTACATCAATATACTGTTCAATAAAAAACCTGCAGATTTTGTCTTCCACAGACCAACGTCGGTAAAGCATCCCAAGTGTATGTTTGGAGCTTAAAGTATTTGACTTAAGCTTTTTAAGCGCACTTTTAACAATAGTCTTTGAACTTTTAACAGACACCTCTTTTAACTCTGTTATTTTCTCTTTTAGAATAATTTTTTTATCTGATAAATTAATAAAATCATTAATAATAATTTTGAATGTCTCATATCCTATTGATGAAATCTCAAGCGTATCCATCAATTCATTTTTAGAAACAAAAAAACTAAAACTCCCTTCTTCAGTTGAACTAGCACCAATATTCTTTTTTATGATGCCAATTGAACTGTAAGGAATCGGATAAGCATATTCATCATATACAAATCCAGAGATATTTATCTTAGATTGAGAAAAAATAAATGATGAACTCAATAATAGACTCAATATTAATATTGGCTTTAATTTTTCAAATAAATTAGTTTTGTGTCTATACATAATTAAATCATTTAATTAAAAACGTTGGAAAAAATCCCATATTTCTGGAAATAATATATTTAAGTTTAATTTTTAGACAAAAAACTCATAATGAGTTTAATCTATGTTGTAAAATAGCTTAAAATTCCAATTACTAATAACACTAGTAGAACAGAAAGAACTACATCTATTCGGTCATAACTGTTTTTATTATCAAGCTTCTGTTTTTCTGAAAGTGTTCCATAAGACAATCCAATAATTGTTTTATAATTAGGAGCTGTAGTCAATAAACTGATTGAGATACAGAGCATAACAGAAAATACAAACATAAAGATGGCCATATGAGAGAAATTAATTGTTGCAAATGTAAACCAAACACTATTAACCGCCTCATTAGAAATAATTTCTGACTGATAGTAAATTTCTGATCCTAAGCGCATAATCAATAAAACTAAACCTGCTAAAAGGGTAGTAATTGCTGCTTGTGAATTTACTCGTTTCCAAATAATTCCTAATAAAAACACTGCGGTAACTGGAGGTGCTATATAAGATTGGACATTTTGTAGATATTGATACATTACACCTCCACCTATCTTTTCCATAATTGGAATCCATATAATACCCAAAACAACAATGAAAATAGTTGCTATTCTTCCTGTATTAAGTAATTCCTTATCTGATTTATTGGGTTTTAATTTTTGATAAATATCGATAGTGAATATCGTAGAGCAAGAATTAAAAACTGAAGCAAGAGAACTCATTAATGCTGCCATCAAACCTCCAGCTACTAAACCCTTTAATCCTACTGGTAATAAATATTTAACTAACATTGGAAAAGCTTTATCTGCTTTATCAATTGCAAAAACCTCAGGATTTTGAATTGATAATGCGAAGGCAATAATACCAGGCACTAGAAAAATTAATATAGGTAACAATTTTAAATAAGCGCCGAAAATAGCTCCTCGACGCCCTATTTTAATATTATTTGCTGCTAAAGTTCTTTGAACAATGTATTGATCTGTACACCAATACCAAATACCAACAATAGTACCTCCAAATAATAAGCCAGTCCAAGGAAAATCAGGGTCATTCATTGGACGCCACATATTAAAATGGTCAGGGCTGACAGCGATTACGGTTTCGCGCAATTGAGTCCATCCACCAACTTCTTGGAGACCTAAATAGGTAATACAAACCGATCCTAAAATCAAAATTACAGTCTGTAAGGTCTCAGTGTAAATCACTGCTTTCATCCCTCCTATTACGGTGTATATACCAGTGAATATGACAATGCCAATAGCCCCATACCAAAATGGAATTCCAAGTAATTCTGATACCACTATACCACCAGCATAAATTGTAACAGACACTTTAGTAAGAACATAGGCAACTAAAGAAAATAGCGACAAAAACCAGCGCGAGCGACTATCAAACCGCTTTTCTAAAAACTCGGGCATCGTGAAGGCACCACTTCTAATATAAAAAGGCAAAAACAACCAACCCAATAATAGAACTATCCAAGCGTGTAATTCGTAGTGCGCCATTGGAGTCCCAGATTCAAATCCGGTTCCTGCTAATCCGACTACATGCTCCGACCCAATATTTGATGCAAAAATAGAAGCACCAATTACAAACCAGCCTACATTTCTTCCAGCTAGAAAATAATCTTCAGTTGTATTATTTTTCTGTAAAACAACCCAAACAGCAACGCCTATTAACGCTAAAAAATAAATCCCAAGAACTATCCAATCTAAACTTTCTAAAACGGACTTAATTGCTAAAAATAGTTGATTCATAATTAACTTTAAATATTATTATATGTATTGATTAATTATATTTTCAAACAACTCTTGCTTTCCACTTTGAAGAGTTAATTCACCATTTTCCATGGCAATTTTATAGAGGTCATTTAAATCTAACTTTCCTGCTTCAAAATCCTTTCCTTTTCCGCTATCAAATGTACTATACCGCTGTTCTCTGAGAGAGTTATATGAAGAAGAAGTCATTATTTTATCTGCTGTAATTAAAGCTCTGGCAAAAGTATCAGCCCCTCCAATATGGGCATGAAATACATCATCTAAGTCGGTTGAATTTCTTCTAATTTTAGCATCAAAGTTAACTCCACCACCCTTAAGACCTCCAGCTTCAAGGAATACAAGCATTGCTTCAGTTGTTTCTTGAATATTATTAGGAAACTGATCAGTATCCCATCCGTTCTGATAATCTCCTCGATTGGCATCTATACTTCCTAACATCCCTGCTTTAGCAGCGACAGCCAGCTCATGTTGCATTGTGTGTTGGGCCAGTGTTGCATGGTTTACTTCAATATTAATTTTAAAATCATTCTCTAAGCCGTATTCTTTCAAAAAACCAATAGCTGTTGCAGAATCAAAATCATATTGATGCTTCATGGGCTCCATTGGCTTAGGCTCAATAAAGAAATTTCCTTTAAAGCCTTGTGATCTTGCATAATCTCTTGCAGTAGCTAAAAACCGTCCCATGTGGTCTAATTCTCGACCCATGTCTGTGTTTAATAATGACATGTAGCCTTCACGCCCCCCCCAAAACACATAATTTTCTCCTTTTAAAGCGATTGTAGCATCTAATGCAAGTTTTATCTGTCCACCTGCTCTTGCCATGACATTAAAATCTGGATTCGTAGACGCACCATTCATGTAACGAGGGTTTGAAAAACAATTTGCAGTTCCCCAGAGCAGCTTAGTTCCTGTTTCCACTTTTTTCTGCTTGATATAATCAACAATCGTAGCTAATCTTTTTTCAGACTCCGCAAATGTTGGCGCTTCTTGCACTAAATCATAATCGTGAAAACAAAAATAATCAAAGCTCATTTTTCCAATGAACTCAAAGGCAGCATCTGCTTTATCTTTAGCTGCTTGAATAGGGTCTGAAGATTGGTCCCATGCAAAACGCTGAGTTCCTGGACCAAATGGATCTGATCCTTGCCCGCAGAATGTATGCCAATAAGCGATGGCGAACTTAAAGTGTTCACGCATTGTTTTCCCGGCAACTATTTGACTTGGATTGTAATATTTAAATGCTAAAGGATTGTCAGACTCTTTTCCTTCAAATTTAATAGGATCAATTCCTTTAAAGTATTCTTTTGATGATGATGAACTCATAATTTATTTTTTAATAAAATTTCTAATTCGTTTTTCCATATTTGGTATGCCTCTAAGTAGGGGACTTTATTTTCTAACGGCACGAAGGTCATTACATGATCATTATCAGTGATATTTTTTCCAAATTTATCAAAATCTCCGTCTAAAAGACCAGCTGCTCTTGCAGCCCCGACAGCGCCTGTAGTATTATATATTTCAATTTCGTGACCAATAAGAGTAGCAAGTGTATTTGAAAATATTTCAGATCTAAATAAGTTGTCATTACCAGCTCTTATGACGTTAATTACTGCGTTGTCATTTTTCAAAATCTCCATTCCGTAAACAAAAGAAAAAGCAATCCCTTCGAGGGCCGCTCTGTATAAATGTCCTTTGCTATGTTTGTTTAAGTTAATATTACAAAATTGAGTCCCTATGTTTTTATTGTCTAACATACGTTCTGCACCATTTCCAAAAGGAATGATTGAAAGCCCGTCAGATCCAATATCAACTTTTCCGGCCTGGATGTTCATTACTTCATATGAATCGTCACCACTTTGGTTTCGAAGCCATCGGTACATAATCCCGGCACCATTAATACACAACAACTTACCAACCGAAGGCATCGCGGCATTATAGTTGACATGTGCAAAATTATTGATTCTAGAAACCTCCTTTGAGTTGGTATTATTAGTTACTGCATAAATAACTCCTGAGGTTCCGCCTGTGACTGCAACTTCTCCATTTCTTAAGATGTTTAATGATAAGGCATTATTAGGTTGATCACCAGCTCTATAAGTAATTGGTATCCCTTCAGGTAACCCTGTTTGAGAAGCAGCTGTTTTAGTAACAGTCCCTTGTGTAGTGAAATTAGCTACAATCTCTGGTAATAAGTTCGAATCGACTCCATAGTAATCTAAAAGCCATTGAGCAATTGTATCTGTTTTATAATCCCATAGTATGCCTTCAGACAACCCATTTTTGGTAGTATTCATTTGAGCTGTTAGCTTGTAAGCTATATAATCCCCCGGCAACATAAATTTATGAATTTTTGCATAGAGTTCAGGCTCATGTTCTTTAACCCATTTTAATTTTGAAGCAGTAAAATTACCTGGAGAGTTAAGAAGGTGCTCTACACATTTTTCAGGTCCATTAACTTCAAAAGCAGTATTTCCAATTTGTATCGCTCGACTGTCACACCAAATAATTGAATTTCTAAGTGGTGTTCCACTTTTGTCTAAAACTACTAGCCCATGCATCTGGTAAGATATTCCAACCGCATCAATTTTAGAGGCATCAATTTTAGACTCTCTAATCACTCTTTTGGTTGCAGCACAAATATAGTCCCACCAATCATTAGGGTTTTGTTCTGCCCAATCATTCTGTTCTGAAATGATAGACATTTCGTGAGGAGGCTCATGAAGGCTTAGTACATTTTTACCAGTTTCGGCGTCAACTAAGGCCACTTTCACAGAAGAACTTCCTATATCAAATCCTATATTGTATTTAGTATGCATAAATCTTTATTGGCATTAATCAAAAATATTTTAAATATGGCTTACAAAGTAAAACAGATGAAGCAAACACTAAAAAAAATGAAGCTAAAATAAATTTAAAAATCAAAATCTATGAATTATATAAAATCAAGAGTTTCAAAAGAGCTCCCTAACACTTTTGAGTGGCTCGCATCAAGCCATTGATCTAATAAAGTCGCATACACACTTCTAAAGTCAATAGTATACTTCAGATCTCCATTTTTATCTAAATTCATTAAATCCGGACTATCGTTATACAGCCCTGGTTTCTTAAGGTTTTTTCCAATCACAAAAAGATTATTTGCAGCGCCATGATCTGTACCGCCAGCTGCATTTTGTTGAACACGCCTTCCAAATTCAGAAAAGGTTAGTATCAATGTATCTTTAAAGGAATCAGAAGCTTCCAAGTCTTTCACAAAAACATCCATTGCCTCACTATACGTCTTGAGTAATCGCGATTGTCTATTGGCTTGATTTGCATGGGTATCGAATCCCCCCATAGAAACGTAATATACTTTGGTTTCAAGCTTAGAATTAATAAATTCTGCTGTAGTTTTTAATTGTTTTGCAAACGGATTGTTCGGATAAGACTTTGTGCTATTTGATGTCTTACTAGTTTCGTAAATATACTTAGCAGAAGACTTAGCGCCAACCATTGTTTTATATAAATACCCAAGGTTGTGTTCACTTAAATGCATCTCGGTTTGGGTTTCAAGTACTTTACTAAAGAAGGGCGTTTTTGCATTGTTAAACATCTTTTTAGCATCTTTGGTTGCCACCCCATTAATAGTTCTTCCCTTAAGAATTAGTGATAAAGAGTCGTCTACTTCAATTCCAGTATAAGGTTTTTTTCCATACTGATCAATATAGCGTCCCATCCATCCAGAATCTAAATACTCTGAGGCATTACTGGCTGTATGCCATATGTCTGTAGACCTAGAATGAGATCTATTGGGGTTTGGATATCCCACGTTATTGATAATTGATAAATACCCTTTATCATACAACGCTTTTAAGGGGGATAGGTTTTCATTAAGACCTAGCTCTCCGTTCATATCAATAAGTCTGTTTTTGGGTATTGATATCCCTGGACGATTACTGTAGTACAAATCATTTCTGTAAGGAATCAATGTATTTAGACCATCATTCCCACCTGACAACTGAATAACTACCAGTTTTTTATATCCGAACAATCGAGGGTCTAAGCTTTCAAAAGCTTTCATGAAACTTGGAACGAGTACCACACTACTCGCCATCGAACTTTTAATTAAAAAATCTCTTCTTTTCATAATCTATTGAATTAACACAATTGGTATTCAGGAATGGACATTAGTTGAATACAATATTGAAATGAATTTTGAGACTGGTAAGCTTTTAACATTTTACTAGTATCCACATCAATTCGAGGGACAACTAATATTTCACTTAATTCATTAAAAGACCATTTAGAATAATGCGTTTCAAAATATGCACGCTCATTGTCATCCACTGAAAACCGTTGCTTTTTATTCTTGTAAAATTCTTTGAAGGTATCTTCAAACTCTCCCTTGGACATCAAACTAATTTGACCATTACTAAATACTAAAGCAGGTAGTTTTAAACGGAACATTAATGAGTTCGAATCAATCCAATAGCGATCTCCTTTCCAACCGGCTACATTAACAGGATACAAAAGTATTTGACCCATCATTTTTTGAAGGTATATGACCTGATTTTGTTTCTTAAACAAAGAAGGAACCACTTTTTGCATTCCAACCATTAGCTCAATAGGAGATTTGATTTTCACCCCAATATTTTTATCATCATAGAACCAGTCAGTCATAAACAAATAACGCATTAATTTTTCTATGTTGTAATCTTTATAAAACACAGTTGTTAGTTCTTCAATATGATCGATGTCTTCAATAGGATTAACAAAATAGCGATATACTTTAGAGCATATAAACTTTGCGCAAGCCCGTTGTTTTGTAATAATATCTATAATTTCATCGCCTCCAAAATTCCCGTTTTCTGCTAAAAAAGTTTTAGAATCCGTGTCATGTTTGGAAACTCTTAATACATAGTCGCCATTTGGTTTGAAACTCCAGCCAGTGAATGCTCTTGCCGCTTCTTTAATATCAGACTCAGTATAATTCCCAATACCTAGAGTAAATAGCTCCATGAGTTCACGAGCAAAATTCTCATTTGGTTTTTTCTTAAAATTTCGGTTATTGTTAAGGTATTTGAGCATCGAAGCAGACCTAGAGATTGCTTTGACAAAATCCACAAAATTCCCTAAAGCATACGTGCGTAGTGTGTTATTAAATTTTAGAACATGAAGGATGTGAGTATCCTTACAAACAAATATATTAGCCCAAAATAAAGTCATTTTTTCTCTAAGAACCTGCTCAGAGCTTGCCATTTTATTAAGCCATATAAAGTTTAATTCTCTAACTTTTTTTTGACTTTTCTGTCTTAATTTTCGAGATTCTGCATCTCCTAAATTTTTCCTTAGCTTATTGTATGGAGTATTAAAGTAATCTCCAAAATCAGATAAATCTAATTTAATTGTTTCTGTTTTTTTGGAAGTATAAAATAATCCGTTAACGGTATTTATCTTGCTTAGCTTTTTAGAATCAGCAATCAGTGAAGGTTTAGCTCCAAATCCAGCGCGCCAATATAGATGTACAAGATCTGTTTGATTCATTGCTTAGTTATATAAATTAGGACTCCTAAAAGTATTACAAGTTTAAATATAGGTTTAAATTTCACTAAATAAAAATTTAAAAACATGATTAATAGGGGTTTAAAGTAACTATAGAACCGTCTGATCTGTATGATATCTTAGCAACCTTTACAGATCGTAAATGAGTTACGCCTTTTGAAAGAGACGAGTCATGGTAAAATAAATAGGTTTTTCCATCTACATCACAAACAGAATGGTGAGAAGTCCAACCGACAACAGGATTTAAAATACGTCCCATATAAGTAAATGGTCCATAAGGGTTATCCCCTATCGCGTAACAAATAAAATGTGTGTCTCCTGTTGAATACGAGAAATAATACTTGCCTTTGTGTTTATGCATCCAGGCGGCTTCAAAAAATCGTCGGTCTGTATCTCCAGACTTTAATAGTTGTCCATTCTCGTCTAGAATTTGAAGTTCCTTTGGCTCTTCAGTAAATTCCAACAAATTGTCTGACATCTTAGCTACAAATGGTAACAAGGCAGGGTCATTAGCATCGGGAATAAATGCTGTAGGACTGTCCGGTTGAGATGCATTAAACACACCTGTCCTCCAACGCTGTAATTGACCACCCCAAAGCCCACCAAAATACATGTAATAGTCCTCATTATCGTCTTTAAAAACCGCTGGATCTATAGAAAAACTTCCTTTAATAGCCTCTAACTGAGCCTTAAATGGACCTGTTGGAGAATTGCTGATGGCTACACCTATTCGAAAAACTCCTTCATAATCCTTGGCTGGAAAAAACAAGTAATAATTCCCGTTTTTCTCATTAGCATCTGGAGCCCACATTTGCTGTTTTGCCCATAGAACATCTTTGACATGTAAAGCTACTCCATTATCTACAGCATCACTTTCAATAGAATCCATGGATAATACATGGTAATCCTCCATAGCAAAATGACTTCCTAAATCATCAAAAGCCTCACCTGCATCAATATCATGTGATGGGTAAATATAAATTTTACCATCAAAAACATGAGCAGAAGGATCTGCAGTATAAATATGACTGACAAGTGGCTTTGATAGCGCTTTATTATTTAAATCCTCAAAATTAATATGATCAATTGATTCTTCTGGCATGTTTGGTTATCTAATTCGTTCTTCGTTGTTTTAAATCTGTTTCAATTTGTGATTCCATATCTTTATTAATTTCATAGAAGAATAACAATACGACTCCAATTAAAAATGGAATAGATGGATAAATACTAACTAACATTTTTATTCCATGTATAGCTAATTCTGTTTGCCCATTTTCAATTCCGGGAAGGTATCCATAGGATCCTAATATTTTTGCAACCAAAGCACCACCGATAGCGAGACCCAATTTCAAACCAACCATCATTGCTGAAAAAATAATAGCAGTGGCTCTACGATTATTTTTCCATTCTGAGTAATCTGCAACATCAGCAATCATAGCCCACAATAAAGGGATGGTAATTCCATAAAATAACCCATGTAAAACTTGCGCTCCAAACATAAGTTCAACAGATGATTTATCGAAAAAATAAAATAAAATTATAAATAACGTAGATACAAATAAAAAGAAGCCAAAAACATTTCTTTTGCCGTATACATCAGCCAGTGATTTGGACAATCCAATTCCTATAATCATAAATATTATACCTCCTGCATTAAACAGTCCAAAGCCTGCTGAAACCGGATCATTCCCAAAGAAATTAACCCCAACGGATGATAAAAAATCTAAAATGGGGCTTATAAAATTCGTCAAACGAGTATTATCTACATAGTTCTCAAAATAATAGACATAAGCTCCCCCCTTCATCGCTAAGGATATAAAAGTTAATGTCGTTAAAACAAGCATGATTAGCCATGGTCTGTTTTCTATTAAATCTAGTATATCTTCAACAAAAGTAGATTTTTGTTCGGCTGTTGGAACAATCCTCTCCTTAGTGGTGACAAAAGTAATTAACAGCATTACCGTTCCTATTACTGCTAACCAAGTCATGACAAGCTCCATCCCTACTGCTTTATCTCCTTCTCCAGCATAAATAATAATAGGCAGCATAAACACCTGGACAAAAAACTGTGCAAACATAACGGCAACAAATCGATAGGAAGAAATGCTATTTCTCTCTTTCATGTCTCCCGTGATAACGCCACTTAATGCGGAATATGGCAGGTTGCTAGCCGCGTAAAGCAAGAGCAGTAAAGTGTAGGTTATAACTGCATACGTCACTTTTCCTTGATAATCAAAGTCAGGGGTGCTAAAGGCCAATACAGACACAACACCTAAAGGAACTGCCGTCCATAAAATCCAAGGTCTAAACTTACCCCATTTAGAATGAGTACGATCGGCTATAGCCCCCACTATAGGGTTAAATCCTAACGCAGCAATAAATCCTACCCAAAATATAATTGCCGTAGCAGTATTTGCTTCTAGACCATAGATATCGGTATAAAAGTAGGCCAGATAAGTGATTAGAGTTTGAAAAACTAAGTTAGCAGCAAGGTCACCTAAACTATAACCTATTTTTTCCCTAACCGATAATTTTTCTGAAATTGAACTCATATTTTTTCTTTAAATTAGTAATTAATTATCTACAAGGTTAGACAACATTTTGAAGGCTGATTTTGGTTGGTAATTCCGATCGAATAATAGAGGATAATTAGTGCGTCCTTTTATTGGCCAATCATTGAGCCAAGAGTGCCTATCCATTACACCCCAAAATGTAACTCTACTAATTTTGTCTTGATGTTTAATAAATAGCTTAAAAATATCTTGATAACGCTTTGCTAATTGAGCTTCGATCTCATCTGGAAGACCATTTGGATAAGGGTCCATTTTTGGATCCCCCTCAAATTTATCAAAATTTTGAGTTACTTCTGCTCCAACTAATTCCCAAGGATTTGGCAATACTGTGATATCTATTTCTGTAAACATGACATCAATATCTAAATCAGAAATATCTAGTATAATTTGTTCAATTTCATTTAAACTAGGAAATTTCAAACTCCAATGGGCTTGAACTCCAACTGCACTGATCTTGGTCCCATTGTTTTGAAGTTTTTTTACCATTCTTAGAACTCCAGCTCGTTTAGCAGGTTTATATAGATTATAGTCATTATAAATCAAATCGGCGTTAGGATCTGCTTTTTTAGCTAATTTAAAAACGTCTTCAATATAATTGTCACCCATCTGCTTTTTAAAAATAGACTCTCTAAGCGACCCATCTTCATTAAAAGCCTCATTGACAACGTCCCATGCGTCAATCCTCTCTTTGTACCTAGAAACAACTCTGTCAATGTGAGTTTCTACATGTTTATTGAATTCATCAGGACTGATCTTATTCTTCATGAAATCCGCAAGCTGGTTATGCCAAACTAAGGCATGACCGACAATATACATGTTGTTTTTTGTGCCTAATTCAACATACCTATCCGCAGCAACAAAATTGAACTTGTTGGGAGATGGCTGAACATACATCCATTTTAAAGAATTCTCAGGAGTGACAGAGTTAAATTCAGATGTTACTATATTTTCGGACTGTAAGTCTCTGCCCATGATAATGTCTTCATTGATGGCTGCTCCAATGTAAAACAGGTCTTTATATTTATCACTCAAAGAGAATTTTATGTCAATATTTGATTTATATAATCCATTAGCACAACTTAAAAAAGACACAATTATCAATACAATAATCGTAACGGTAAATTTGGTTATATTTATTTTCATTTTATTAATTTATTTGAACACTACTGTTTTAATAGCTTAAATGTTCTTGATTTGTTATCACTTTCAACTATAATAAAATAAAGCCCTGATTTTAGACTACTAACATCAATAGAGACTGAATTTAACTCCATTTGAATTATTTTCGTTAAGTTATATTTTTTACTGAGTAGATCAACGATAAGAATAGTAGTTTTAGAATTTATTCCTGAAATGGTAACTTTATTTATTGCTGGATTTGGATAGATAAAACTCTCTTGCAAATTTAAACTAAGAGAATTAATTGTTAAGGATGGATCTATATATTCATAAGCTCCAATATCTACTATGTTCTCAGAATTTGAAAAATCTACAGGAGCTGATCCTTGTGTAACAAGAGAAAAATCATCAATAAAAAAACTGCCTGTAATTCCATCTTCCAAACTAGGGCCTTTAACATAAATCCAAAAGCTATCTGGTTCAGAAGAATGGGTGTAATCTCCACTAAGGACTGTCCAGTACTCGTCTGAAACTGGAATTGAATTTGAATAAAAACTAGTGTAAACAGGATCGGAACCATCAACATTAGTTCTCAAAGTCAAATTAGCAGTTCCCGATACCCCAGGTGACAATTTAACTGAAACATAAAAAGTATATGTTTCTCCTTCAACTAATAAGTTATCTAAAAAAAGTCTTGGACTGTGCCAATTTGCTGATCTTTCAGAAACAAAGAGACTACTAATTCCTGATTGTGAGGTCTCAGAACTAATATAAACTGTTGCACCCCAAGGTACCCATCCATCTGTAGAGTTTTCAAAGCTAGTTGACGATACAGCATCATTGTCACTTTCAGTTCGAGGGTTTCCGTTAATATCATTGAGCGGAGAAAAATTTGGATTACCTGAATCAATTGCTGGTGAGTCAGCAGAAAGTTCAAAGTTTGTTAGTGAAATATCTATCGCTCCATTAACTTCTATTGGAACAGATGTAAATAGCGGATCAACATCTATCATATTACAACAAGAAACATAATTATATGGAATGCCATTATCGTCGGAAGGGAGTTTACCATTTAGAAAAATATTATTACTTACATTTCTTGATCCGCTAATATTCTGAAGCTCTAAAGCTGAGAATAAATTATCTCTTGTAACCACTATGTTATTTACTACCGTAGCATTTACTACTCTATTTGCTTTAATCCCTCCTACTTTTTGCCCACGATGACTAGGATTTCCATCGTCAACTGATAAATCTTGGATTATTTCATGTACACCATTATAGTACAAAGTATTATTTTGAAAAATAGCTGAGGCTCCTAACGAATTATCGAAATTAATACCGTTTTTGCCATTGTTAACACAAAGATTATTTTCAAATAAAAATGTACCAACATAATCATCATCACTTCGAGTAACATAAAGTCCCTGACCATCCAAAATACTATTATAATCAGCTGTTCCATAATTTGGATTTGTATTTCCTGAATTATCTGGAAGTTGAGTAACAAAAAAAGGAATTCGATTCCAATTGTTGTAAACGACATTCCCTCGCATGATCATTTTAATAGCTGTTGAATTATCGCCATCTGTAGCAATTGTTTCAGCATAAACAATAGCACTAGAGGCTGATGAAGTCCACCATGTAGCGTTGTAAACTTCATTATATTCAATAGTAATGTGGTCTGAATCGTTAAACCGAATTGCTGAACCTGGAGTATCGTGAACGGAATTATTTCTAATAATAATGTGATGATGAGCGCCGTAGCCTCCCCAAATACCCTTCCCTGAAAAATAACTATGGTTATAAGTTATGGCGTCATTTTCATTTGAAGCTGCTAAAACTTTAAACTCTCTATCAGCAAATGCTACATCATATGAAATTGAAGCCGAAGGTCCTTCAACTTCAAAACCTTCAATTACTATATAATTCATATTATTAGAAATTACAATACCTCCACGGCCATCAAACTGAATTTTGGGAGAATGCCCTTGGTAATTTTTCAATGTAATGTAAGCTCCTTCAGTTCCTGATTTATTAATCGTAACTACATGAGGATTATTCATATTAGCACTTGTAGAAACATTTACAGAGCCATAACCTGAATTTCGGTAAGTTCCGTTCATTACATAAACCGTTCCGCCTGCTTCAACTTCTAAAATTGCTTTATTAATCGTTTTAAAAGGGGATAATTCAGAGCCATCGTTGGCATCTGAGCCTGTTCCATCAGAAACATAAAAGTTTTGAGAAGTTAACCCGAAAGAGATTAAATAAAATACTATTAAAATACAGCTTCTAATCATAATTAGACATTTAACATTTTTATTGTCAATTATATTACAGTCTCAAAACAAGAACACTCGCATACTATTTATAAAACTATGGAGTTAAAAGTATGAATTTTGAGGAAATAGATCTAATTGATAACTCGTCAATCAGAACTTACATAATTTTAAGTTTTAAATAAACATAATTTAATATTAATTTATAGGGTCTTTATCTACAAAATTGCGCATCACTTTTAATTTTTGGCTATACATTTTTACAAGTTTTGCATTGGCTGGAATTTTTGAGATGTCTATATTTTGTTTCAAATCAGTTTTCATATCATACATCATATTACCCACATAGGTTTTACCACGATAAAATTCTGTATAAGAATAATTTGCATCAATAACGGCCTCTCCTTGCTTGTAACGGGTATATATTTCATCTTTCAATTGTATTGAAGGATTTTTCAAAACGGGGGTTAAACTTTTTCCATGAATGTAATCAGGAGGTGTGATATTAGCAAGCTCACAGAGCGTTGGATACACATCTACAAGTTCTGTAAAAGAGTCAGTGATTTGATTCTTAGCATAGCCAGGAGATGACATGATAAATGGAATTTTAACCGCTTCATGAAAGGTACTATGCTTGCACCAAAAACCATGTTCTCCTAAAAAATAGCCGTGGTCACTCCATAGTATAATGGTTGTATTGTCTCTTAACCCTAAATCATCTAACTCTTTAATAAGTTCCCCTATAAGGGCATCCATGTAGCTAACACTTGCATAATAACCGTGAATAAGATTTCGTGCCAAATCATCATCTAATTTTCCTTGTGCTGGAATGTCTAAATAATTTTTTCTAAGCTCTGCTGAATTATGCTGAGCCTCAATGGCAATAAACGGAGAATTCTCTGGTTGGTAGCTGTTATCAGCTAGTTGTATAGAATCATGGTCGTACATGTCCCAGTATTTTTTGGGTTGTATAAAAGGTAAATGTGGAGATACATATCCTACAGCCATAAAAAATGGTTGATCATCTTTTTTCAATTCTTTTAATTTATAGATGGCATTTTGTGTTATTTTGCCATCATTGTATGCATAATCATCTACATCCGGATATTCATATGTGAGATTCTTATTGCCATACTCTCCTTTTTCTGCGTTATTTACTCTTACTATTGATTTAGGATCCTGAAAGTCAGATTGAATTTGTCCCTTATCTTTTTCTGACCAATGCTGTTGAAAATCATCTGAGTGGTGATAAATCTTTCCATAGGAAATTGTTTCATAGCCATTATCCATAAATAGTTGATTTAAAGAAATGGCCTGAGGAGTATCAACCTGTGCTCTACTAGAAAAATCATTAAACCTATTTAGGCTTGGGCGAATTCCAGTCATCAAACTTGCTCGACTTGCACCACATACAGCTATATTAGTATATGCATTATTGAACTGGAGACCTTCAGAAGCTAATTTATCAATATTAGGAGTAATCATTTTTGTTTCACCATATGAACTGATCTTAGGTCTAAAGTCATCAATAGAAATGAAAAGAATATTTTGTTTTTCGGATTGTTCCTGACTTATAATAGTCTGAGGTAATGAGACAATTCCTATGAGTAAGATACTTACTTTGTAAATTAAATTCATAATAAAATTTAGTTTGATGTAATATTTGATGCTTTATATCCAATTCGTATGGCTCTAGCCATTAGCTTTTGAGTGAAAGTAATATTAATTGGTTCTGTGTATAACAACCAACGGTCATCGCCTATCATAGCTTCTGTTTGATAGCCAATTGAAGCACCATTAGTGTCGCAAGACATTTGAACAAGACCATCTGAGTTAATCTTGATCATTACATCTGATGTTACTGGCTGAATCATATTAGGCCAAAACCCTTTAATAATTTCACTTTCTGGTTTAAACCCTTGATCGTCGATGTCTGTTTGCCATTTGGAAAGGGCCGTTCTTAATTCCATAAGTTTCGATTCATAAGCTGGGTTAAAGGCTAAATTATGAACTTCATGGGGATCTGTACGTAAATCATAAAGCTCCTCAACAGGTTTTGTTTTCATAAAAATATAAGCTGCATCTCCACTCAATTCTCCGTTAATGTCCATATCAATTAGTTTCTTATTCATGGGAACTTTCTCTCGGTATTTATTTCTAAAAATTAGAGGTAGTTCTGTCATGAAGTTTTTAATATAAACAAATCGTCCATCTAAAACTGAACGCTGCATATCTGTAGATTCATCAAATCTATCGGCAGAACCAAAAATATAATCTCTGGATTCTTTTTTATATCGACCCGCAAATGCCTGACCGTCTGTATGGTCAGGGGGCTCAATATCTAATAATGACATGACAGTAGGTCCTAAATCCATTAATGAGACTAATGCATCCTCAACGTCTCCAGCTTTATACATATTTGGGTATCTAATGATTAAAGGGACGTGAAGCCCACTGTTTCCTACAGCACGCTTTTGTCTCAAAAGGTTTCCACCGTGATCACTCCAGAAAAAGATTATTGTATTCTTAAGTAAGTCTTTAGCTTCTAAATCTTTTAATAATTGACCAACTTCTTTATCAAGTGCCTCAATATTGGAATATTTAATGGCTAAATCATTTCTAACTTCGGGGATGTCAGGATAATAATCAGGAACTATAACCTCATTAGGAAATACAGTTAGTGGTTTATCTTTTCGCAACCAAATCCTTGACTCATGAGTAGTATATGAGTTTTTTACATAAAAAAAAGGCTGATTTTCTGGTATTTTATCAAATAAGTTTGATCCTAAAGTGTGGTCCCAAGCAGTGAATGGGGCATTAAACTGATAATCACATTTATTATCATTAATACAATAATACCCTTCGGCTCTTAGATACTGAGTAAAAGGTTTTACGATTTCGGGTGTTACGACCTCATACTCTGGAATAGGGTTTCCGGCTTTATCAACTCTATTGGTTATTGTTTTTAAAGTTAAATTTTCTGGAGTCTTATAATTGTTCAAGTCACCTGTGCGCATGTTGTGTGCTCCTAAACGCGCTGGATACATGCTTGTAATAATCGAGAAACGACTAGGTGCACACACACCAACTGTAGAATATGCATTGGAGTATCTAACTCCTTCAGCTGCTAGTTTATCAATATTTGGTGTCTTAATTTGATCGACTCCATAAGCGCCCATAATAGGACCTACATCTTCACAACTGATCCAAACTACATTGAGTGGTTCTTTTGTAGCCTCTTGAGCAGTCACACTAATTGACTTAACACAAAAAAGGATTAAAAAAAATGAATAAATATTAGATTTCATAGTTTGTCTTTAATAATGTGATTTCATGTAATCATTTGACTTTAATCCCTTTAAATTTTCTTTAGACACTTTATTCCATTTAGAGTTCCTATCCAAAGGATGAAGCGTTGGCTTAATTAGTGGCATCTTATTTGAAATTAGAAAATCGTCTTGAGACACCATCCAAGCACGTAAAACCTGAGAAAGCTGACTCTTAACAATGTCAAATTTAGAGTTTTTAATTAGGTTATTTTTTTGAAAAGGGTCAGTTTGAAGATCATATAATTCTTCGTAAGGCACATTAGGAAAAGATTCTGCGCCTATTTTAATGAAAGAATTTACAACTATATTATTCCCTAAATTAGATTCATAAACTTCAAACGAGTTGTAATTTCTAATAAACTTATATCGCATTCCTCTCACAGCGCGAGAAGGAAATATTTTACAAGATTGTATGTTTTGTCTAGTTGCTAATGAAAAAACATAGTCATTAACTTTAGATTCATCTCCTTTAAGAGTTTTGTAAAAACTTTTTCCGTCAATTTCTTTAGGGATTTCAGCCGATATAATATCTAGAAATGTAGGTAAAATATCAACAAGACTAAGTAATGTTTGTGACGTTGATCCTGGTTCAACAACTCCCGGCCACCTCACAACAAAAGGAATTCTGAGTCCTTGCTCTGAAACTCCCCATTTTCCTGAAATACCATGATCAGAAGCATATACAAATACAGAGTTCTTTTTTAAGCCATATGAATTAACCATTTCTAATACTGCTTCTAACTGAGTGTTATCACTTTTAATATTTTGATAATATCCTGGTTTATAATTAGGTACATTACTTCCACTGTAGGGCAGAGAGTAGATATCGTTTTTTGTGTAATTGCTATCCTTGGGGTAAGGACCATGGGGATAGTCTGAAGTAACAAATAAACAGAAAGGTTTATTTACAGTAGATAAGTAAGTATCAATAGCGTCTAAAGGCAAATAACGATGGTTTACAGAACCAAAATATTGAGTCCATTTAAAAACTGAATTTGGTTTAACATGACTCTTTCCTGCCAAAACAACCTCATATCCCTCTACACTTAAATAGTCTATAACTGTTTTTAAATCTTTTTTAACAGGAAGATGATTTGCCATACATCCATTTTTTACAGGATACATACCAGTAAATATTTGTGAACGGCTGGGAGCACAGATTGATTGGGATGTATAAAAGTTATTAAATCTCATCCCATCCATCGCGAGTTGATCTAAAGCTGGTGTATGAACTTTTGGGTTACCGTAGGCACCGTAATCTAACTGATCTTGATCATCAGCTAAATAAAAAATAAAATTAGGCCTATTTGATTTTTCCTGTGCTGCAGAATGAAAGCACAAGGAAATAAACAAAAGACTAAATAGTCGAATTAGAAATACATTTGTTTTCATTGGTTTACTATTACAAATTTGATAACCTCTTGGCTGCCTTGGGTAGTTGATTTTAAAATATACAAACCAGATGACAAAAAATCTACGTCTATGTCTATACTTTTCATGGGTGTAAAATTTTTGTTATAAACTTCAGTACCGTTAGCTTGGAATATACTAATTTCTCTTGGATAGGAATTTTCAAAACATAATTCAATTTTGGATTGAGCAGGATTTGGAAATAACTTCAATTTCATTTCATTTTCAAATGGAGAGTCTAAAATAGTACTTAAACTGGTATCTATAGTAAAGACCAAACTTTGCATTGTCATAGGCTCGACTGACATAGTTATATGATTTGCTTGAAGATCTATATGATCTGTTGACTGACTACTAAAATTGTGAATACTATTATCTGAAGTGATGAAATGTTCTACATCAGTGGTTCCAAAAGGAATTTCTAAATCAAAATTATTTTGAATGTCTTCTGCAAAAAGTTGAATAATAATTTTAGATCCATCAGGAGACCTAAAAGCTAAAGATTTCAGGGAATTTCCAAAAGAATTTAAATGAATTCTTTGGTAATCTTTCTTTACTAGGTTTGTAAAATGCTTAAACACATAATAGCGCTTTGGCAATATAATATTCATGTTAGAATCCCAAAGAACCAATGCAGAAGAACCATAATTGTCTCCTTGATTGACCTCGTTTTGATATTCGTGCTGTTCGTAGAATAAATGAAACATGTAAGCGGTTAAGCCTCCATAATTAAAACCATCTATAATGCGATCTATATGGTATGATGCATCTGCCATATCAAAATTGGGACTGTGTAGGTTTCCTGCCTCGGTTACCCATATTGGTTTATCTAAACTTACAGTCTTAAGTCCTGTCCATTCACTATTATTTATAGTATCTTGATAAGTATGTGTAGCCACAATATCAACAGATGAAATTACATCAGGATTTAAAAACATTTGATTGACATAGTTAGTTGTTGATTTGTTAGGATCACTAGAAGATACCCTAAATCCTTCTGGTGAAAGTATATTGACATTATTTAATAACTCGTTATCTAAACGTTCATTAATATTAATCAAAATAGAACTTAACTCAGAGGGAGTTGTATTCATAGATTCGTAAGTCACATTATAATCAGGCTCGTTAGTAGGTGATATAGCCGTAACATTAATTCCGTAATTAGATTCCATTCCATTAACAAAGGCTACTAAAAACTCACTAAATTCATCCTCTCCTCCAGAAATTAAGGTACCACCATTATTATGTGAATTATTAGTTTTTAACCAAGCAGGGGCACTATTACAATTTCCGATAATGTGGTCAAACCCATAGGGACTCAAATCAAAAGCATTATTAAGGGCTTGTGCTATATATCGAGTGGTATTAAAGTCTGGATTACTATTATAGCGGGTCCAATTTAAAGCCGAAGTGTTAAGATAAAAAGGATCATCGTTGTCATTTGGGTCTTCTAAATCATGATATACAAAAAAACGAATCATATTTGCTTCAAGTTCCTCAAAGGCATAGGACTCAATTTGTTGGCGCACCTCATCTTCGAGGGTGTATAAATGCTCTGTCCTTCGTTTAATTCCAGCACCAAAACCATCTACGGTTTGATACGTTATAGCATCATTGAATGAAATAGAATTGCCAGCCACTACCTCCACTTCATCTAAAAAGTAAGTAACATCAGAATCCATATACCAAAAATTTAATTTATTTTCATCAGCATCTTGTATGACTGTAAAGGTATGAGTGTATTGTTGCCAGTCTTGTGAAATTTCAATGTCATTTCCTTGATAGCTTCCTGGAACATTTGGAGCTTGAAATACTACTTTTATTGTTGCGGAATTTGAATTTTCGACTTTAGCCCAAAAACGAACAGTATAACTTTGCTCAGCTTCTACTTCAAACAAATAATCACTTTGCGTTTTAACATGCCATCCGTTAGTCCCAAGCGATATAATCTCACTTTTTTGAGCTTTACTACTTCCAGGAATTAAATTTTCAGTTGAAATGGAGTAAATTGCTTGACCTCCATCGATTTGAATGTTTGACCAATAATTAAAATTACCTGTCTCTTCGTCTAGTGCTTCAAAATTTCCATTCATTAAGGGAAGCTGGTTCTGAGATACACAAGCAGTTGAAATAAAGATTAATAAAAATTTGATAAAAGTTTTAAACACTAAATTTTGATTTAATAAAATATATTTAATTCTACGATCGAAATAAAATATGAAAAAATAGTTTTATAGTCCATGTATATTAAATTGGTAACTGTTATGTAATAAATTACTTAAAGAATCGACAATAAATTTATATTTAATTTCATTGGATATGTTGACCGTTTCATTTATATCGTTATTATGATCAAATAACATGTTATCAATAAATTGACAATTGTCTTTAAGGTTAAGATATTCAGTGTAACTGTAGTTAGCGGTTTTAATTGTATATCCTTCTGAGTTTTTCATAAAAACATGACTTTTATTTTTATGATATGGGTTTCTTAAAATATTTACAAGACTTTTTCCATCCAGTTTATGTTTTGGTTTATCTAAACCCAAAAGCTCTAACAATGTTGGATATATATCAACCAATTCAACAAGCGAGTTAGAATTAATTTTTGAGGGATTTCTAGGATCATATATTATTAGAGGAACTTTTCCCGAAGTTCTATGACTTGTATACTTTCCCCATTGAGAGTGTTCTTTAAGATTAAATCCATGATCGGAGACTAATACAATTATAGTATTATTTGCCATCCCCTCTTCATCTAATGTATTGATTATTTTTCCAATTAGATGATCAACGTAAGATACGGTTGCATAATAACCATGCGTTAATTTTTTAGATAAACCATCAGGTAAATCCCCTTTCTTAGGAATGCCTAGGTATCCATATATTAATTCTGCATTATAACTTATGGATATATTAGGAGCATTAGCAGGAGGACTATCATTTAAAGGGAGCTTGATAGAATCATAGTCATAAATATCCCAGAACCTCTTTGGGGCTATAAATGGTAAGTGATTTGAAATGAAACCGGCCGTTAAAAAAAATGGTGATGATTCATTTTTTAATCTTTTAATATCTCTTATGACTTTATTTGTCAAAAGACCGTCAATCAAAACACTATCCTTAACATTGGCAATTTCGAAAGCAGGGCCTTTTCCTGTAATTTTTTCTAATTTTTTATTTTCTATTGTTTGGTAATCTTTCCATAAAGATTGCCACCAATCGATAGGCTCAATCCCTTCGGGATTATCAAAAGCATATGGCCTCCAAACTTCATCCCAATCGTCCCATTTATCATCCAAAAAATGATAAATTTTTCCATTTGAGATAGTTGTATACCCATTATTTTTTAAAAGTTTTGGAATGGTAACAATATCATTTTTTTCGATATCAACTCTGGTTTTGTAATCGATAAAATAATCTTTTCCAGGATATATACCAGTAAGCATACTAGCTCGTGAAGCGCCGCATACGGCTACATTTGCATAAGCTTCGTTAAACTGAACACCTTTTTCGGCTAACCTATCAATATTAGGGCTATATATGTGTTTTGAGCCATAAGAGTTTAACTCAGGCCTTAAATCATCCATATATAATAATAAAATATTTGGTTTTTTATTAACTTGTGAGTAGGACAGTGTTAATATAAAAAATAATAATATTGAAAAATTTAAACGCATCTATTTTGTTAATACTTTATCAAACTAAGCTTTAATTAGAAAAGAATTATATTAAATAATTAGACAAGAATATTATACCTATATACTAAATTATTGTCCTACATAACAAAGCTACATAGCTCATCCTAAAGTCACCTACCATTAAAATCAAATAAATGATTTTCAATGAAAAAAAATTTATCCCGCACTATAGCTTTGAATAATTTATATTTTATCAAACTTAGATATAAACTACTAGTCTATTAAGTCGTTCGAATTAATTTCAGAAAGCGGAATTGGTAGTTGCATTACTTGAGCTGGGTCGGTGCTTAATTGTATATCTACATTAGCAGAGAAAATTGGATTATTGTTATGTTTATTTATTGTATGAGTTAAAAAATAATCAAATCCTCGTCTTCTATTATTGTGTGCGTCTTCACCCTCTCCTAAAACTTCAAATCGATATTCATTCATAATAGCATCTCTAAATGTAGCTTGATCTCCAAGATATGCGTCATTTGACATTCCTACACGATCTAACACTTCAGTAATAAATCCTAATTGTTGTCCATTTTGGAGTTCATTAGAAATCTCAGCCAGCATAATAAGAAGCTCAGCATAACGATAAATAATTACATTTTGATCTCCAAATTGATTGTTATGAGTTGGATCTTTTTCAGTAAACTTAAATAAAAATGGATGAGCCTTAGGAAAAGTAGCTCTATTTGCAAAAGCAGGGTATACTTTAACTGGACCTCCAGTATCCGCTCTTACATAATCATAAAGGTATGTTCCTATAAGTCTAGGGTCATCTGGATAGGTTGATTGATGGTCTAGGAATACATCTGCACTCACTCGTAACCAACCAAAATGATTACCTAATTTATACTTCCATGGAGTATAATTCCTACCCATTTGAGAATTTGCAGCTTGTTGACTAACTTGTAGTTCGAAAATTGATTCAGAAGAGTTCTCAAATTCATCAGTAAACAAAGAACTATAATCTGATACTAAACTATATTGACCGTAGGCAATATTAGCTTGGTCATAGGCCATCTGCCAGTAATCGCTTTCAGTCATACCATCCGCTTGTAAATCAGGATTTGTAGCTAGTGTCATATAGACTTTAGCTAACAACATATTAGAAGCAAACTTTTTCGGATAACCCGCGCCAAAAGACCCATTCATAAGGCTTGTAGCTGTTTGCGCATCCTCTATGATTTGTGCGTAAACTTCTTTTGCACTTGATTTGGCTTTACTTAAGTTATCACTATCTGGAAGCGTTAACCATAATGGAATATCTCCCCAAAGACGAACCAAAGAAAAATAAGACCAAGCCCTTACAAAATAGGATTGCCCGGAAATATCATTAAAACGTAATTCTGTATCGCTAGTCGTTGACTCAAAAGTTGTTATATTATTGATAGCTCCGTTACACCTCCCAATTACAGAATAGATCCCTCGCCACGTATTTTCTGAATCTCTGTCATAAGCTGGCTTTAAAGAGAATAAATTCTGATTGTTTACATTGTTGATATTATTTCCTTGCTTTCCTGTAGTAAAGAATCCTGAAAAACCATTAATTGCGAAAATACGTTGCTCCATTGAGTTATAAGTTGTCAATCCTTGATAAATTCCATCTAAAGCCCCAGAAGCAATTGATATATCGCTATAGGTAGCGGAAGGATCAAGAAATATTGGGTCTTCATCAATGTCACAAGAATAAACTAATGTCGCTATAATTGTTAATAATATAATTTTAAAATTTTTCATAATTTATAAATTTAATAATATATAATTGTTTTTAATACTTCTGATGTTTGTAATTTAAAAGCTCATGTTTACTCCTAGTAAAAAATTTCGAGCGTTAGGGGCGCCATTAAAATCAACTCCATTTATAAGACCTGTGAAATTAAAAGTTGATAATTCAGGGTCATACCCACTGTAATTTGTCCATGTGAATAAGTTTTGACCCGTTATAAAAATTTTTAAACTATTAAACAAACTAGAATCTTTAACAGGAATATCATAGCGAATAGTTAAGTTTCTTAGCCTTAAATAGCTACCATCTTCAATGATACGGTCTGTAATGGCAAGATCATTAATTGTATTATATCCAATTCTTGGATGAGTGTTTGATTGATTATCTGGCCTCCATGCATTGTTATAGGCTCTTGGTAAAACATTTCGAAATGCTAGTCCTTCAGCATTATCTAATTGCAATAAGTTTCCATTTGCAATCTCATTTCCGTAAACTCCATTAAATAGAGCTCTAACTGTAAATCTTTTGTATTTAAAATTAATATTAAAACCATACACAAAATCTGGATTCGGGTTGCCAATAAAGGTTCTATCCTTTAAATCGATCACACCATCGCCAGAGTCTAAAATACCATCGCCATCAGTATCTTCAGTTAATTGGTCTGTAATTCTAACGTCACCAGGCACAGCTCCTTGAACTAAATCAGTATCCTCTGTTTGATAGATACCGTCTGTTTGATAACCATAAAAGAGACTCGATTCTTCCCCTTCAACAAATACATTTGCTATGGATTTAAAATATTGACCTCGACTAATTACATTACCAAAATAAAACCTTCTATCTGTTACAGTGCCATTTTCATAGAATCCTTGTAGTGGCTGGGGGGTTAAGTCTAAAATCTCTGTTTTATTGAACGAAATATTACCTCCAAAACTTAATTCCATATCATCTGTTGAAATCGGCATGAAGTTTAAAGCAACTTCAACTCCTTTATTGGAAATAGATCCTTTGTTTACTAAGATATTTAAAAACCCAGATGATGGAGGGATATTGGAGTTTTGAAGTAAATCTTTAGTTGTTTTGTTGTATACATCAATAGTCCCTGATAAAACATCGTTTGAAGTGCTAAAATCAACACCAAAATTTAATTGCTCAGTTGTTTCCCATGTTAAATCAGGATTAGAAAGACCTAATAGAGCGACTGGAATATTAGTCCCACCATCAGCATTTCCATACAAGCTAGTTAGTACCCCATAGTTAGAAATTGTTCCGTAAGGACCAATACCATGGTTACCTATTTGACCCCATCCCCCTCTAAATTTTAAACTTTCAAATAAATCTAGGTTTTGAACAAAACTTTCATTTCCAGCATTCCAAGCTAAAGCAAATGATGGAAAAACACCATATTTGTTACCATCTGAAAACTTTGAAACACCATCACGTCTAATCGTACCTGTTAAAATATATTTATTATCATAAGTATAGTTTAATCGTCCTAAAATTGAAAATATTTGTTGATCAGATTTAAATAGTGTTAATGGTCTTCTAATTACCTGACCAAAAGCAGGTTGTTCAATAGAAAATTGAGTTGTGATAAAATCTTCAACTCCATAGGTGCTAGTTGCTACTTTTCTTGCGTCATAAGTAATTCCGAAAAGCGCGTTAATTCTATGTTTTCTATTAAATCTTCTGTTATATCTTATTAAGTTATTAAACTGATATGATTTTGAGTTTAACGTTGATTTTGTAAGTTGTCCACCCGTATCATTTCCTACAAAAGTCGTAAGTCCAAACCAACGTCTTCTATCCTTACTTCTGATATTACCTCCAAATTTAGATTCATATGACAAGCCTTTAATTGGAAGCTTGTAAGTAAGACTTAAAGAACCAATATAACGAGATGCTTTAGAAAAATCTGAGAAATCATTAGTCCAAGCGTATGGGTTTGTCTGAAATTGTTCTTCAGGGATATCGTCATTTGCTAATAGAGGTCTGAATGCTACGGCTTGATTTACGAAACTTCGATTAGAATTTCCTATTCGATCTCCGCCTTGAACAAAATCATTGGTACTTAAAAACCCACTCATGCGCGCTTTCAATTGTAGGTTGTCATTTAGCTTTTGATTTAAATTGATTCGAATATCACTACTTTTAAAACTAGAATTTTTAACAACTCCTTCTTGGTCATCAAATCCTGCAGAAATATAATAGTTACCGTTATCACTACCGCCTGAAGCCGAAGCGCCAAATTTTTGACTAACCCCATTTACATAAACCTCATCTTGCCAGTTAAAAATTTCAACAGGATCAGTAGATTGAACACCATTTGCTAATGAGTAAATAGTAGGTCCATCGACTAAATAACGAGGGTTTGCAAATCCATTATTTTCTCTAATTTCATTAACGTAGTTAGCATAACCAAATCCATCTAATACATTATATTTATTGTTAATAGATCTTACAGAACTTGTAAGAAATGCACTTACTTTAACCTTACCATTTTTACCTTTTTTTGTAGTTATCATTACAACTCCATTAGCCCCTCTCGAACCATAAATAGCAGTTGCAGAAGCATCTTTTAGAACCTGAATACTCTCAATATCTCGTGGATTAATTCCATTTAATCCATTTTGAGTTTCTTGACCACCGTTACCTAATCCAATAGACAAAACATCTTCACCTGCAGAAGATATAATCACTCCGTCTATAACATAAAGAGGTTCATTATTTCCTCTTAAACTGTTAGTTCCTCTAATTTTTACACTAATTCCAGAACCTGGAGAACCAGCATTTTGTATCACTTGCACACCAGCGGCACGTCCTTGTAAAAGCTGATCTATTGTACTAGACTGGATAGCTACTTCATCTTCAACAATAACTGTTGATAAAGATCCTGATATATCTTTTTTAAGGACTGTTCCATAACCAATAACAACTACTTCATCCAATTGATCCGTATCCACTTGTAAATTCACTAAAACTGTTGTATTTATTGAAACATTTACTTCTTCAGTTAAATAACCAACATAAGAAAGCACTATAATTTGTTTAGCTTCAGAAGGAATTGAAATTTTAAAAACTCCGTCAAAGTTAGTAACAGCGCCTAGATTGTTGGTATCCTTTACTTGAATCGTAACCCCAGGAAGCGGCAAACCTAACTCATCATTAACAGTACCGCTAACTGTTTTTGATTGTGAAAACGCGATTAAAGGAGTTAAAACCGAAAAAATAATTAATCGAAGAATGATTTTCATTGTTTGTATGTTTAGTTAATTAGTTTGTTAATTAATATAAAATTCAATCAAAAATATAATTTTAAAGAATTATAATTGAGAAATTATTAATTTAATATGACTAATTTTATATATATAACAAACATACTCACACTTCATAGTAAATTTTATTAAATTTGAGGAAATGTGTGTAAAATTTGAAGCAAGCTGCCTTATTTATATGAGATTCAAAATTTATATTAATTAATATAATTAATATTGGCTAGCCCCTTTTTTTGTAATGAAAAATTAGACACGATACCGATTTAAATTTAATAAGATGACCTTTCAAAGCCTTTACAAGACCATACCAATTACGATCATTTTTATTTCAAATATGATTTTTGGGCAAAGTTATACTGATAACTTAAAATTTAAACCCATCGCTGAAAACGTGAGCCAAAGGGCGATTACATCTATTGTGAAGGATAAACAAGGGATAGTATGGATTGGAACAAAAGGTGATGGTATATACTCATTTAATGGGCTTGATTTAAAAAACTATAGACACGAGTGGGGCAATAAAAAAACTCTGAATAATTCTAGTGTGAATACTGTTTATTTAGATTCAAAGAACAACCTTTGGGTTGGTACAGATGAAGGTCTAAATTTATACCTTAGAGAGTTAGATCAATTTAGTCCCATTAAACTTGACGATTTAAATTCCAAACATCTAGTTCAAGCTGTTGGAGAAAGTGAAGAGAAAACACTACTAATAGGAACCCATGGATCTGGCGTATTTGAGTTAAATACTAGCAGTCAAAAAGCTGAAGCTGTAAAAATAACAGCCTATAATAATATAAATAAACTTCAAATAAACGATATAAAAACAACGCCTAGAGGGGCTATTTTGTTTGGATCAAACATTGGTTTATTAAAGTATAATTCTTCAAATCACGAATTAGACTATGCGAAATTCACAACTTTAAATCAGTCTAGAACAATTAAAACTCCTATAGAATCCATACTAACTAAATTGGATGGAAGTATTTGGCTTGGAACTACTGATGAAGGCTTAATTCAGGTATCAACAAGTCCAATTAACTATTTTGAATTTAAAATCTTTAACATAACAGACAAACGAATATTATCCTTAGAAACAGACAGAGATGGGTCAATTTTTTGTGGAACAGAAAACGATGGACTCATAATAATAGATAATAAAGGAAAAGTCAAATCGTTTGAGTTTAATAAGTCAAATATCAATGGAATAAAATCCAACTCAATATGGTCCATCTTTGTTGACGATGAAAGCAGAATTTGGGTGGGCTATTTTAACCAAGGTGTAGATATTTATGATAAGGAGGATGAACGATTTAAATCTATTGAAAGTATTCCAAATAAAGATCAATCCTTATTCTCTAAATCTGTAACAAGTATTACTCAGGATAAAAAAGGACGATTCTGGATCGGAATTTCTGATGGTGGAGTTGATGTATACGATCCTATAAAGGAAACTTTTACTCATTTATTAGATCAAAATAATAAAATAGCCAAAGGACTTACAAGTAGTGATGTAGTGAGCGTATTCATTGATAGCTACCAAAATACATGGGTAGGAACATGGAATTCTGGGCTGTTTTTACTTAAAAATGGGTCTAATGAATTTGAGAACATCCAGGTTAAAAATAGTAATAATATTCTCAAATCTAATCGTATAATGAGTTTTTCAGAAGATTCTAAAGGATATATTTGGATTGGTAGTTTTTTAACAGGATTGTACTCTTATGATCTAAAGTCTGGAATTTTAAAACACTATCAGTCTAAAGCCTATGAATCGTTGTTCTTAAACTCTAAAAATATTAGAAAAGTTATTGTAGACCGCCAAGATAATCTTTGGATAGGGACTAGAAGCGGGTTGTATAAAATTGAAAAACCTGATTCAGAGACTCCAAAAATAACACCCTATAGTTCGATCATAAACAACACAAAAGAAAGTAGAATTAGAGGTGATTTATCAACCACAATTACTGAAGACAATCAAAATAACATCTGGATTGGTACAGATGGGGATGGCTTATGTAAATTAAATCCCATAAACCAAGAATTTAAATGGTTCGATACTTCAGAAAATTTTATCCATCAATCGGTAAAGTCCATTATTCAAACAGAAGAAGGTGAAATATGGGTTGCAGGAAATAATGGAATTTCAAAGTTTAATTCAGATGAGAATAAATTTATTAATTATAATACCCAAGATGGATTGATTACAAATAATTTCAATAAAAACTCTAGCTATCTTTCAGAAGATGGAATCTTGTATTTTGGATGTTACAAGGGGATAAATTATTTTGATCCTAAAGCAATTACTACAGATCCCACACCACCAATTGTATATTTAACAGATTTTAAAATTTCAAATCAAAGCATCATTCCTTCTGAAGTTGATTCACCACTAAAAAAAGTTATTAATGAAACTACAATAATTGAACTAGATCATAACCAAAACATGTTTACAATTGACTATTTTGGATTGGGATATACTCGTTCAAAAAATATTGAATATGCTTACTTTTTAGAAGGGTTTGAAACAGACTGGAATTATGTAAAAAAAACAAGGAAAGCAACATATACAAACATCCCTGCTGGAAACTATAATTTCAAGGTTAAAGCTGTAAATTCAGATGGGATTTGGAATGAAACACCAACAGTGCTAAAAATAAAAGTACTCGTTCCTTGGTGGAAGACTAACATAGCAATATTTATATTTTTGGTAATCATACTAAGTATTACAATGATAGTTTATAGGTTCCTAAATGTCCGAATTATGGAACGCCTGCAAATAAAAAACGAACGTGAGGAACGAGCTCAAGATGAGGCCCTAAATGCGAAAAAAATTCAATTTTTCACTAATATTTCTCATGAGTTTAGAACGCCTTTAACCCTTATCCTAAACCCTCTTGAGGCCATCATAGAAGACAAATCAATAAAGCTGCCTAATGATGTCGCAGAGAAGCATGAAACTATTTATAAAAACTCGAAGAGACTTTCACGGTTAATCGACGAATTAATGGATTTTAGAAAACTTCAATTTAACAAAATGGCTATTAATGCTTCAAGATTTGAAATCGTAGCGTTTGTAAAGGAGGTGGCAAGTCATTTTGAAGAAGAAGCCGTTCAACGAGATATAATACTTTCGGTTGAAAGCAATGAAGAAAATATATCCATATGGGCAGACCCATCTATGCTTGAAAAGATAATATTTAATCTATTGTCCAATGCATTTAAAGCGACTAAAGACAATGGTATAGTTTCTATTAAAATTCAGATTCCTTTACAACCGATTAATTTTCCATTGTTAAGTGATGATGAAGATCAATATGGAATCGAAATTAGTATACTTGATAGTGGAATAGGGATTGACAAAAAAGATTTAGAACATATTTTCACTAGATTTTATCAATCAAACGAAATGGACAAGCAATATTATGGAGGAACTGGAATCGGCCTGGAAGTGGTTAAAAGTTTCATTGACCTTCATAAAGGAACCATTCGAGTTAGTAGTGAACAAAAAAAGGGAACTGAATTTAAGATACTACTTCCTTTGGGAAGTAATCACCTAAATATATCAAAGAACAATTCTGACTCTAAAACAAATTATGACATCTACGAACAGATCATGAGCTCTGAAGTTGATTTGGAAATTAAAAATGAAAAATCAAATAAGAAAACTATACTAATTGTAGAAGATAATTCTGAGTTACGTAACTATTTAAAAAATGAACTCAAAGAGAATTATAAAATAAAAACAGCTATTAATGGAAAAGAAGGGCTTCAAATGGCAATTAAATTCATACCTGACTTAGTCATATCTGACGTTATGATGCCAATAATGGATGGATTTGAAATGTGTAGCAACATAAAAAAAGACTTAAGAATAAGCCACATCCCACTACTAATGCTCACAGCTAAAGGAATGCAAATAGATCGAGTTAAAGGAATTGATTCTGGAGCAGATGTATATTTAAACAAACCCTTTAACATGAATGTTCTTAAATCTCACTTAAGTCAACTTATTAATAGTCGTCAAATACTGTTTAATAAATATTATAATGGAGTTAGTCATAAAGAATTAATGAATACAACATCACTTGATAAGCAGTTTATAACAAATATTCTAAAATACATTCATGAAAACATAAGTAATCCCATATTGAATGTAGAAAACCTCGCCGATGAATTACTAATAAGCAGAAGTAAGCTTTACAGGAAAATTAAAGCTCTTACTGGAAACACTGCTAATGAATTTATTAAAAAAATAAGACTCGAAAAAGCAAAACAGTTTTTAGAAAATAGTGATTATTCTATAAGTGAGATAAGTTTCAAAGTTGGCTTTTCATCCCCTTCATACTTTACAAAGTGTTATAAAATATATTTTGGAAACTTACCTACAGAAATAAGGTTAAAAGACAACTAAATCTATTATAGATAAAAGAGGCTGAAAATAAATTTTTAGCCTCTTTTACTAGTTGATGTTTTACTTTTATTGATTACTTTGACGTTCTAACCTAATAATAAACTTGACCTCATCTTCGGAGAACTGTTCACGTAAAACTTTTCTAGTTGAAACAAAAGCTTTCTTATATATTTCTTTTTTTTCTTCTTGAGAAAGGTCTTTCCCTTTAATTTTCAGACCATTTTCTGCATATTTAGTGTATAATGTTTTCTCTAAAAACTGAGTTTGTTCATCTGATAATTCCATTTCGGATGAAATTAAAGCAACAGCGTTAGAAGCTTTTTTTACTGCGTATCTGTTTTTTTGTGCATTTACATAAGAAAAAGTAAGTAAAAATGTAAAAATAATTAGTGATTTTTTCATAGTTGTTTGATTTTAGTTATTAATATTGATTGTTGATTGTTGATTTTCCCTTCAGAAAGTTTAAAGAAACTAGAAATTTATCAATTTCATCGGTTGTTTCTATGAAATATTTAATTGGTTTCTTAGCAAAAAATGCATGGGCTTGGTCTTTATAAAGTACAAGGTCGCATCGACTTCCTACAGCCTCCATTTTTTGTTTGAAGGATTGTACCATTTCTACAGTCACAATACGGTCTTTAGTACCTACCAATATAATTGATGGTGGTGCTCCTGCTACAATATTATCCGTAGGAGATAAGTCTATATAACGGCCTCCAAAACGTTTATGTGCATAAGCACCCGGACCTAAGTCAATAACAGGGTTTAATAATATTAGAGCATTAGGGATTGAGCTTATATTTAAGTCCTCTTCTATATTATCAAATTTAGGTAATAAGGCACAAGAGGCAGCTAAATGGCCGCCTGCGGAACCACCGCCAGCAGTAATTGTATTAGGATCTATATTTAGTTCGTTTGCGTGTTGCCTTACAAATCGGATAGCCGACTTAGCATCTTCAGTGGCTTGAAATGGGGTTGTTCCATGGGTGTTTTTTAATCGATATTCTACTGAAATGGCAATCATACCTCTAGAAGCAAAATACATGGACTGTCTTCTAAAAGCTCTTGGACTGCCATTATTCCAACCTCCTCCGTGAAAAAACACTACACAATTATAGACTTTAGAGGGTTTGAAGTCTAGAGGTTTATAAATGTGTAAATTAAGAACTGTAGTATCTATTGTTTTATAAACCTGAAATTCAGGCTCAATAATAATAGGCGTTTGAGAATACCCATTAAGCCATATCAGTAAAAATAAGAATAATGCTGTTCTCATAATTCAAATTTAAATATTTCTGATCCATTTGAGTAGTGAAATTGAAGCAAAATATATGATTAATCAATCACCCTAACGCTCATCAAACTAAATCTATTATCGTTTGTTAATATTCTCTTCATTATAAACTCGTTCAATTACAATATCTGTCATTGCACGCATTTCTTCAAGAGTCATGTCATCTTTATACTCAACTTGTAATTCCTTAATTTTATTTTTTAATTTTTGAGTTAATTTTTTAGTTCCTGATGTACCGTATAGGTTCTCCATTTCGTTTGGATCCTTTTTTAAATCAAACAACTCCCATTCGTCCATGTTATAATAGTAATGAATCAACTTATAACGATCGGTTCTAACACCATAGTGTGGCTGAACATTATGCCATTTTGGGAATTCATAATAATGATAATAAACCGCATCTCGAGTAGTTACTTTTTTATTAGATTCTAATAAGGGTTTAAAGCTTGTTCCCTGCATTTCATCAGGAACATCAATGCCAGCTAAGTCAAGTAAAGTCGGTGCGAAATCAATATTTAGTAATAAATCTGAATTCACAGATTTCGGCTTTATGAGTTCAGGATAGCGAATCATGAACGGCATTTTAAACGATTCTTCATACATCCATCGTTTGTCAAACCAACCATGTTCACCCAAGTAAAATCCTTGATCAGAAGTGTATATAATGACTGTATTATCAAGTAAATCATTAGCTTTAAGATAATCTAACATCTGCCCTACCGCTTTATCAACTCCTGCAACACATCGTAAATAATCCTTGATATAAGCTTGATACTTCCAGTTTTTCAAATCAGCTCCTTTAAGCGTATCGTTAGGAGTCCAAAAATCTCCTTTATTTCCATAAGAGTAGTACCCCTTAAGCTCTTTTTTTGAGAGCCCTTTTGGCGGAGCCACTTTTAAATCTCTTCGATTCATATGGTTTTCTATTTCCATCCATTGCTCACTCGCAGCTTTACGGCCTTTGTAGTCGTCATTAAAGTTTGCAGGGTGTGGAAGGTCTCCATCAGAGAATAAATCTTTAAATTCCTCTGCTGGTTCCCATGGTCGGTGGGGTGCTTTAAATTGATACATCAACATAAACGGTTTGTCTTTATCTCGCCCCTCGCCTATCCACTTCATGGCATCATGTGCAACTTGGGCGGTTGAATGTCGTTTTTTTTCTACAATGGTATCCCGACCATTTTCTAAAAATACGGGGTTGAAATAAGTTCCTTGCCCTCCCCAATTTATCATTACTTTAGAATAATCAAATCCTGTAGGACTGGTTCCTAAATGCCATTTCCCAACAACGGCTGTCTGGTAACCAGATTTTTGAAATAATTTTGGAAATGTCATTTGACTCCCATCAAAATCGCCACCTTTTTCATTTTTAAAAAAGCCACTTACATGACTGTATTTTCCAGTTAAAATCGCCGCACGGCTTGGTCCACATATAGAATTGGTATTAAACATTCTTGTCATTAACATCCCTTCGTTAGCAATCCGATCGATATTTGGAGTGGGTGCAATTTCTGCTAACCAGTCCCGATAAGCACTAATTGCACTAACAGCATGATCATCCGCCATAATAAAAACAATATTAGGTTGCTTTGGATTCGTATTAACAACCACAGATGGTTTAGAAGTTTTACAAGCTAATGTTGTAATAGCTAAGAGTGATAGGCCAAAAAAGAGGTTTTTTGTGATAGTCATAATTTAAATTAATTAAATGTCGTTTTGAATTGTTCTAATTGTTGACTTAATGCTTTTACAATAGATAAATGCGCAGGGTCATTTGCCAAATTAATAGTTTCGTTAGGATCCGTTTCGTGGTTGTATAGCATTTTGGAGATAACCTTACCCTTTCTTAGCCACTCGGTATAAAACAAGTGATCAACGATGAGCGTTTCTCCTTTCTGGTAACGAGCTAACGCTCTATTTTTAAATATTTCATCAGGAGATTCTAGAGCTGAAACTAAAGAACTACCTTGTAAATGAGTAGGCGATTCTCCCGCTGTAAGTTCACATAGGGTTGGATAAATGTCTACCAACTCGGCAATAGAATTCGTACGAGCTGCTTTCGGTAATCCAGAATAACTTATAATTAAAGGAACTTGAAGGGCCACTTCAAAGTTGCTGTGTTTCGCCCAAAGACCATGATCGGACAAGCTCCAACCGTGATCTCCTACCAAAACAATGACGGTGTTTTCACGCAAACCTAGTTCTGTTAAACCTTTTATTAAAACACCGATCTGAGCATCAACATAACTCACACTGGCATAATAACCATGAATTAATTTTTTAGCTATAGGGTCGGGAACGGGACCATTTTTTGGTATGTTTATATATGCCCGTAATTCACCCCATTTATGATTTGCTCTTTGTGGTGCGGATTTTGGAAACGTAGCGTTTTCAGGAAGGTTAATCGAGTTTGGGTCGTATAAATCCCAATACTTTTTAGGTGCATTAAAAGGAAGGTGAGGTTTAACAAACCCAACTGCTAAAAAAAATGGTTTCCCCTTCGCTTTAAACTGTTTTAAATCTTCTATGGATTTAAGCGCTGTTTGTCCATCTATGTAGGCCGCGTCCGGGACGTCTATATTTTCATAAGCATAGCCAGCTTTATTGGATGCTTCAAGAATTAAATTTTCTTTTGAAAGATAATTACGCCATGTTTTTACTTTAGGATACCATTCATCATCCCAAGCATCAATATCATTTTTAATGTGAGTTATTTTGTTGTTACTAACTGTAGAATAACCACGATCTTTAAAGTATTGAGCCATATTAACAACTTCTGGCATATCTTCTTTGATACGGCTATGATAAGTTAAAAAACGATTTGCTGTAGGACGAACTCCCGTTAAAAGACTTGCTCTAGAAGCCCCACAAACAGGCACGTTGCAATAGGCGCGATTAAAAGTTACTCCAGAAGCACCTAGTGAATCAATATTGGGGCTTAAGATTTGATTTTGGCCATATAAACTGAGTTCGGGACGTAAATCATCTACCATGATGAATAAAACGTTTTTAGGCTGAGTTTGATTTTGTGAACTTACTGTAAAAGAAAGAAGTACAAAAAATATTATAAATTGTTTCATTTATTCTTCGATTTTTATTCGATTATTAACAGTTAACTCTATTGATTTTAGATCTCTATCTGCTGATGATTTTCCAACCATAATTGAAAAAGTTCCTGGCTCTACACAATAATCCATATTGATGTCATAAAACGCCAACATTCGTTCATCAATTTCAAACGATACTATTTTGGAAGATCCCTTAGTCAGAAATACTCTCTCATAGCCTTTTAATTCTTTCACAGGACGCGTTGCACTGCTTACTTTATCCCTGATGTAAAGCTGCACGATTTCTTCTCCGTCCATCTCTCCAGTGTTCTCAAGCTCGAAACTAAGAGTAACTGATTTCCCTTTCTCGAGCTCGTTGCTTGAAAGACTTGGGTTAGAATACTTATACTTGGTATAACTTAAGCCAAAGCCAAATGGATATAAAGGCTTCTTTTTTTCTAAGGCATACTTATGAAAATACGCGGATGGCTTATGGTTGTAAATCATGCGTAATTGTCCAACACTACGGGCCACTGTAAGTGGTAATTTACCACTAGGATTCACATCTCCAAAAAGAACATCGGCAACCGCTTCTCCTCCAAACAATCCTGGTTCCCAGGACTCAATAATCGCTGGAACGTTTTTTTGTAACCATGGTTCTGAGATTGGTCGACCGTTAACCAATACAATAATAACAGGCGTACCTGTATTTTCAATCGCTTGAACTAATTCCAGCTGTTTTCCTGGAAGATCCAAAGCTGAACGAGCCATATTTTCTCCTGCTGTTTTATCTTTCCATCGATAACGCATTGAATTATCCCCTACCACTACTACGACATAATCCACATCGTTAGCTAAAAGTGCAGCTGCTTTAATTTTAGCATCTTTAATTTTCCGAATATTTTCGCCTGAATCAAAAAAGCTAACCTCATAGCCTTTTTCAGACCCTAAATCTTGTATACCTTCAAATATTGTAATGACATTTTCATCGGGTTGTTTAGCATGCCAATCGCCTAATATTGTTTGGTTATTTGCATTGGGGCCTGTAACTAAAATTCGCTTATTATTTGATGTATTAGCTAACGGAAGTATTCCATTATTTTTTAAAAGAACAATTCCCTTTTGGGCACTTTCTAAAGCTGTTTTTTTGTGTGCATCTATTAATACATGATTTTTAATAGACTCTAGTTTGACAGTTCGATTTTCAAATAAGCCTAGCTTAAACTTGGCCATTAATATTTTAGAACAAGCATCGTTAATACGGTCTACAGAAAGTGTTCCCTCATTAACAAGTTCTACAACTGCTTCTGGAAATTTTACGCCGTGCATATGCATATCCATTCCTGCATTTACAGATAAGTAAGATGCTTCTTTTAAATCATTTGCAACATGGTGAAGGGTTTCGATTCGTTCAATATCCATCCAATCACTCACATAAAACCCTTTAAATCCCCATTGGTTTCTGAATAAATCAGTCATTAACCAAGAATTCATATGGCAAGGTACGCCGTTAAGTTCATTATGAGCCGCCATTATTGAATAGACTCCAGCATCAATAGCTTTCTGATACGGTTTAAGATGCACTTCCTTTAAAGTACGCAGCGATACATCCATTGGTGCAGCGTTAAGACCATTTACTGGCTCACCTCCAGCAATCATGTGCTTTGCACAAGCAATAACTTTTTCTGGTCCTGAAAAATCACCTTGTTGGAAGCCATTAATCATCGCAGCCCCCATATTTCCGACCATATAGGGATCTTCACCAAACGTCTCTCCCACGCGACCCCATCTAGGATCACGAAGCACATCAATATTAGGAGTAAATGCCCAATGCGATCCAGTAGCTCTCATTTCTTTAGCAGATTGTTTTCCAACATCATATAAAAATGAATCTGACCAAGTAGAGGCTAATGTTATTGGAGAAGGGTACACTGTTGTTCCTGAAACCAGAGCATTTCCATGAATTGCATCTATACCAATTAAAATTGGTATCTTAAGTGGTGACTGAAGAGCAAGTTCCTGTAAAAGGTTAGCCTCTTCTGTCGTTAATACATGAAGAAAAGAACCGATTTTACCCTCTTTAGTCATTTGAGCAACATCGTCACTGAACAATCCTTTATAGAAACCCTGAGCATCGTTAGAATGCAATTCCTCTTCTGTTAGATTTTTTTCAGCTTGACGCATGTGATCTAGACCTACAAACTGATTCATCTGATAAACCTTTTCCTCTAGAGTCATTCGACTCATAAGGTCGTCTAGACGTACTTCATAAGTTAGATTGGCATCAAGGTATATAGGGGTATTGGATTGAGAAAACCCAACACTTGTCATAAGAATTGTCGAAAAAGATAGTAAATTTAATAACTTCATTTTTAATTTTTTAATGCGTTTTTAATAATTCGATAAGCTGGTGTTGGATTTAAATCAGCGTCATAAATAGATTGGAAATAACCTCTGTTCTTTTTAAAGCGCTCTCCCATGTCCCATAGATTTAATGCTACAACTCCAGTTGCTGTCTTTGATTCTAGAAGAGAAACTATTTTTGAATACAACACTGCCTGTAATTGGTGTTGTTTCATAATGTCTGATTTATCTTTTATCATATAGTCTAGTTCTGTGATATGGAATTCTAAATCATTAGTATGAGCCCAGTCTACCAATTCTGAAAGTTTTTTTAGAGTGTTATCTGTATCTTCAATAAAATCTTTAGTGGAACTACTTAAATTAATATGTCCTTGCCAACCAATTGCGTCGACACGAAGTCCTTTAGAGCGTATGTATAAAATAGTTTCCTTGACCTTGTCCCACATGATTGGCTGCATTCCTGCATTATGATTGTATACAAGTTTAATATTAGTTGCATGCTTGGTAGCAATTTCAAATGACTTTAAAATATAATTTGGGAATCCATTAGGGTCTAAGCCCATTTTAAGCCACGGGTTTTCCCACAAAGAAGTTCCTTTTTTGGGCCCAAACCACTTTCCATTTGGTAAAACGGTTTCATTAACAACATCCATCCATTTAATATTTGGGATAGTATTAAAACGTTTGGCAGTAGCAGTCATAAAATCAACCATTACTGTTTGAAGTTCTTCAGCAGTTCTATTGTCTTCTTTAGCCCATTTTGAAGCTTGAGGACTCGATGGACCATGTATTCTGACAATCAAATTATTAGATTTAGAAAAGGCAATGAAATCGTCAATTCTTGTCCAATCCCAAACATTAGGTTTTGGGTGGATTATTGTTTGCTTAGCAGCGTTGGCAGGCGTTAGATAGTTGAAATCTTTAAGGAATAAGGCCCCTTTTTTAGAGTCCATTTCGTGGTGATTTAAAGTAGCTCCAATAATTAATTTAGAAGTATTTAGCGGGACCTTTTCTGTTTTAATGGTTTCTATTAATTGATTCTTAAAATATCTTGCTGCTAACTTTTGAAATCGAGTTTTATAGATCGCATAGTTTTCATCGTCAATTCTATTGTAGGTTTCATCAGGATCAAATTTATAATCGTATAGCTCTTCAGCATAAATATCTTTTTGAAAAATTGGATCTGTACTTTTTTTGTTAGTAACCCAAACTGTATATCGGTATTGTTCCGTCCGAAAACTATAACCTGTTTTATTACCACTTTGCCACTGACTTACTGCGTACGATTTTGGGGAAATAGCATCGCCTTCCACCAAAGAGTTTAAACTAGTTCCATCAAGGTTCGAGGGAATATTCAAGTTAGCAGCCTCACAAAGTGTAGGGAAAATATCTACAAATTCAGTTGGAGAAGTGACCTTAACACCCTTTTTTACTTTTGGATTGTATATTATTAATGGAGAACGCGTAGCTTGTTCAAAATTTGAATGCTTATTCCATAAACTGTGATCTCCTAAGTGCCAGCCATGATCGCCCCATATCACGACAATCGTGTTTTTATCAAACCCAGTTGATTTGAGTGTTTGTAGTATTTTTCCAATTTGAGCATCGATAAAACTGGTACAGGCATAATACCCGTGAATCAAATCCTTTTGGTGAGATTCCTCTAAATCTAAAAGGTTTTCTTCATTGATCACATAGTTTATTTCAGGATACTTATAAGAGCGCATTTCACCTGAACTGTGATAGGCTAAATCAGGACCATTAATAGACTTTGTTTGATAAGAAGCTAACTCAATTTCATTTTTATTATAGAGGTCCCAATATTTTTGAGGAGCTGTAAAAGGAAGATGAGGCCGCTTAAAGCCGACTGCTAAGAAAAAAGGAGCTGATTGATTTTGACTTAAATTTTGTAACATTAAATTGGCACGAGCAGCGATAGCACCGTCTGTATATGCTTCATCGGGCACATTGGCACTTCCAAACGGAGGTTTATAGTTGTCTCTCACATATTTGTTAAGATTTTTAACACCCTTAGAAGTAGCTTCGGCCCTTAGCTGTCTTAACTTATTTTTAATGTCTTTATTTTGATAATACCCCAATGCTGGCGGACCATAATCTGAAGAATAGCCGAGTTGGTTTTCTTTTATAAAAGGAACTGACCAAGAAGGTAGATCTCTTTTATTATCGACACAGCGGGGATCAAATATTTTTCCAACTCCTAATGTTTGATATCCATTATTCTTAAAGTGTTCTGGAATGGTGAGAATATCTGGATTGATATCTCGCATTTTAGTTTTAAGATCTCTTACCTTGGTATAATCTGGTCGTTTACCTGTCATTAAACTGGCTCTAGACGGACCGCAGACGGCCTGCTGCGTATGATTATTTAAAAAAATAGTTGCTTCTTTAGATAAGTCATCCATTATTGGAGTTTGCGCAAATGCATCCCCAAAACTACCAATGGTAGGCTTTAGGTCATCAATTGCTATGAACAAAATGTTAGGATTTTTAGTTTCTGGTTGTGCGAGTAGTGCAAAAGAGAAAAATAGTGCTAAAAAACAAAAAAATAATTTTTTTACTTTCATCTAAATACTGATTTATTATTACAATTTATTATTTGATAAGTAACTTTTTATAATACGATATACCAAACTTGGTTTCAATTTTTAAAACATAACTTCCAGCAGCAAATAACTTTACATCTATACGATCATTGTTCATTTGTTCGTGTACCAACTGGCCTAAACTACTAACTATTTTCAAGGAACTTACATTTAAATCTGTTGAAATAATTACAAAGTTATCTGAAGGGTTTGGAAATAATGTGATTTTGGGTTCAGATTCAAACGAATCAATATCCAAGCTAGAATCTTCAACAGACACTGAAAAATCATCAATCAGATACGTACCCTCATTCTCTCCAAACATTAATTGTACCTGTAGCGAGGTAGTGAAATCTGGAACCTCATATGAAAATTCGACTTGCTCGTAGTTGGCCTCTTCTAAGCTTCCATCATAAAGATATATCACATCAGACGGAGAATAAGTTGTAGTGCCAGAAATATTTGATTTTATTCTTATTTTGATAGATTGATTTGGACCCAGTGTTTTTACAAAGCCTTGAATGGTAATTGTTTTGCCTGTTAAATCTCCTGTATATATGTTGTTACTTAGCAGGACTTTATTATATGTATGAGAGGAAGTAACTTCTACTTTACCACCAGCATTTCCTTCAAATGAATCACTTGAAGCATCAGAATAGTTCGCAGCTGCTAAAGATCCCTGGACAGAGAAAATCCATTGGTCAGAATATCCACACTCGAAATCAGGATTTAATAATACAGCATCAATATTTGGACCATAACAAAGTGGCCAATTTCCTGATTCCAACAGAGCATCTTTAACGTCTGTAACCCAAACTCCTGAAACAGAATTTGAAGTTGAAGGGTTATCCGTCCTTAAATGGATAGTTTTATTGGATTTATTACCTGCGCACCAAGCAGAGAATGAAAAACCTCTGTTTATAGCCTGTTCAGCGAGAAATCTATGGTATTCAACACGATCGAGGTTTTCTGGCCCTCCATCATCTCCGTCGAGTCCAGTAGAATAATTTATACCATTTGTATTATCAGCACCAAACTCACCTAATGTAACTGGAATATTATTAGCATCAGACCAAGATTTGACAACATCAAAATGACTAAAAACTGTTGCTTTTTCAGATGTTGACCCCCAATTAAAAACATTATTATTAGACGTAGATGAACTCGTAAAGTTAAATGGCTGGTAGTAATGAAAAGAAGCTATCAAATACTCATCACTTTGTATAACATCTGAACCAATGGTTGTAGGAGCTTGGTAAGAGTTGAGCGTTCCGCCAGTGATAATAATACTTCGCGTACTATTATTACCACCTGTAGATCGTATAGTTGAAATAATGAGTGAGTTTAAAGCATCCATTTCTTCGGCACTTAATTCAAAATAAGGCTCGTTTATAACTTCAAAAATCACATACTCTGAATAATCGAGAAATTGGTTTGCTATAGCAGACCAAATCGATTTAAACTTCATTATATCAGCAGCACGTTTTTCTGAACTTGGAGCACTATAATTAGACTCACTGCTATTAAAAGTTGTTAGGAACTCAGATTTTAGCTGAGCGCCATGAAAATCTATAACTGTGTACAAGTCTTGATTAATGGACCAATCTACAATGGTCTTTAACCTGTCAAGATAAGTTTGACTAACTATAAAATCTGAAATAGATCCGTTGTAATTATTGGCAGTACCTGCTTCAATTGAAAAACTAGTAGTACTACCCGAAGTTCGATTACCAAAAAAATCTACAGGGATTCTAACATTTGAAAAACCTTCGTTTTTAACATCAATAAAAAACTGTTCATAAACTATAGGAGCCCAATTTCCTTCAACAGGTGCGCTCAAAACATTCCCTAAATTTATCCCTCTTCCCATTTCCTCAACTAACTCATAAGAGCTAACTTGAGACATCATTTTTAATGAAAAAAATAAAAAAAAATAAAAAAAAGCAATTAATCGGTTCATGATCGTAAAAATATTTAAAATACTAGTATGCACAATAACAATTTTGGGTTATTATTCGATACTAATGAAGCACTCAAATGAATAATATGCAATTTAAAAATCAGTATTATATTACAATAAAACATAGTTTATTGTAATTCTTAATTAACTTTAAGAGAAGAGAAAAAAAATGGACACTATTAATAATGAGCCAAACTATGTAAAAATTGAAGACATTAAGAATAAATAAATAAATTTAGATTTAAATTATCTAAATTTGGTGCTAGGAATTGTAAAAAAATGAGTAAAATTTACCAGAGAATATTGTGCGTTGCTACAGTTTGTTTATTGTTTAGTTGTAATAATAGAGAGCCAAAAGAGGAGAAAAACAAACTTACAATAGAAGGAATGGTATGGATTCCGGGTGGGGTCTATGAACAAGGAGCTTCTAAAAACGATAAATTGGCCATACCCCATGAAAAGCCAAAGCATAGTGTTAAGGTTGATGGTTTTTATATGGACATCACAGAAGTCACTAATGATCAGTTCTCAAAATTTATTGATGCTACAAATTATATTACTACAGCCGAACAGCCAATAGACTGGGCTCTGATAGCATCTCAATTACCTGCAGGAACTCCAAAACCGCACGATTCTATACTTCAACCTGGATCTTTATTATTTAAAAAAACAAAAACTAGTGTACCGAATTTATATGATTTTTCGCAGTGGTGGAAATGGAGTATTGGAGCTAACTGGAAACAACCAAATGGCATAGGTAGTTCAATTATAGGAAAAGAAGATCATCCGGTAGTTCATGTATCATTTCAAGATGCAAAGGAGTATTGTAAATGGGCTGGACGACGTCTTCCTACAGAAGCAGAATGGGAGTATGCTGCTAGAGGTGGGAAAAAAGATATGATATACTTTTGGGGCAATCTAGTTGACAACCTCTCATCCAAAGTAAATAGTTGGGAAGGAGAATTTCCTGTTATTAATTCCAAAGCAGATGGTTTTGAAAAAAGTGCACCAGTTAAATCATTTCCTCCAAATGATTTTGGTCTTTATGAAGTTTCTGGAAATGTTTGGGAATGGACTAGTGATTGGTACAATATCAATTACTACTCAATTTTAGCATCACAGCAGGACATTTCTATCAATCCAAATGGCGCGGAAATTGCTTATAATCCTAACAACCCACTACTTAGCGAAAAAATTATCAAAGGTGGCTCATTTTTATGTAATTCATCATACTGCGCGAGCTACAGAGTTTCTGCTCGAATGGCTACTGATCCTAACTCGTCACTGGAACATTTAGGTTTTAGAACGGTTTTATCTACAGATATGATTATTTCAAAGAATTAATAAAAATTTCGGTTAGAGACGTAAATATTTTATAAATTAATTATATAATTTTAGTTTAAAATTATCTTTTAATAATTCTAAACGTCTTAGAATATATTTGATTACTAAACTTTAAGATATAAATACCACTACTTAAATAATTTAAGAAAAGACTTTTTTGATTTGATTTAATATTATTAATAGCACTTATAGTTTGTCCTAAAAGATTAAAAACCTCTATTTTAGAGAAATTTGCATCGTTGTTGTTGAAGAATATTTCGTTTTTGACAGGGTTAGGGCTAATAATAAAATTTATAAAATTATCATTTTCTAATCCTAATCCTGAAGATAAAATATGAGGTAATGCATCATTTGCCATTTGTTGTGCGTTATGACCCACATTAGGAACTGTATCTATTTCCCAATTAAATGCTACGTCAACATCCTCTGCTTCTGCTTCGCTAGTATTAAAGAAATAATTACCCCTTACAAATCTGTTAAGGCCTTGTTGATTATCAACAACAGTATTATGTCTTAAACCGGATGAATTCTGATTCGTATCAGATTCTCCTAAATGAACAATCAATTTAGTTGCAAATGCATGAATTATATTAGACTCTGGTAATTCACTATTATCTATACCATAGGGGAAACTAACCCCTACTTCTGGAACTGTATACCAACCAGCATTAGAACAAACAGCTACTTCTAGACGACTATCAGGTTTAAAGAATAAAAACCGGTGTAAGAATTGAGAGCCCCCTGAATGACCCCACGCTTTATAAGATGTCTGTGTACTCGATATATCATCTAATATAGTATCAAACAAGGGTTCAATAACAGAAAATGTCCATTCATTTTCAGGGTTTCTTGACCCTGGCGTTGGGTTATCACCATCGTCAAAAACATTTCCCATTAGATAATTATCTCCTAGTCCTGGGTAGTTATTACTTGAAAATTCTGGGGCGATAACCATAAAACCATTATCATTAGCCATATCAATCCAAAAATCCCTATGAGTATCGCCATCCCTTCCTGATCCATGGAACGAAAATACAATAGGCATATTCGTTATATCTCCAGAGGGAATATGATAATAGACCTCTACAGGCTGATCGCTTAAAGGACCACTAGGAATATAAGTGAACGACCCAGTTGAATCAGAATTTAAATTTTGTGCTGTTGAAAAAGCTGTAATAAATACTAATAGTACACTAATTTTTTTAAACATTTAAAATCCGATTTGAAATAATAATTGAAACATTGACCCTTGTAAATCAGAGTCCGTAGAAACATTTGTATAAGCAGCTTGTAGTTTTAAGTTGTTCCCTTTAAAATATTTAGACAAACCAAAAGTATAGCTATCCATATCGTCCAAAATAGACTCTGACATCATAGTAAACTCTGGACTTGAAGACTCAAATCGTGCATCAAAACCATAACCGTTTTTAGTAACATAACCTGTTTGAATGTTATAACTATCTCCCAAAACCAAAAAGGTACTTATTTGACCAGGTATTAGAATGTCTTGACCAGCTTGGTCTGTATAATTTTCATCAAGTCCATTAGCACTTGCATTAGCATATTCAGCTAAAAGTGAAAAACCTTTGTATTTAACTAATAAATCTATGAAAACTTGAGAATAACTTGGTAATTCATTAAGTCCATTAGCATCATAAAATATAAAATCGCCATGTCCTTCTCCTACTGAATTTGAAGTACCTTCGTTCTGACTCGCTGCAAAACCCACTACAAATTTTAATGACTGTTCACGAGAAATATCAGCACTCATATGCGCCGTACCATCTTTAAAATATCCTAGTGGGTAAAAATCTAAACGCCCTCCTATTTTTAATCCACCTAAATCAGAGTCTCTAGAGTCTGATCCAAATGAATTCCTGCCATCACCAGATGTTAATGCCAACATAGGGACTATACCAAAGTTAGTTCCAAATTTGGATTCTATAAATAATCCAAATTCTCTACCCGTATTATTAAATGAATGACTTAAATCACTTCGATCCGTAAACTGTAATCGATCTTCTCTGAAGGTCATTTCTCTATTATTTACAAATGTCTGCTTTTGTCCAAATGATATAGTCGTTGAAGGTAAAGGATGGTAAGCAATCCATGCATCAAATAAGGGCTCCGAAGAACTATAGTTCATTTGAATTAAAAAGCTAACTTTTTCTTTTAATGCCTTACCACCTATAGTTAAAAAGGCATTTTTAGCGTTATAGCTTCTAGAAACATCTTCAAAATCAGAATTGGTAAAGTTCGGCTGGATAAATCCACCAATATTAAATTGATAATCTCCTTCATTGAAAGAGAATTTAAGACCATTATCTAAATCAAAGCTAGCGGTATTTTTTTGTTCAGTCTCTTGTGCATTTACCGATAAGGAAAGACTTAGAAGTAAAGAAAATAGAATTATTTTTTTCATCGTATTAATATATTTATGCGTTAATTTATTTGTTTGTTTATGACTCTATATATTGGCAATGTATCATCTAAATTTGTTTTTAAAACTCCAAAACTCACAAAACTATTTGGCGCTTCGGGCTCTAAAACTTCAGGAAGTAAATTAGAACGCTGTTGTTGCATTGAAATTAACAAAGTTCCTTTGGGGAACTCTTTTTGAACAGTAGTAACTTCTGTTTTGATATTTTGTAGTTTCATTTTCTCATAAACCTTAGAAGCTTGATTATATGAACTGACCCTATAAACTTCCACAGTAAACTCCTGAGGAGCTGTCAAAGAACTCATTTCAATTCCCAAGTTTTGTAGTTTATTGACTATATCTTTTTGAGAAGCCTCAATTAAATAGGCATAAGGTTTTTCACGTTGTAAAATTGGAGAGGACTTAAGAGCATCTCTCAAAGTAACTTCTAAATCAATTAAAGATTCAGAATCTAAATCTATCGCCTTAATCGTGTCTTTGTAGACTTTTCTTTTACTTGTGACTACAACAGGCTTTGAATCTGCAATTGCTTTTTGAATTTCGTTCTTAACTGCTTTAGTATTCTCTACAGCTGTTTGTGTATAAGACAAGGCTAGTTGAATAGTAATCTCAATACGGCGTTTGAAAGAAGTTTTTCCTAAGCCTACCCCCCTTACTTCAAATAAAGTTGAAATCATATTATTTAACGCATAGTTCGTGGCACTTGAGCGTGCATTTGATGATCCTTGTGTGAAATGAATTTCACCAGCGTATTTTCCTGTAGAAGCATATTCTCGATGTCTAAAATTTTTTATATCCATTACATCACGGGCGTTCTGAACAAATACATCGTTTGTATAGTTTCGGATATTTTCAGGAACATTTAAGTTTCCAGAGTATAAAAACATCATATCATAGGCTGAAGTAATTCCAAAATCACTAAGTTGAGCAAAGTCTTTTCTATAGGGGCGGTATTCATGAAAGTCCAATCCAACATGGGCATTAAACTCACTAAATACTTTCTTAATTAAACGGGTTTCAGGCGCCATTAATTTTGTTTGATCTCGATTCAAATCTAGACCATTTGCTGCATAGCGGTTATCTTTAAGGTACCCATCGATATTGGCCATTGGCAAAACTAACAAGTCTACCCCATCAAGAAGCTTAGTATAATTGTTATCATTAAGTATTAAATGCAAATAATACAATAAACCCTCTGTTCCTGCAGGTTCATTTCCATGCAGACCAGCTTGCATCCAAATTTTAATTTTTTCAGAATCACTACTTGTTTTGATGTGAACCACAGGGATTTTATAACCTTTTTGACTTTCTCCAATATATTCAATTGAAACTACAGATGGATGAGATTCTTTTAATTTATTAATAAAATTGATTAGCTCTTTGTAATTAGTATATCCTCTTTTCTTTTTGAGTGCAGGCGTGATCGGTTGTAAAAACTCAGAGTCTGGAAAAAACTTCTTAGTGATTTTTTTCGATTGTGGGTTGGGCTGTGCTTGTAATCCAAAGACTACAAAAATACAGATGACTAAAATTATACTTTTTCTCATCTATTTTATAATGAAAATGTTACCATTAAACGTGCAATCCACTCATCACCAGCAATCAAATTTCCATTCAAATCATTGATCCCTGGATTTGCTTTAACATAGGTGTAGGAAGCTTGAATTTTTGCACCGTAGTTTCTAGCTAAATATTTACCAATACCTATTGTGTAATATTCTGGTCGGTTATAAAAAGTGCCGTTATTAAGAAATGAATTGTCATCAGCTTCTAGGTTAGTATAACGACCATCAACAGAAAAACCGTTTTTGAATAAATAGCCTAGTTGAATATTATAAGCAGTTCCTAACATCATGCGTCCTTTAACATAATTCTCTACATCCTGGCTTCCATTTACATCAAAAGTTGTAGAAGTAGATCCATTGTTTCTAACACGTTGTGTGATATCTGTCGGAACATCAGCCTCTGTTTTGATGTATTCGCCTAACATTGAAAATCCCTTATATTTAATCATGAAATCTGCTCCATATTTGGTGTAATCAGGTAATGATTCTTCATTGGCATCATTTAAATATAAAATAGCACCACTTTCACGACCTCTACGGCTACTCATTCCATTATTTTTACTGTAATTAACTCCGACAACAATTTTAGGAATCAGTTCTCGCATCACATCTGCTTGTCTAAATTGTCCTAAATTAGTGAACAGTCCAAAAGGCAGAAAGTCTATACGACCTCCTATTTTTAAGCCGCCGTGGTCTTTATCAAAAGCATTACTACCATCTCCATTTGTTAAAACAAAATATGGTTTTAGGTAAGAACCGCCTCCAGTTCTAAAGTTCCCTTGTGCAAAAAAACCGAATTCCCTAATAGATGAAAAAGCTGATGTTAGCCTACTTCTTTCTACTAATTGTAAGGTTCTAGAGCTCATAAATAATTCTCTGTTGTCTGTATATGTAGAACGCTGACCAAAACTAAGCTTAATTCTATTTGTAATATTATAAGATACATAAGCATCCAATAAATAGTTATTACTACTTTGGGTATCCCCTACTTCTGAGGCCCCACTCAAGTCGACTTGAAAACGATACGTAAATCGTTCATCAGGAAGCACGCCATCCATTCGAAGACGTAAACGTCTCATCCGGAAACGATTCATAGACTCGTCAGCATTTGCTTCTGTATATTGTTTAGATTCCGTATACGGCTGAACATACCCACTAATTCTAATTTTATGACCTTCGTCAGCTGTAAACCTCAAACCCTCACCAAATTTGTAGCTATCTAATTCTACATCTTGTGAATTAACTAGGCCTCCAGATAAACAGAGGACAAAAACACTAATAATTTTAAAAATCTTCATTGAGATATATATTTAAGATTCAAATACTTTTTTTATAATTAGTTTACGGTCAGCCATCAGTTGTTGACCTAATGCAAATACATCTGTTAAATTATAATCGTTATCAAAACAACACAAATCAGCATCATAACCAACTGCAATTTGTCCTTTATTTTTAAGCCCTAGATTAGAGGCTGGATTGGTAGTGATTAATTTAAGTGCCTCTTCCATTGGAAAACCTGTTTTAACTAAATTGACTACTTCTTCTAAGTTTTTATCTACTTGTGCTATTTTAGCACCAACTGGTTGGCCATCTTCATCAAACTTTGTAAGACCAGCATGACCATCAGTGCTAAATGTTATTTTATCAATAGAGAGTCCTTGTTCCAAAGCGTAAAGTACTGCCAAATGAGGTTCTGTATATTTAGAAGCTCCAGTAGTAATATCTATCATACCTCCTAATTTACCAAACTCAATTGCTTGATCAAACAAAGCTTTAGTACGTGCGACATGAGTTGGAGAAATATGTTCTATAGGAAACTCATACTTTTCCACTAGTTCAAATAGTACATCTAATTTTGTATCTAAATTTCCAAGGTGCACATGAAGAATTCCTTTTTTATTTGCCAAACCTCCAGCAACACGGACGTCTCTTAACTTTCGCAACAGCTCAAGTGCTGTTGGGTATGAAGATCGGATATCACTAATTGCAATTTTACATCCCAAAACAGCGTCAATAAAAATCATATCTGATTGAATGTCTTCCATCAAGGTTGGAGAATCTACTCCGTAATAGCCACAAAGCATGTAAGCAGAAATACCTTGTTGTTTTAGTGCATTAACTTTACTAAATAAAGATTTTAAGGATCTTAAAGTACCATCTGTTCCAAGTAATCCCATTACGGTAGTAGAACCACAAGAAATTAATTGTTCTAAATCAACATCGGGTGTTCTTGATAAAAAACCATCTTTACCACCTGCACCAGAAATATGAATATGCTGATCAATAAATCCAGGTGTCACCATTTTTCCTTGTGCATCCCAAATTTCAGCATCCTGACTAAATTGATCTAGATTATTATCAATAGCAATAATTTTAGCTCCGGCTATAAGCACATCTTTCTCACCCAAAAACTTTGGTGTATATAATTTAGCGTTTTTTATAAGTTTTAACATATTATATAAAGTGATAAAATAGCATTATTGCTAATGCGACCCCTAAGGGAATTAAGTTTCTTTTAACTATTGCAAAAGTTGAAACCTTAGCTATTTCTGCAGTGGCTATAATAACACCTGCTACAGGTGAAACTGTGCGTCCCATAGAAGCTGAAAGCTGCATAGGAAGTATCAAGGTGGTTGTCTCTGCTCCTAATGATTTTGTAATTTTGGGAACTAAAGGACCAAAAGCGAAAAAGGAAGCATTACCACTACCCATAAGCATAGAAGCTAAAAATATCATTATTGTCATTATCACGCCAATCCCAACTATACCAAATCCTAAGCTTTGAGAGGTACTTATGAGTCCATCAATAAAACCTAAACTAATCAAGCCTTTAGCGAAGATGTCAGCTGTGATAATAAGAGTTACAACTGTTTTGAAAATATTTCCCATACCATTCCAAAAGGTATTTAAAGAGCTTAAAACAGCTTTTATATTTCTAGTACGCAAAAGTTCAAATAAAAGCCCAATAAATAAGCTAATAAACATGGCGGTTGTTGTGTCCAAGGTAATAGGCGGATCAAAAGCATTAAATATTTTTGAAAATACGAGCAACAAAATAATAGGCAATAATGGAATGACCGCATAAATCAAAGGCACGTTTAACTTCGTATCTTCATTGACTATGTCCTCAGGATTTATAACTTGGTTTTTATCAAAATAACGGTTTACAAAATAATAGGTAACCATCATAGATATACTCAACGGAATGACCATTGGAATTTGATTTTTTATAAAAAACACAATGGTATCAACGTCTGCTATTTGGGTCGCGCTAGCTGTAATAGCCGATGCGGGACCAATACCAAAAGCAGTGGTCGCAGTAATGACAGATACCGCAGATAAGCGACTAACACCCAACCTAACAAGAATTGGGAATAATGAGGCCATCAGCAATAAACTTAAACCTGCTGCAGAAGGAATAGCAACAAACAAAACTTGACCTAGAGGGATTACTAAAGATGCTGCTATATATGGTTTGTTTTTAAATAATTTTAGGGGACGCATTGCTAAATGAACTAATGCATTGGAGGCTCCTATTTTATCAATATAGGCTACAAATCCACCAATAGCCATGATCATAAGACCAACACCTGCGTTGGTTTTACTAAAGGATTCTTTTATGAATCGAAATAAATCAAAGCCTGAAAAACCAGTTGGATTTTTAAGTTCTGGTAAATTATAATTTAAAAATGTTGAAAGGGTAAGCATCAAAAGCCCGGACAATAGTAACACAGCATGCGGGTTGTATTTTTTCAATAACAACCAGCCGGTGATGATAATAAAAACAACAGCAATTATAGCCCCCATTTAATGTAGTTAAACTCGTTTATTAAAAAGAAGAACCGTCCAACATTGTCCCTGGAGAATAAAGCGCGCCATTTGCCGCTTCAATTCCTGAATGTTGTACAAATTCACCTGTTAAATCTGGATTTCTTGTATAAGATTCATTTGGATTATTTGATAGTGGCTCGACATCAAATGTAAGTACTGTATTTCCGTTCGAATCGGCAAAGGTCAAAAAATCTCCGGCATTATTCATATTAATTAAACCTTCTGAAGCGATTTGCACTATAGATCCTCCAAAATTTCCTGTTGGATTTCCACTTCCAAAAAGGACCAATGCACTATTAGATGGAACTAAAGTCCCTTCGGGAAAAACATGTCTTAACTCTGAGGCATCAGAAATTGTAAAGCCTGAAATATCTACAGTTTGTGAACCTATATTGTAAAATTCAATAAATTCGTCTCCATTAGCATCTCTTGTTCCGTCTCCATTCGCATCTCCCGCATCTCCTGCTGCTGGATCATATAACACTTCGTTAATGATAATTCTAGGATATAAACAACCGTCGTACTCAGCAAAGCCAGATTGTTCTGGACAAGCATCTAATGTGTCTAAAATACCGTCACTATCTGAATCAGAGTCATCATCTAACAACCCTATTTCTATTAGAGAATTTGATAGCACAAGGACTCTACTACCGGAATCTAAACTTACTGTAATTGTTTCTACACCTTCTATTTCAACATCTTGAATAGCAGAAATTTTGACAGTACCAGAACTTGTTCCAGAATCAATGGTTATTGCAGAAGAAGTTGCGCTATAATCTTGATTTTCTGAGGCCGTACCTCCAAAAATAAGTTCTAATGATATTGATTCTGTAGCAGCAGAATTTAGAGTTGCGGTGAGGGTTAGTTCTCCACCCGCTTCACTTAGAGTTGTGGCATCAAGTCCAAGCTCAACAGCTGGCAATATATCTTCCGTTGTACATGAAAGACTCAAAAGATATAGTAAGCTGATAAATAAAAAATTTAGTTTCATTTTGGTTTATTTTAATCCTTAAAAAAGAAAGTTGTTTTTAACTTTAAAATATTTTAGAGTGAGGTTTATTCAAATTTAGTATAAAATCAGCTAATCAAAAGATACCAATTATTCAATTTTTATAACACCAATAAATAAAACTAAAAAATTCGTAATTAAATAAATTTAGACATTAATTTGAGTTTATTTCTCATTAAACTAATTTGCACAGACGAATAGCCAAGAATAAGACCTTTTTGTGAAGAGGTCCCTATATAGCATTTACTTAATGGCAAAGTCGTAATCCCGATTGAATTAAGATGATCAATAAGTTTTTTTTCGTCTTCTAAATTTACTTCTGTTTTAAAAAGCGCTAACACATGAAAACTTGAAAATGGTTTTTCTTGTATATACATTTTTTTACTTACCTCATTAAACTCTTTTACAAACACACTGTGACGATTTTTAGCTGTCATTATAACATTTTTAATGTGTTGATATAAATGATTTTTTTCAATAAATTGATTCATTACAACCTGAATAGATGGAGAAACGAAACGATGAGAATGATCTTGAAGAGCTTCCAAAGCGGAAGTTAGATAACTAGGTACGACCATATACCCTAAACGAATTGAAGGATGTAACAATCGGTTAAAGGTTCCCATATAAATAGTGCGATCTTCATTATCTAAACTGTATAAAGTGGGAGTTTTGGTGAAATGATTTGCGATTTCATTTTCATAATCATTTTCTATTATTAATGCTTTGTGACTAGAAGCCCATTTCAAAATATCCTGCCGCCTTTTAAGGCTCATATGCATACCTAAGGGGTATTGGTTAGATGGCGTAACATGCACCAACTTAGGTGAATTATTTGATTCTGATATAAAAGACTTGATATCTATGCCTTCTTTATCTAATTTTAAGGGATATAAGTTAGCTTCAGAGCTTTTAAAAACAGAATGTACATTAGGAAACACCGGGTTTTCTAAAACAACACCATCACCCTTATTTATAAGTGTGTTGGATATCAAATACAAAGACTGTAGAGAGCCTGAAACAATTACAATTTTGTCGGGATCACATTTAATGTTTCGGCTAATGTTTAAATAGTTAGAAATACTAATTTTAAGCTCTTTTAGTCCAGTAGATTTAGAGTAAGATAATCCAGAGGATTTAACATGGCGCCAGTAGATATTAAGTAACTTTTTCCATTGATTTACAGGGAAAACATCAATAGGAGGCAAACCAGGCCTAAATGCTAAATTATTATTAGAGAGTCTATTTAATAATGTTCTATTCTTAAGAAATGATTTGCTCTTATCGGATATTTGAGGATACAGATCTGAATCTTTTTGAATTCGACTAGCAGATCGAATTTCTCTTTTGTTTGTGTTTGAATAATTAATTCGATTACCTGAGCCTGGTCTTGATAAAATAATTTTTTCTAATAGCAATAACTCATAAGCTTTTATTACTGTAGTTCTTGAAAGTCCCAATGCTTCACACAAAACTCGTGTTGATGGAAGTAACCAATCATGTGGCAATTCATACTTAAGGATGCAGTTTTTTATAGCCCAATACAAGTCAACATACTTATTGGAGGTCTCTTTTTTAGATAAAATTGTATATTGAGTCCGTATTCTATCAATAGCAAAAAAGTGATTGGTATTCATTTTTTGTAAAAATTGGTATTGTAAATATACAATGTTTTCAATTTAATTTACCTTAAAACTTAAATCCCCTACTAATAAACTTTTATGAAGTCAAGATACTTTCTAATTTTAATAACTACAATGTTTTTCACGTGCAGCTCAAAAAATGATGGATTGATTGATTCAAGTGAATATACAGAGTTAGACTCCCAAAGTGAAGGAAGTGGAACTTTTACATTTGTGTATAATTCAAATGAAAACAAAATACTTAATGTCTATTCTCACATTCCACCAAATAGCAATTCTAATACCCCCATTATTTTTTTATTTCATGGGAATAATAGAAATGCAAATGACTATCGAAATTCATTGGTAGAGAAAGCAAATTCCTATGGATTTATTCTCCTTGTTCCAGAATTTACAACCACGCAATTCCCTGGAGGAGATGGCTATAACCTTGGAAATGTGTTTACAGATGGTGACAACCCTAGTGCATCCTCATTAAATAGTGAATCTGAATGGGCTTTTTCTATTATTGAGCCTCTTTTTACTTACACAAAAGAAAAACTAAACAATCAAATACCAAAATACCATATAATAGGACATTCAGCAGGAGCTCAATTTGCACATCGATTCCTGTTTTTTAAACCTGAAGCTAAACTTGATAAAATGGTGGCTTCAGCAGCAGGTTGGTACACGACCTTAGATTTAGAATTAAACTTCCCATATGGACTAAATGCCAGCCCATTAGAAAATATTGACTTTAACCTATTATTTTCGAAACAACTCACCATACTAGTTGGATCCAATGATAATGATCCAAATTCTTCAGCACTAAGACACAATAGTATTGTAGACCTACAGGGACTACACCGTTTAGATCGTGCTACCAACTTTTACAATTATGCACAGTCAAAAGCGGCCGATCTTAGCGTTAATTTTGAATGGGACTTTGTTATAAATCCAAATGGAGATCACAATTATTTAATCGCAGTTTCTAAAGCGACTGATCTAATTTTTAATCTATAAACTATGGAAATCACTAAAAAGACTATAGGACTTATATCAGGACCACTTTCATTTTTGTTTTTTTTATTTCTATACCGTCCTGAAGGACTTTCTACTGAAGGCTGTGCCGTTTTAGCCTCTACAAGTTGGATTGCTATTTGGTGGATCACAGAAGCTTTACCCATTGCAGTTACTGCACTTTTACCTATTGTACTATTTCCACTTAGTGGTGGGCTAGCTTTATCAAAAACAACTGCAGCATATGGACATAAATTTATCTTTTTATTTATTGGAGGATTTATACTTGCGATTGCCATACAAAAATGGAACCTTCACAAACGTATTGCATTAACAATTATTAAAATTGTTGGCACTAAAGTGACTAATATTATTTTGGGGTTTATGATTGCTACGGCAATCTTATCTATGTTTATCTCAAATACAGCCACTGCTGTTATGATTCTTCCAATTGGGATGGCCATAGTTGCTCAGCTCAAAAACAACCCAAATACAATTGAAAAAGAAAATTTAATTTTCGGTAAAGCATTAATGTTAGCCATAGCATACAGCGCATCTATTGGAGGTATGGCAACAATTATAGGAACCCCCCCAAACTTATTTTTTGTAGGAATAATAAAAGAATCTTATGGAATTAACATTAGTTTTTCACAATGGTTTAAATTCGGTTTGCCGCTAAGCCTTTTACTACTTAGTATTTGCTGGATTTATTTAACTAAGTTCGCCTTTAAGTTTGAACAAAAAACATTTCCAGGTGGTAGTAAACTAATAAATGATCAACTCAAAGCTCTTGGGAAAATATCTTATGAAGAAAAGATGATTTTATCAGTATTTATTTTAACTGCACTGGCATGGATATGTAGATCTTTAATAAATAAATTTATTCCAGCAATTGACGACACTATTATTGCCATCACTTCAGGCATTATTTTATTTATACTTCCTGCAAAAGATAGAAAAAAAAGGTTATTAATTTGGGAGGATTCCGTAAAATTACCCTGGGGGATATTACTACTTTTTGGAGGCGGCATGGCGCTTGCTATTGGTTTTGAATCGAGTGGCTTGGCAATTTGGATTGGATCCCAATTAACATTATTAGAAAATATACCTTTAATTGTATTGTTACTTATTTTAATTGCTAGTGTAAATTTCCTGACAGAAATCACCTCAAATCTAGCAACAACTGCTGTATTATTACCTGTGTTAGCCTCTTTAGCTGATGCAATTAATGTTCACCCCTATTTGCTGTTGGTTGCAGCTACAGTGGCTGCTTCATGTGCTTTTATGCTTCCTGTCGCAACTCCTCCTAACGCAGTTGTTTTTGGATCAGGATATTTAGAAATTAATGATATGGTAAAAAAAGGTTTTTGGATGAATTTAATATCTATTCTTATTCTGACTTTAATCGTTTACTTTATACTTCCAATTTTATGGGATGTGACCACTCTAATTTAAATTAAAAAAAAATAGTATTATTAGAAATATTTTATAAATTTGTGCTCAGTTTATATACCATGTACTTAAAAAATCAAATAGGAAAAATTGTGGCTGCAATTATGCTTTTATTAGCAATAATGCTTCCCACTGCTGTTCAGTTTGGCCATATGATTGAGGGGCACGATAGTATTGCGTGCAGTGATAAAAGTACACACTTACACAAATCTGAAAAAACATGTGAGATCTGTGATTTTCAAATTACATCTTTGAATTATGATATTGCTAAATACCCTAATTCAATACTATTACAAGTTTATGCACATGTTAACTCTACTTTAGTTCCTTTACATCTACACTACTCTACATTAACTAACAAACAGTTACGCGCACCACCTGAATTTTCTTAACAAACTAACACACACGTTTTAATGTTTATTAAGAATTTATATGCGCAACTATATATTGCTACTACTCATATTTTGCAGTATAGCAAGTATGTCACAAAATTGTGACAACTCACTTTCAGGAAAAGTAACTGATATCCACGATGGCCAATCGCTTGTAGGGGTAACTCTCACTATTGCTAATACTGAACAATCTATACAAACCGGTCTTGATGGTAAGTTTTACTTTCCTAAACTTTGTAATGATACTTATTACATTCAAGTGTCCCACCCCTATTGTCTAACAAAAGGATACAAAGTTAGAGTTTTTGGAAATACCAAAAAGTCATTTAAACTGGAACACCATGTTGAAGAACTCAACCAAGTCACTATTGAAGGTAAGGCATTCGGGGAAAATTCAAAAACAGTTTTAGAGAGTACTTTAAATAAAGAAGACTTAGAACGATTTAGTACCGGTACTCTTGGAAATGCCTTAAATAGTCTAAGTGGTGTATCTTCTTTAAATACTGGAAATAGTGTAGTAAAACCAATAATAAATGGTCTTCACAGTAGTCGTGTAGTTATAATGAACAATGGGGTAAGAATGGAAGACCAGCGTTGGGGAGTTGAGCATGCTCCCAATATTGATATAAATTCTATCGGAAACCTTACTCTTATTAAAGGTGCTGCAGCGTTACAATACAGTGGAGATGCTACAGGTGGAATTATAATACTCGAGTCTCCAAAGGTAGCTGTAAAAGACACTATTTATGGACAAACATCCATTTCAGGGATTTCTAATGGTCGAGGAGTTTTAGTAAATTCAAAAATAACAAAAAGTAATTTAAATGGTTGGTATAGTAGTTTTCAAGGATCCTTAAAACGAACTGGTGATACTGAAGCTCCAAACTATTTATTAAGCAACACTGGCGTTTCTGAACGAAATGCATCAATAAAACTAGGTTTTAATCGATTTGACTATAAAATCGAAGCTTACTACTCTATATTTAAAAACCAGTTGGGGATTTTGAGAGCTTCACACCTGGGTGGCGCCCAAGATCAAGTTCGTGCTATCTCAAGTCCAACTCCCTTAATTATCAACGACTTTACCTATGATTTAAATGCACCGAGACAAGATGTGACTCACCACCTTGGTCGAATAATTGCTTTCAAAGAACTAGGTAAACATGGCAAATTAAGTTTTCAGTATGATTACCAACAAAATAATAGACTTGAATATGATATTAGACGGGGTGATGATAGAGACAAAGCCGCTTTAGATTTAGAACTTATTACTCATACTGTTCAATCTAATTTTGAAACAAATAAATCTGATGTAATCCACATTAAATCTGGAATAATTGGGCGTTATCAAAAAAACTATCCTAATCCAAACACTGGAATTCGTAGATTAATACCAGACTATACTAAATATGACCTGGGAATTTATGCAATGATTGATACTGATATAAGTGAATCCCTAATATTGGAAATTGGAGGACGATTTGACTACACACACATGGATGTATATAAATTTTATCGTAATTCATTTTGGGAATCCAGAAACTATGATGTAATTTTTCCTGAAATTGTAGTTGAGGAGTTCGGTACTCAAATTTTAACCCAACCAAAATTAAATTTTTACAACAGCTCGGCAACTCTAGGAACTACTTATTCCTTTAGAGATGACTACAAGCTGTTTTTCAACTACTCTTTGGCATCTCGTGCCCCAAACCCATCTGAACTATTTAGCGAGGGCTTACACCACTCAGCGGCCAGAATAGAGCTAGGAGATTTACGTTTTAATTCTGAGATAGGCCATAAATTTGCAATAACTCTTCAAAAAAATAACAAAAATTATAGTTTTTCAATTCAGCCTTACATAAATACTATAAACGATTTTATAGTAATTGAACCGGTAGATATAACTGAAACGATAAGGGGTAATTTTCAAGTGTGGGAGTTCAGACAAACCAATGCACAATTGATAGGAGTTGACATTGACGCATCGTATCCAATAAATGAAAAACTAAAGTTAAATCATCAATTTTCATTAGTTAAAGGATACGATCGTTCTAGAGATAAACCGCTTATTAGCATGCCCCCCGCTAATTTTAAAAATGAAATTGTTTATAAAAATTCAGAATACAATAACTTTAGAATTTCATTACAAAGTAATTATGTTTTTCGACAAAATGAATTTCCAAATAATAATTTTGATGTTTATATTCCTCAAACAGAAACTTATGAACTTGTAGATTTTAGCACCCCTCCAGGTGCTTACCATTTATTAAACTTTAATTCTAGCATAGATTTTAAAACATCCAAAAAAACAATCCTTACGGCAGGACTAGAAATTAGCAACATATTAAATACATCATACCGAAATTACCTAAGTCGTCTTAGATTATACGCTGACGACTTGGGCAGAAACTTTTTATTAACCTTAAAACTCAATTATTAATTTTTAAATTTTAAATTTTAAACAAATGAAAACAGTAAAATTTTTATCAACAACAATTTTTGCAACTGCATTAATTTTCTCATGTTCAAGTGATGACGAATCAACACCTGAACCTGTATTAGAAGAAGAAGTGATTACTACTATGACAATCACTCTTCAAGCCGATGGTCAAGCCGATGTGATATTACAAACTCAGGATTTGGACGGAGATGGACCTAATCTTCCAGTAGTAACAGTTTCTGGAGATTTATCTTCAAACACTAATTACTCAGGGTCTATTACACTGTTGAATGAGACGGAGGATCCAGCGGAAAACATGACATTAGAAATTGAAGAAGAAGACTTAGCACATCAATTTTTCTACTCAGTTGGAAGTGGTCTAGATGCTGAAACTGACTATAATGATGCAGATTCTGAAGGAAATCCACTAGGTCTAGACTTTGTATTATCTGCTAACTCTGCAAGCTCAGGTACAATAACGTTTACGCTACGTCACGAACCTAACAAACCAAATATGGGCTTAGAAGATGCAGGTGGAGAAACAGACATTGAAGCTACCTTTAATGTATCAATACAATAAATTGAATTAGTCAAAATTCATTTATTTAGTACGTAGTAACAGTTTAGTTTTTTATCATTGATATTAAACAATTCCATGAGTTTATACGTACACCAAAAAAGTACTCACATTTTTAATTTGTGGGTACTTTTATTTTTCATAAATCATAACAATTTGAATTTGATCAATTATCCTAAATACGGAAATTGAACTATTAGAATTAAATTCTAATTACTGGTTCCAAACTAAGATCTTAATAAGTATCTCTAAGGGAAGTAATTTTTATACTAGACTCAAAAGAACTTACATCATCCACGAATTCTTTACCGATAGTTATAATTTTTTTCATTCCAGGGAGAAGGTCAAAATAATTGTCAGATAAATTTCCTGATGAGTTTGTATAAACAAACACATCTTTTGCTAATTTATCAGTTGTAACAACTAGCTTAAACTCACTATCATTTTGGCTTAAGATGTAAGAAATCTGTGGCTTTAATAAATTTAGTGATTTTGGTGATTTAAAGTAAAAATAATTATCTGCTAACATAGCATTGGATTTAGAAACTAATTTAGCATGAACCAATTTATTATTTAAATCTCCGTACGCAGCAAAGTCTTTTGTAGGAATTTCAAAATATATTTTGGATTGATTTGGTTTGACTACAATTTCCTTGTTCCATTTTTCAAGTATGGTTCCATTAAAATCAATTAATTTAATATCTAAAAATGCATTCTTACCACGAATAGAGTCAGAAACCACATAAAACTGCATCTTTTGATCGTTAATTTCCTGACTTAATAAAAAAGTCTTATATGTTTTTTTGACTTTATACTGTAAGGCTTTCCATTTTCCATAATAATCAATACTAGACCAAGAAACTACTGGCCAGCAATCGTTAATTTGCCAGTACAATGTTCCCATACAGCGATCTCTGTGGCGTCTATGTGATTCAATTCCTATTTTTAGACCCCGAGCTTGAAGTAATTGGCTGACATATAAAAAACTTTCAAAATCTTTTGGTTTTCGATAATCTCGTAGCATATATTCATCAATCGTTTCGTTCCCTATACTAGACCTTTGATGAGATTTCATAACATCAGAATAAATATCAAAATCTTCAGCAAGAGCGTAACGCTTTACTGAAGAAAGCTCAGGAAAAGATTGAAATCCAAATTCAGACATAAATCTAGGAATATCTTTCTCATAGTCTTCAAACGGTTTTTTTCCCCACCAAACCCACCAGTAATGCATGTCACCACTTTCCATATTTGTTGGTTTTCCAAAAGAACTTCCTGGAGATGATGGCCAATAGTTTCGATCACTATCATATTCACTGATTACTTCTGGAAGGAGTTTATGGAAAAGATCATCATAAGACTTCCAAATTGTGTCAGCTATAGCTTTCGACTGATTATTTTTAACTTGGTTTTTCCATCCCCAATTTTCCCAAGCTGATAAATTTTCATTATTTCCACACCAAAGAGCTATAGAGGGATGATTTCTTAAACGTTTTACATTGTCTATAGCTTCTTGTTTTACTGTTTCTAAAAATTGTTTATCTCCGGGATACATTGCACAAGCGAACATGAAATCTTGCCAAACTAGAAGACCTTTTTGGTCACACATTTGATAAAAAGTATCAGATTCATAAACACCACCTCCCCATACACGAATCATATTCATATTAGAGTCTTGAGCTGCACTCAGGATCCGATCATAGTCTTCTGTGTTAGGTCTCGTTAAAAAAACATCTTGAGGTATATAATTGGAACCTTTCATAAATACAGGATATCCATTTACTTTGAAATAAAATGAAGTCCCAATATTGTCAGGTTCCATCACAAGCTCTAAAGTTCTTAAACCTATATCATGTGACTTTGAATCTGTATAATTAGAGTTTGACATTTTAACTTTTATGTCATATAGGGTTTGATCTCCCATGCCGTTAGGCCACCATAAATCAGGGTTCTCTATCTCAAATGGTATCTTTAAATGATTAATTCCTTGATGAACCTTAACTTGTGTTGATTTGACTTTTTTATCATTAACATATATATCTACAAAAGTAGATTTATCAGAATCGGAATCAAAAACTATAGCATCGAGTTCAGCTGTTAAATAAGCGCTATTTTCCAGAATCTTGTATCGAATAAATACATCTTCAATTTTAAATCGATTCCAACTCTTTAATGTTACAGGCTTCCATATTCCTGAAGTTACCAATCGTGGACCCCAGTCCCAACCAAAATGATATCCTGCTTTTCTGCTAAAAACACTAACTTTTTTATCACCTTCTACTTTACCAATAGTAGAAAGGTCATTTCCGGATTGTGGAAAGCTATACCCTAGATCATCATGTTTTTGAATTCCAACTTTTATGGGAGAGTCAAATTGTACTTTCAAGCTATTAGAAGATTGATTTAATAATTCTTTCACTGAAACAATATAGGACCTAAACATATTGTCAGTTTTTAGAATTAAGCTGTCATTCAAGTAAACTGATGCATAGGTGTCTAAACCTTCAAAATTTAATTCAATATTTTCTTTAGCTAAAAATGAACTTGGTAAATCAAAAGTAGTTTTATAAATCCAATCCTTTTTATCAATCCATTGTAAATCGTGCTCGTTTAATCTATAGAAAGGGTCTTTAATAACTCCTGAAGTCATTAAATCTGTATGAACAGTGCCAGGAACGTCTGCCTTTAACCAATTTGTTTGATCAGTACTTTTGAACTCCCATCCCTTATTTAATTCAATTTGATCAATTGTGGATTTTTCTTTACAACTATGAAATATAATTGATAAAGTAAGCAGAAGAAAGAAATAATTTAGTTTCATTTTATAATTTGAATTAATTTACTTATAGTTTGAATATTTGAAGTGACTGAAATGTTTTCGCCAATTAACTTTTGACTGTTCATATTGACTTTTGAGGTTGTTAAATGCTGCTTTATAGTAGTAGCTGAAGCGTGAATTTCATTAAATCCATTGGCTTTAAATTTCAAAATATTATCAGATGTAACGCCGCCACCAGGCATTATGATCATTCGGTTTGCTGCATAGCTATTAAACTTAATTAGTGAATCTAAACCTTTTAATGCAGAAGCTACTTGGCCTGAAGTTAGGAGTCTTTTAACTCCCAAAGAAATAAGCGAGTCAATAGCTTTTATTGGACTTGGAGTCCAATCAAATGCACGATGGAATGTAAAAGGTAAAGAATCACAAGAATCTATTAGTTGTTGAACAGCTGAAATATTAATAGTGTGATCAGGATTTAAAACACCAGAAACAAAACCCTTGCAGCCCATAGATTTATATGTTTTAATATCAGATAGCATAATACTTAACTCCGATTTTGTGTAGCAAAAATTACCACTTCTAGGACGAATCAACACAAAAACTGGAATATTTATACAAGCTAATACTTGTTCTACCATTCCAAATGAAGGGGTGATACCTCCTACACCAAGCTCAACACATAATTCAATTCTGTGAGCACCTGCATTTTGAGCATTTATTGCGGACTCAAATGAATTAGCACAAATTTCTAAAAGCATTATGTTGTTTATTGGTTAAATACAATCAATCTAATAGGAACAATTAAACTTATAAACTATCTAAATTAGGTAGCTTATAATAAATTAATTATAAGCCTAAAAAGGTAATAAAATTAATTACAATATTTATAATTTATTTGTTAGATTTGAAGTATTAGTTACTTGTAATTGACTAATAGCAATTCCTTAAATAGTACAAAACGATGAGTGTAGAAGAAGCTTATAACATTTGGACTAAACTATTTGACACGAATTATTACATTTGTATTTAATAAAAATCAAACTAAACATATGAAAGTAGTATCCATTATTCTTGGCGTTATAGCTGTCGCATTTATAGCAGTACAGATTTTTGCTTTAAAAAGCCAAAAAAATATTGAAACTTATACTTATACAATAAATAAAAAATATAAAGAATTCGAAATTCGTAGTTATGAAGCTACATTATTTAGTTCTGTTAAACTCTCAAGAAATAGTTTTAAACAAGCTTCAGGAGAGGGGTTTTCTATTTTAGCTGGATATATTTTTGGAAACAATAAACGAAACGAAAAAATAGCAATGACATCGCCTGTTGTAATGACATTAGAAGACTCAATGACTATGCTATTTATGATTCCAAGGAAATTTAACAAAGAAACCCTCCCCCAACCTAACCAATCACAAATTAAATTTCAAAATGAACCCGCAAAAAGGGTGGCAGCTATACAGTTTAATTGGTGGGCTAACGACGAAAAAATTGAAAAATATAAACAAAAATTAATTACAGCTTTAGATAAAGAAGGAATTAGTCACACAAACCGTTTTTACTTTTTAGGATATAATGCTCCTTACGAAGTTTTTAATCGTAAAAATGAAGTTATTGTAGAACTTCAGAAATAGGCATTGAACTAGACCATTTTCGTTTCAATAATGATTTAATATCAGTAAAAGTTATTACGATAGTTTGTTAGAACTTAACATCCGGAATTGGACTACCGTGCGGATCGGTATCTCGATTATTTAACATTTTTTGCACTTTCCTAAAAAAAGCTGGACTTTCTATATGCTCTATTTCCTCAGCTATATCATGAACACTTTCTGGTTGGAACTCCATGATTTCAACTAAAAAAAGCTCAATTAAACGGTGCTTCGCTACTATAGTCCTAGCAAGCTTTCTACCTTCTGAAGTGAACTCTATAGCTTTATAAGGAGCTGAGTTCAACAAATCCATAGACACCAACTTTTTAATCATATTAGAAACCGATGATTTAGAAACCCCTAAAACTTTAGATAAGCATGACACAGATACTATTTCACTAGCTGTTTCTAATCTATATATTTCCTTTAAATAATGTTCTTTTTCTTTAGTTTTTCTCATTTGTTTTGCAGTAGTGAACTATTTTTATTAGTTTTGCAGTGGTGAACACTATTAATCACTTGATAATAACCAAATTTACAAAAATGAGCCTTAAAAATTGTCTTAATTTTATCATAATCATACTTTTAACAGGATTCACTTATGCCCAAACAATAAGCGGATTGGTAAAGGACAGTGAGCAAAACCTTCTTTTTGGGGCAACAATCCATAATAGCTCAAATTCGAAAAGCGAGATAGTAAATGAAGTAGGAGAGTTTTCAATAGAATCAAAAAAAGGTGAAAATAAGCTCTTCATTTCATATGTAGGATATTCTTCAGCAGTTATAATAATAATATCTAATGGAGAATCAATAATTGACGTTGGCACAATAGTACTAGAAAATGATAGCTTGGAGGAGATTGTTATTTCGGGAACACTTAGAGAAGTGTCAAAGCTTAAAAGTGCTGTCCCTATTGAGCTTTATACTGCCGATTTTTTTAAAGCAACCCCAAAAGCGAGTTTATTTGAAGCTATAGAATCGATAAATGGTGTTCGTCCACAATTAAACTGTAACGTATGCAATACAGGTGATATTCATATTAATGGTCAAGAAGGAGCAAATACAATGGTATTAATTGATGGACTTCCTATTGTTAGTGGCTTATCAACTGTCTATGGTCTTTCGGGGATCCCGCAATCTCTTGTTAAGCAAGTTGAAGTAATAAAGGGGCCTGCATCTACACTATATGGGTCTGAAGCGATTGGAGGAGTTATTAATCTAATTACCAAGTCACCTGAAACTGTTAAACCGTTTAACATTGAAACCTTTATGAGCTCATGGGGAGAATTAAATATTGACATTGGTGCTAAATACAAGCTAAAAAACAGTCAAGGCTTGATTGGAGTAAATTATTTTAATTATTCCAATCCAATTGATAATAATGGAGATGGGTTTACTGATTTAACACTACAACACAGAATTTCCATTTTTAATAAAATTAAAACAAAAAAAAACAGTGTGGCGTTTCGTTATTTTTATGAAGACCGTTGGGGTGGTGAAATGAACTGGAGTTCTAGATTTAGAGGAGGTAATGAAGTTTATGGTGAGAGTATATACACAAGCAGAGTCGAAGTATTTGGAAAGTATGATGTTTCAGAAAATTTGTTTTTACAATACAGCTTAAATAATCATGATCAAAATTCGGTTTATGGCACTACTTCTTATAATGCCATACAAACTACTGGTTTTTTACAGGGAGTATTTATGAAGAACATACATAACCATGACTTGTTATTTGGAGCAACGTATCGGTATACACTTTATGATGACAACACCCCTGCCACTATCCAAAAAGATAAAACAGCCCTGCCAGGGCTTTTTATCCAGGACCAATGGACTATTAACAAATCCCAAACATTACTGTCTGGAATCCGATATGATAAGAACTCCATTTACGGAGATATTTGGACGCCAAGATTAAACTATAAATGGTCAAGTGAAGACGAAAGCTCAATTTTACGCCTTGGATTTGGAACTGGATACAGGGTAGTTAATGTATTTACAGAAGATCATGCAGCACTGACAGGCGCAAGAGACGTGGTTTTTACGGAGGCTATTCTGCCAGAAAAATCATGGAATACAACTATTAATTGGAATAAAAAATTATACAGCAAATATGGAGCTATTTTTGACTTAGACTTTAGTGTCTTTAAGACTGAATTTTCGAATAGAATTCTGCCAGATTACGAAACCAACCCAAACCAGATAATTTATAGTAATCTAGTTGGCAAGTCAATAACTCAAGGAGCAACAGTTAATATAAATAGCTTATTTGCAGATGGATTAAAAGTAAATATAGGCGCTACATTTATTGATTCTAAAATCATTAATAACAACCAAATTGAATATCCTTACTTGACTGAGAAATTTTCAGGAAATTATCAACTAAGTTACACATTTTATGAGCCTAAAATCACAGTTGATATTTCTGGAACTGTCATTGGCTCCATGAAACTCCCACTTCTTGGCAATTTAGATACGAGAGCTCCTAACAGTCCAGTTATTAATATCATGAACATACAAGCAACCTATGAATTTAAAACTATTGAAATATTTGCTGGTATTAAAAATATTTTAGATTTTAAGCCAGATTCTAACAGCATTGCACGTGCTTTTGACCCCTTTGATTCTGGAGTTGAATTTGGAAGCAATGGACAAGTTATAGCTACCCAAAATAACCCTAACGCACTCTCATTCGATCCAAGCTATGTCTACTACTCTAACCAAGGAATTAATGGGTTTATTGGGGTAAGGTATCATGTCAATTAAAAGAGATCGATTCACTTTAACCCTGTGGGGTCTAGATAAATCGATCTCATTTAGTAAACAAAAAATTAATATTAGTTTTTAATAATTTTCTTGAAGAAAAATTCGCTATCTGTTTGTATTTGTAATAGATATAACCCATTTTCAAACGCGCTTAAATCCAACTCGACCTGTCTGTTTTCAAAATAATAGGTTCTGAAAAGTTTTCCATTTACACTGTAGAGTTTAATAATTGAAATATTGCCCGAGTTTATTTTAATCTTCAATATATCAGAAACTGGATTTGGATAAATACTAACAAAAGAATCATATGGATTACTTCCAGTAGATAAGTTTTCTGAAGTATCAGCACGCGCTATCCAACTGCTTGCTAAACTATTGTCCAAATCTAAACCAATAAGTTTGAGAAAAGAGCCCTCCCCATCGGCCTCTTCTGGCCATGGCAATGCATCATTATAGTTCACCTCGTCAATAATATTTCCATATGCATCTCTCAAAACTAACTCTTCTCCATCATTAGACAGACTTCTCGAAAACTCGTCAAAAGGTTCAAATCCATAGCGTTGATTAAAAGACTCACTATTGTTTGCTATGTAAAACACACTCTGGGCAGAGAGTGATGCGCCTTGCGGGAATTGATATGTAAGCCCCAAGCCACCAAAGTAAATGCCTGTCAAATCAATTGTAGACGAACTGTTGTTTGTGAGTTCAATAAATTCAAAATCACTTGAATCTAAGTCGACTTCTACCAACGGATTATAATTTATTTTAGATATCACTAATGCAGGTGTTGTAATATTATCACATAAACTAGTATCTGTTAATTGATTTGAAATCCATTCAATACGCTCAGAAATAAAAGCTTTCATTTCAATTATATTTTGATCAAACTGACCAGTAGTACCTGAAACAGTTTCTTGACGTTCTGCCGCCTCCGAAATAAGAATTTGGGTAGAATCAATAAGCTCAAAAATTTCATCTGAATTTAAAGGCATTCCTGGCGCAGTCAGTTCTTGCCAACGCTTGGTTAAATAGCAATTGAATATGGGCTCATCAAATAGGTCTTTCCAAAACTTAGGCCCCATATTTCCTTGGTCATAAAATTGCCAAATATCAAAATGACTTCTATCATAACCCCAAGCAAATAAATCATTACCAAATGTTAAATTAAAATCCCAAATTGGTCCCGCCCTAAGCTTACCATTACGGTCTTTATGAAAAAACGTACTAAACTCATAACCATCTGCATTGGATGACAATTCGTTTAATATCATAAGATCTACAAATGAAGGGATGTCAATTACAGAAGGATAGCCTTCAGATATTGAACTATTACTCGGAAGAGTTACATGAGCTGCAAGTGTTTCAAATTCATTTTTTATGTAAGAATGCTGCTCTGGCATTACAGTTGAAGGCTTCGGATGTTCATGAACAAAATTACTTTGCCAACCTCCGTAGTTATCCATCGACCAAGCTACTGTATCTGAACCCTCAATTTTATCTGTTTTTGTAATGTATCCTCCTGTGAGTTTTGGAAGTGTTAAATCGTCATCTTTAATTTTTTTAATATCTATGCGACTGTCATCAGCTTTTAACTTCTCTTGTAATACATATATCCCTCTAAAATCTCCGTTAAGGACTAACTCACAATACCTACCCCTTGAAGCATAATTACCAGTTAAATTCGCAAGTTTATAACTTAAAAAATCTCTCATAAAAGAAGGGTCATATGCTAAACCACTTAAGATCCAATCATTTTCCGTTGGCATGTCAAGAAACGGTATATTTATTTTATCTCCTAAATCATCGTAGGGCGTAAAGGCATATTGTTTTTTATCTAACAGACTGGAAGACGATCCACGGTATTCAATTTTAATAGGGCCATCATAACTAAGAGCTGTGGGGTCACTAACATCCATAAGAAAATTTCGCTGGCCATTATCTCTATAAATAACTTTCATGACAGCATCAATCTTAGGGTCATTAGGGATTTCTTGACCTTCAAAAGTATCAATGATAACTATTGGTAAATTAGATGACTCAAAATCAACTTCAACCGGAATATAAGGGGTAACAAACCACGATGGAGGTGTTTCGTAGTTTGTACTTGTATTATTTATACCCAATGACAAAACAGGAAGAGCTGATAAGTCAGAGGAATTAATTGATTGGTTATGTACTTGGACCGCTAATACATTTGTACCTGTATTGAGAAGATTTGTGTCTACACCAAAACGTTCAGGGGCATACCCCTGCGGAAGTAATGCCTCATGGTAACCATCACTGAGCTGATTAAAGTTAGGAATGGAGCCTGAAATAAGATTTCGTGCAATTTCTTGTCCATTCAAATACGCTACAAATCCATCATCGTAATCTAAATCTAATATAATAGCCTCAACTTCAGAAGCATTAGTAATTGTGAATATTGTTCGAATATAAACAGATATAGTGTTTGAAATTATAGTAGCGTCATCACCATCTCCATATCCAAACCCTGAATTCCCCGAACTCCAACTTGATGAATTAAATCCTAATTGGTTCCAACTTGAGTTCGGTTGCGAGCTTGGTATAAGATAATCCCATTGATCCCCTGGCAACACAACACTTTCCCAGTGGTCAATTTGAGCCGATGTAAAAAAAGGAGATAGTAGACAAAATAAATATAGATAACGCATAAATATGTAATTTTTAATATCCCCGTAAAAATATAACTAATTAAGTTAATACAATTGTATAAGATTCTGGTCTTGGTCTATTAAAACAAAAAAAACCACTCTATGAGTGGTTTTTTTATCGTGACTAATTTAATTATAATGTAGGAAGTAGTACTTTATCTATTACATGTATAACTCCGTTATAAGCTTGTACATCAACAGCTATGATATTTGATATTCTATTATTTGTATCAACAAGTTGGGCACCGGCAGTTAATGATACTGTGAGCGGGGAACCTATAGTAGTGATTGGCATGCCGTTAACTAAATCTGTAGATCTCACATTTGCCTCAACAACTACATGCGTCGCTAAAGTAGCTTCTAAAGTAGAAAGAGGAATATCTCCAAGAGCATTTAACCCTAACTCACTAAGCAATGAACCGAATGCATCATTTGTAGGAGCAAAAACAGTAAATGGTGCAGGTTCAGTTGTTGTTGATAATATAGACAAAAAGTCAGTTGTGTGATCTTCTCTTGTTAGTGCAGCTACCAGGGTTGCAAAAGCAGGGTTTGAAGCTGCAAAAGTAACTACTGTAGGTAATACGATAACCTCGTCAACTACATGAACAATCCCATTAGATGCTTCAATATCTGCAGAAATTACACTAGAATCTCCATTAAAAACAACACCATTAGATGTATCAAAATATAAACTTAAATTATCTCCATCCATATTTGTAGCATTGGTACTAGTATATCCATAACCAGCATCAACTAAAGCCGCAGAATTTACTGTACCAGTAATTACGTGGTTTAATAAGATATTACTTAGAACGTCTGTTGGGACGTCAGATAAAGATGCAAAACCATTATCAGTTAAAAATGTTTCAAAGGCGAAGTTATTTGGAGCTAGTACAGTGTACTCACCTCCACTTAATACATCTAATAAATTTCCATCAGCTACTGATAAAGCAGCTACTAAGTTGCTTAGATCTGAAGTATTTAACGCTGTCTCAACAATATTTAAAGGGCCAGTTGGGGAAACATAATCATCATCATCATCTGAGCAGGAAAGAGTGGAAAATCCCACAAAAAATAATAATGTTAAATTGGTTAATTTTAATAAATTTTTCATTTGTTTAATTTTTGGATTACTCAACAAAAAAAAGAATATTGAGTTGTAAAATTTGTAATAATTTGTTAAAAAAATACATATGTTAAAGTTTAAAGCAAGATTTAACATAAATTAATGTACGTTAACATAATAAATGTTGACATTTTTACGACATTTGAATATGAAATATATTTTAAATTTAATTGTTTTATCTACCCTGTGTTCTTGTGGGTTATTATATGAGTCTAACACGCCAATTATTTATAAAAGTCAATCTTTCGTAGAAACTAAGTCGCCGGAAGCACCAAACTATGAGTCCTTAAGTTCTTGGGCTGTGCACCCTGACGATGACCCAGATGTTTTGGCAAGTTTTAAAAATAAAGAACCAAAGCTGGATGTTGATGTCTTTTTTATTTATCCTACGTTACATTCAAACAAAGAAGATCTATCGTGGAATTCAGATATTTATAGTATTGATACTAGAAACCTAGTGTTACAGTCTTCAGTTCAATATCAATCTTCAGCATGGTATTCGTTAGGAAAATTATATGTGCCTTATTACAGACAAGCACATCTTAGAATTTTTAGCCCTGAGTTTTGGGAAAATGGAGGTAAAAATGCCTATGAATTGGCATATGAGGACTTAAGACAAGCGTTTTTGATGTTTTTAAAAAAATACAATAACGATCGACCTATTATAATTGCTGGTCACAGTCAAGGAGCTGGCCATGCTAAAAGACTATTAAAGGAATTTTTTGATGGTAAACCTTTACAAAAAAAATTAATTGCGGCTTATTTGATTGGTACTAGAGTCATGGAAGATGAATTTACTAATATAAAACACATGACAAATGAGTCTGAAACTGGAGGTTTCGTCACATGGAACTCATATCGTCTGATGTCAGAATCTAAAGAACGTAAGGCCATTTATACAATAAGTAAGGAATGGGTCAAGGGAGCGGCCTGTTCGAATCCTATCACATGGAATACACAAAAAAATAGTCAATACAGTGATCACAAAGGATTTCTTTATCTAAATAAAAAAGTATACCCAAAAACTGTAAAAATTGAGAGCATTGATGACAAGTTACTTATCAAAACTCCAAAAGTTGGACTTTTTAAAAGAATACTTATATCAACTGTTAAAGATTACCACAAAGCAGATGTAAATTTATTTTGGGAAGACATTAGAGTCAATTCGCGTACAAGGTCAAAATCTTATTTAAAAAACTAAATAAATCACTAATTCGGAGCATAACGACTCAAAGCTGATTTCAATACCTCTAACCTGTCAAACGACATTTTTTTAGTTTTAAAATCCAAATACAATTCCATTTGGTCAGAATAGTGTATGCTTTCTGATCTTCGGCTATTCCCATAAGAAATAACAGATTCATAGTATGTTTTTTCTGGAGTAAAACGTACTAATCCTATGTAAGACTCTCCATGAGTGATTTTAATTTTTCCATCTTTATAATTCTCACCTCGCATAGCAGTAACTACATCTGGAAGTCCAAAAACAGGTAGTTCCTTATCTCCTCTTACTAGCTTTTGATACTCTCCCAAACGAACACGTTCTCTATCAAAGTGAGTTTTCATATAGGCTTTGGTTACTTTTAAGGCTTTGAATAAAGTCTCACGAGTAAAAATACGATCTTCAGAAAGTTCATAGAAAAATTGACTCAGGTTATAATAAAGTAATGCATAAGCACCTGCTCCAAAAGATTCTGCATTTGTAACACGATCCCAATTTTGGATTTCAGTCAACAATGCGCCAACTTCAGGATAATCTTCAGAATTCATATCAAATAATGGATTTAAATCCATGAAACTATAGCTCAAGGGAGTTGGTAACTGGTTATCGTATTTAATTCGTTTGAAACGTGCATAGTCAATATGCTCTTGTTCTTCTAGCAAATACAACAATCGGGTAGAACGATTATTGTCATAGGTTTCAAAATTCATTTCTTGCGCAAAATGTTCAATATTTGGGTTGTCATTTTTGCCAGATGACTTAAAAGGACTATGATTAGCATTGTAGACAAAACCAGAGTTCGGACTAATTACTTGAGGAAGGTCTTTGATGTCATAAAAAGTATTCCATAGTGTTTTACGAGTGTTTCCAGGAACCACATCAGTCCAGTCATAACCTTTATTTCGAATGGGAATTTTACCATTTGAAATATAAAAAATAGTATCGTTTCTATCGGCATAACCGATATTATAACCCGGTAGAGCTTTCATTTCTAGAGCTTCATAAAACTCCGAAAAATTAGTTGCTTTGTTCATATACCACCATTGTTCCACAGCATTAATATTTGAGGTGCTTGGCGTCCGGACAGAATAAAAACCTGTTTTATTTTTAAGGGTTGGACCATAAATACTTCGGTAGAATTTTTTCTTAACTGGAATTTTAATTCCTAGAATTTTTAGATAAATTTTAGCTTTGAATTTTTCTAGCTTGTACGACTCGCCATCAACTATATATACCTCTTTTTTAATGGGATGCATCTCTAAAGCATATACATCTGCTTTATCAGGAAAATTAACTGTATGAGTCCAGCCAAGGTATTCATTGGCTCCAGTAAATAGACATGGAGAACCTGGAAAAGTAGCTCCAATAATATTGGTACCTTCTTCACTCACTAAATGAGCTTCATACCAAGAGGTAGGTCCTTCTAAAGGCTGATGCGTATTGATGGCCAAAAAGGTTTCATCAGACTGTGTTCTAGACCGACTAACCGCTAGTAAATTAGAGCCCTTAGTATCTTGATTAATGTCATAAGGCCAAGAGAGTTGGTTTTCAATTATGCCACTGACAAGATCAGAAGCTCCGTTAGAAATATATAACTGAAGCTGGGTGTAACGAAGTAATTTTTTAGGAGTGACCGGAAACAAAGAAGAATCGAGAATTTCATCAGGATATTTAGCGGCATAAGCATTTATTCCGTCTGTAAAGCCATGAAGCAACTCAATAAACTTTGGGTCGAGTGTATAAAACAGTTCGTTTACGGTATTTTCAGATTGTATTAATTGCACTAAAAAATCCGCAGCAGCTCCTTTTAAACCTATATTCTTACTTAATAAACCATTTCCAGCTAGGTAGGCTTGCTGTATGGTTTCAAAATCATCTTCGGCCTGAGCCCAAGCAAATCCGTAAGCAACCTCTGCGTCTGTAGATGCATAAATGTGAGGCACACCATATGAATCTCTCACTATCTCTATAGCATCTGGGTTAATTTGAGAGTTTATCGTAAAACTTGAAAGTAATAATAAAAAAATGCTGAAGCTAAATTTCATAAAAAAAAATTAATAAAAGGGCGAAGATATGTAATTGAAAAGTTTGATTAAAACATTTCAAATAAAAACTACTATTACTTAGTCAATGAAAACGCAATGGCGGCCTCACAATGAATAATCGTGGTGTCAAAAAAAGGTATTTTTATATCTGATGGCTGAATTAAAAGAGGGATTTCTGTGCATCCTGCAATAATTCCTTGAGTACCTGAAAGACGAAGATTTTCAATGATTGATAAATATCTAGCTTTAGTTTCTGATTTAAAAATACCTTTACTCAATTCTTCGTAAATGACGTCATGTACAAATTGACGATCTTCAGGCTCACTAGGGATTACAGCTTCAATTCCAAACTCGGAAAGTTTTGTTTTAAAAAAATCATATTCCATCGTAAACTTAGTTCCAAGGAGACCAACTTTGGTTAGCCCTTTTTTGTGAATGGCTTTAGCTGTAGCCGTCGCTATATTTATAACAGGGATTTGAAGGGCTTTTTCAACTTTATCAGCGACATGATGTAAGGTGTTGGCACACAAAATAATACCATTAGCTCCTGAGTTTTCGAGATGTTTACATGCTGATATTAGTTCAAGTGTGATACCATCCCAATCGTCCACAACCATCCTATCTACAATTTTTTGAAAATTAAAGGAATAAATAAAACACTCAGAAAAATTTAAATCTCCTAGGCCCTTATTAACACCTTGATTGATTTTAGTATAATAATCAACAGTAGATATCCAACTCGTCCCACCAACTAATCCAAGTACTTTCATAAATTTTTATTATTGTATTGTTCACTAATATAACGAACTAAAATTTATGATTTTTTTTTAATAAAATATTTATCAAATAAATATTAAGTAAATTAGTGGTTTAAAACAATTTATTGCCAACATTAGACGCATCTGAAAACGAACTAGGGTATAGAAAAGCTAAACACCTTTTAAGAAGAGCCTGTTTTAGTTACTCAAAAAATACTCTTGACTTATTTGCAACTCTTACAGCTGAAGATGCTGTTAATGAGTTATCAATTGAACCTACTTTGTTTTGGGAACACCCCTATGACCCAGTAGTAAACTCAGAAACTGGATTCCCTGATGGGTTTTGGATGCATACAGAAAATACAACTCCTCAAGACTTCACAATTGGACACTTTAGAAAAAAAGCAATCATTTCAGCATGGTGGTGGTATAATGCACAGAAGCAAAATAGTTTAAAGCACAAACTTATTTTTTTTCTTCATAGCTGTTTCACTTTGTCAAAACATGATGGAGTGCCTAAATCTTCATACTTCTATGACTATCTAAGACTATTAGATTTCTATGCTTATGACTTAAAAACACTTGCCAAGAAAATTACTTTTGATAATTCGATATTATATTATCTTGATAATAATACAAACAACAAAAATAATCCTAACGAAAATTACTCACGAGAATTTTTAGAACTTTTTACAATTTTAAAAGGTGAACAAATTGGAGAGGGAAATTACACAACCTACACAGAAAGTGATATTCAAAATGCTGCAAAAGTTTTTTCTGGAATAAAAACCAAACCGCTCAGAGACACTCTTGATCCTGATACCCAAATCCCTATGGGATATGTAAATACTGGACAACATGAGACTGCAGATAAAACATTTTCATCAGCTTTTAACAACCAAACAATTTCAGGACAATCTACTCAAGAAGGAGTTATTCAGGAAGTAGATGATTTTGTTGAAATGATTTTCTTACAAGAAGAAACTGCAAAATCATACTGTAGAAAATTGTATAGATTTTATGTAAAAAGTGAATGGAATCAAGAAGTTGAAGATGACATCATAAGTCCTCTAGCAGACTTACTTATTGCCAATAACTTTAACTTACTCCCGGTTCTAGAAACTCTATTGATATCTCAACATTTCTATGATGAAGACACGATTAATAATTCCGATGAAATAATTGGTAGTATTGTAAAAAGTCCTATTCAACTAATTAGCGAAACAATTAATTTATTGGATATCTCTTTATTAAATCCAGAAGCTAGCGCCAATAATCCACCTGCAACTTTTAGCGAAGAACAGCTAAATTTTAAAAAATTTTATTACAATTTCGCATATTTATCTTTTTTTACAAGCACTGCATTAAGACCATTTTCACCAGAAACAGTAGCTGGATATCCAGCTATGTATCAATCCCCTAGTTTTGATAGAAATTGGTTTACTTCTAACACTATCATTGGACGGTATAAACTAATAGAATGTTTTATTAGTGGTCAGAATAAAATTAATAACAGCGGAGCTAACATAAGAGCTTACTTTGACAGTGTTGAATACGTAGAGAATTCTGGTAATTTTAGTTTAGCAAATGATGCTAGTACTTTAGTTACAGAGATTGCTGACTTACTTTATTGTGAATCAATTGACAGTACTAGAGTCACTTATTTTGTATCTATTTTAACTGATGGTCTTGAAGAATATTATTGGAGTTCTGCATGGAGCGATTATCTTAATACAGGCAATCAAGTTCAAGTAAAAATACGACTCGATGCTTTATTTACAGCTATGATTAACGCGGCTGAATTTCAATTAATGTAAATTTTTATATATGAAGAGACGTCAATTTATAAAACTTACTAGCACAGCATCAGCTGCAAGCATGTTGCCTTTTGAAATCCAGGCTTCAATGAAGCTAGTAAACTCGTTTTATAATTGTGATGTATCAAATAGAAAATTAATTTTAGTAGAACTTAACGGTGGGAATGACGGATTGAATACAGTAATTCCTATTAGTGCATATACAGATTATCAAACACTAAGACCAAATATTCATATTCCCTCTTCTCTATTTCTGCCCTTAAACAATATCGACTCAAATCTAACAGGCACAAATCAAGATATTGCACTGCATCCACAACTGACAGGATTTTATGATTTATATGCGCAAGATCAACTTCGTATCATTCAATCTGTAGGATATCCTTCACAAAATAAAAGTCATTTTGGATCCCAAGATGTTTATGCTACTGGAAATGATGGTAATAATTGGAACAATGGAGATCAGAGTGGATGGATTGGAAGATTTATGGAGCAAAACTATACTGATACTATTCCGACTACCTACCCATTAGGTATTCAAGTTGGATCAAACACTACCTCTTTAGGGTTTCATGGAGAAATTGAACATGGACTTGCTTTAAACCTAAGTGGTCAAGATTCTGAAAACTTCTATTCTATTCTTAGTGGACTTGCTGGCTCGCCACCCAATAATATCCCTAGTTCTGATTATGGATTAGAATTGCAATACATCATAGACACTGACATACTATCTAACCAATACTCGCAAGTCATATCAACTGCTTTTAATAATGGAGAAAACAGTACCACAGCAAATTATCCAGACACCAATTTAGCTGATCAACTAAAAACAGTTGCTCGACTGATAAGAGGAGGAATAGAAACTAAGGTTTTTATGGTTAAACTTGGAGGATTTGACACACATAACAATCAAAATCAAGCGAGTGGAGATATACAAGGAAGGCATAGTGTTTTAATGACTGAGTTGTCTGGAGCTGTTGAGTCTTTTATGACCGACTTAAATGCGGATAACTTAGCAGATAATGTTTTAGGGGTTACCTTTTCTGAATTTGGCAGAAAAGCAAAAGAAAATGGAAGTCTGGGAACAGATCACGGAGAAGTAGCACCAATGTTTGCTTTTGGTAAGCCAGTCAAAAGTGGTGTTTCTGGTATTAATGTAGATCTAACTGAAGCTGTACAAACTAATAATTTCCAAGTGCAAACTGTTCAACATGATTACCGTGAAACGTTTACAACTATAATGCAGGACTTTTTAGGAGCTTCTAGCAGCGTTATTGATTCTACATTTCTTGATAACTTATCCGATGAAAGTTTTGTAGATTATAAAATTACAGATTTAATTAAAGCCGATTATACTGTTGCTGAGGACTGTTATACAGAAGCATTAACCATTGCTGAAACTCCTTCAGAAAATTGGTCGGTATTTCCAAACCCATTTAGGACATCATTTTTTATAATATCAGAAAACTACGAGCTGGAAACTCAATTTGAACTACGAAATCAATTATCTCAGAGAGTACTTAAAGGAATATTAAAATTTAATAACGGAAAAGCAACAATAGATGCCTCCCAATTACAAAACGGAATATATTTCCTTGTGGTCAAAAACTCAATGGAGAGCAGCAGTCATAAATTAGTTAAATACTAAATTATAAATTTTAACGTCGCCTCATTCGATTGTCACGAAACTCTACCATTTTATCATTGATTATCGTTCTGTATTCTAGCTTAGTAACTTTTTTTCCTTTGCTAGGTGCTTCAATCTCAATAACTTCATCTGGATTAAGAACTAATTTTGAACATAACATAGTTGTATTATCGGCACTTACTTCTAAAATTAAACCTGGAAGCCCCCAATATTCTAGAGGCCCATGTCTAACAGGGATTTGTGGAGCATACCAAGCTTCAATTAGTGTTATCTTAATTTCTTTTGTTTGAACAGAGTCGCTTTCGGGCTCACTTGTTTCTCTAAGATTATCCCATGAAAATGAGTACCAAGCTAGTTCATTTGAAGGAATTGATGCAGTTGCTTTAAAACAAGTATAGTTACCAATTTTTTTTGTGTCCGATTCAAGTTTCCACTCAATAGGCTGTAATACATCATTGACAAGAAACTTTTTTCCATAAAACTCTTGCTCTTGTAGTTGTGTATTTGTTTTGACGTTTTTGTATTGTACTCCAGGAGCAAAGTTTTTACCCCAAGAATCCGTAGCACCCGAAATGGCATCTAATTGATCTTCTTCAACAAACAAAGATTCCTCTTTATTAAATGACAAAACATATCCCTTTTCAAGTCTGTTTTTCATACGCGCTTCAATTTGCTTTTTTTGCACTTCACTTAGTCTAGCACCCCAATCACCTAATTCCATTTTAGATTTGGAAAAATAATAGGCTTTTGCTTGAAATTCTCGTACAGGTTTAATGCTATTTACGCTGGTAGAGATTAAGAAAATAAAAAATAATATTAAAACAGAAAAAAAATTTGACTTCATAAACAAGGGTTTTAGATTTAACAAACAAACTATTTAGATCTTCTTAAACAAAGGTATTTATAAATAAATTGCTTTTTTTATAAATTAAAAATAGTAAAAGATTTTATATTTCTGTTATGGTTTCCAATAAAACTGGTTTTAATCAATCGTCAGAATAATTAAAAATAATAGAAATTATATCAGAACTAAGTTCAACTTGCGTAACTCCTTAATTACATTTAAAAATAAAAAAACAACTTAAAATTTTTGAGATGTTTTTTTTTACAATAAATTTTAATTTTAATTGGTTTTCATACCCTAAGTTGATTATTTCTTTGAGTCGTTTTCTTTTACTAATTTAGGACCAAACAATGTACACTTAAAATTACCTAAAGTTGGACCTATGCTACTCCATAATAACCCTTATAAAAAAGTAATACAAAAAATCAATGAACAAACAAGTTATATTATCACAACGCCCTATTGGGATGCCTACAGAGTCTACTTGGACATATCAAACAACAGAAATTCCTGAACTTTCGGATGGAGAAATTATTATTAAAAACCATTACATTTCATTAGATCCCGCAATGCGAGGATGGATTCGCGAAGGCAAATCTTATATTGACCCTGTAGAAGTGGGAGCAATCATGCGTGCAGGGACTGTAGGTGAAGTCATAAAAGTCAATAACAATCCGAAATTTAAAGTGGGTGATTTTGTTTGTGGCTGGGGAGGTGTACAACAGTACTCTTTGACAGATGGAAAAGGGTTTCATCTCGTTGATCCAACTAAAGCAGCACTAGAATGCTATTTAGGAATTATAGGGATGCCGGGAATGACCGCCTATTTTGGAATTTTAAAAGTGGCAGAGCTAAAAGAGGGGGATATTGTTCTTGTTTCAGGTGCTGCTGGTGCTGTTGGTAGTTTAGTAGGGCAAATTGCTAAGATAAAAGGCTGTCGAGTTGTCGGAATTGCAGGCGGAAAAACCAAATGTGACTACCTAATTAATGAACTCGGATTTGATGCTGCTATTGATTACAAAAACGATAATATATTCTCTGGTTTAAAAACTCATTGTCCAAAAGGAATAGATGTGTTTTTTGACAACGTTGGAGGAGCTATTTTGGATGGGGCACTTACCAAATTAAGAATGAATGCTAGAGTTGTCATTTGTGGTGCAATTTCTCAATATAATACGACTACGAAACCGAAAGGACCCAGTAACTATTTATCACTATTAGTAAACCGTGCTTCCATGAAAGGTATGGTTGTTTTTGATTATCAACAGCAATACCCAGATGCCATTGCAGATTATATGAAATGGACCCAAGCTGGATTAATCAAAAGTAAAGAAGACATTTATGAGGGAATTGAAAACTTTAATGACACCTTTTTACGACTCTTTTCTGGAGATAAAATTGGAAAGTTAATTTTAAAAGTAAATAATTAATATCCCTATTTTTCTCCACGAGATTTTGGAGATTCGTTGGTGTTCTAACTTACAACTATTATATTGCGATAACAATTAGTGATGCATCCATTATCGGCTAGATATGCTTGAGACTTTGGATATCTCTATTAAATTTTGAAAAAAATACAATAATATTATTATGAGTAAAGCTTCGTTTATAAAAGAATTATCGATCCCTGCAATTGCAGCTCCAATGTTTTTAATTTCAGGTCCAAAACTTGTAATTGAATGTTGTAAAAATGGAATAGTAGGTACGTTTCCGGCCCTAAACCAACGAACAAGTGAAGGCTTTGAGGAATGGCTTATTGAAATTAAGACTGCACTTTCTGATTTTGAAAAAGAAACGGGTACAAAACCGGCACCATTTGGAGTTAATTTGATTGTACACCAATCCAATCCACGTGTACAAGCAGATTTAATGCTGTGTGTTAAACACCAAGTACCTATTATCATCACTTCATTAGGAGCTGTACCTCAACTAGTAGAAGCAGTTCATAGTTATGGAGGATTAGTTTTCCATGACGTTATAAAAAAACGACATGCTGAAAAAGCTTCTGAAGCAGGCGTCGACGGACTTATTGTAGTAGCCGCAGGTGCTGGAGGGCATGCAGGGACCATTAACCCAATGCCTTTAGTGGCTGAAATTAAAAGCTTTTTTAAGAAAACCGTAATTCTTTCAGGATGTATTAGCAATGGGCGTGATATCGCTTCAGCTATGCAAATGGGGGCAGATGCTGCTTATATGGGCACACGATTTATAAACACCAAGGAAAGTAAGGCACCCAAGGAATACAGAGATATGATTATTTCTAGTGGTGCGAATGATGTTGTTTACACTGCTGCGATCTCCGGGGTAGCAGCTAACTTTTTACGTCCAAGCATGGAAGCTATGGGAATTACTGAGGAAATGCTAAGTCAAGAAAAGAAAATTGATTTTGGTAAAGAACTCACTCCTTCTGAAAGTGAAGCGAAGGCTTGGGCTACTATATGGTCAGCGGGACAAGGGGTAACAAATATTAGTGATTCCCCATCAGTTGCAGAACTTATCGCTTCAATGAAAGAAGAATTTAGGCACTCTATAGAGTCACAATACAAACTTCTAGACACTTATAACTAATAGGACTCTAACCAGCTTTAACCAGCTGGCCTCTATTGGGTTTTAGAGCCGATTTAATGAGCGCTAAATGCACTTTATTTGTAATGACAAATGTGTAGTGATAGGAGAGGTTAACAGCTATGATATCACACAAATCCAAGTTTATTTTCTCGGACTCAAAAAACTCTAACAAATGAGTTTTAAAGTGAGTAGCAGTGTTCTTACTAGATGGGCCTCTGAAATCCCATATAAGTTTAATTTTTTCCATTTATTTTCTATGAATAATCATTTAATTTGTGATTAAAATATAAATGGCGATTATGACGAAAATGACTATTTGAAACCATTTAATTATAGATTTAAAACGTTTATTATTTCTCAGAATTGCAGCTACAGATCCTGAGCAAAAGACAAGTAGTGTAAATATCAAAAAGGAGGTTCCCATAAATAAGAGACCTAGAACAAAAAACTGAATGGTTAATGACAGGTTTGTACTGAATAAGAAAGCTGGGAAAAAAGCCATAAAAAAAAAGGAAACTTTTGGATTGATTATATTCATAACAAATCCCCTTTTAAATAATCTAAAAAAAGTAGTCCCATTATCCGATTGTTTATTAATGTCCAATTCTTGTTTTGAATTATAAGTAGTGTAAGCCAGATACAGCATGTAAAAAGCTCCTGTAAGTTTCAAGGCAAAAAGCAACTTTGGGCTAGACTGTATAAATGATGATAAGCCGAAAGCTACAATAGAGGTGTGTAAAATACAGCCCAGAATCAATCCACAAACAATCGCCATTCCTTTGCGTTTGCCATAAGAAATAGTTTGAACAAGAACAAATACATTATCTGGACCAGGAGAGAGTGCTAGGGTTGTTGTGGCAAGGGTAAATGAAACTAAAATTTCTATATTCAAAATTAATTATGAATTAAACGAGGACTTCAATACTGCTTTGTTAATTCGCTTTACTAGAGCAGGACCTTCATAAATAAAGCCTGTATAAATCTGTACCAAATCTGCCCCAGCACTTAATTTATCCAAGGCATCTTTTTCAGAATGAATTCCCCCTACTCCAATAATTGGAAATGCTTTTTGACTGTTATCAGAAAGATACTTGATGACTTGAGTACTTTTGCTTGTGATCGGCTGTCCGCTAACCCCCCCATTCCCAATGGATCTTAGAGTAGTAGCATCTGCTTTCAAATTTTCTCTTGACACTGATGTATTGGAGGCAATAACTCCTTCAATTTTAGTCGCCTTAACAAGTGATATGATTTCATCTAACTGTGTATTATTTAAATCTGGAGCTATTTTGAGTAGAACAGGCTTAGAGACTTTAAAAGTGGTATTTAATGATTGAACGGCATTTATTAATTCTTCTAAATAGTCTTTATCATTTAATTTTACATGACTCCCTACATTGGGACAACTTACATTTAAGACAAAATAATCCACATAAGGATGTAAGGCTTTAAAACACTCTAAATAATCGTCTGTATATGATTCTGGAGTTGTTTGGGTATTTTTACCAATATTACCGCCTATTATGATTTGTTTTTTATTTTTTTTCAACTGCGTTATTGCTGCTTCAAGGCCCGCATTATTAAACCCCATTCTGTTGATGATTGCTTTATCATCTTGCAATCTAAATAAACGTTTTTTTGGATTACCTTCTTGGGCTTTAGGAGTGACCGTACCTATTTCAATAAAACCAAACCCAAAATTTGCAAGTTCATTATATAGCACTGCATTCTTATCAAATCCAGCTGCCAAGCCAACAGGGTTCTTAAAACGTAATCCAAATAAATTACGTTCAAGCTTAGGATGATTTATCTGAAAAAGAGACTTGATTAGGGCAGGGACAAAAGGAATTTTAAATATCAATTTGATGGCGTCAAAAGTAAAATAATGAACAGCTTCGGGATCAAATTTAAAAAGGATTTTACGGATAATGCACTTGTACATGAAGCATATTTTAAATACAAAAATACGCTAAATGATTAAACAAAAAAAGAAACTCTAAAGAACTCTTGGCACTTTAGAAGGGGTTAATTATTTTTGGAAAAAGAAAAATTAAATGTTAGACAAAAAACATATTCTGAATCGTTTTATTAGCTATGTAAAAATAGATACCGAAAGCGACCCGAAATCTACTTCAACGCCCAGTACAATAAAGCAATGGGATCTCGCTAACAAACTGGCAGAAGAATTAAAAGCAATTGGAATGCAGGACGTAAGTATTGATAAGAATGCGTATATCATTGCCACCCTACCCTCAAACATAACACATAAGGTCCCAACTATTGGATTTATATCTCACTTTGACACCTCTCCAGATTTTACAGCTACAAATGTAAAGCCTAAAATAGTTGAAAATTACGATGGCTCTGTAATCATACTAAATAAGGAAGAAAACATTGTTTTATCTCCTAATTATTTCGAAGATTTATTATTATACAAAGGGCAAACTTTAATTACTACTGATGGCACTACCCTTTTGGGGGCAGACGACAAAGCCGGAGTTTGTGAAATTGTGAGTGCTATGGAATACCTTATTCAGCATCCAGAAATAAAACACGGTCCTATTAAGGTTGGATTCACCCCCGATGAAGAAATCGGCCGTGGTGCTCATAAATTTGATGTTGAGAAATTTGGAGCTGATTGGGCATATACAATGGATGGAAGTCAGATTGGAGAGTTAGAGTACGAAAACTTTAATGCTGCTAGTGCCTTGGTTAAAGTAAATGGTAAAATTGTACACCCAGGCTATGCTAAAGGAAAAATGATTAACTCAATGTACTATGCATCTCAATTCATTGAAACACTACCAAAAAATGAAACCCCGGAAAAAACAGAAGGCTATGAAGGGTTTTATCACCTGCATAGTATGGAGGGAAAAGTCGAAAATACTGAATTAAATTATATCATAAGAGACCATGATCGAAATAAATTTGAAGCGAGAAAGCTACAACTTATAGACTTAGTTAAATCCTTAAATAAAGACATTGGCCATACTATATTTGAAATTGAAATCAAAGACCAGTATTATAATATGAAAGAAATGGTGGTGCCAGTAATGCATATTGTTGATATTGCAGAAGCTGCTATGAAAGAATTAAATATAAAGCCACTCATTAAGCCGATACGAGGGGGTACTGATGGATCCCAATTAAGTTTCATGGGACTACCTTGCCCTAATATATTTGCTGGGGGGCATAACTTCCATGGGCGCTATGAATATGTCCCTCTAGAAAGTATCCTAAGTGCTACGGAGGTAATTTGTAAAATTGCGGAGTTGACACAAAAACGTTACTCATAAAAAAAGCCGCAATTTAAGCGGCTTTTTTTATTGTTATTTAACTGAGTTCGAATTTAGTTTTTGACTCATTTCCATCGAAATGGCAGAACGGTCAAATTTAATTTTACCAGCTAATGTTTCAATGACACAAGAATTATCTTTGTCATTTAACTCAGCAATCTTTCCGTGCATTCCACTTTTCGTGATTACCTTATTCCCTCTTTTAAGTTCTGCAGCAAATATCTTTTCTTTTTTGGCGCGCTTCATTTGAGGAGCTAACATAAAAAAATAGAAAACTACAAGTAATAAAATAATCGGAGCAAATTGACTAATAGATTCCATATATTGGAGTTAAATTATTGTTTTTTGATAGTTGCGTTAGGGTCTGGGGTAATGAAGGCCGATATTCTTACTTGTTCTCTTCCTTTTTCTGTGTTAGTTGTCAATGTAATAGTCTTAGAAGTCTTATTCGCTCCTTTTCCATTAAACTTAACGCTAAATTGTGATGATGCTCCTGGCATTAAGGGTTCTTTACTCCAGCCCTGAGGAACTGTACAACCACATGTGCTTTTAATATCAGTAACAACTAGAGGAGATTTTCCTGTATTTGAGTAAGAAAATGTAGTTTCTACAGGAGTTCCATTCATTATTTGTCCGAAATCATGCTCCGTTTTATCAAAAGAGATATTTGGAAAAATAATTGCTTGTGAATCTCTCTCAGCTGCCTTAGTTACATTTTCTTGGTTTATTTTTTCAGCAGCATTCTCTTTGCAAGAAATAAAGAAAACTAGACTTGCTATTGTTAATGATAAAAATAATCTTTTCATAAGTTAGAATTTTAATTAATTTGATTTTAAAAAAATGAATGGATAAAAGTAACTAAAAATTTACATTAATCCACGTCCTATTTTGTTTAAGGTATCTTTTTCGTTGTACTCTTTGACGATTTTGTCTAAAACTCCGTTTATAAAAACATTACTTTTCGGAGTTGAATACTCCTTAGCTATTTCAATATATTCATTAATTGATACTTTGGTTGGAATTGAGGGAAATTGTTGAAATTCACAAATTGCCATTTGAAGTAATACAAAATCAATATCAGCAATACGATCCTTATCCCAGTTTTGTGTTTTCAAGCTAATTTCTTCAGAATATGTATCCATATTATGGACTGTATTTCTTAATAGTTCAACTCCAAACAATTTATCCTCCTCATCTTTGAATAAACGAGGTGTAAAATAATCATCAGAATTTTTTTCTTTAGCTTTATTTAAAAGCTTAACCAAAGCTGTATTTACTACTGGCAAGTCATCTAACCACGTTAAGTGTCTGTCTTCTAAATAATTGTATAATTTTTCATTGGGTGCTATAACTTGCTTAAAAAGTTCCACGATAAATTGTCTTTGATTATTAAAAGAAGACTTAGAGTTCATGTAGGCTAAATAAATATCACTTACTAGTATAGACCTAAATATGACTTCTACATACTCATTATCTAATTCCCAATTTTGAATTTCATAGCGTTGAAAAGCATTTTTCAAAGACTCGCTTTCAGAAATCTGAACTAAAATTGAATTTTGAATAAACTTCATGTTTGGGTTTAAATCTTCAGAAGTTAGTAGATGTTTTTGTTGAGCTTTTTCTTGTTGATCTTTAGCCTTATCATGTACTTTAATAAGCAAAGAAAGTATTAGTAAGTATAGTGAATACATACTATCCATACTATAAACAAGAAATTTTTCCTCAGAGACCAAGTTGAGTTTATCTGATCTTTTGAGAGCATAAATAACTTGCATTACTTTAGTTCGAATATGTCTTCTATTCAGCATTGTATAAAGAACTTATTTGTTTGAGATCAAAGCCATGAGCTTTTTTGTATGTTATCTTACTATTTAAATAAACAACATGACAAAAATAGTATTATTTTGCTTCTAAAGATTTAAAAAATAGTTTTTTTACACAATGTCATCTTTCACTAAAACTACTATATTTACACGTGAGGTCTAAGCCTCCTTAGAATGGCACAATCTAACCAATGAAAGAACTTCAATATCTTAACAAATATTTTTTCAAGTATCGCTTTAAAATCATCTTGGGGGTTCTAATTACGATTGGTTCAAAGATGTTCGCATTATTCACGCCACAACTTATTGGAAAGTCAATCACTTTAATTTCTAATCAAATCAAAGACCCAACAAGTACTGATGTTTTTAGAAATCAAATAAGTTTATATATACTTTATATTGTAGTAGCCGCCATTGCAACCGGGGTATTTACCTTTTTGATGCGTCAAACTATAATTAACGTGTCCCGTCATGTTGAGTTTGATTTGAAAAATGAAGTTTATAATCACTACCAAAAGCTTTCAATTGCTTTTTATAAACAAAACCGTACAGGGGATCTTATGAGTCGAATAAGCGAAGACGTTAGCAAAGTACGAATGTATATCGGACCAGCTGTAATGTATACCATCAACACATTGACTCTTTTTATTGTTGCTCTGTTATATATGTACAACCAATCTCCATCACTTACACTCTATACTATTTTACCTCTTCCTTTTTTATCAATATCCATTTATTTCTTAAGTAAATTAATTCATAGACAAAGTACAATTGTTCAAACACATTTATCGACTATATCCTCTTCAACTCAAGAGTTTTTTAGTGGTATTTGGATTACAAAAGCTTATGCTCTAGAGACAAAAACTGAAGAGAAATTTTTAGATTTGGCAAATGATCAACGAAAAAAACGATTGGATTTATCTAAAATACAAGCGTTTTTTCATCCTTTAATGTTATTGCTAATAGGAATAAGTAACATAATCGTTATTTATGTAGGAGGCAAACAATATATGAACGGGGAGATTGAAAACCTAGGTACCATAGCAGAGTTTATAATTTATGTTAATATGCTTACTTGGCCTGTTGCTTCTATTGGGTGGGTTACTTCCTTAATCCAAGAAGCTGATGCATCTCAAAAAAGAATTAATGAGTTCTTGAAACAGACACCAACAATAGTAAATAGGACTGAAGTAGAGTCTAATATTGAAGGATCCATCACTTTTAAAAATGTGTATTTTACTTATGAAGATACTAATATTGAAGCTTTGAAAGGGATTAGTTTTAAAGTTAAAAAAGGACAAACATTAGCTATTATTGGAAATACAGGGTCAGGAAAATCAACTATTCTTGAGCTGATTGGACGTTTACATGATATTAAAAAAGGACAGATAGAAGTTGATGATAATCCAATTAAAAACCTAAATCTAAATAGTCTTAGATCAAGTATTGGCTTTGTACCTCAAGATCCGTTTTTGTTTTCTGACAGTTTAATGAACAATATAAAATTTGGAGTAAACAAAGCAACCGATAAACAGGTTACCGAAGCTTCTAAGATGGCAGCGGTACACGACAATATTATTAATTTTAAAGACGGGTATAACACTGTTTTAGGGGAACGTGGCATTACACTTTCTGGAGGGCAAAAACAAAGAGTATCTATAGCAAGAGCTTTTATAAAGAATCCACAGATACTTTTGTTAGATGACTGTCTTTCAGCAATTGACACAGAGACTGAAGAACAGATTCTCAACAATATAAAATTAGTAACTAAGGGTAAAACTACTATCATCGTTAGCCATAGAATTTCATCGGCAAAAAACGCAGATAAAATAGTAGTTTTAAACAATGGAATCATTATCCAACAGGGATCTCACGAAGAACTTATTATTGTAGAAGGTTATTACAAAGATCTTTATCAAAGTCAACTAAGAGAAGTTTAAATTATAGAAAATAAATACGCTAATAAGTTGGAGTCCTAATTTATTTTTTAGACTTTTGATTTATTAGAATGTTATTATTTAAACTTCTTTAAATTTAATAATACAATTATGGAGCAAGAAGAAATATATTCAAAAGTTTTAAGAGCTGGAAGAAGAACCTATTTTTTTGATGTAAGGTCAACAAAAGCTGGTGACTATTATTTAACGGTTACAGAAAGTAAAAAATTCACTAACGACGATGGGTCTTTTCACTACAAGAAACATAAAATATACCTCTACAAAGAAGATTTCACGGAGTTCAATGCTATATTAATCGAAATGACAGATTATATAATTAAAGAAAAAGGTCAAGAAGTTATTAGCGATCGACATCAAAAGGACTACGTAAAAGAAGAGTTTCAACACGAAGAATCTAAGGAGAAGCCCTCATCTGACAGCTTTGTAGATGTTAATTTTGATGATATTTAGTAGTTTAAATACAAAAGTTAAATCAGGACTTAAAAACTAAGTAATGTTTAACGTACAGGAGTCCCGTTAGGCACACTTACTTCTGGCGATAATAAAACAACTTTGAAATTTTTCACTGCACCCAAAACTAAGCATTCGCTTACAAAATTGGCTATCTGTTTATTCGAAAAATTAACATTAGCTATAATCTGTCTCTCTAATAGGTCATTTTTTGAATATAGAGATGTAATCTGTGCTGAAGACTTTTTTGTTCCTAAATCTCCAAAATCTATCGTTAATATATAGGCAGGTTTGTGAGCTCTTTCATGTTCAAGAACATCTATTATAGTGCCTATTCTTAAATCAATTTTAGAGAAGTCGTCAAACGAAATTATAGGATTCATATTTATTTCATAAATTTAACTCAAGATATAAATTTCTCAGTACTTAATAAACGAATAAATAAGATTTTTCGTCCCTTTAATATTTTTCATCAAAATGGCTAAAACCTCTTCAAACATGCTTCCATTAGGAACTCAAGCACCAAATTTTAAATTATGGGATGCTGTTTCAAATTCCATAAAATCATTAAATAAACTAAAAGGACCTAATGGCACTATAGTTATGTTTATATGCAATCATTGTCCATATGTCATTCATATTAATGAAGCATTAGTTAAGCTAGCAGATGAGCTAAAAACAAAAGGAATTGAATTTATTGCTATATCTAGCAATGATGCAGAACAGTACCCACAAGATGGACCCAGATATATGGAAATTCATGCACTAAAAATGAAGTATTCATTTCCATATCTGTATGACAAAACACAAGAGATTGCCAAAGTATATAACGCTGCATGCACTCCTGATTTTTATTTATTTAATTCAGACCTAAAGCTAATTTACAGAGGACAATTTGATGACTCACGCCCGGGAAATGGCCTCATCCCGGATGGAATTGATCTTAGACACGCGGTAAATTGTTTGATAAAAAAGAAAGATAATACACGAATCCAAAAGCCAAGTGTTGGATGTGGCATAAAGTGGTTAATTAGCTAACTAGTCTAGGGTTTCTTAAAAAAAGATAATTAATCTTGAACTTTAATAATTTCCAAACCCTGGTGTTTAAGTATAAAGCAAGCTGTATTTTTATAGCCTTGGCCTAGAGTTAATGTATATTTAAATTTGTTACCAATATAACTAGTTCGAATATCGGTTGCACTTTCATAAAGGTTTCCAAACCTACTAAGGCGTAATAGAATATCCATAGTTAAGTCAAAACCTCTAATTGCATATTTATTAGGAAACGTCCCAAACATAGTTAAATATTTTTCTTGAAAAAATTCAGGAAGCTTCTTACTAATGTTAACAGCTGGATACTGAAAATGTAGATTAGACAAATCATAATTAGACACGTTCAATCCTTCAAATGCTCTATTTTTAGAAGTAGTCATTAATAATATATCACGCTCTATTTCTGTTTCATTATCTTCTTCATCAATAAGAATTGTTATGCCATTCATAGCGTTTAACATACTAGTCACATTGGAAACAAAACCTTCATTATTAGTCTCTAGAAAAACAATTGTTCTACCAGAAGAAAGCACTTCTTGAACATCTTCTAACATTAAAAAAAACTGCTCAATACCCATATTATCTACATTTGACGTCATTAAAGAGGCTGATGGGAATACTGTTCTTAAATAATTGGCAGTCGTAATGTTTTTTGAATCGTGTATAATTAAAGTGTTGTGAGGGATCGAATCTGTTTTGACATAAGAGACCATTTTAGACCTCATCCAGCTTTCATCTGGAATTGTTTGAAATAGGTTTGAAAAACTACTTTTTGATTTAATAAAAGGAGAGATAACCGGAACACTATCAAATAAAACATGTTGAGCTGTTAACTCAAGGTTTTGTAAAGTCAAAGGTCCTAGAATCGCATCGTATTTAGTAAAATCTGTTTGATTTAGAATTTTTTTTAAATCAGACGCTTTTGCATTGGTATCAAAGACATCTAAATTTACAGAAATTCCTAAACGTTTAGCAGAATCAATTGCCACAGCGACACCAGAATAAAAATCCGTTGCAATATTAACATATCCGTCACGCTTAATCTGTTCAATAGCTAAATTCAAAGAATCTAAATCGATACTATTAGTCTTGAATGGCAGCAAAAGCCCTATATTTTTTGGGGATAGATCGACTAAGCTATCGGAAAGAGTGGTCGTAAAAACGAGCGCTTTTTTGATGTTTGCGACACTTAACTTTGGAACTCTTAAGACCATGCCCAATTTTAATCCTTGTTTCGCTAATTCCGGATTTAAAGATTCTAACTCTTCTTTAGATAATCCTAACTTTTTCTTAAGCCTATAAAACCCCTCACGTGCTTTTACGATATAATAGCCGAACTGATCTTCTTTGATTTCATTTTTATCTGAAACAACAATGTTTGGAACATTTAGTTGCTGACCTTCACTGAGGTAAGACCCCAATCCGGGGTTAAGCGCTTCTAGTTGTGGCACAGAAATTCCAAACTTATAGGCAATCCGCCACTTGCCTTCTTTTGCTAAAACAGTATATAGCTTTAATGAGCTATTATAAGCTGACACTTTATTTTCCATAAAGATTGGAATGTATATTTTTTTCCGGGATCTTAACTTCTTATATTGTAAGCCTTCATTGTGAGCCATTAGATCTTCAAGTGAGACGTCGTATTTTTGAGCAATACTAAAAAGAGTTTCTTTTCGTCGGGCTTTATGAACTTTATAAGATTCTATTTTCTTGTTAGCGAATGGAGCGCTTAATCTCTCTGAAAATGACTCTGGTATAATCAAAAGCGAATTAACAACTAGACCAGAAGAGGACTCTGGATTTAAGACATAAATATCAGCTGTTGATATTTTATAGCGCTTCGCAATGCTTTCAATAGATTCACCTGCTTTTACTCTATGTTTATTTAAATTTTGAGCGGAACCTGTTAAGCTAAAAACTACGATTCCTAAAAAGATTAATAAATTCTTCATATGATTATTATAAAAACTCATTACTGCTCTAACTTTAACCTACTCCCACTCTATAGTTGCCGGAGGCTTTGAGCTAATATCATAGACAACTCTATTAACCCCTTTTACTTTATTAATTATATCATTAGATGTTTTCTGAAGGAACTCATAAGGTAAATTTACCCAATCAGCAGTCATTCCGTCAGTACTTTCGACAGCCCTCAAGGCAACACATTTTTCATAGGTACGTTCATCACCCATGACTCCTACGCTATTAACGGGTAATAAAATAGCTCCTGCTTGCCAAACTTTATCGTAAAGATCCCATTCTCTTAAACCATTTATAAACACAGCATCTACTTCCTGCAAAATGCGAACTTTTTCATGGGTAATATCACCTAAAATTCGAATGGCGAGCCCTGGTCCTGGAAACGGATGTCGACCAAGTAACTTGGCTTCTATACCCATAGAAGCACCTACGCGCCTAACTTCATCTTTAAATAAAGCTTTAAGCGGCTCTACCACTTTTAATTTCATGAAATCTGGTAAACCACCCACATTATGGTGACTTTTAATGGTAGCGCTGGGCCCTCCAGTAGCAGAAACACTTTCAATCACATCTGGATATATTGTACCTTGAGCGAGCCATTTAACATCCTGTATCATTTGTGCCTCATCATCAAATACTTCAATGAAAACACGGCCAATCGCTTTCCGTTTAAGCTCTGGGTCTTCAAGTCCAGCTAACGCCTCTAAAAAACGTTCAGAAGCATCGACTCCTTTGACATTAAGCCCCATTCCCTTATATTGGGTTAGAACACTTGAAAATTCATCTTTCCTGAGCAATCCATTATTTACAAAAACACAATAGAGGTTTTCCCCAATGGCTTTATGTAAAAGAATAGCAGCAACGGTTGAATCTACACCACCAGATAAACCTAAAACAACTTTATCGTTTTGAAGTTTGGATTTTAAATCTGCAACTGTTTCATCCACAAAAGAATCAGGGGTCCAATCTTGATTTAAACCAGCAATTGAAACCAAGAAGTTTTGTAATAACGTTTTTCCATCTACTGAATGATATACTTCGGGATGGAACTGAATGGCAAAGGTTGTTTCTCCCTCAATCTTATACGCAGCATTGGCCACATCAGCGGTACTTGCTAATAAAACACCTTTAGTAGGTAATTCTTTAATCGTATCACTGTGACTCATCCAAACCTGACTTCCAGAGCTAACCCCTTCAAAAAAGAGTTCATTTTCTTTTACATACGACAAATTAGCACGCCCGTACTCACGGGTGTTAGATGGGGAAACAGTCCCTCCAGAAAAATGAGCTAAATATTGAGCGCCATAACAGACCGCTAGCAATGGCTTAACCCCTCGTATTTCTGATAAGTCTGGGTGTAAAGCATCCTCTCCTCTTACAGATTGTGGACTCCCAGAAAGAACAACAGCCTTAAACTCGTTTAAATTGGTTGGAATTTTATTATAGGGATGAATCTCACAGTAAACATTAAGCTCCCTAACGCGTCTTGCTATAAGTTGAGTGTATTGAGATCCAAAATCGAGTATTAATACCTTATCGTGTTGCATAATCAAAAGTAATATTTATAAATAAAATTGAGTGACTAATTTTAAAATTATAGAGAAAAAATATGAAAGTTTTGATTCAAAGGTGCTAACTCATGTCTTAATCGGTCTATAAATTCGTCACCATAGTCTAAGTAAAATTCTGAAAAATTCAAGAAACGTTCTTGAAGACTTCCATTTGGAAAAAGCTCTAGGTGTATCTGCTCAAGACTATCTATGTAATTGGCGTGAGAAATCTTTTCTGCTTTGAGTAATCTTCTCTCTAAAACTTCTAGCCCTTTAATTTGCTTTTTTTCTTGTGCTGATACGGCACCAATAAAAGACTTATCAGTCTGACTAGCAATATTATAAATTACTAAAAACTGCTGACTTATAGCCGCTTTTTGCTCAGAAAAATCAATAATAAACTTTGATGTTTTTTTAATTTGAGAATCAATTAAAGTTTGTTTGTTTTGAAATAAATCTAAAACAGATACATTCAATTTATCTAATTTCTGTTGCTGTTTTTTACGCATTATAAGTACTGCATTACGGTGTAATAAAATTGGAAAATTAAGCTGTTCAGATTCAAAATAGGTTTTAAGCTGAAGCCAATACGATAACTCCCCACCGCCCCCTATGTAACAAAGATTAGGTAAAATGGTCTCTTGATAAAGTGGACGCATAATTACATTGGGGGAAAATCGCTCTGGATATAAATTGAGCTCTTCTAAAATACCTTTTAAATTCCAAGATAATTTAGTATTCAAGACACTATAAACTTCTTCGTTCCGTACAATACGTTCGCGCAAATTACCTTTTAGATAAAATAAATTTATTTCTCTGGGGTTCACTTGAATTTTATAATCGTCATCAATTGTTTTTAGCTCCTCACTGGTCTGAGAAATAAACTTGATAGCATTACTCGATGTCAATTCTGTAGCAACCACAGGAATAAATAACCGCTTTAAACTTGGATCATTTCCATCCACAATAAGTAAATTATCTCCTTCAAAAAGAGCATGCACTAAATAGCGTGTAGCATCCGCTAAGTTTGAATAATTTACATAAGCATTTTTAACTAATTCTAAAAGGGCTTTGGCATGAGTCGATTTTCCTAATACATTGGAAAACTCATTTATCAACTCAGATAATTCAGATGTATCTAGTAATCCAACAGGTCCGGAGGTTTTTTTGGACCATTGAAATCGTTTATTATGAAAGTTAAAGTGATTTATTTCTTCAAAATCATGATCTTCAGAGGCCATCCAAAAAATAGAAATGTAATTATTTTCTGGATCCCTTATTTTCAACTCCTTAGCCAAATTTATAGTGGTTATAATTTTGTATAAGAAATAAATCGGCCCCCCCAATAGATTTAACTGATGCCCTGTCGTTACTGTAAATGTGTTTTCCTTGGCTAGAGACTGAATTCTGCTCGTTGTTAATTCAGAAGGCATTAATTGGGCATATTGTTGCGACAGTGCACTTACCAAAACAGTTCTTTTTTCAGTTGAAAACTCTGATTTTTTAGCGTCTAGTTGAGGTTTGAAATTCTCTAGGGTTGGATAACGATTATATAATGACTGTAGTTCTGGATGTTTTTCCACATAATCACAAATAAGCTTTGAAGCATAAGCAGTGTCTCGAAATGAAATACAGTCTATTGGCATGGCATTAACTTATTAATATTAAAAATACATAATCTGAGACGCAATTAATAACAAAAAGACCTACAGTACTACTTCTGCATACAAATCAAAATCTGCAGCTTCAGTTACTTTAACGTTAGCAAAATCCCCAGTTTTCAGGTATATTTTTGTTGCATCAATCAAAACTTCATTATCTACATCTGGAGAATCAAACTCAGTTCTTCCAATAAAGTAAGAACCTTCTTTACGATCAATAACGACTTTAAAAGTTTCTCCAATTTTGGCTTGATTCAATTCCCAAGAAATTTGAGATTGAATTTCCATTATTTCATTAGCTCTTGCTAACTTTACATCTTCTGGCACATCGTCTTCTAAATTAAACGCATGTGTGTTTTCTTCATGGGAATATGTAAAACAGCCCAACCGTTCAAAACGCATCGCTTCTACCCAGGCTTTTAATGTTTGGTAGTCCTCTTCACTTTCTCCAGGATACCCTACGATTAAAGTCGTTCTTATAGTCATTTCTGGAACCGCTTCTCTAAACTGCGTTAGCAGTTTTGTGGTTTTGGCTTGATTAGTTCCTCGACGCATGCTTTTAAGAATTTTATCTGAAATATGTTGCAATGGAATGTCTAGATAGTTGCAGATTTTAGGCTCGCGCTTCATGACATCTAACACATCCAATGGGAAGCCTGTTGGAAATGCATAGTGCATACGAATCCATTCCACTCCTTCTACTTTTACCAACGCTTCCAAAAGCTCTGCTAAATTTCTTTTTTTATATATATCTAATCCGTAGTAAGTTAAATCTTGAGCAATCAAAATCAATTCTTTAACCCCATTTGCTGCTAATTTCTCAGCCTCGATAACAAGGTTCTCAATAGGAGTTGATTTATGTTTACCTCGCATCAATGGGATTGCACAAAAACTACAAGGTCGGTCACAACCTTCAGCGATTTTCAGGTACGCATAATTCTTAGGCGTAGTTGTTAAACGTTCTCCTATAAGTTCATGCTTATAGTCTGCACCCAAAGCCTTTAATAGCTGAGGAAGTTCGGTTGTTCCGAAATACTGATCAACGTTAGGAATTTCTTTTTGTAAATCTGGTTTATAACGTTCACTTAAACAGCCAGTCACAAATACTTTATCAACTTCACCATCTTCCTTCTTCTGCATGTAATCTAAGATAGTATTAACACTTTCTTCTTTGGCATTATTAATAAAACCACAAGTATTAATAACCACTACATTACCATCTTGTTCATGGACTACATCTTTTCCACTAGCTTTGAGTTGCCCCATTAATACTTCACTGTCATAGACGTTTTTACTACAGCCTAAAGTGATCACATTAATTTTATTCTTCTTAAGGGTTTTAGTTCTCATTGTTTACTATTAATAGTGGGGTTATTTAAAAAATGAATCCACAAATTCAAACTTATTAAAAACTTGAAGGTCCTCTATCCCTTCACCTACGCCAATATACCTGACTGGGATTTGAAACTCATCACTAATTCCAATTACAACACCACCCTTAGCAGTCCCATCTAATTTAGTGATTGCTAAAGCAGTGACTTCAGTGGCTGCTGTAAATTGCTTGGCTTGTTCAAAAGCATTTTGTCCAGTGGAGCCATCAAGTACCAATAGAACTTCGTGAGGGGAATGTTCTACCACTTTTTGCATGACTCGTTTAACTTTGGTTAATTCATTCATCAAGTTTACTTTATTATGCAAACGCCCAGCGGTATCAATAATAACAACATCTGCATTACAAGTCACTGCACTTTGTAAAGTATCAAAAGCAACAGACGCGGGGTCACTGCCCATTGACTGCTTGATTATAGGAACACCCACACGATCTGCCCAAACTTGTAACTGATCAATAGCTGCAGCTCTAAATGTATCTGCGGCTCCAAGAACTACATTAAGTCCTTGTTTGTTGAGTTGGTAAGCAAGTTTTCCAATAGTTGTTGTTTTTCCAGCGCCATTTACGCCTACTACCATGATAACGTAAGGTTTGTTTGTTTCTGGTATAGAAAAATCGGTTGCTTCTCCAGAATTAGTTTCTGACAATAAGCTTGCAATTTCTTCTCTAAGTATAAGATTTAGAGCCTCAGTACCAACATATTTATCTTTGGCAACCCTCACTTCGATTCGATCAATAACTTTAAGAGTGGTATTGACACCAACATCGCTAGTGACTAAAACCTCTTCTAAATTATCTAATACATCTGAATCTACTTTTGACTTACCAACTACAGCTTTGCTTAATTTATCAAAAAAGGTGGAACTCGACTTCTCTAGTCCTTTGTCTAAAGTCGCCTTTTTATCGGATGAAAATATGTTTTTAAAAAAACTCATGAGTCAGCAATTTGTCTATTTACAAAAATAGCATTAAATGTGAGGAAATTAAAAAATAAAAGCCGCTTTATAATAAAGCAGCTTTAAATACGATTTGATAAAAAATATTTTATTTTTTGCTTAAGAAGTCGCTTACCTTTTCGGGCGCCATGATAGATTCAACAAAAGTATAGGCCCCAGATTTCTCTGATTTAACCATTTTTATTGCTTTAGTTAGACGCTTTGATCCCGTTTGTAAGGATGCTACTGATTTCTTTGCCATGATTTAAGTGTATTACGTTTGAAAATTACTTTCGTAAAATTCTTAAATTATTTTATTTCTTTGTGAACCGTCATTCTCTTGAGTATAGGATTAAATTTCTTAATCTCCATACGATCAGGCGTATTCTTCTTGTTCTTAGTTGTAATGTATCTAGAAGTTCCTGGTTTACCAGACCCCTTGTGCTCAGTGCACTCTAAAATTACTTGAACTCTATTTCCTCTTTTTGCCATTTTAAAATGCTTTTATTGGTAGTTTATTTTAAAAAACCTTTAGACTTTGCCTCTTTAATTGCTGCGTGAATACCAATTTTGTTAATAGTTTTCAATGCTGATGCAGAAACTCTAAGGGTTACCCAGCTATCATCTTCTGGAACGTAAAAACGTTTTTTAATTAAATTTACATTAAATCTACGTTTAGTTCTATTTAAGGCTTTAGATACATTGTTTCCAAACATTGCTCTTTTACCCGTAAGTTCACAAATTCTTGACATCTTTCTTAACTTTAATTGTTTTGTTGTTTCAAAACGAGGTGCAAAAATACGAATTCTTTAGAAGTACACAAACTTTATTTTAGCATTTTTTAAATATTTCTTTCTGAAATAATGTAAATGCCATGGTTACAGCTTTCTGAACTACCCTAGGTCGTTGTTTTCCAAAATTAAACTCCTGTGAAAATACGCCATCTGGAGTTGCAATAGCTATACAAACTGTTCCTATTTCCGCTTCAGAATCTCCTTTGGTGGGGCCTGCATTTCCTGTGGTTGCTAGTCCATAGTCAGAATTAAATAATTGTTTTACATTTTTAGCCATCTCCTCAGCAACTTCGTTGCTAACAATTGAATGTAGTTTAATGAGCTCGGGGTTAACTTTTAAAATATCTATTTTTGAATCCTTCGCATAGGCAACAAGCCCCCCTTTAAAATAATTTGAAGCGCCTGAGTGTGATGTTATATTTTCTGCAATCTTACCTCCAGTACAGCTTTCAGCTATAGAAAGTGTTCTTCCTAATTTTATCAATTGATTCCCAATAATTTGCTCGATAGATGATTGTTCTTCAAATCCTACAAATACATCACTAATTAAAGGAATTAAAGTACTAACCTGGGCGTCAACAACTTCAATAACCGCATCCTTATCAAATCCTTTAGAAGATAATCGAAGACGAACTCTTCCTAGGTTCGGAAGATATGCTAGCTTAACTGAATCTGGTAATGTTAACTCCCATTCCTTAATTCTTTCTGCAATAATACTCTCACCCAGCCCATAAGTTAAGAGAGTTTTATGAAGAATAAAAGGCAGCTTAAATTTTTGAGAAATGCGTGGCAAAACCTCATCCTTCATAAGGCCTTTCATTTCGTAGGGTATACCTGGTAAAGAAACAAATACAGTATTGTTTTTTTCTAACCACATTCCAGGTGCACTTCCAGACTTATTCATCAAAGCTGTCGCCTTTGAAGGCACCAATGATTGATCAATGTTAACCTGAAGAAGAGGTTGTTTGATATAACTCTTCCATAAGTATTTTATATTTTCAAGAACAGCTTGATCATATACTAAAGTGTCCTCAAAATACTGCGCTAACGTTGTTTTAGTAATATCATCTTTGGTAGGACCTAACCCTCCAGTAATAATAATAATATCAACATTTTTTTCTGCAGCTTGAAAAGCCTCTAAGATATGAGCTTTTTCGTCTTGAACTGAAGTGATTTGATATACTGAAACACCAATTTTATTTAATTCCTGAGCTATAAAAGCTGAATTAGTATCTATAATTTGACCAATTAAAATTTCATCGCCAATGGTAATAATTTCTGCTTTCATGTATTATTTAATTTTAATCGAAAAAAATTCTTGATCTCCAATATATCCTTTCAAAGAGTCATTAGGCTTTACTTTTCCAACTCCAGAGGGTGTTCCTGTAAAAATAATATCTCCAATTTTTAGCGTGAAATACTTTGACACATGGGATATAATTTCATCTATCCCCCACAACATATCTTCAGTATTTGAAGACTGGACAATTTGATTGTTTTTAAGAAGACTAAATGGGATTTTATTTAGGCTCTGGTAGTTAGACTTAGAAACCCACTTACCTATAACCGCAGAGCCATCAAATGCCTTTGATTTTTCCCAAGGCAAGCCCTTTTCTTTAAGTTCTTGTTGAAGGTCTCGGGCTGTGAAATCAATTCCCAATCCAATTTGCTCGTAATACTTATGGGCGAATTTTGAATTAATATATTTTCCTACTCGACTAATTTTAACCAAAACTTCAACCTCATGATGTACTTCATCAGAAAAATCTGGGATAAAAAAAGGCTGTTTCTTTAATAAAATTGCAGTATCAGGTTTTAAAAAAACAACAGGCTCAGTTGGTTTTTCACTTTTGAGCTCTAAAATGTGTTGCGAATAGTTACGCCCAATGCAAATCAACTTCATTATTGAAGCTTATTGTTAAGCGATCGTAACTTTATGGCCGTTAAAACTTTTTTGGTGTATAGAGGAAAGTCTGCAGACTGCAACCATCCGAAATATCCAGGTTCTTTTTCAAGTATTTCAGTTACTTTTCTTCCTTTATGTTTTCCAAAAGAAAAACACTCTTCTCCGGCTTTATCATAATCAATAAAGCCTGCAAAATCTGCTATTTTTTTTCGGGAACTAAAGTCCGCCAAAAAACCCATATCATTATCTAAATCTTCATAACGGTCTAGTTGTGCTTTTAGAACTTCATAGGTAGCCATTGTATCGGCTTCAGCGCTATGAGCATCTTCTAGACTTTTATCACAATAAAACTTTAAGGCCGCTTTTAGAGTGCGCTGCTCCATTTTGTGGAAAATAGTTTGTACGTCTACAGAACAACGGTTCTTCATATCAAAATCCACTCCAGCTCTTAGCATTTCTTCTGCCAATAAAGGAATATCAAACCGATTTGAGTTAAATCCTGCGAGATCAGAATCTTTAATCCAAGCATTAACTTCCTTCGCCAGCTCATTAAATGTTGGTTTATTTGCTACTTTTTCGTCTGTAATTCCATGGACAGCTATCACAACTGTAGGAATTGGCATTTCTGGATTTACCAACCAAGTTTTCTTTTCCTCAGATCCGTCTGGATTAACTTTAAGAATAGATATTTCAACAATCCTGTCTTTGGTTATGTTTAACCCTGTCGTTTCTAAATCAAAAAAACAAATAGATTTATTAAGGTTTAATTGCATATTTATAATGTTCTATTATCGTCCCAGTTCTCTAAGTAATCCTTGACTGTCTTTAAAAACTGACCTCCTAATGCCCCATTCACTACTCTATGGTCATAAGAATGCGATAAGAACATTTTTTGTCTAATGCCAATAAAATCACCTTCATTAGTTTCAATAACAGCAGGCACCTTTCGGATGGCTCCAAGAGCTAAGATTCCAACCTGTGGCTGATTTATAATTGGGGTCCCCATAATACTACCAAAGCCACCAACATTCGTTACTGTGTAGGTACCATCTTGAATGTCATCTGGCTTAAGCTGGTTGGTTCTTGCACGTAAAGCAAGATCATTGACTCGCTTGGTCATTCCTACTAAGTTTAACTGGTCTGCATTTTTAATCACTGGCACTATCAAATTGCCGTCATCTAGTGAAGCAGCCATACCTATATTGATGTTTTTATGTTTAATTATCTTACCATTTTCAACGGAAATATTTAGCATTGAATGCACTGTAAGTGCATAGGCTATCGCCTCAATAAATATTGGTGTAAAGGTAATTTTTTCCCCCTCGCGTGTCATGAAGGAATCCTTGATTTTTTTCTTCCAGTTCCATATTTTAGTAACATCAACTTCAATAAATGACTGTACATGTGCAGAAGTTTGCAATGAATCTGTCATATGTTTGGATACTAATTTTCCCATTCGAGACATTTCAATAATTTCATCTTCACCACGACTTATCACAGGATTTACAGTGGAGGAGCTTTGAGAAACTGTTTCTACAAGTGGTGTCTGAGATAAATAGGCTAGTATGTCATTTTTAGTAACCCTCGCGTCTTTTCCAGATCCTTGGATTGAATCTAACTGAGCTTGAGTGACACCTTCTTTTTTTGCAATATTCCTAACCAAGGGAGAATAAAAACGAGTGTCGTTAGAAGCTACAATATTTACCTCATCTTGGATTTTTGTGATGGAGGTCTCAAGCTGCTCAACCTCCTTCGGTTCTGAAACTTTAACAACCACAGGGTTAGATGTTGTCGCTGTAGACGTATTAGAGTCCGTCTCGATAATAGCGATTGTTTGACCAACCTCAACAATAGCATCAACTTCAAAAAGTTTTTGAATAAGCACTCCTTCAACCTCACTAGGGACCTCGCTATCTACTTTATCCGTAGCAATTTCTAAAACAGCTTCGTCAGTATCAATTTTATCTCCTATATCTTTGAGCCAAGCAGTAAGTGTTGCCTCAGCTACACTCTCACCCATTTTGGGTAATTTAAGTTCGAATTTTGCCATAGGATAATATAACTAGATGTATAAATATTGGTTACAAATTTACGAAAATAGATGAAACTATTCATTAATTTTAAAATTGTATTACTTCTCCCTTAATCTCAGCGGAACTACTGCCTATAATATAAGAGACGTTTTTGGGCTGGATTTTAAATAGGCAATGCTGTTCTTTAAAAACTTGCATGTATTCAATAATCGATTTAAAGGAGATCTCTTCAGCATCAAAAATAAGTTCATTTCCAAGATTTACTTCATCAAAGTTAGACGCTATTGTGGGTTTTAATTTATCAATCAATTGAGGTTTTGGATTCTTAGAAAACAAGATAGATACACTAGATGGTTTTGTTGTTGGTTTTTGTTCTGAATTAAATAAAATCATCCATTTAATCCCAAGATACATCATGAAATCAAAGAACCTGTTTTTTTGAAAATGTTTGGCATAAAAGATCTGCATAGCCCCATAAAATCTTTTAAGATAAAGCTCATCTTTACGGGTACTCTCCCCTTTGTAATGAATAACAGATACTTTCCCAAAATAATAATTATCATACCCCGCTTTAAGCGATTTGTAAGAAAGGTCTATGTCTTCGCCATACATGAAATAATCTTCATCAAAACCATTTAAGTCATTATAAATCTTACGTTTAAGGAACATGAAAGCACCTACCAAGACGTCTACTTTACAATCGTCATCTTCCAAAATATCATTTGCATAATAATGTTTGGAACTTCCTAAAAATTTTTTAATTGCAACCGAAACTGTAGGAATATTCCGCTTGCTTTCTGGTAAAAATTTTCCTGTACCGTCAATCAATCGACAGCCAATAATTCCAAGGTTCGATTTTGTTTCAGCAAACTCTAGAACTTTTAAAAAGCCATCTTCTGGTACTACTGTATCTGGATTAAGTATACATACATAAGCGCCTTTAGCTACTTTAATAGCTTGATTGTTTGCTTTTGAAAAACCTATGTTTACCTTATTTTTAATTAATATTACCGACGAAAATTTGGAAACAATCATTTCACAACTGTCATCCGAGGAATTATTATCTATCACAATGATTTCTGAAGGAATTTCACTTAAGGCAGCCTCTACACTTTGAAGGCAAAGCTCGAGAAAATACCGAACATTATAATTTAAAATGACTACCGATAGCTTCAAGATAAATTAAGATTTAATAGAAAGTTCAAATGGAATTCTATTGGTTATACTTCGCCCAAGAGTCACTTCGTCTGCATATTCTAATTCGTCTCCAACTGAAATCCCTCGAGCTATAGTAGAAATAACAACTTCTGTATCTTGAATTTGTTTATAAATATAAAAATTAGTCGTGTCGCCCTCCATGGTTGAGCTCAATGCGAAAATAAGTTCTTTGACACGACCAGACCTAACTTTTTCTACTAAACTATTAATTTTCAGATCGTGCGGACCAACTCCGTCCATAGGGGATATTTTACCACCCAAAACATGATAAACTCCTCTAAACGAAGCAGTGCTCTCAACAGCCATGACATCTCTAATATCTTCAACAACACACACGACATCATCAGACCTATTATTATTGATACATATTTCACAAAGTTCTGAATCACTAATATTATGGCAATTTTTACAAAAAATGATATTTTCGCGCATAGATTGTAGTGACGTTGTCAAGTGGAGTGTTTGAGATGCTGGCTGACGCATTAAGTGAAGAACAAGACGCAAGGCAGTCCTTCGACCAATACCTGGAAGTTGTGCTACTTCGTCCACAGCACTCTGTAATAACTTTGATGAAAATTCCATGACGCAAATTTAATCAAAAATTAATCTAAGAACACATGAAAACAATTAAACAGTTTTCTGCACTATTAAAAATATTTATTTTGTCGTTAATTTTCATTTTAAACAGAACTTGAAAAAGCTCTATTAATTTATTACAGTTTATTTGATTAACAATAAAAATATATTTTATTAAATTTACAATTATATCAACAGAAATTATAATGAATTCTTTTTTAATTCTAATACTACTACTTAGCTATTTTGTGGTCTTGATTCTTATTTCTTACTTAACAAGTAAGAATGATTCAAATCAAGATTTTTTTAAAGCTGGAAAACAATCGCCCTGGTATCTTGTCGCTTTTGGAATGATCGGCGCATCGCTATCTGGAGTTACTTTTATATCGGTTCCTGGTTGGGTAGATGCATCACAGTTTAGTTATTTTCAGGTAGTCTTAGGCTATATGGTGGGCTATTTTGTAGTTGCCTTTGTCCTTCTTCCTGTATATTACAAATTAAATCTAACCTCAATTTACGAATATCTTTTTCACAGATTTGGATTTGTAAGCCATAAAACGGGTGCCTTTTTCTTTTTTGTTTCACGCGTATTAGGAGCTGCTTTTCGACTCTACTTAGTCGCCATCGTTTTACAACAATTTATCTTTGATCAGTGGAATATTCCATTTGAAATAACAGTGATTATCTCAATATCACTGATTTGGATTTATACATTTAGAGGAGGGATTAAAACCATTGTTTGGACCGACACGCTACAAACTGTGTTTATGATTACTGCAGTTATACTCTCTATTTACTTTATTACAGAAAGCTTGGATTGGACTTTCTCAGAGTTTTTAGTCTCTGAAGAATTAAAGGCTTACAGCACTATTTTTAATACGGATAGTATTTTAGACAAGGGGTATTTTCTGAAATCCTTTTTTGGTGGGGTATTTATAACAATTTGCATGACTGGTCTTGACCAAGATATGATGCAAAAAAACCTGAGCTGCAAATCTCTGAAAGATGCTCAAAAAAACATGCTCTCTTTTAGCATTGTACTCACCTTAGTTACCTTTTTGTTTTTGTTGTTAGGTGCTCTTTTATTTATTTATGCCAAAAGAAATAATATCGAAATTCCACTTTTAGACGGACAGCCTAAAACAGATTTATTGTTTCCAGAAATAGCACTCAACAGCGGACTAGGAATTACACTGGGTATTACGTTTATTCTTGGATTAATTGCAGCAGCCTATAGCAGTGCGGATAGTGCATTAACTTCACTAACGACTTCTTTTTGCGTAGACATACTTGACATGTCAGGTAAATCCGAAAAGGCACAAAAGTCAATTCGTAAAAAAACACACATTGGAATGAGTTTGCTTTTGGTTCTTGTAATAATTTCCTTTAAATATATTTTAAATTCAAATGTGATTGACAGCTTATTAACGGTTGCTGGGTATACTTATGGCCCGCTATTAGGAATGTTTGCTTTTGGAATATTTACAGATTACAAAATAAAAGACAAATTTGTATGGATTGTCGCCTTAGCTTCAGTAATTACCGTATTTATGTTGGGGAAAATTCCAGCAGTCGACCTAGGAGGCTACGTCATTGGCTACGAGCTGCTCCCAATTAATGGCCTATTAACGTTTATCGGTTTAATACTGATTCGTAGAAAGTAACACTAATGTACAAGCCAATTCATAAGGAATCGAGGCTTCGTTTAACAAGCCGTAAAAGACTGGATTCTCGGTGCCTGGATTAAAAATAACACGTGCTGGCTTTAAACCAATAAGATAATCATAATAAGCCTCTTGACGCTTAGGATTCAAATACAGCGTAACAGTATGTATATCTTTGTAAGCCTTTAAACCTGTATCAATATCAATTCCGTAAACCGTTGCTTTTTTAAGACCAAAAGCTATGACTTCAATAGCTTTTGAAGATAAGCGCTCTAATGCGATATTGGAATAGCGGTCTGGATTTAACGATGCTCCGAAAACAAGAGTTTTTTTCTGTATCATGTGATAGTAAATTAGTAGATTTGCATTTCTTTTAGCAACAATAAACGAATCAATAAATCTAAGGTAGCAAAAGAAATTAACTGAAATTAGATAAGTGAGCAAAATTACTATATTACTTACTATCCTCCTGTTTTTAAACCCAGCTTCTCATGCAATAGCTCAAACTGAAGAGGGGATCATAAACGGTCGAGTTATAGATTCCGAACTAGTTGAACCTCTCGCGTATGTTAATATCAGTGTTCAATCTGTTTCAGGTGAATTTATTTCAGGAGACTATACAAACGAGGAAGGCTATTTTGAAATCGCTAACATAAAAGAAAATACATTCATCGTATCCATTCAGTACATTGGTTACACTACTCTAGAAAACAAAGTAGTCATGAACCAAGATACCAAGAAAGTAGATTTAGGAATTCTAAATTTAGAGCAAAACAACACCGCTTTAGACGAGGTTACAATAATCGCTGAGACTTCAAGTATTCAACAAAAAGCAGACAGGAAAGTGATTACTATTGGAAAGGATTTAGCCACTAGTGGGACCGCTTCTGAATTAATGGTTGGCATTCCATCTGTGAATGTCGATATTCAAACGGGCAACATTAGCTTAAGAGGGAATTCGAATGTACAGATTATGGTAGATGGGAAACTATCAAATATTCCAGCGGCTCAACTCTTAAAACAAATTCCTTCAACAGCCATTAAATCGATCGAGCTTATCACAAACCCTTCTGCAAAATACAACCCTGAAGGGATGAGTGGATTGATTAATATTGTTTTACACAAAAACACAATGCTTGGCTTTAATGGAAACCTTAGCATGGGGGTTTCACGTGAAAAATCAACTAAACTGAATAGCTCACTAATTACCAATTATCGAAATGGAAAATTAAATGTTTTTGCTAATTACAGCAATAATATATCCAAAAATATAAATTATGGCATCGTAAAAAGACCTGAAAATAATTCCGAACAGTTATTTGAATTCACTAACAACTCCCAAAACAATTTAGTTAAATTTGGATTGGATTATTACATAAATGATAAGCAAACAGTATCTGTTTTTACAAATCAAAATAAATCGGTTGCAAATGATAGCGGGGAAACCAATGCTATTTACGCAGACAACGCTTCATTTAATCAAACACAACTATGGCTTAATGATGGAGATGATTCAACTAGCCAATACAACCTTGACTATAAGATTAATTTTAACGAGTATGGACATAATCTAGAAATTGAAATAGACTTTAACTCCTACAATGGTGGCAGTATCGCTAATTTCTTATTTCCAGTGGGTACTACCGTCGATTATATTGATTTCAATAAAACAAATCGCAAACGAACCACCATAAATATAGACTATGCGAAATCTATCTCAGAAAATTCAAAAATAGAACTTGGACTTCAGGCCAATATTTTCAAGTCTTTAATTGATTATGAATCCAATGGAGACACTTTTAACGCGATTGGGGTTCTTGCCCCAACACCAAACATAAATTTTGATTACATACGCGATATTTATTCGCTTTATGGAAACTATAATACAATCATTAATAAATGGTCATATCAACTGGGATTAAGACTAGAAAATGTAGACGTCAGTGCCATAGCAGTTCAGACGAACGCTGCAAGTGCAGAAAGTGCTTTTACAAATGACTATTTTGAACTTTATCCTTCTGCTTATATTACTTACGAGTTTTCCGAAAAAAATGCATTTCAACTTAATTACAGTAAACGAGTAGATCGTCCCGGAATTGGGCAAATTAACCCTATCAAAGAATGGAGCACACCATTGGTGTCTTCTTATGGCAATAGCAACTTAGAACCACAATTTACGAACTCTGTAGAATTTAATTTTACACGGAACCTAAAGGGAGGTAGTGTGACATTTGGAACCTTTTTTAGGGGGATTTCAAATGAAATCAACCGGGCTTTGTTTATTGACCGTTCGGATGTTAATTCGGGTCGTTTAATTTTTACTCATGATAATTTTGATAATTCAACTGCTTACGGCGTTGAATTATCTAGCAGCTATAAGCCTTCAAAGTGGTGGAGCTTAAACGGTAGTTTTGATTTATATTCTCAAACTCTTAAAGGCATAGCAGAACGACTAAGTGCCCCGATAGAAACCGCTACTGTAAATGACATAATTACAGAAACAAACTCGGTTGATAATGTTGCTTGGAATTTCAGACTATACAATAACTTTAAAGTTAGTGAAAAAATAACGTTGACAGCCTTTGGATTTTATCAAGGTAGAAATTCAAATTTACAGTACGACGTAAAGCCACAGTACTATTTAAATATCGGATCACGTGTCAGTTTTGCTAAAGGCAAAGGAAGTATCAGTTTAAATTACAATGACGTATTTAATACAATGAAATTCCGCTTTAAGGGCACCAAGCCTTATATCCAAGAAGGAGAATTTAACTGGGAGAGTAATACTGTTTATTTGGGTATTATTTACCGATTCGGAAGCACTAAATACAGTGCAAAATCGCGTAAAAACAGAACTAATGATGAGAAAGCAGGGACTAGCTTCCTATAAGACTAGTTACCATTTTACAATTACGCTTCCCCAAGTAAATCCACTTCCAAAGGCGGCTAGCACAACTGTATCGCCTTCTTTGACTTTACCTTGCTGATGTGCTTCAGATAAAGCGATTGGTATAGAGGCTGCCGTAGTGTTGCCATATTTCTGAATGTTGTTATAAACCTGATCATCAGACAAACCAAATTTCTTCTGAATAAATTGAGATATTCTTAGGTTTGCTTGATGTGGAATCAACATGTCGATATCAGAAACTTCTAAATTATTTTTTTGTAAACCTTCATTTATAACTTCACTAAATCGTCTGACTGCATGTTTAAAAACAAATTGCCCATTCATATAAGGACGGTAACTAAAATCTTCTGGGTTGTTGTCTTTTATGATATCTGTAACCCAACGCGTTCCCATTCCTGGTGCTTCCGTTGCCAGTTCAAGGGCGTGCTTACCTTCAGAATGAATATGCGTTGAAAGAATCCCTTTAGAAGGATCTTCTTCTCGTGTTAAAACTGCCGCACCAGCTCCATCTCCAAATATAACTGAGATACTACGACCTCGAGTTGATTTATCAATACCTCGAGATTGTAATTCACTACCTATAACAAGAACATTCTTATACATTCCAGTTTTAATAAATTGATCTGCAACAGAAATTGAATAAACAAACCCAGAACACTGGGCTCTAATATCGAGTGCAGCTACTGTATTAATTTTTAAAGCTTCTTGCACTTGAACTCCAGGGCCAGGGAAATAATAATCAGGGCTTAAAGTGGCGAACACAATAAGATCAAGGTCTTCTTTATTGATTCCAGAGTTAGAAATGGCCTTTTTGGCAGCTTCTAATCCCATAGTAAAAGTGGACTGTCCATCTCCCTCTTGGACCCAACGTCGCTCTTTTATCCCCGTACGCTCTTGAATCCACTGGTCATTCGTGTCCATGACCTTAGACAAATCGTCATTCGTTACAATGTTATCTGGAACATAATGTCCTAATCCTATTATTTTTGAGTTGTACATCCTTATTATTTTATAAAAAGAGTAACAAATATAAACTAAAATGTCAGTTTGTCACTTTTTAATATTTGGTATTTTTTTTGACACATAAGATTTGAATTAATAAACTAAAAACACACTAATTATGTCCAAAGGAAAAATTAATGTATCTGTTGATAATATTTTCCCACTGATAAAGAAATTTCTCTACAGTGATCATGAAATATTCTTACGTGAACTTGTAAGTAATGCGACTGATGCAACGTTAAAATTAAAACATCTTACCAATATCGGAGAGACTACTGTCAAATATGGAAGTCCAAAAATTGAAATAAAAATTGACAAAGAAGGTAAAAAGCTTCATATTATTGATGAAGGTCTTGGAATGACTTCAGAAGAAGTTCAAAAGTATATTAATGAAGTTGCTTTTTCTGGAGCAGAAGAATTCTTAGACAAATATAAAGATAAATTAGACGACTCTGGAATTATCGGTCATTTTGGACTGGGATTCTATTCCGCATTTATGGTTGCTGAAAAAGTAGAAATAATCACTAAGTCATTTAAAGATGAACCTGCGGCCCATTGGACTTGCGATGGAAGCCCTGAGTATACCCTCGAAGCTTCTGACAAAAAAGAACGTGGCTCAGAAATTATTTTACACATCGCCGAAGATTCTATAGAATTTTTAGAAGAGCCCAGAATTACGTCACTTCTAAATAAATACAACAAATTCATGCCGATCCCGATTAAATTTGGGACTAAAGAAATTGATGATGAAACGCACGAACCAAAAACAACCACTGATAAAGACGGAAAAGAGACTACCGAACCCAAACAAAAAGTGACGGTTGATAACATCATAAACAATCCAACACCTGCTTGGACTAAGCAACCAGCTGAGCTAAAGGATGAAGACTATAAAGGGTTTTACCGAGAATTATATCCTGCACAATTCGAAGAGCCTTTGTTCAATATTCACTTAAATGTAGATTATCCTTTCAATTTAACTGGGATTTTATATTTCCCAAAAATGGGAGAGGATATGAACATGCAAAAGGATAAAATTCAATTGTATCAAAACCAAGTGTTTGTAACAGACAATGTGGAAGGGATTGTTCCTGAATTTTTAACCATGCTTCGTGGGGTGATTGATTCTCCTGATATTCCATTGAATGTATCAAGATCTTATCTTCAAGCCGATGGTGCTGTTAAAAAAATCGCATCTTATATTACCAAGAAAGTAGCTGATAAAATGAAATCTCTTTTCAATTCAAACAGAGAAGATTTTGAAGCTAAATGGAATGATATTAAAATTGTAATTGAATACGGAATGCTTTCAGAAGATAAGTTTTTTGAGAAATCAGAAGCGTTTGTCCTCTACCCTACTGTTGATGGAACGTACTACACCTATGACGAGCTTTACAATAAAATCAAAGCAAACCAAACTGACAAGGATGATAAATTAGTAATCCTGTACGCTTCTGACAAAGATGCTCAACACAGTTATATTGAAACTGCAAAAACAAAAGGTTATGAGGTATTATTGTTAGACTCACCTATAGTCTCTCATTTGATTCAAAAACTAGAAAGTACAAAAGAAAATATTTCTTTCGTAAGAGTAGATTCAGACCATGTTGATAATCTGATTAAAAAAGAGGAAACGACTGTATCTAAGCTAAGTGAGGACGATAAAACAGCTCTTGAAAGCGTTCTAAAAGAAGTGGTGCCATCGGAGAAATTCATGGTCCAGCTAGAAGCAATGGATAGTAATTCAGCTCCCTTTATGATCACACAGCCTGAGTTTATGCGTCGTATGAAAGAGATGCAACAAACTGGAGGAAGTGGTATGTTTGGGATGGGTAATATGCCGGAAATGTACAATCTTGTTGTTAACACCAATTCCGAACTTGTTAGTGAGATTTTGAATACCAAAACAAAGAAAAAACAACAGCGATTAATCAATCAGAGCTTAGACTTAGCACAATTGTCACAAGGACTTTTGAAAGGAGAGGCTTTGACCAATTTTATTAATCGTAGTTACGAAATGATTAAATAGTTTTATTATTATCAAAAAGGCGGTCTTTATGGGCCGCTTTTTTTTATTAAACTTAATATTTTATCACTAAAGTTTGGCAAGAAAAAAAAACTTAAACTAAATTAAAGCAAATTATTAGTATGTCTTTATTTGATGCATCAAAACCGCTCAAAATTAAATTACTAAATGCTGAAATTGAATATACTCCAGCATTTTTTAATTTAAAAGAATCTAAGAAATTATTTGATCTCATTTATAATAAAACCAATTGGATTGAAGACAATATTCGTGTGTATGGAAAGGTTTATAAACAGCCCCGTCTAACGGCTTTTTATGCAAATAATGACAAAGCATATGGATATTCAAATATATCAATGAAACCTCAGCCATTTAGCCCCATTCTGAATGCTGTAAAATTGAAAATTGAAAAAGCTACCAAAATGACTTTTTCGTCCTGTTTATTAAATTTATATAGAGATGGACAAGACAGTAATGGCTGGCATTCAGATAATGAAAAAGAACTTGGAAAAAACCCTGTAATCGCCTCGTTAAGTCTGGGAGCTGAACGCCTTTTTCATCTCAAACATAAAAGCATAAAAACACTCAAACATAAGCTAACACTGCAAAACGGCAGCTTATTACTAATGAAAGGTGATACACAACATCACTGGCTTCATCAAATTCCAAAAACAAAGAAACTGATTGATAAGCGAATCAATTTAACCTTTAGACTTATTAAGTAGTTGAAAAAATAGTTCTAGAAAAAATCAATGTTTATCCCGCTAATGATTTTTTCTATATTTGCAACAAACTAAATTAAATTATGAGAGACACATCTCCATTATTCACAGACGATACTATTGTATTTGGTTTGTTGATGTCTGCAATTGCATTAATTTTTTACACAGAATCAAGATCTTCAGGCTTCTGGAAAAAGTTTTACAAAATAGTTCCAGGCTTATTCATGGCTTATATGATCCCAGCATTATTCACTACCCTTGGATGGATTGCACCCGAATGGGAAAGTCATACCCAAAGTGGTGAAATCATTAAAGGAAGCAGTAATTTATACTATGTGGCCAGTCGTTATTTATTACCAGCTGCATTGGTATTAATGACATTGAGTATCGACTTAAAAGGAGTTGTTAACCTAGGTTGGAAAGCTTTGATTATGTTTTTTACAGGAACCTTAGGCATCATTATTGGAGGCCCGATAGCCATTTTTCTAATCTCATTTATTTCTCCAGAAACCATTGGAGGCATTGGACCTGATGCTGTTTGGAGAGGCCTCTCTACTCTGGCTGGAAGTTGGATTGGTGGCGGTGCTAATCAAACTGCAATGCTGGAAATATATGGATACAACCAAAAACTGTATGGCGGAATGGTCTTTGTTGATATTGTCGTGGCCAACATATGGATGGCACTACTCTTAATAGGCATCGGGAAATCCGACAAAATAAACAAATGGTTAAAAGCAGATACCACTGCAATAGAAACTTTAAAAGATAAAGTATCAAACTTTACAGAAGGTGTCAAACGAACCCCCACACTAACCGACATTATGATTATGGTAGGGATTGCTTTTGGGACCGTTAGCTTTGCGCATTTATGCTCCGGCTTTTTAGCTCCTTTTTTTAGCGAATATATCTCCACGATAAAATCTGAAACCTCCAGAAATATATTTACTTTTCTTGGGTCGTCATTCTTTTGGATGATTAGTATTGCTACTTTGATTGCTATAGGGCTTTCTTTTACTAAAGCGAAAAACTATGAAGGCGTAGGCGCCAGTAAATTTGGGAGTGTCTTTATTTACATTTTAGTTGCTACAATTGGTATGAAAATGGATTTGACTATGATTTTTGACAATACAGGTCTTATCGCTATTGGAGTTATTTGGATGACTATTCACGCACTTCTTTTAATTGGAGTTGCAAAATTAATTAGAGCTCCTTACTTCTTTTTAGCTGTTGGTAGCCAAGCTAACGTTGGAGGAGCAGCCTCCGCCCCTATAGTTGCCTCTGCATTTCATCCATCATTAGCAACTGTAGGAGTTTTGTTAGCTGTATTCGGGTATGCCATAGGAACTATTGCAGCAATCGCGTGTACAATACTTATGGAACTAGCAGCCGCAAATGCTTAAAAATAATTATATTTCAATCTCAAAACTTTTTATGAAAAAGTCTTTATTATATATTAGTATTCTTCTAACAACAGCTTGTAGTCAAACCAATAAAAAAATGACGGTTAGTGGAACTATTAAAGGCCTTCAGAAAGGGACTCTTTACCTTCAACATGTAAAGCAGGCTAGCTATATTACTTTAGATTCTTTGGTTATTAATAATTCAACTAGTTTCAAGATGGGTTGTAACCTTAGAGAGGCAGAAATACTATTCTTAAGCTTATCTGAAGACGTCAATGCTGAACGGATATCTTTTTTTGGCAGTGATGGTGAGACTAAGATAAACACCTCTCTTAAGCGTTTTAAATTTGATGCTCAAATAGAAGGAGGCGCTCAACAAGAACTGTTAGAATCTTACTACGAAGACATGACTCGATTTAAAGACCAAAAGCTAGAGTTTATCAAGGATAAGATGAATGCACAAAAGGATATGGACTTAGAGCTAGCAGAACAAATACAATCGAAAATAGATAACGTATTGCGGCGAAGCTATCTATACACCATTAACTTTGCTATCAGCAATAAACATAGTGAAGTATCTCCTTATTTAGCAGTCGCAGAGATTTATGATGCTAATGTGAAATACTTAGACACCATTAACAGCGTACTTCCAAAAAATATTGCTAATTCTAAATATGGCATTATTTTGGAAGACTATATTAAAAAAATAAAGTCTGAATAATTTACAGTTTGTTAATCTTTTCGATTAATGCCTTTCCTTGAGTTTCAAGATCTTGAGCTATAGACTTGAAATGTGTTTTTTGATTTTCAACTTTCTTAGCATTTACTTTTTCGATCAATTGATCAAAGGTAGCTATCGCTTCATCAATTAAAGCTTCACTTTTTTTAGTGTCTTTATCTGTATTAGCATATTCCCAAATGTATACTGCTTCAATTATATCTCCTAATACGTAATTGATATCTTTTTTTAAATTTCTAACGTTAGCCATAATCTATAAATTTAGTTTTTGCAAAACTACGTAATTTTAAATATAAACTTCTAAAAGTTTTGCATGATTTGTAGAAATAGAAAAGCTTTTTATACACGCTGGAATTAAAACGGTCTCGCCCTTAGAAAATTCAGTTTGATGCCCCTCAATAATAATAACCGCACTACCTTCAACACAGATGTAGATCATAAATGAATCATGAATATTTTCCACTATTTGCAAAGACTTCACTTTAACTATATTTGTGGTGAAATAAGGACATGAAACTAATTCAGTAGAAATCTGGGCATCTCGAGAATAGTTTACTCGGTAATTATCAGGCATATTGAAGTCAAAAGCTTCAAGTGCAATGTCGTTATGTAATTCCCGATGATTTCCTTCAGAATCAACGCGATCCCAGTCATAAACGCGGTAAGTGATGTCACTAGTCTGTTGAATCTCAGCTAAAAGGACACCAGCACCAATAGCATGAATCCTCCCAACTTCAATAAAATAAGTATCACCTGCATCAACTTTATCAAAATTTAAAATATGCTCAAGGGTTTTGGCTTCAAGATGTTTTAAATATAATTCTTTAGTCATCGGTTGGTTAAAACCAACAATTAGGTTTGAGTCAGAATCTGCTTGAACTACATACCACATTTCGGTTTTCCCAAAACTATTATGGCGCGCTTTAGCCAGGGCATCGTTAGGATGTAACTGGACGGAAAGGTCCAATTTGGCATCGATGAATTTTACAAGCAATGGAAATTTAGTGCCGAATTGTTGAAAATTCTTATGCCCCAGTAGTTCAGCTGTGTGAAGTTCCATCAACGACTTAAGAGATGTTCCTGCCATACTACCATTTGATACAATAGAGGTATCGCCTTCTACATCACTGATTTCCCAACTTTCACCCGCTTCAGCAGAAGAAGTGGGCTTATTTAAAATTTTCTGAAGTTTTTGACCCCCCCAAATTTTGTCTTTAAGAATGGGTTGAAATTTAAAAGGATAAAGCATGTTTAAATCTATAATTTATATTATAAGCCTGAATAAGTTACAAAATTACGAGGTGTTTCATACAGCGTAACTTCCAACTTTAGGTTTGAATCGAGTACCGCTTTTAATTTATCGTAAATAACCACTACAATATTTTCTGCAGTGGGATTTAAATTTTTGAATTCAGGAACATCAACGTTTAAATTTTTATGATCAAACGCATCTTCAATTTCTGATTTTATAAAGTCTTTCAATATTTTCACGTCCACAACATAGCCTGTCTCTGGATCAATTTCACCAGTTACACTTACGGTTAAATCGTAATTATGGCCATGAAAATTAGGGTTATTACACTTACCAAAAACAGCATCATTTTTCTCAAAGCTCCAATCAGGACGGTATAATCTATGTGCGGCATTAAAATGTGCTTTTCTACTTACTGTTACTTTCATTAGTTGTGTTTATATGTTCGTAAAATTTTTCAAATATGATTTTAAACCACTCGGTATAGAGTGCTGGTTGAAGGTCAATATCTGACTTCACAGATTCCAATGGCATCCACTTCCAGTTTTCTACTTCTTCCAAATTGATCACAGGAGGGTTTTCAAAATGTCCAACCAATATATGGTCTAGTTCGTGCTCTGTAAGCCCATTATCAAAATGAGCCTTGTAGATAAAAGAGGTTGTTTCTTTGAGTGGAGTTATAAATCCCATTTCTTCCTTTAAACGCCGAGTTCCTGCTTCAATATTAGATTCTCCGTTACGTTGGTGAGAACAACATGTATTGGTCCATAATAATGGAGAATGGTATTTATGGGCTGCTCTTTGTTGCAACATTAATTCATTCTTAGTATTAAAAACAAAAACTGAAAAAGCACGGTGTAATACGGCATTTTCATGCGCTTCCATTTTCGGCATTAATCCAATTTGCTCATCTTGTTCATTTACAAGAATTACCTGTTCTTCAATCATCAAACAAAAATATTAACTATATATTTAATTTTTACTAATTTCTTCCTAAAGTTGCCGTTGAGAAGCATTAAAAATAAACCAGCTTAAAGCATCTCTAAAAAATCCTTTTCAGAAATAACAGGAACTTTCAAACTATCCGCTTTGGTACGTTTACTCGGCCCCATATTTGCGCCAGCGACCACAAATGAAGTCTTAGCAGAAATAGAACTTACTACTTTTCCGCCATTAGAATCTATTAACTCTTTAAGCTCGTCTCTAGAAACTGTTTCAAAAATACCCGAGACCACAAAGCGAAGCCCCTGTAATTGTGTCGTTTGGTTAGAGAGCGCTTCTTCTGACAACTCTAACTGCACGCCATAGAGTATCAAACGAGAAACCATTTTAATATTCGCCTCTTTTTTAAAAAATGCTACGACACTCTCAGCTATTTTAACTCCAATTTCATCAACTGTTTCCAAACCTTCTAAAGTAGCTTCCGACAAAGCCTTTATCGACTTATAATGTTTTGCTAATTTTTTTGCAACGGTCTCTCCAACATAACGAATGCCTAACCCAAACAAGACACGTTCAAAAGACACCTCTTTTGATGATTGAACGCCATTAACTAAATTATCTGCACTCTTGCTAGCCATCCGATCTAAGTGAATAATTTGATCCGTTGTCAACTCATATAAATCTGCATAATCTCGAATCAAACCCGCATTGACCAACAAAGCAACTGTTTCACCACCCAGACCTTCAATATCCAACGCTTTTCTGGAAATATAATGTTGAATACGCCCAATAATTTGAGGTAAACACCCCATATCATTGGGACAGTAATGCTGCGCTTCTCCATCTTTTCTGATCAGGGATGTCTCACATTCGGGACACGAATTAATATAAACTGTTTTAGATGAATCTTGTGAACGACGACTTGGGTCAACACCAATGATTTTGGGAATGATCTCCCCGCCTTTTTCGACATAAACCCAATCTCCAATACGAACGTCTAATTTATCAATTTGATCAGCATTATGCAGAGACGCTCTTTTTACAATTGTTCCTGCTAGCTCTACCGGGAGCAGGTTGGCTACGGGAGTAATAGCGCCAGTTCGGCCCACCTGATACGAAATGTGTTTAAGCAAAGTAGACACTTGTTCTGCTTTAAATTTATAAGCCATCGCCCAACGCGGGGCTTTGGCCGTAAAGCCTAACTCCGCTTGTTGGAATAAGTTATTTACCTTTACAACAATACCATCTGTCTCATAAGGCAATTCATGGCGGTGTACATCCCAATAATTTACGAATTCCAAAACATCATCAATCGAATTAGAAATTTTGGCAACATTAGGGACTTTAAAACCCCAGGAACGAGCTTTCTCAAGGTTATCAAACTGGGTTTGAATGCCTGTATTTTCTCCAACAATACTGTACAACAAACACTCCAAAGGACGCCTAGCAACCTCAACACTATTTTGAAGCTTTAAACTCCCAGAAGCTGTATTTCTTGGGTTTTTATATGGCTCTTCTCCAGCTGCAATCTTCTCTTCGTTTAATGCCTTAAAGCCTGAAAAAGGCAATACAATTTCGCCACGAATTTCAAATTTATCAGGGTAGTCACCTTTTAGTTTTAAAGGTACTGATTTAATGGTTTTTATATTGGCTGTCACATTATCTCCTTGGGTTCCATCGCCCCGTGTGAGGGCCTGCACCAGCAACCCATTTTCATAGGTTAAACTAATAGATGCTCCATCATATTTAAGTTCACAGGTGTATGAAATAGGACCATCTACCATTTTTCGCAAACGCACTTCCCAATCCATTAAGTCCTCTTTTGTATAGGAATTGTCTAAAGAATACATGCGTTGTGCATGTACTATCGTTTCAAAGTTTTTAGTTACTTCACCTCCTACCCTTAAAGTTGGTGAGCTTGCATCGTATAACTCTGGGTAGTTTAGTTCAAGAGCTTGTAGTTGTTTTAATTTAATATCAAATTCAAAATCTGTAATTGAAGGTTCGTCCAATACATAATAGCTATGATTATGCTGACTAAGCTCTTTTCGCAATTTAAAAATCTGTTCTTTTTCTTTCATCAAAAAAATAATATAGCGTATTAATTATCAGTACCAATATATGAAAATGAGTGGTATTCAACTGCGAATTAAGTGAGATTTTATTAGTAACTTATCAAATACAAAATCAACGTTTTTTGGCACAAAGCATCCTCTTCTTAGAAAAAATATCTGCTTTTAACTGAACCCGTTCAAAAGAAGTTGAAAGGAAAAGAGATTTTGTTTCTTCGGCTAAAAACTCGTTAATTTCAAAATAGATTAAGCCCTCTTTAGTCAAGTTTTTATTACTCATCTCAACAATCGCTTTGTAAAACAGCAAAGGATTATTGTTTTCAACAAAAAGTGCTAAGTGAGGCTCGTGATTTAGCACATTAGGAGACATCATTTCTTTTTCACTTTCGCGCACATATGGCGGATTAGACACTATAACATCAAACAATAAATCTTGGTTTTCCCACTCTAATATATTAGCTTCAATAAATTGAACAACAACCCCATTAGCTTCGGCATTTTGTTTTGCAATTGACAATGCACCCAAACTTATATCCATCGCATAGACTTCTGCATGAGTAAGCTGCTTCGCTAAACTAATAGCAATACATCCAGAACCCGTGCCTACATCTAATATTTTGATAGGATGCTTGGTATCGACTTGTTCTAGAATCCAACTAATCAACTCTTCGGTCTCAGGACGCGGAATTAATACTTGCTTATCAACTATGAAGTCCGAACCAAAGAAAAAAGTGGATCCCAGAATATACTGAATGGGCTCATAGTTCAATAAGCGTTCGATGACCATTTCAAAATACTCAAATGTTTGAGCAGCGACAATCATATCTGATTTTAAAGTGATGTCTATGCGTTTTAAATTTAAATGCATATCACAAATTCTATAAAAAAAGGCATCAATCTCTTCTTTTGGGTAATAACCTATAAGCCCATTTTTGAAAAAGTTATGAAGAGATTTCAGTTGCATTATATCGTTTTTAACATCCAAATACCACAAGAAGTATGTCCGGTGTGACCCATAGGACTGTTGAGATTTTTAAAATCATTATATTTATATAATTTCAGCGCTTTTTTAAGCTCCGAAAGCGTTTCTAAATAACAGTGTGTATAGCCCATTTTTTGAGCTGCGTCTAAACAAACACTAAGAAGTTTTTGGCCATATCCTTTTCCTCGTAAATCAACAGAGAAATACATTTTCTGAAGCTCACAAACGCCGTTGTCTGCATTGGAAAGTGATTTGATTCCGCAACCGCCTTTAACCAAACCTTCCTCTACAATTACAAAATAAATTGATTTTTGTTCTTGATAGGATTCATACATTCGAGTCGTTTCTATATCTTCGTAAGCAGTGCCAACCAAAGGAAGGCCAAGTTCTTTAAATGTAGATTTTATAACCGATTCAATTTGTGAATTATCCTCGATTTTAATTTCTCTAATACGCATACAGTAGATACCAATTAATAAATCTTATTTTTGTAATTCGAAGATACATATATATCCCCAAAAAAATGATTAAAAAAGTTACTTTACTTCTCTTTATTATAGCATCTACAAGCTGCGGTGTAAAACAAAAACCTACATTTATAAAAATTGAAAACATTAAATTAATCACTGCCAATTCAACTAAAGTAACATTGAGCGCAAACGCATTATTTAATAACCCGAATTTGATTGGAGGACAACTTAACACGGATGGTGTGCAAGTTTATGTTAATGATATTTCTTTTGGCAGGATTGAAACAAAAGAATTCAAAGTCCCTGCTGACGATAATTTCACAATTCCATTAAAAATTCAGATAAATACTAAGGATCTATTTGATAATGACCCCAATGGGTTTTTGAACGGTTTGCTAAACAGTGTATTAAACCGCACTCTCAAAGTTAGATATGAAGGAACTATTCAGTTCAAAGCTCTAGGAATTAACCACAGCTACCTAATTAACAAAACAGAAACAGTCAAAATAAAACTATAATCAACCACGAACAATTCATAGCACGCTGTATAAAAGTCGCCAAAAATGGACTAGGATCAACGGCTCCAAACCCAATGGTTGGGTGTGTGATTGTGTTTGAGAACACAATTATTGCTGAAGGCTACACAAGCCCTTATGGAGAAGCACACGCAGAAGTTAACGCAATTCAAAGCATAAGAGATCCTAAGGTTTTAGAAAAATCAACTCTATATGTGACCCTTGAGCCCTGCTCTCATTTTGGAAAAACTCCTCCCTGTTGTGACTTAATTATTGCTCATAAAATCCCTAGAGTTGTCATTGGGTGCATTGATGAACACGAAAAAGTCTGTGGGAAAGGAATTTCTAAACTTAAGGCAGCTGGATGCGAGGTCATCGTTGGGGTTTTAGAAACAGAATGTAAAATCCACCACAAGCGCTTTTTTACCTATCATTCTAAAAAGCGTCCTTATATTATATTAAAGTGGGCCGAAAGCAAAGACGGATTTATAGCGCCACTAAACAAAACAGAAATTAAGCCCGTATGGATTAGCAACTTAAGTTCTAGGCAACTAGTGCACCAATGGCGTGCAGAAGAACAAGCAATACTAATAGGTGCTAATACGGTAGCTCAGGATAACCCTAGATTAACAACAAGAGAAGTTGAAGGTCCAAATCCAATTAGAATTGTTATTGACATTAAAAATACACTACCTAAGTCTAGTCAAGTTTTTAATTCCGAGGCAAAAACCATTAAGCTCACTAGGAGTGAAATAGACCCCAGTAAACCATTGGCTACTCAAGTTTGCAAAGCCCTGTATCTAAATAAAATCACATCCGTAATTATTGAAGGTGGACAAAAGACATTAAAAGCCTTTATAAATGAAGACCTATGGGATGAAGCTCGTATATTTACAAGTGATACCTATTTAAAAGAAGGGGTTAAAAAACCTCAACTGAAAGGCATACCAACAAAAGAAATACGTATTGGTTCCGATTCCTTAAACATAATATTAAATGATTAAGACTCTAATATTTGATTTTGGTGATGTCTTTATTAATTTGGATAAACCCGCAATTGAGCGTTCTCTAAATATTTTAGGGGTCTGTTCAATTACTAATGAGATGCTTGAAACTGCTATCAGTTACGAAAAAGGATTAATTACTACAATAGAGTTTATTACTTCGTTCATGAAAAAATTCCCAACGATTTCAAGTGAAGAGTTTACCAAATCTTGGAATTCAATTATTTTAGACTTTCCTGAATATCGTTTGAATTTTATTGAACATCTAGCTTCCTTAGAAAAGTATAAGCTCATCCTATTAAGTAACACTAATGCACTTCACATTGAGCAAGTCATTGAAAATATGTCGCTGGGCCGATACCTTCGTTTTAAAAATTGTTTTGACAAATTTTATCTATCACATGAAATAAAATTACGAAAACCTGACCCCTCGATATATGAGTTTGTTTTGAGTGACAACAATCTTAATCCCAAAAACTGTTTGTTTATTGACGACACAAAAGAAAACACAGATGCTGCAAAAAAATTAGGGATAAGTACTTGGAATAATAACCCTAAAAAGGAGGATGTCATTAACTTATTTAACAACCCACTTTTGAAAAATTATTGAAAGGTGTTTAGCTACAAAACAATTAATACGCGAAGCTTAGAGGTACTTCATAAAGATAGAGGTAGTAAATTTTATGGATATGCCATTCCAATAGAAACAGACAATGAAGTAATGAAGGCGCTTGAAGATCTCAAAAAGAAACATTCAAGTGCTAGACATTTTTGTTATGCTTATCAACACGGTATCAAAACAACATATTATAGAGTCTCTGACGATGGGGAGCCAAATAATAGCGCTGGAATCCCAATTTACGGACAACTACAAGCGTTTAAGTTAACTAATACATTAATTGTAGTAATTCGATATTTTGGAGGTACTAAACTTGGAATAGGTGGACTTATTAGCGCCTACAAAAAAACTGCTAAATTAAGTATAGAGGCTAGCAACATTAAGAACGTAGATATTTTAATTCCATGTAAACTAAGCTTTGATTACAAAGACTTAAGTAAAGTCATGCGAATCATTAAAAAACAGCAATTAATCATAAAACATAAGCGAATTGAAATGAAGTGTGAGGTATTGATTTTAGTGAAAAAAATAAATCTAAAAAGCACAATAATAACTTTTGAGGGCTATCATCAAATTAAAGTGGAAAACTTAAACGATTAAATTTGCAGTTCGTCTAAAATATATTGCGGACAACGCATTGGAAAATTAGATTTCATGTTAATAAACGCTAATTTGGTATACGCAGTAGTTAGTAATTCACCGCTAGAATTATGAATTTTATAAGTAAATTCGATAGAAGCCATTGGAGGCTTTAAAAGCGTGGTTGATACAGTTATAATATCACCATAAATAGCTGATTTAATGTACTTTAAGTTCATTGAAATAACAGGAAGCATTACATCATTAGACTCCATTTCTTTATAATTGACTCCAATAGCATCAAGCCATTCTAAACGTCCTATTTCCAGATACTGAGCATAATTTCCATGGTATACTACGCCCATTTGGTCCGTTTCACCATATCTAACCTTAATCTCAGTTTGATGTGTATTCATGTATTAAAATTGTATATTTAAAATTAATTAAACATGAGAAAAAAAATTTAAATATTCATATAATTTCGATTTTTTTTTTAATAATTTTGTTCACATATTTGTATTGAGAAAAGACAATAAGAATCTTCCCTATATTTCAATTTGTTTGACTCCTAACTAACTAAACATAACAATAATGAATATCAGTGCTCAATCGGTATGGGAAAATTGTCTAGAATTTATAAAGGACAACATTCAGCCGCAAGCCTACAAGACATGGTTTGAGCCTATTACAGCTGTAAAACTTGATAATCATGCTCTGAGCATAGAAGTCCCAAGTAAATTTTTTTATGAATGGCTGGAAGAACACTACGTAAAAATTTTAAAAGTAGCTCTAACTAAAGAATTGGGTAATAATGCCAAATTAGTGTACATCATTAAAATGGAAAATACCTACGGAAATAAACAACCATTTACTGAAAAGATACCCAGTTCAAACAGAGCCGCAATATACTCTCAACAAGTAGATATACCTCTTAAAAATAAAAACCCTGAACTAAAGAATCCATTTGTGATTCCTGGCATAAGAAATGTCAAAATTGAATCTCAATTAAACCCTATCTATACGTTCGATAACTTTTTAGAAGGTGATTCAAACCGACTAGCTAGAAATGCAAGTATTGCAGTAGCCAATAAACCAGGTGGTACTTCTTTCAATCCCTTACTGATATTTGGTGGAGTTGGCTTAGGAAAAACTCACCTAGCACATGCTATTGGAGTTGATATTAAAGATAAATATCCAGAAAAAACAGTGCTTTATATTTCAGCTGAGAAATTTACTCAGCAGTATATCGAATCTGTAAAGAAAAATAATAGAAATGATTTTATACACTTCTATCAAATAATCGACATCCTAATCATCGATGATGTTCAGTTCCTATCAGGAAAATCTGGAACACAAGACGTGTTTTTTCATATCTTCAACCATTTACACCAAAACGGAAAACAAGTCATTTTAACAAGTGATAAAGCACCAGTTGACATGCAAGATATTGAGCAACGATTATTATCCCGTTTCAAATGGGGGTTGTCTGCGGAACTGCAAAACCCAGATTTTGAAACTCGTGTCTCTATTGTTAAGAATAAGCTATACAGAGATGGTGTAGAGATGCCTGAAGAAATCATTGAGTATTTGGCAAAACACATTACAACCAACGTTCGTGAATTAGAAGGAGCGATTATTTCATTGATAGCTCAATCATCTTTTAATAAAAAGGAAATCACGCTTTCATTAGCGAAAGATATTGTTGAGAAATTTGTAAAAAATACTAAAAGAGAAGTTTCAATCGACTACATTCAAAAAGTGGTATCCGATTACTTCCAAATGGATGTAGATACTTTACAATCAAAAACACGAAAACGTCATATTGTACAAGCCAGACAATTGGCTATGTTTTTTGCAAAGAAATTTACTAAAGCATCCTTAGCTAGCATTGGCTCTCAAATTGGAAAACGTGATCACGCTACAGTTCTTCATGCTTGCAAAACAGTTGATAACCTTTCAACTACAGATAAGCAATTTAGAAAATACGTAGAAGACTTGACTAAGAAATTATCTGTGTAATTTATTGTTTTCAGGTTTCAACTTTAATATTCAAATTTTATGAAAAAATACTTCTCTAAAACCAAGATATTTATAGCGATCATATTTCTTCTCATATTTAACCTATTGATCATATCTCTAAAATAGCTTCAATAAACTTAATAGTAGTAAGTAATATACATCCAAAAAACTAACCATTCAACTAACCAATAACTCTAAAAGTATGACTGGCAAACTATACTTAATCCCAACAGGCTTAGGAAGTAATGCCCCATTAGAAATATTACCAATTTCAATAAAAAAAATAATCGAAAGTATTGATGTATATATTGTAGAAAATGAAAAGTCAGCACGGAAGTTTATCAAGTCTGTTAGCTCTGGTAAATCTCAATCCAGTCTAACTCTGTTTAGTTTAAACAAGTTTACAGACCCATTGGAAATTCCTTCTTTTTTAGAAGAATGCTTAGAAGGTAATAATATCGGACTCCTCTCAGATGCAGGATGCCCAGGAGTAGCTGATCCTGGCGCAGAAGTTGTGAAGATTGCACATAAAAAAAATATTAAGATCATTCCTTTGGTAGGACCTTCTTCAATTTTATTGGCAATGATGAGCTCTGGAATGAATGGCCAAAATTTTGCTTTCAATGGATATTTACCAATTGAAAAAGGAGGTCGTAAATCAAAAATAAAACAACTTGAAAGACGTTCTTTTGATGAGAACCAATCACAGTTATTTATTGAAACTCCTTACCGAAACAATAGTATTTTAGAAGACTTGCACAACACGCTACATGCGGACACCCAAATATGTGTGGCTTGTGACCTTACCTTACCTACAGAATACATCAAAACAAAAACGGCAAAAGAATGGAAACATTCAAAATTTGATTTCCACAAGCGTCCAGCAATTTTTATTATTCACAAAGATTAAAGCAAAGTTGAATTTGGCTTTTTATGAGGCATTACAAAAGAAGTGTCAAAGCCTGAGAACTTGCTCATGTAATAAGGAATCCCTGTTCCATAAGCATCTGTAAAATCTTCTGCACCTAAACTTCTTAAATAGCGTTTCACATTTCCAGGACCAGCTAAGTGGGCAGCAGCTAAAATTCCAGATTCCGTAACCTCGATACCGTTTATTTCTTTTCCTACAAAACGCTTTATGTCACGTCTCAAGACCCATTTATTTCGTCTTGTGTTGGCTAAAAATGCTTTTTCCTGAAGTGCTGGATTAGTTAAAAAACTCTCAGGATTGTAAATACCTAGTAATTCCAATGTAGTGATACCAAATTGAAATTTACCCAGATAACCTAATGTATTAATGGCACCATATTTTCCTTGAGATTCCTTAAAAGCCAACGCTTCTTTAAAGGCAACATAAGAATTATCTAAAAAAGGAGACTTTGTGCTTGGATATGTTTCTGCAACCTCACTAACAACAAAATTATAGTTAAGTATTTCTTTAGAAGGAGAAGTCTGGTGAAAGCCGCTTCTTGGACTAGGGGAAAATGCAACAAACAAACTAAAAATAGTAGCGAGTAGTACCGAGTAATAAAAGGTGCGTTCTAAGGTCATTAAAGTTTAATTTAAAACCGCTGGGGTAAAATAAAAGTGCAAATATAGGTAAATTTACAATTATTTGATTTTCAGTGTTTTAAATTATTTTTTGATTCCTTTTCGGTTTAAATAAGACTGGTATGCTCTCGCATTTTTATTGTGACCGGTTAGTGTGTTAGAGAATCTATGGAATCCTGGTTTTTCAGCATCTGCTGCAAAGTAATAATAAGAATGACTTTCGTAGTTTAATACTGCATCAATGGCTGATAAATCTGGCATCGCAATTAATCCAGGCGGCAACCCCTTATACATATAGGTATTGTAGGGTGAAACAATTGATTTGTGTTTGTTTAAAAGACGCTTTATGACTGTATTTCTATACATAGGTAACTGATATGCAGCAAATTTAAGCGTGGGATCAGCTTGTAATGGCCAACCATCTTTTAAACGATTCATATAGACCCCAGCAATGCGATCTTGCTCCGAGACTTGCTTAGACTCCTCATGGACAATTGCAGCTAAAGCCATCACCTCTAAAGGCATAAGATCAATTGTTTTTGCTATACTTAATCTTTTATCGTTCCAGAAGCGGTTGTATTCCTTTAACATTCGAGATCTAAATGTTGTTGCCGACGTATTCCAGAAAAACTCATAGCTATTTGGCAAATACATCGCTAGTGCATTTTCATTTGTAAACCCATTAGCATCTAAAAATTCCGGATCTGAAAAAACTCTAAGTAAATCGGAATTTTTAGCTTCAATTTGGCTCGAAATTCTATTTGCTAATTCTGCTAGAGAATGCTGATTATTAAACGCGATTTTTATTGGTAGATTACGACTTCTTATGGAGTTGATAAGGTCATTATTAGTCATCCCCTTGGAGATGAGAAAGCGTCCAGCTTTAATATTATTTATATATTTTTTTTGCTTAGCCAAAACTTCAAAAGATTCTATATCTTTTAGCAAAGGTTCTAAGTCCGCTTTTACATCTGAAAAGCTTGCATTTGAAGCTACAAAAATATAGGCTTCTTTAGAATTAAAATTAGTGTTAGGCACCAACATAACTGAATAAATATAATAGGAAAAAATTCCTGCGCTTACCAAACCGATTAATATAATGGCTGCTGCTATTTTTTTAAAGTACATGATTGATTAATTGAAATAAATATTCATTTTTATAGAGCCCTTTGTAAAATCGCCAGTCTCTCTTGAGTCCAACTTTCTCAAAACCAACAGACTTAAACAAGTGCATACTTGCTATATTATCTTCCAGTACATTTCCATACAACTGGTGGAGACTTAGCTCGCTAAAGCTATACTTTATCAATAAGCTTAAAGCATCTTTCCCATATCCTTTTCTGCGTTGTTTATCAATTAACACTATACTGACACCCGCTCGATTATTATGTATGTCGTAATCAAAAAGATCAATAAAACCCAATGGATCATTTGTTTTAGAACTAATCATTAATCTTAATTGCTTTATTTCTTTAATATCTTTTTGAGATGTTTCTAAATAACTATGAAGCACTTCTTTTGAAAATGGTTTATAAGTTTGACTTAGTTCCCACAAGGATTCATTATTCTCTAATGAGTATAAAAACGCTAAATCTTCGAGTTTTAGTAATCGTAGATTAATAAGTTCCCCTTGTAAGTCTACCATTCTAAAGTACCTTTAAAAACCTGTTTAACAGCTCCACAAAGCCAAACATTGGAATAAGAAGAAGATAACGGATCAAATCTAACAACTAAATCACCTCCTTGAGTTTTAATATTTACAACTTTTGAAGTTAATTGACCTGAGTGAAACATAGCAATAGCTACAGCTGTAGACCCAGTTCCACAAGACAAAGTCTCTGCTTCTACTCCACGTTCATAAGTGCGAACAGCAAAAGTGTCGAAGTTTATTTTTTTGGCAAAATTTACATTAATTCCGCTAGACTCAAAAGGTTCACTATAACGAACTAAAGCTCCTTCAGATGTCATATCTAATAAGTCTAAATTTGTTTTCAAACATACATAGTGCGGAGAACCTGTATCAAGAATAAAGTAATCATCCTTAGAAAATATATTTGAAACATCTTGCATTTTAAGCTCAACATGCTCATCTTTATAGACTGCTAGGTGTGGTCCATCAATAGCTAAAAATTGGGTTTCGCTATTGATAATTCCTAAAAAATTTGCGAAAGCAACAATACATCTACCTCCATTACCACACATGCTGCTTTGTTCTCCATCTGAATTAAAATACACCATTTTAAAGTCATAGATTGGATCAGACTCTAACAATATAAGTCCGTCGGCCCCAACCCCAAAACGCCGATTACATAAATGAGCTATTAATGATGAATTGTTTGTATCAAAATCGGATAGACGGTTATCTAACATAACAAAATCATTACCTGTTCCTTGATATTTATAAAATGTTTGGGTCCGCATCAAAAGCAAATATAAGAATATTTAATATTAAAGTAACTTGTTAAAAGGTCGTTAAAATTGTTTTATTAATTCAATAAAAAAGTAATTTTAATCTATAGTCAATAAAATTAAAATATTTTATGAAAAAATTTATATTAGTTCTAATCGCTTCAATCTTAAGTTGTGGCCTGACCTTAGCGGGTTATGTGTTCTTTTTTGAGACAAACAAGCCTCATGAAATCGTAGAAAGTTATGCACTAACTACTACAGCTGTTTCTGAACTAAACTCTCTAAACTCAATAGAAGAAACTGTAAATTTTACATCCGCTGCAGAAAAAACTTTACCAACAGTAGTACATGTGAAAAACACAACGTTAAGCAAAGGTTATACAAGTTATGAAGACTTATTTTTTGGGCGGTCTCAGCAACGAGCACAAATAGGCACTGGCTCAGGAGTGATTATTTCATCTGATGGCTATATTATAACCAATAATCACGTTATTGATGGAGCACAATCAATTGAAGTTTCTACAAATGACAATAAAACCTATGAAGCTGAATTAATTGGAGCCGACTCTAACACAGATATTGCATTGTTAAAAATTAAATCCTCAAAACCTCTAAGTTACCTAATATTTGGAGACAGTAATATGGCAAAAGTCGGAGAGTGGGTATTAGCAGTTGGCAATCCATTCAATCTAACTTCAACAGTAACAGCTGGGATAATTAGTGCAAAGTCTAGAGATTTGTCGGGAAGAAACACACAATCATTTATTCAGACAGACGCCGCAGTAAACCCTGGTAATTCTGGGGGTGCTTTAGTAAACACAAATGGAGAACTTATTGGTATCAACACAGCAATTACTTCAAAAACAGGATCCTACATAGGCTATTCATTTGCAGTTCCCAGTAATATTGCTAAGAAAGTCATAGAAGACTTAATGGAATTTGGAAATGTGCAGAACGGAATCCTAGGAGTTATTGGGGGTGAATTAAATAGTAAGAACTCTAAGGAATTTGGTGTAAATGAAACCGAAGGATTTTATATTAATGAAATTCAGAAAGGAACTGGAGCAGAAAAAGCTGGCATTCGCAAAGGCGATATTATTCAAAGTATTGATGGGATAACTATTTCAAAGTTTTCTGATTTAAAGGGATTTTTAAATACTAAAAATCCAAATGATTCGGTTGAAGTTTTGATTTTAAGAGATGATCAACAGATCAACTTAATAGTTACCTTAGAAAAACTAAATACCATAGATATTCCCATCATAGGCGAGCTTCAGGAGCCTGAAAAAAAAGCACTAAAAGCCGTAAATTTAGACTACGGACTAGAACTGATTTCGCTTTCTGAAAACAACCGAAAAGACTGGGAATCTGACGGAATCTATGAAGGAAGTTTTGTGACAGAAATAAACGATATAAGTATTAATTCCATTAACGATGCTCAGATAGCTCTAGAGAAATATTCCAATAAAGTACTTAGACTTTCTATTGTTAAAAATAATGGAGAAAAAGTAGTATACCGATTCAGATAAAATACTCAATATCAATACAATAAGTTGTATTATTAAGGTGTTAATTATTTTATTAAAAAAGTTACGAAAACGTTTGAGAAGACTTACTTTTGTGTAATTCACATAAAACTCAAACTCAATGCCAATAAAACCAACCTATGATTCTGAAATCACTTTCCAATCTGACCGAAGAAAAGCCGCCGTTGAATTTATAAAAATTGTAAGTGACTTATGGTATGATTACTCCATTGAACTGGTCATGTTTAGAAACCAGTTAATGGATCGAAATGTAAGTGGGATTCTCAAGCTACATGCCTATGCTATTGAATTTGTAAACAAACCTATCTCTATTTTTGATTCTGTGGACATGGCACAAGCAATCAAACAATTAAACTTACCAGCCTCTAAATTAGATATTGGCAAGCTAACTTTTGAATATCACAAAGAAGATCTTTCTAACGGAAGTTCATTAGCTTTTTTATCCAAAAAACTAAAAGAAGCGAAAGATCAAACTAAAATTGAGCCAAGGGATATAGTTTTATATGGATTTGGCCGCATCGGCCGATTGGTCGCCCGTGAATTGATGGGCAAATCAGGCAACGGTAGTCAGTTGAGGCTTAGAGCCATTGTAACTCGTGACAAAATAAATGTAGAGACTTTAGAAAAAAGAGCTGCACTACTAAGAAGTGATTCTATTCATGGAGATTTCACAGGAACAGTGAGCATTGATGAAAACCTTGAAGCCTTAATCATAAACGGCATGACTGTATATATCATATCTACTTCTAAGCCTGAAAATATAGATTATACATCGTATGGAATAAATAAAGCTCTAATTATAGACAACACAGGAGTGTTAAGAGATAAAAAAGCTTTAAAAAGACATCTTAAATCTAAAGGATCTGAAAAAGTATTACTAACTGCTCCCGGTAAAGAAATTCCAAATATCGTACATGGAGTCAATCATTTAGAGCATTCTTCCGATACAACCGACATCTTTTCTGCGGCTTCATGTACTACAAATGCAATTACCCCAATTTTAAAAGTTATTGAAGATACTTTTGGGGTTGTTCATGGACACCTTGAAACCATTCACGCATACACAAATGATCAGAACTTAGTTGATAATATGCACACAAAATATAGAAGAGGACGCGCAGCGGCACTAAATATGGTCATTACAGAAACTGGAGCAGGAAAGGCCGTCAGTAAAGCTATTCCGTCATTAAAAAATAAACTTACCTCCAATGCAATTAGGGTTCCTGTTCCCAATGGAAGCTTAGCAATTTTAAACTTAAAAATTAAAAAAGGTACAACAATAAAAAAAATAAATAATTTGATTAAAACTGCTGCGCTAACCGGCAATTTAGTTGAACAAATAAAATATGAGGCAAATGATGAACTAGTTTCTAGTGACATTGTAGGGTGTACTGCACCAGCTATCTATGATAGCAAAGCCACTATTGTAAGAACTGATGGAAAAAACATAATACTTTACATATGGTATGATAATGAATTTGGATATAGCCATCAAGTTGTACGCTTAGCAAAATACATTGCCAAAGTAAGGCGCTTCACCTATTATTAAAGTTTACAATTTGTTATATTTGTACATCAAACATGTCAGATGCGCATAGATATTATAACTGTACTACCAGAATTAATTAAAAGTCCTTTTGAGGCCTCTATACTAAAGCGTGCTATAAAAGCTGGGCTTGTAAGTATTCACTTTCACAATTTACGAGATTACAGTTCTGATAATTACAAATCGATTGACGACACCCAGTTTGGAGGTGGGGCAGGAATGGTTATGATGATTGAACCCATTGATAAATGCATCTCTGGATTAAAAAAAGAACGTGATTATGACGAAGTTATTTATATGACTCCTGATGGTCAAACGCTTAATCAAGGACTTGCAAACCAATTGTCTATGAAGGGTAATATAATTATTCTCTGCGGGCACTATAAAGGAGTAGATCAACGCGTACGTGATCAGTTTATTACTAAAGAGATTTCTATTGGCGACTATGTCCTTTCAGGAGGAGAATTAGGAGCTGCAGTACTTTGCGATGCCGTTATTCGTCTAATTCCAGGAGTTTTAGGAAACGAAACCTCTGCATTGACTGACTCATTTCAAGATGGGTTATTAGCACCCCCTATATACACACGACCCAGAAATTACCAAGGTTGGAAAGTTCCTAATGTCTTATTAAGTGGCCACTTTCCAAAGATTGAAAAATGGCGTGAGGAACAAGCCTATAAACACACAAAGATTAGTAGACCTGACTTATTAAAGGAATAATATTTGAGAGTTAAAAAAAAATAAGTATAATAAACTTTCTTCTTTTTACTTTTTAGTTATATTTGCATCCAAATTCGGGTTAACCTCTGGCGATAATCGTGGATGTTATTTCGAGAAAATATATAAATAAAATAAAATGGAATCCTTAATTAAATTTGTTCAAAAAGAATTTGTAGCAAAAAAAGACTTTCCAGAATTTGCAGCTGGTGATACAATCACTGTTTATTACGAAATTAGAGAAGGCGAAAAAGTACGTACACAATTCTATCGAGGAGTTGTTCTTCAAAGAAGAGGCTCAGGAAGCTCTGAAACATTTACCATCAGAAAAATGTCTGGCACAATAGGTGTTGAACGTATTTTCCCGGTAAACTTACCAGCCTTACAGAAAATTGAAGTCAACAAACGTGGTAAAGTAAGAAGAGCTCGTATCTTTTATTTTAGAGAACTTACTGGTAAAAAAGCCAGAATTAAAGAAAGAAGACGTTAGTAATATTTTAAATTCAAAAATTCAAAGAAGCCCTATTAAATTAGGGCTTTTTTTTGACACCATTTCATTGCTATTATAGATTATTTTAAGAATTAAATTCCCT
>CAJXDP010000003.1 GCA_913052445.1 uncultured Formosa sp.
CTACAAAAAAATATTCCCAAAAATAAAAATTTATTCTTGGGAATAAAAAGTGGAGTCGCCGAGAATCGAACTCGGGTCCAAACAAGCTAATAAAAAGCCTTCTACACGTTTAGTTTTTAATTAATTGTCGGAAATAAACTGACTAAAAACGACCCATTTATTTCTTAGCTTTTTTAGTTTCAAACCCCTACCAAAGCCTTAGAGATTTTAGGTTTACATTTACGATGCCTCAAAATTGAACGCCGTGAACCAAGGCTTTCAGGAGACATTTAGCTTGCACACCTAGTGTGCCGAGGCCAATCCTACTATAATTCGGATTAAGCAGCTAAAGCGTAGTTATTCTCGCCGTTTAAAAGTTGACATGGTCTTTAACGTGTATCAATATCATCACACGACGTGCTTACAGTTTAGTAGATCTCGCTGTCAATACCAGTCGACCCCATTACTATAATAACCCTCAATGAAGGGTAGGCAAAGTTACAAAAAAACTTGTCCAACCGCTTAAATCCATTTACTTTCGTAAAAAATATTTAATTTTTTTTCATTATGAAGTTTGCTGTAATTCAAGAACGCAAATCGCCACCAGATAGACGAGTTGTTTTAGATCCAAATTCGTGTCAAAAACTCCTCTCAATATTTCCATCAGCAGAACTGATAATCGAATCGTCTCCAATTCGCGCTTTCTCTGATGCGGATTATAGCTCTGCTGGCCTAGAAGTTGTAGCAGATGTGAGCACTGCTGAAGTACTGATTGGCGTAAAGGAAGTACCTATTGAGGCCCTTATTCCCAATAAAAGTTATTTCTTTTTTAGCCATACTATTAAAAAACAACCCTATAACCGTAAGTTACTTCAAGCGATTTTAAATAAAAAAATTACGCTCTATGATCACGAAACCTTAGTCAATGAATCTTATCACCGATTGATTGGCTTCGGATATTATGCAGGGGTGGTAGGCGCTTACAATGGGATACGAGCCTTGGGAATGAAACTCAATTGTTTTGACCTGCCTAAAGCAACTGATTTAAATGATAGAGCTGCATTAAATGTGCAATTAGACCTACTGACTATTCCCAATGTGAAAATTGTACTAACTGGTACTGGACGTGTAGGTCAAGGGGCTAAAGAGGTTTTAGATCATTTAAATATTAAACAAGTTACTGTAGATCAGTTTCTAAATGACAACTCCTCAGAGGCAGTATATGTACAGTTAGACGTTTTGGATTATTGCGAACGCCAAGATGGAAAAACCTTAGGAAAAAAAGACTTTTTTAAATTTCCTGAAGCCTATAACTCGACTTTTGATCGCTTCACGTCTGTTGCAGACTTTTTTATTGCAGGTCATTTTTATGGAAAAGGTGCTCCTGCTTTTTTTTCGCGCAATCAAGCAAAGAACTCAAATTTTAAACTTAAAGTAGTAGCAGATATTAGTTGTGACATTGATGGCCCAATAGCGTGTACAATTCGTCCTTCTACTATTGAAAAACCGATATATGGATATGATCCGAAAACTGAAACAGAAATTGATTACAAAATTACTTCTGCAATAGCTGTTATGGCTGTTGATAATTTACCTTGTGAATTACCAAAAGACGCTAGCGAAGAATTTGGGCATACATTTGTAGAAAAAATTATACCTGCTTTCTTTAATAAAGATGCTTTTGGAGTTCTTAAACGTGCAAAGATGACTGAAAACGGACAACTAATGCCTGCATTTTCTTACCTCCAGGACTATGTAGAGGGAAAGGAATAAAAACAAAAAAACCTACCAAATGGGTAGGTATTTGTAAAAAATTATCTGATTGTAATTGTTAGAGTACTCTAACATTTACTGCATTCATACCTTTTCTACCTTCTTTTAATTCAAATTCAACAGCGTCACCTTCGTTAATCTCATCGATTATTCCAGTTACGTGAACAAAATACTCTGTGTTTGAATCATCTTCTGTAATGAATCCAAATCCTTTGGATACATTGAAAAATTTTACTGTACCGTTTTTCACTTTACATGTTTTTAGTTTACAAAGTTAATATTATATTTTAGTTTCAGACTAATATTTAAAAAATTAATAATTTTTTAAATATTTTAAAAGCCTATTAGTGAGGATTTTATAGGTCTATAAGTATCCGGGTTTTTGTTAAATCTTCTAATACTTCTCTATTTCTAACAAGGCATTCTCTGTCCTAAAGGGGTTTAAATATTAGAACAAACAAAAAGTTAGTTCTGTTAAAATCAACCTTAAAAATTATTGGTAAAACCCCTAAGGTTAATTACTTTTGTTACTCAATCCTATTATACGTTTTTATCTTCAAGATAAATAAAAAATAAATCCCTAAAAAAATGAATTTACACGAATACCAAGGAAAAGATATCCTGAGCACTTTTGGTGTTAAGATCCAAAAAGGTATAGTTGTTAGCACGCCGGAAGAAGCCGTAGCAGCAGCCAAAACTCTCACAGAAGAAACAGGTACCGGGTGGCATGTACTAAAAGCTCAAGTTCACGCTGGTGGTCGTGGTAAGGGTGGTGGTGTTAAATTAGCTAAAAACTTAGTTGAAGTAGAAACTATTGCACGTCAAATTATTGGAATGCAGTTAATCACCCCTCAAACTTCTGCTGAAGGAAAAAAAGTACACCAAGTCTTAGTTGCTGAAGATGTTTATTACCCTGGTGAAACAGAAACTAGTGAGTTTTATATTTCTGTTCTTTTAAACAGAAGGTCTGGAAGAAACATGATTATGTATTCTACTGAAGGAGGAATGGATATTGAAACTGTTGCTGAAGAAACACCACATTTGATTTTCAATGAAGAAATTGACCCATCCACAGGAATATTGCCATTTCAAGCTCGTCGTATCGCTTTTAATCTTGGTTTATCAGGAGCTGCTTTTAAAGATATGACTAAATTTGTAACGAATTTATATACTGCTTACAATAAGTCAGATGCATCTTTATTTGAAATAAACCCGGTTTTAAAAACTAGTGATAATAAAATATTAGCCGTTGATGCAAAAGTAACTATCGATGACAATGCGTTATTTAGACATAAAGATTATTTAAAGTTAAGAGACACTCGTGAAGAAAATCCAGTTGAAGTAGAAGCAGGTGCTTTAGGTCTTAGTTATGTAGACTTAGAGGGTAACGTTGGCTGTATGGTAAATGGTGCAGGTCTTGCAATGGCTACAATGGATTTAATTAAACAAGCAGGAGGTGAGCCCGCAAATTTTTTAGACGTCGGTGGCACAGCTGATGCCGCACGAGTGGAAGCTGCCTTTCAGATTATTTTAAAAGATCCCGAAGTAAAAGCAATTTTGATTAATATTTTTGGTGGAATTGTACGTTGTGATCGTGTAGCCCAAGGCGTGATAGATGCCTATATAAATATGGGAACTATTAAAGTTCCTATTATAGTCCGTTTACAAGGAACTAATGCAGACATCGCTAAAGAATTAATTGACAACTCTGGACTTGATGTTCAAAGTGCTATTGAATTTAAAGAAGCTGCGGATAAAGTACAAGCAGTTTTAGCGTAGTTTTTGTGTAAGTGTTTTAAATTTAAGTAGCCTCGGGGCTACTTTTTTACTTATCTTATTTCCTCTAACTTTTTTTGATAACTTTTAATCTGATCTCGAAATTGAGCAGCATGTAAAAAATCCAAATCTTTTGCAGCAGATTCCATGAGTTTTCGAGTATCTCTAATTTTTTGTTCTAATTCAGATACTGATAAATAAGCATTTTCTGGTTGTGCGGCTTTGAGCGCTTCTTGCTCATAATAATAGCTACTAACTGAATTCTTTGTTAGTGCATTATTTAAGCTTTTATTTAGCGCTGTAGGTATAAGGTTATGTTCAGAATTATAAGCAATCTGTTTATCTCTACGGTAGTTGGTTTCATCAATTGTTTTTTGCATGCTTTTCGTTACTTTATCAGCATACATAATAGCTCGTCCGTTAAGATGTCTTGCAGCACGTCCCACCGTTTGGGTAAGTGAACGAGCTGAACGTAAAAAACCTTCTTTATCAGCATCTAAGATAACCACTAAGGAAACTTCAGGCAAGTCTAAACCTTCTCTTAACAAGTTGACCCCGACAAGTACATCAAAGACGCCTTTTCTCAAATCCTGCATAATTTCAACTCGCTCCAAGGTATCGACATCACTGTGGATGTAACGACAACGTATTTGTATACGTGCTAGGTATTTGGTTAGCTCTTCCGCCATTCTCTTAGTAAGGGTGGTTACTAAAGTACGTTCGTCTTTTTCTACCTGTTGCTGAATTTCTTCAATCAGATTATCAATTTGATTTAAACTCGGTCTCACTTCTATTATGGGATCTAATAAACCCGTAGGTCTAATTACTTGCTCCACAAAGATGCCATCCGATTTTTCTAATTCATAATCTGCAGGCGTAGCACTCACATATAGAACTTGATTTTGTAGGCTTTCAAATTCATCAAATTTTAAAGGTCTGTTATCCATCGCTGCAGGTAATCGAAATCCATACTCTACTAAATTTTCCTTACGACTACGGTCGCCTCCATACATGGCATGGACTTGCGAAATAGTAACGTGACTTTCATCAATAACCATTAGCGAATCACTTGGAAAATAATCTAATAAACAAAACGGACGAGTGCCTGGAGCTCGGCCATCTAAATAACGAGAGTAGTTTTCTATCCCCGAACAATAACCTAACTCGCGAATCATTTCTAAGTCAAATTCTGTTCTTTCCTTCAAACGTTTTGCTTCTAAGTGCTTACCAATTTCCTTAAAATAATCATATTGTTTTACTAAGTCATCTTGAATATCCTTTATGGCATTTTGCAATATATCAGGAGATGTTACAAACATATTTGCAGGGTATATAGTGACACTTTCGTACACTTCAATAACTTTACTAGTATTTATATCAAAGGCTTCAATGGATTCAATCTCGTCTCCAAAAAAATGAATTCTAAATCCGTGGTCGGCATAGCTTGGAAATACATCAACAGTATCTCCTTTAATTCTAAAGTTACCATGGTTAAAATCACCTTCCGTTCTAGAGTATAAACTTTGCACTAGTTTGTGTAGCAAAGCTGTTCTCGAAATAACTTCATTGGCTTTTAGAGTGATTACGTTCTTCTGAAATTCAACAGGATTTCCAATTCCGTATAAACAGGAAACTGAGGCAATCACAATAACGTCTCTGCGACCAGATAAAAGTGAAGAAGTGGTGCTTAAACGAAGCTTTTCAATTTCTTCATTAATAGATAAATCTTTTTCTATATAGGTTCCAGAAACTGGAAGGTAGGCTTCTGGCTGGTAATAATCATAATAGGACACAAAATATTCAACTGCATTTTCAGGAAAAAACTGTTTGAATTCTGAATATAATTGGGCGGCCAATGTTTTGTTGTGCGCTAAGACTAGGGTAGGTCGCTGCACTTGCTGAATGATATTTGCAACCGTAAAGGTTTTCCCAGATCCAGTCACACCCAACAATGTTTGATACTTCTCATTGGATTCAATCCCATCGACTAATTGCTTTATAGCAGCTGGCTGATCGCCAGTGGGATTAAAGTCTGAAGTTAATTTAAATTGCATAGCTGCAAAGCTAAGGCAAAGTCAGCGCTAGTGCAAAACGAGAGAATAAATCTTTTAAAAAATATTAATTAATAATTTAAATAGACCCAGCCTGTTTTAGGTTTTAGGTTCCTAGAATTTAAATGGAGTACATAGAAATAAGTGCCTACAGGCAAGAGATTATTTCCTTTTAATGAGCCCTTATTGGCTTTTCCTTCCCATTTGAGAGAATTATTTCCTTTAAATATCAATACTCCTAATCGGTTGTAAATTAATAGTTCGTGTTGCATGTAAACATTGTAAAGCCCTTGAATATTAAACCAATCATTGTAGCTATCTCCGTTTGGAGAAAATCCTTGAGGAATTTCTGGCTCGCAATCCCTAGCTATTAATTCGATTGAAAAGACCTCATAACAGGGCTCTGTTTCTATTTGAATGTAAATAATGTTATTTTCTACTGAACAGAGGTATTCTGAAGGATTTAATATTGCTCCTATATTATTATACAAATCATTTAAGGATGCATAATAAACAGCTGTCTCTATGTCAAAAGAGGTCTCTATTTGTATTAGCGCAGTAGTTAAGTTGTAAATTGCCTCATCATTAACTGTCTTACACCCAACGATATTATCTAAAGCTGTTATTGAAAAGGATTCAATTAATTCAATATCAGTTTCCGCACTGTTATTTGTTTCGTTAATTTCTGCAACCACTCCGTTTCCAGTTCCGTCGTCATCTACTATAACTGAAAGCATAAAATTGCTCCCTAAACTAGAATCTATATTTAAACTAATGCTACCAAATTCACTTGAACTCATAGGAATATCATTTTCTGTTTGTGTCTGTCCAATAAGAAGTTCGTTCGCGTATAATGCAATAGGAGTGTTCGCAGGAAGAAGCTGTGTACTATTTGTATTTATTACAATGTATTCAATTAATATTTCGCGATAATTACAGACTTGTTCAATTCTTTCAATCGAAATAGTTGCATCAGGGAGTTGACTGTTTAAAACTGTTATTATATTATTAACCATTACTAAATCTTGACCTGAAGTTAATTGTATTTCCGCAGAGTTGTCACCAACATTAATTGTATTCTGAATAGGATAAAAATCAATATCCATATTGAATAGATTGGATTCGTTTGTAAAACTATTAGTGCCATTGAAAGCATTATTAGCTGGATTTAAAGGCGGATTGCTTAATGTAACTCCGTTCATTTGTAATACTTCGTTTACTGCTAATCCATCATCTCCTTCCCAAGCTAAAAACCCAATTTTAGCTCCTGTTGTATCTAGCACATTAAGGTTGTTTAACTGAATTGTAATATTATCCGGAACACTTTCTAAACCATCATAAATATTAATTTGATTTAGAGGCAAACTAGGATCTGAATAGATTATTATGATAGCCCATCCAGCAAAATTTGTTCCTGTAGAACAATACATTTCAGAAATATCAACTTCTTCTAAGTTACTGAGTGTATATACACCATTTCCTTCGTTTTGAATCAGTTCAGTTACATCTTTGAAAGCAGCAAAAAATTGTCTATCAGAATCTAAGGTGTATTCAAAAGTCCGGTCTGGAGTAATGGGTGTTGTATTCAGAGAAACGTTAAAATCACCTGTGCCAGATCCTGCCCAATACAAGTAAGAGACTTCTATAGTTTGAGTGTTGGATAAGTTTAAAGTAGCTGAAGATGTGGTGTTAATTGAACAGTTGAAACTAGAATTATTTTCAACTATATTTAAGGTGTTTCCAATGGCAGTATAATCTAAACGTCCATTTAATTGATCATATAAAGAAATTTCTTGAGCTAGTATAAGATTACTTACTAACACAATAAAACAAAAATAATAAGTTTTATTATTTTGAGTCATAGCTTAAAGGTAAAGTTTTTTTATTCCTTTAGAATTATCGTATCAAAGTAAATGGATTTTTTATTAAAACATTTTTTTAAATATTTTAATTGTTGCTATTTTACAAATCTCTCTTTTTTAATAGTCTATATGACGAATAAACAAAAATAATAGTCCAGCAAATTACTATTAAAATAGTTTCAAAGTGTACAGAAAAGTCATAAACTATTTCCGAATTTCCAGGAAACTTACTCATAGCAATACGTTGAAAAGGTTGCTTTATCAGGTTAGACATTGATGTTAGTGGTAAAAAATCTTGTACTTCTTGAGCTAATTCATAACTGCTTTTCCACGTAATAATACCTAAAATAATCCATTCTAAAATTAAATCTATAAAAAGAAATGCTAATGCAAACGCAGAACGTTTTGCCAATACTCCTAAAAACAAACAGAACGAAAAGAACCCAACAAGTTTTACGAAATAAGCAACCAAAAACTCCATTTGTTGAATAATAATATGAAATTCATTATATCTTGAATAGATATGCCCTAATACTAACGATATGATAAAAATTATCAACGTCGAAATTAGACAGAAAAATATGATAACATAAAATTTGGAGAGAATAAATTCTTTTTTACTAAGTCCGTCAATCAGGTTTTGTTTTAGTGTTTTGTTACTGTATTCATTACCAATCATAGATACAACAACAATTGCAAAGAAGAATTTAAATAATGCCGAAAAAAAGGTGGTGATATGCCATATTATTGGGAAATTAAAAATCCCTAAATCACCAAGTTCAAGAGTAAAAAACCCAAAAAAATTAATTTTTATAGCCGACAATAAGATCACAAAAAGTGGAAGTATAAAGGAGATGAAAATTAATATTTTACTAGTTCGGTTTAGTAATATTTTCTGTAGTTCTATTTCAATTAGTCGTCTCATTTGTTTTCTGTTAATTGTAAAAATTGTTCTTCAAGACTTTCTTTTCGTTTTACTAAATGACTAACTACAATCCCATTTTCGAAAAGTAGTCTATTGAATTCTTCAGCATCCATTGGAAGTTTTAGAAATGCAGTAACCAAATCTCCTTTGGTTTTAATATGTGAAAAATTGGGATTTGAATCTAATAATTTAATTAAGTCGTCCTTTTTGGTTGATTTAAGCTCAAAAAATCCATTGCTTGAGATTAATTCATCGACTCTTCCAGAAAAGAGATTAACTCCTTTATCTAGAACAACCACGTGACTACACACCTTTTCAACTTCGTCTAATAAATGGGAAGCTAGAAGAATTGTTGTCCCGTTTTGTGCAATTTTTTTTATAATTTCTCTTATCTGGTGAATTCCTTGAGGGTCCAAGCCATTAGTTGGTTCATCAAGAATTAAAATTTCAGGATCGTTCAAAAGCGCTGAGGCGATAGCAAGCCGTTGTTTCATTCCTAAAGAAAAACTAGTAAAATCATGATCTTTTCTATCTAGGAGTCCTACAGTTTCCAAGGCTTTATTAATGGAATTAGTAGAGATCTCTTTTATTTTACAAACTAATTTTAGATTTTGAACCGCAGACATATATGGATAAAAGTTAGGACGCTCAATAATAGCTCCCACTTTTTTTAAAGCTTGATGTGTAGTTAATCTATCTCCATACCAATAAAAATCTCCAGAGGTTTTATTAATAACGTTTAAAACAATCCCTAGTGTTGTGGATTTGCCACTCCCATTAGGGCCTAAAATTCCATACACATTTCCCTGATTAATGTTGAAACTTAGGTTTTTTACGGCAGTAAGTTGACCAAATTTCTTTGTTAGATTTGATATTTTTAAAATAGAATCCAATTCCTTTAGTTTTGATTAGTTACTATGATTATTTGACTATAAATCATCATTATTGTTACAAGTTAAAAATAAAACCTAATTTTGGAACTTATGTTAAATTATGAAAGAAGATTTAAAAATATCTCTTAAAAAACCCTCTTACCCTGTAAGTCCTTTGCTTAAAGCTTACTTAAAAAAATTTAACCGTACCATTCGTTTGCCTATTTTTTATGATGATTTACTTCGTTTTCAAGGCTCCGTAGAGGTTTTTGATAAAAATGATAAAAATACCCTTTGGATTAGAACTTATTATAGTGAATCTGAGCGGGTAGAGATTGATTTAAACCTCAAAAGAATTTATACAACTTTGCACTCGGATGGAAATCAAAAAATCATTCCTTTTTTAAATATCGATGCAATTGATTATTGTACGTTTGGAAACTCTAAGCCATTTCGTGTAAAAATCAGGAATATCCTGAATGATAATTATGCCTATTTTTATGTAAAGAAAGCAGATGCATCTAGAATTTATGGCCTAGAATTAGAACATATGTTGTCTCCTCATAACTTAAATTTCTTAGTGTACAATGACACCTTAATTGAAGAGCACATCACAGGAATTCCAGGGGATGAATTTATTGAGAATATGTTGCCAAATTGTAATGATTTAGAAAAGTCACAAATTGCTAAAGAGTTTGTGAAATTTAATGAACGTTGTATGATTCGTTTGTTGGGGGATATGCGATCTTATAATTACGTAATCATACCAACTCATGATTTTGATAAGGTAGTATATTCTATACGTGCTATAGATTTTGATCAACAGAGTTTCGAGGGAAAATTCAATATGTACCGACCACAGTTTTTTAAAGAAAATTTTATAATGGTTAATTTGATTTCTGAAAAATTTGAAAAGATGTCTATTAACCAATATAAGTTAGAAGAAAGATCTATAATTGCTAAGCGCCTTATGAGTTATCAAAATAGGGTTGAACGACTTATAAAATGTATGATTTCAGATACAATCTCTACCCCAAAACACGAAACGTTGTTAAAATCTAAGATATTTGAATACACAAAAGATCCCGAATTCTTAAAGAGTAAAAATATGGGAGAAATATTAAAGAATGCTTTGGAGTTTGTAAAAAGAAATTATGAGACTGAGAATACTGAAGTAATTTTTTAATTCCAGTTTTCATCAAAATCTTGCTGGTTAAAATCATTAATGTCATAACCATCAGAAAATTCATCGAAGATGTCTTCATTTTTTTCTGCTTCGAAAGTTTTTTCAGGAGCTTCGCTAGGTACTTGACCATGAACAAACAATAGGTTTGGGTAATCTGTACCTTGCGCTTCTTCAACAACTTCAGCAAGTTCAACTAAAAACGTCCACATACTTAAAAAATCATATACATAGATTAATTTTGTACTCGATTCTGAAACAGAAGAGTCTATGTTAGTTTCGTTCATTAGTTGTATATCACTGCCCCCTTCACTCACATCAAATAAAGAGATTTCTTCGCCTTGATTCCAATCATTATCACTTAAGTAAAATGATGCCATTTCACTTCCATCAAACCCAAATGACTGAGTGATAACGTTATGTAAGTCTTCCAGGGAATCTGTTTTTCGAATTTCTATATCTCTAAAAATATCTTCTTTTGTATCGTTGTCTAAGACAACCCTAAATCTATAAATCATAGGTCAATATTATTGTACAAATATAAGTTGCATTTTTGTTATGCGAGTTTGTTTTCTCTTTTTTTGTGAAGACACTCAAGAAGGATATAAAACTGAATTCCAAAAAGGAGAGATGCAATTACTAAATGGACGGGCTGACTTAAGAACGGAAAATCAAAATAGTACATCATTATGCCGGTTGATACTTCTAAAAGTACACAGTAAATGACTAGCTTTAGTTTATTAAATCCAAGACTTTTAGACTGGTTTATGTACCACAAATATCCATTTAATAATAAAACTAAAATTGAAGTTGAACGGTGGATATAAAAGTTAAGTGTAGGCGATTCTAGCCACAATTCTTTTTGGTAGCCAATCATTTTTGTTTGTTCGTCTACAAACTCCCTTACTTGTGTCCCTAAAATAATTTGAATTAGCGATAGGATGAGTGCTATAGTTAGAATATTGTAAAACTTATGGTTATAAGCTTGCTTCTTATAATTGGTTTTAGAAGCAAATATTAAATACAAAATAAATGCAACGATTATCAAGGCCATGACCATATGCATGGAGATCTTATAAGTTGCCAAGTTAGAGTCAACTACTGTTTTCCCAAGCCAAGCTTGAAAACCCATTCCAACTAGTGTTAGCGTCGAAATAATAGGAATCCATTTATTTTCTTTCCAATACAAAAAAGATATTATAGAGAAAATTAAAATAGGAACTCCTGAAAAGGCACCAATCAGTCGATTGATGTATTCTACCCAAGTATGAACAGGATCATACGATACATAGTCGTGCTTACTATAGATTTCCCAATCAGCAGCTTCGAAGCTGTCTTTAGAAGTAAAATCATTTTTTGCTACAAAAAATGATTTGTTGTCCAAAAGAATGATCATTCCTTTTTCGTAGTTATTGTCAGGTTTAAATAATAACTGATTACTTTCAGTAGGAGGGATGTAGTATCCAAAACATTTAGGCCAATCTGGACAGCCCATTCCTGAGCCTGTCATGCGAACTATAGCCCCTGCTACAATAACAAAGTATATTAGTACCAATGAAATTTTTGAAATTATTCTAAACTTATTTTTCATTCGCAATAGTTAGTCCTAGTTCAGTCCCTTTTTTTAACATTAATTCAAAAGCTTTTTCAGAGTCATTCGGAATAATTCCCTCCAAAATAGATTCCTTTATATATTCTTTGATAATTCCTATTTTTTTGGAAGGCCCAAGGCCAAAAGCTTCCATAATTATTTTTCCAGAAATAGGTGGCTGAAAGTGCCTAACCCGGTCGCGCTCTTCAACTTCAACTATTTTTTCTCGTACTAGTTTAAAGTTGTTGTGGTACTTATTAAACTTGTATTTATTCTTAGTAGTAATATCTGCTTCACACAGAGTCATTAAGTCTTGAATTTGTTCTCCAGCATCAAAAACTAAACGCCTTACAGCTGAATCGGTAATGTTTTCTTGTGCAATGACAATAGGTCTTGAACTCATAAATATAAGTTTTTGAACATATTTCATCTTTTCATTCAAGGGCATTTTAAGTCGTTTGAACAAATGATATACCATTTTTGAGCCTTCTAGTTCGTGCCCATGAAAGGTCCAGCCTACTTTTTTACTAAATTTTTTTGTTGGTGCCTTTCCGATATCATGTAAAAGAGCAGCCCAACGAAGCCAAACGTTTTCAGTGTGTTTAGATATATTATCCAAGACCTCTAAGGTGTGATAAAAGTTGTCTTTATGTTTTTGTCCTTCAACTTCATCAACTCCTTTCAACGCAGCTAATTCAGGTAATATATAGTCTAGTAGTCCAGTTTTTTCAAGTAGTAAAAAACCAATAGAAGGTTTTTTACATTTCAAGATCTTTTGGAGTTCTATATTTATCCGCTCGTTAGTAATAATTTGAACTCGTTTAGATTGGTTTTTTATAGCTTTAAGAGAATTGGTTTCAATACTAAAATCTAGCTGTGATGCGAACCGAATAGCTCTCAACATTCTTAGTGGGTCGTCACTGTAAGTAATAGTTGGGTCTAAGGGGGTTTTTATGCATTTTAACTTTAGATCTTTTATGCCATCAAAAGGATCTAATATTTGACCGTAACTAGCTATATTTAAGCTAATAGCCATTGCATTTATTGTAAAGTCTCTTCGGTTTTGATCTTCTTCTAATGTACCATCTTCAACACTAGGATTTCTACTATCTTCAGAATATGATTCCTTCCTGGCTCCTACAAATTCAAGATCAACTCCTTCAAACTTAATCATCGCTGTTCCGTAAGTTTTAAAAATTTGAACATTAGGATTATTAGGAAGGTTTTTTGAAACGCGTTTAGCCAGTTCAATTCCACTCCCTACAGCCACAATATCTATATCTTTTTTTGCGCCAAGATTTAAAATTAAGTCACGTACAAACCCCCCAACAACGTAACAGTCATAGCCAAGTTCTTCAGCTGATTTAGAGATAACTCCAAAAATAGGATTTGTAAGCGAATTTTTGTAATTCATTTTTCAGTTATATACTAACAGTTAAAAATTATTTTCTAATAATTTTAACTTCTCCGTTGTTGCTCAATTTAATAATAGAAGAAGGTTTACTCGATTGCTTCATACGCTCCAAATTTACGACATAGTCCACACCTTTTAAAATATACGACTCAATTTCTGCATAGGTTTTTGGTGTTGTTTCTCCGGAGATATTTGCAGAGGTAGAAACAATAGGTTTTTTAAATCTTTTTATCAAATTTGAACAGAATCCTTCTTTAACGATGCGAATAGCTAATGTATTGTCTTCAGCAATAACATTTTCAGTGACCCTCAAAGGCTTGTCGTAAACGATTGTTGTAGGATTTGTTGCATGTTCTAAAATACTGTATGCAGCTTCTGGAATTTCTTCTACGTGATAATTTAACATCCTAAAATCACTCACTAAACAGATCATTTTATTTTGCTCGTGTCGGTTTTTAAACTTGAATAATTTCTCAACTGCAGTAAAATTAGTAGCATCACACCCTAATCCCCAAACGGTATCTGTTGGATATAAAATAATCCCACCTAATTTGAGTGTTTTAATAGTATTATTAATTTCAATATTTTCCATAAAGGATTTTCTTTGTTTGATACAACTTTATATAACTATGAAAAACTATATCTATTAGAAGAATTTATATTCAAAATTACATAAAATTTTGTGAAGGAATACTTAAAAAATGAACTAGTTGGGGTCTGTTAATTACCAAGTTTTGTATTAAAATAAATCAATTTACGCTATGGTATTTTAAAGTTTTGGATAAAAAAAATCATGATCTTTTTTTCCTTAATAACCAAAGCTTTACATATCTCACGAAGATGACATAACCCTGAACGTAGCCTATTGTTAATCCAACTATACCATCTCTAAAACCACTTTGTAATATATAATGTTTGAAAAACCCCCAAGAAGGTTTGATAATAAAATGATAAGGAGTTAATACACCTGTTTTTTTATCATAATCCTCAGATTGCCAGGTTGCATAACGATTCATTTTCTCAATATATTTATCAAAAGTGACATAAGTATTGTGATGTAATTTGTTTTTAAGTCTCCCTGTTTTGCCGTTCACTAAAATTTTTGCATGCACATGTCGATCTTCATACGAACAAAGGTCTCTTTTAAAAAGCCTAATTACACTGTCATTTCTCCAACCACTATAATTTACTTTTTCTCCCATAAAATGATTGTTTCTTCCAATCCAAAATGCAGCTATATCTTTAGGAGGACTATCTAATATTGATAATATTTCATTTTTAAGCTCTGGTGTTACTCGTTCATCAGCGTCGACTAATAATATCCATTCATTACTAGCTTTAGGGATTGCCCAATTTTTTTGAGAAGCAGAATATTCGTACTCCCGTCTAATAACTCTGGTTGCTAATTTTTCAGCTAGCTCAAAAGTACCATCACTACTAAAACTATCAACAACTAAGATTTCATCGGCAAAACCTACAGAATTTATAACTCCTTTAATGTTATGAATTTCATTACCAGTTGGAATTATTACAGTTAATTTAGTCATAGTTTATTTATCATTTAGAGCGTTTCCTACTAAGAATTTTATATTCTTCATAACACTCACTAATGGCGTCTAAAATTTGTAAATCATTTGCTGTTCTAATGAAATCTTGTGAATAGTTACACTCACTTATAAGGAGGTCTAAATCAATTTTATCAACTTGTAATAGCGCTATAAGCATTTCTCTGTCAAATCTAGAAGCAAGTAAATCTTTAATCTCATCTTGCTTTTTCATTTCACGAAGCTTTCTCATTTCCCTAGGTTTTTTTCCAAAGATATTATGTAAAAAATCAGCAGGATTAAAAATAGCCCCTAACACATTACGAACCATACTAGGAGAGCGTTTCCTAGACTCATACCCACTGTTAAGTCCAGAAATACTGAAGCGTGTATTTTTTTGTATTGGAACTTGTTTGATGTCTATTTCAAGATAGCCTGTAAGTTTCAACTTATTTACATTCACTTCTTCTAGGGCCAATGCTAGTTCAGTGAGTTCTATTATTGTTGAACTACCATATTTAATCCAGTCATTACTTACCTTAACTTTTATGGATTTATATCCTAAATAGGAAAGGTGTAATGTGTCATTTGCTTTTGCGCGAATTTCAAATTCCCCCTCAAGATTAGTAGTAGTTCCAATAACTTGGTTTAGGTTTACAATATTTACACTTTCCATTGGAACTAATGTTTCAGATTTTATAATTTTTCCTTTCACAGTCGCATACTGCTGACCAATTCCTAAGAGAGGAATCATAAAAAAAAATAAAAATTTAAAACGTATTTTCATACTCAAAGATCATTCATAAAAGTAATAAAGAAATACTACACTGATATTGACAATTAAAACTTTGACTTAAAATTAACAATTTAATTGACTATCTACGACTTTTTCTGGGTCTTGAAAAACCAGCCCCTTTAGGTTTAAAATCGGAAGAACGCCTTGGAGATCTATTTGATGATCCGCTATCACTGCGTCGTGCTTTTCCTTCAGATCTAAAACTATTTCCTTTAGAGCGCTCATTTCGTCCTCTCCCGCCACCGCTAGAACGACGTCCACCGCCACTCCTGTTACGTTCACGACTCTTTTTTTCTGTAATTTCAACATTTATAAAACGTCCGTCTTGTTTAAAATTTGTAAAGAATTCTAAAACTTTGGATTTGTGTACATTATCAGTATTAAAAAAAGCAAAACTATCTTTTACATCTACTTTGTAAACATCATCTTGGTTTAGTTGTAAAGTATCTCTAAGGAAATCTTTTAACTTCATCCAATCATAGCCATCTTTACTTCCAATGTTGATAAAAAATCGAGCAGAGTTGTCGTCTTTTGCATAATCATCTGAACGACTACTTTCTGAAGGAGAATTTAAATCTTTTGTTTTTTTGTAATAATTAAAGAAACGAGTAAACTCAACGGAAAAGAACTTTTTAATTAGCTCATCTTTAGAAACATCCTCAAATAATTTATTAATTTCATTTAAGTATGGTTCAATTTCATTATTGATTTCTGTATCATGAATTTTGTTAGCAAGTGCTTTTAATTGAACTTCACAAATTTCCATACCACTAGGAATTTCTTTTTTTGTGAATTCTTTTTGAATTATTCTTTCAATACTTTTAATTTTCCGCACTTCACTTTTAGAAACAATCACCATAGAAATGCCAGATTTTCCAGCACGACCTGTTCGGCCACTTCTGTGTGTGTAGGTTTCTATTTCATCTGGTAGTTGGTAGTTTATAACGTGTGTGATATCGTCGACATCAATACCACGGGCTGCAACATCTGTCGCCACGAGCATTTGAATTTGTTTAGCTCTAAAAGATTTCATTACTACATCACGTTGATTTTGACTTAAATCTCCATGCAATGCTCCTGCACTATACCCATCCTCGATCAGTTGTTCAGCTACTTTTTGAGTGTCTCTTTTAGTTCTACAAAATATTACTGAGAATATTTCTGGATTTGCATCAGCTAAACGTTTCAATGCCTGGTATCGATCTCTCGCTCCAACAAGGAAGTATTCATGAGATACATTTTTACTTCCAATGTTTTTATGTCCAACTGTTACTTCAGTAGGGTTAGCCATGAATTTTTTGGCAATTATAGAAACCTCTTTTGGCATTGTTGCCGAAAATAGCCATGTGCTTTTATCTTCCGGTGTATGAGATAAAATTTCTGTGATATCCTCATAAAATCCCATATTAAGCATTTCATCTGCTTCGTCTAAAACAGCATATTCAATTTTAGATATATCAACCAATCTACGACTGATCATATCTTTCATCCTCCCAGGAGTTGCTACTATGATTTGTGTGCCTCTTTTCACCTGCTTAGCTTGGTCTGTAATACTAGCACCTCCATAAATCGCAGTGACATTAAGCCCTTTACAGTGCTTTCCATAGAGTTTAATTTCATTAGTGATTTGCAAACAAAGTTCTCTTGTTGGGGATAATATCAGTCCTTGAGTGGTACGACTTGATATATTTATTTTTTGTAGCATAGGAAATCCAAAAGCAGCAGTCTTTCCAGTACCTGTTTGTGCTAATGCTACTAGATCTCTATCTTCTTCAAGTAAAAGGGGGATTGTTTTTTCTTGTACTTCACTAGGAGTTTCAAAACCTAAATCTGTAATGGCTTGAATCAAATGATCATCAAGTCCAAGTTTTTGGAATGCATTCATTTCTTGTAATTTTATTCGATATATTACTAAGTATTACTTAGAAGCGTATCGAACATACTTTAATCAAGCTTCATGTAACACAACCTCACCCTGAGGAATTTCAAGCGGCAAATATAGTGTTATTTTATTTAAACAAATTCCAAATGATTCACCAGATTTGTAACTGCTTTTCCCCGATGACCGATTTGATTTTTACGATCCAATGATAGTTCTGCAAAAGTATATATTTCTTCATATGGTTTGAAGATAGGGTCATAGCCAAAACCACCAGATCCTTTTTTCTGTTTTGTGATTTCCCCCTTACAAACTCCCTCAAAGGTAAATAGCTTACCATTGTAATTTAATGCAATAACAGTTTTAAACTGCGCAGAACGATCGGACATAAGTTTTAGTTTTGATAATAATAAGCTCATATTTGATTCTGAACATTTCTCTGGGCCAGCATATCGTGCCGAGTATACTCCTGGAGCTCCATTTAAGGCAGTTACCTCTAAACCAGTATCATCTGCAAAACAATTCAGCCCGTAATGTTCTTTTACATACGATGCTTTTTGAATAGCATTTTCTTTAATTGTGTCTTTTGTTTCTGGAATCTCTTCATGACACCCAATAGATTCAAGGCTAACTAGAGTGATGTGCGAAGGAATTAGTGACTGAACTTCTTTGATTTTATCTAAGTTATTTGTGGCAAATACAATCTTCATAGGCTTTTCATATACTAGTGATGGTGGTAAGGTTCATTTTTTAAAATCGAAAATCCTCTGTATAGTTGTTCAATGGTAAATAAACGAATCATTTGGTGCGAAAATGTCATTTTTGAAAGAGCTAATTTGTAGGATGCCTTTTGGTAAACTGCATCGGAAAACCCATAAGGACCTCCAATAACCAAAACTAGCCGCTTTATACCAGAATTCATATGTTTTTGAAGAAATTTTGAAAATACGATAGAATTCATTTCTTTACCATTTTCATCTAGTAAAATGAGATGATCTGTGTTGGATACTTTGTTCAAAATTAGTTTTCCTTCTTCTTGTTTTTGAAGTTTTTGAGATAAGTTTTTACTATTTCTTAAATTAGGTATAATTTCAAACGAAAATTGTATATAATAAACCAGCCTCTTTTGATAGATCTTTATAAGCTGATCTAATTCAGTTCTATCAGTTTTACCTATAGCAATGAGTTTGATTTCCATTTAAAAATGTTAAATTATTTTTGAATTAGGTTACACAATTGTTCAAATAGTTCCTTAACAATTCATATTTTAGCTACAAAGTTACAAATATGATTACCAATGCACAATTTAAAAATGAAGTTCAAATAATAATTGAAAATGCTGTTCGCGAGGACGTTGGTAAAGGAGATTATAGCTCTTTGGCATGTATTCCTTCAAATGCTCATGGAAAAGCTAAATTATTAATTAAAGATAATGGAATTATTGCTGGAATAAGTTTTGCTAAACAAGTATTCAATTTTATAGATTCAAATTTAGTTATTCAGACATTAATTAATGACGGTGACCATGTAAAATTTGGAGATATTGCCTTTTTTGTAGAAGGATCTAAGCAGTCTATTTTAAAGGCGGAACGAATAATTTTAAATGCAATGCAAAGAATGAGTGCTATTGCAACGAAAACAAATTCCTATGTCGAAATTCTTAAGGGAACAAACACAAAGATCTTAGACACTCGAAAAACAACACCAGGTTTTAGAGCTTTAGAAAAGTGGGCTGTAGCTATTGGAGGCGGAGTAAACCATCGATTTGCATTGTATGATATGATAATGCTTAAAGATAATCATATTGACTTCGCTGGAGGCATTACGAAAGCTATAAAAATGAGTAAAAATTATCTTAAAGAACACCAATTAGACCTTCCTATTGTTGTTGAGGCTCGTGATTTAGAAGAAATTTCAGAAATCTTAGAAAATGATGGTGTGCACAGAATATTAATTGATAATTTCAATTATACTGATACTCAGAAAGCGATTGAGTTAATAGGGGGTCTGTGTTTGACTGAATCATCCGGAGGGATAGATGAAGTTACGCTTAGGCATTATGCAGAATGTGGAGTTGACTATATTTCTAGTGGGGCTTTGACACACTCTGTTTCCAATATGGATTTAAGTCTTAAAGCCCTTTAATGAGGACGCCTCTAGAAAATAAAATTGATAAAATCCCTGTATTTAACTGGATAGCTAAAATTCTAAAACGTGCTAAGCTGCCTGGTTTTGAGGGTCTTTCTGTTTTTGATTTATTAGAGATGTATGTCATAGGGATATTTAAAGGGGCGCTAACAACTCGGGCAAGCTCTATTGCCTTTAGCTTTTTTACAGCTATATTTCCATTCTTATTATTTGTTATAATTCTAATCCCATACATTCCGTTTGATAATTTCAAAGTTGACTTTCTAAATTTTTTAGATTCATTTTTACCGCCACATACATCTGAATTTTTTAATGAAAATATTTTTGAAAATATCAATAAATCGTATACAGGAGGATTGTTGTCTACTGTTTTTTTAATTTCTATGTTCTTAATGGCTAATGGGGTTAATGCTGTTTTTTCAGCATTTGAAAATTCATATCACCAACAGATCAATCGGCACTTTGTCAAACAATATATTTATGCTTTTGGAGTTGCTATTATCTTGGTAATTTTATTAATACTTACAGTTATTGGTTTTGGATACACTCAGATATACCTAATTCATCCAATTCTTGAAAGGTTTACTTCTGGTGATTTAGTCAGTGAACTTTTTTGGATTACAAGAGCTAAATATTTCTTTTTTATTTTAATGACCTACCTTAGTATGGCCACTATTTATTATTTTGGAACTAAAGACGGAAAGTTATCTAGTTTCTTTTCTATCGGAGCATTATTTACTACCTTTTTAATTTTGCTATCTTCTTACTTGTTTGGTCTATACATTGAAAATTTTTCAACCTATAATGATTTGTACGGCTCTATCGGAGCTTTATTAATACTATTATTTTACTTTTGGTTGAATGCTAATATTATTCTTTTGGGCCATGAATTAAACTCATCTCTTCAACTTTTAAAGAAAAAATGCAGCCAATAACTTTCGATTTTGTGGAGGTCATTTTACCGTTGCCCTTGGAACGAAACTTCACGTATGCTATCACAGCTGCTGAAGCTCAGTTTATTAGGCCCGGTTTTAGGGTTGCAGTTCCTTTTGGAAAGCGTAACGTCTATACTGGAGTCGTTTATAAAGTTCATAATAACCCCCCTGTAGCTTATGAAGCAAAATCAATTCATAGTATTTTAGATAAATCTCCTATTTTAAATTCTTTCCAGTTTCAATTATGGGAATGGATATCTAATTACTATATGTGTACTATGGGAGAGGTTTTGAGGGCTTCTTTACCTAGTATTTTTTTGCTAGAAAGTGAAACTTTAATTTCATTAAATAAATCTATTGATTCAGAGATTTCCAACCTAAGTGATGAGGAGTATTTGGTGTTTGAAGCACTAGAGCAACAATCTAGCTTAAAAATTGACGAAATAAATACAATTATAAATAAAAAGAATTCTTTCCCCATTTTACAACGTTTATTAGATCAAAAGATTATTGTTTCCGAACAAGAAGTATCTGAGAAATATAAGCCCAAGCTAGTTAGATGTGTCAAAATACATTCAGATTATGAAAATCAAAACAACTTGCAAGATTTGCTAGAATCCCTAACTCGATCTGTGAAACAGCGTGAACTTGTTTTGAATTATTTTTCATTAGCGACTAAGAACACACAAATAAAAGTATCTGAACTTAAAACGAAAAGTAATGCTACTTCAACACAAATTAAAGCTTTGATAGATAAAGGTGTCTTTGAAGATTACTTTTTTCAAACCGATCGAATTAAATTTGAAAACTCTGGAGTTGGTATTTCAAAGGATCTTAACAATTATCAGGAATTAGCTTTAAAACAAATAAATACATCTTTTGAAACATATGACATTAGTTTGCTACATGGAGTTACATCATCAGGAAAAACAGAGATATATGTAAAAAAAATAGAAGATATAGTAGCTAAGGGAAAGCAAGTACTTTATTTAGTACCAGAAATCGCTCTAACGTCTCAACTTGTACATCGGCTAAAACAGTATTTTGGAAATAAAATAGCAGTTTATCATTCGCGTTATTCTCAAAATGAACGGCTTGAAGTTTGGAACCATGTTCTAAATAATTCAGAATCGGCTAGGGTTATAATAGGCGCAAGGTCTTCAGTGCTACTTCCATTTCGTGATCTAGGTTTAGTGATTGTTGACGAAGAACATGAGCAGTCTTACAAGCAATTTGATCCAGCTCCGCGCTATCACGCTCGAGATACTTCAATAATATTGGCTAGTATGTTCAAGGCTAAAACACTTTTAGGATCAGCAACTCCAAGTATTGAAAGTTACTTTAATGCTAAAAATCAGAAAAAGTATGGTTATATACCGCTCATGCATCGTTTTAACAACGTACTTATGCCAGAGATAGAATTGGTGGATTTGCAAGATAAATACAAGCGTAAACAAATGACTAATCATTTTAGTGACCGACTGCTTATTGAAATTAAAGATGCTCTTGAATCAGGGTTTCAAGTAATATTATTTCAAAACCGCCGGGGATATTCACCAATAGTATCTTGTAATACTTGTGGTCATACACCCGAGTGTTCAAATTGTGATGTAAGTCTTACATTTCACCAATATAAAAACCAATTAAGATGTCATTATTGCAGTTTTGTTATGGCAATGCAAGCATCATGTGGAGCTTGTGGTGGGGTTGAAATAGACACTAAGGGTTTCGGTACCGAACAAATCCAAGAAGAAATAGAGACCTTATTTCCTGATGCCAAGGTAGCTCGAATGGATTTAGACACCACTAGAGGAAAATATAGTTATGATCGTATTATTTCTAGTTTTGAGAAAAAAGAGGTTGATATTTTGGTTGGCACCCAAATGGTAACTAAAGGTCTCGATTTTAGATATGTGAAATTAGTTGGGGTTCTTAACGCCGATCAGTTAATTAATTTTCCAGACTTTAGAGCGCATGAGCGTAGTTATCAGTTACTTCAGCAGGTTTCAGGACGTGCAGGCCGTACAGATATTAGAGGTAAAGTAATTATTCAAACGTATAACCCTAATCATGCCATACTTCAGCAAGTTTCTGTAAATGATTATGATTCTATGTTTTTGGATCAACTTGAAGATCGACGTATTTATAAATATCCTCCTTATTGTCGAATAATTAAGCTTACGCTTAAACACAAAGATTACAATAAAGTAAATAATGGTGCTGAATGGTTCGCGATTAGTTTACGTCGAGTTTTTAAAGCCAATGTTTTAGGACCAGAATTTCCTGTAGTTTCAAGGATTAGAAATCAATATCATAAAAATATTCTTCTTAAAATACCTCAAAATCAATCGTTAGTAAAAACCAAGTCGGTCATAAATAAAATAAAAACAACATTTTTGAGTACTACAGATTACAGAGCTGTAAAGTTGTTAATTAATGTAGATAATTATTAATTGATTATAATGTCTAGTGCTTGACTAAGTTCCGTTTTTCGGGTTCTGCTTAATGGAAGTTTTATTTTTTCAATTTCTACATACTTACTATCATAACGATCAACTTTTTTTAGGTTTACTATGTAAGATTTATGAATGCGTAAAAACAATCCTTTAGGGAGTTCATTTTCAAATGCTTTCATAGTGGAAAGAATAACAAAGCTTTTATTTTTAGTTATTAATTTTACGTAATCTCCAAGTGCCTCAATCCATTTGATTTCATTGATAAATATTTTTCGTTTTTTTAAATTGCTTTTCACAAAAATATGCTCACTATTAGAATCATGAAAGTTTTGAATCATTTTAGCTTTTAGAACAGTTCTTGCAATGGCCTTATTAAATCTACCATTGCTAACAGGTTTTGATATAAAGTCAATTACATTATAATTAAATGCTTTAAATGCTTGTGATTTATCATCACTAACTATAATTACATGCGGAGTAGTTGCATCTGCATCTGAATCGTAAATATTGAGTAGGTCAATATCATTTAAAACATCCAAGTCAACATCCATTATTATTAAATCTACAATGGCTGTTTGTAAGAAAGGCTTACATTGTTGGGGTGTTCCGAATTCACCTATCAAATTTAATGAAGGGTGGTTATCAATAAGTTTTGAGGTAGCCAGTCGTTGGTCTATGTTGTTGTCAACAATTACACAATTTAAGCTCATCGGGGTTAATTTTTATTAAACTAAAAACAATGATACAAAAAATAAATCGTTTAAAACCACTAAAATCCGTTAAACGTATTTAATGTTATGAATTAAATAATGTTATATAATGTTGCCAAAACAATAATTAATACTTATTTTTGCAGCCATTTTAAAACAAATAATTATAGAATTTATGAATCACTACGAAACTGTTTTCATCTTGAATCCCGTTTTATCTGACATCCAGATAAAGGAAACAGTAAAGAAATATGAGCAATTACTCGTTTCTAAAGGAGCAAAGATGGTATCGAAAGAAGATTGGGGGCTAAAGAAATTAGCATATCCAATTCAAAACAAAAAAAGTGGATTTTACCACTTATTTGAATTTACTGCTCCTGGGGAAGCTATTGGTCCGTTTGAAGTAGAAATTAGACGTGATGAACGTTTTATGCGTTATCTAACAGTTAGTTTGGATAAGCATGCGATCTCATGGGCTGAAAGAAGAAGAGTTAAACTTAAAGAAAAAGCGTAATTATGTCTATAGAACAACAAGCCAAAGGTAAAAAAGATGGTGAAATCAGATATTTAACGCCATTAAATATTGACACCAACAAAGCAAAAAAATATTGTCGCTTTAAAAAATCAGGTATTAAGTATATCGATTATAAAGATCCAGACTTTTTGATAAAATTTGTAAACGAACAAGGTAAGTTATTACCCAGACGTTTAACTGGAACTTCATTAAAGTATCAAAGAAAAGTTTCTGTTGCTGTCAAAAGAGCGAGACACTTAGCATTGATGCCATACATAGCCGATTTATTGAAATAAAACTATTATAACTATGGAACTTATATTAAAAAATGACGTAGAAGGATTAGGGTTTAAAGACGACGTTGTAACAGTCAAAAACGGTTATGGTAGAAACTTTTTAATTCCAGGCGGTAAAGCCATTCTTGCAACCGTATCTTCTAGAAAAGTATTAGCAGAAAATTTAAAACAGCGAGCTTTTAAAGAAAAGAAAATAGTTGACGAAGCCCAAGCAATTGCGGAAGCTTTAAAGGCTTTAGAAATCAAAATATCGGCAAAAGTTGGTACTGGAGATAAATTATTTGGATCAGTTAATAATATTGATTTAGCGTCTTCATTAGAAAAAGCTGGTCATTCAATCGATAAGAAATTTATTAATGTTACTGGAGGTAACGTGAAACGCCTAGGGAAATATAGTGCGGTTATACGTTTACACAGAGATGTAGCAGTTGACTTACCTTTTGAAATAATAGCAGGTAATTAATTTTTTTGTTAACAAAAAGTTAATAAATTATAATTTTATTAAGCCTATACATTTGTGTAGGCTTTTTTTTGTTTCTAATTTTATGAATCAACTAAAACAACATCACAACATGAAAAAATTATTAATACTTTTTATTTTCTTTTTTGCTTGTTCTTTGTCCTTTTCTCAAGTGACAACATCAAGTATAAAAGGTGCTATTTCTGATGAAACAAACGCTGGATTACCTGGTGCGAACGTAGTAGTAGTACACACGCCAACAGGGACTACTTATGGCGCAGCTACCGATATTGATGGTAGATTTAATCTTGTCAACCTTAGAGTTGGAGGACCTTATACGGTCACTGTCAGCTATGTTGGTTACAATGAGCAATATTTTGAAAACGTTTATCTTACTTTAGGTAAAACCGAAGTTTTAAGCTTAGCTTTAACTCCTGATTCACAGCAATTAGATGCTGTAGTGATTACTGCAAATAATACAAAAGGAGTTTTTGGCAGTGATAGGACTGGAGCTGAGACTAATGTGGGACGTAAAGAGTTAACAACACTTCCAACTATATCTAGATCTGCTTCTGACTTTACTCGTTTAGAGCCAACAGCTAGTAATGGTTCTTTTGGTGGACGTAATGATCAATATAATAACTTTTCTTTGGATGGTGCAATCTTTAATAATCCATTTGGATTGGATGCAGCAACGCCAGGTGGTCAAACTAATGCACAGCCAGTTTCTTTAGATGCAATCGATCAAATTCAAGTATCTACAGCGCCATATGATGTAACACAATCTGGATTTACCGGAGCTTCTGTAAATGCTGTCACTAAAAGTGGTTCTAACGAATTCAAAGGAACTGTTTACGGATTTTATAGAAATGAAGAAATGACCGGTTCTAAAATTAAGGGAGAAGATATTTTTGTTCCTAATCTTACGCAAGAACAAACAGGATTTAGTATTGGGGGTCCAATCATAAAAAATAAACTATTCTTTTTTGCCAATTATGAAGAAGATAAAAGAAATGATTTAGGGCAATCTTGGTTACCAAATAGAGGCACAGGAGCTATCAATGAATCATCTGTATTAGAATCCGATTTAATGGCTGTTCAAGGAGCATTATCTGCCTTAGGATACGACACGGGAGCATACGAAGGCTTTAACCACAATGCTAACTCAAGTAAAGGGATTTTTAAATTAGACTGGAATGTAAATGACAATAATCAATTAGCAATAATCTATAACTGGCTAGATGCTTCAAAGGATAAGCCTGCTCACCCTACAGCTTTAGGGTTTAGAGGGCCTAATGCTTCAATCTTACAGTTCGAAAATTCAGGATATCAAATTAATAATAAATTAAATTCTCTTCAAGTAGAATTAAACTCAAGGTTATCAGATAATGTTTCTAACAAAATGCAATTTGGTTATACAGTATTTGAAGATTTTAGGAATCCAATGTCTACGCCAGCGCCTGCTATTACCATACAAAATGGACAAGGTCAAAATTATATAATAGCTGGACATGAGCCATTTTCCATTAATAATGTATTAGACCAAACAGTCTTACAGTTTTCTAACAACATGACATATACCAAAGCAAACCATACTTATACAGTTGGGTTTTCATTTGAACAATTTGAATTTGATAATTCCTTTAACCTTGGAACCTTTGGATATGGAAATGCGAACGGGTATGTAGGTGCTTTTGGTTCTTTTCCATCTGTTGATGCATTTTTAGAAGCTTCAAATAATGGACTTATTTCAGAAGCATTAGCTAATGCGCAAAACGTCCAAAATGCAGGAAATTGGGCGTTAGCCGAAACTAATGTTGGTCAATTAGCATTTTACCTTCAAGATGAATGGGATGTAAATGATAAATTTAAATTAACATATGGAGTACGTTTTGACAAGCCATTATTTTTCGACACAGCCGATAAAGCACAAGATGTAATTAATGGAACTACAGATTATTTCCCCGAAATTCCTTACGTAAATCCTAATACAGGGCAAGTTCAGCAATTGAGTAATACTCAAATGCCATCTAGCGATTGGTTAATATCTCCACGTGTTGGATTTAACTATGATGTGAATGGTGATAGTACTTTCCAGCTTAGAGGTGGCTCAGGTTTATTTACCGGTCGCTTTCCTTTTGTATGGTTAGGGAATCAAGTTGGTAATCCAAACTTTTGGTTCCAGCAAAATGTAGATCCTGATTACAAATTCCCACAAGTTTGGAGAACTAACTTAGGAATTGATCACAAGTATGACAATGGATTAATTGTTACTGCAGACCTGTCTTACACTAAAGACTTTAACGGAGCGCATGTTCAAAACTGGGGACTAACTCCTCCTTCAGGAACTTTACAAGGAGTTGATTCTAGACCAATTTATACTTCGGCTGATCACGTTGTAGGTGCTTTTGGAAGTCAAGCAAATGCATATGTGTTTACAAATTCTGACAAAGGGCGTATTTGGAATGCATCTTTAAAAGCTCAAAAAACTTTTGATAACGGCTTATATGCCATGTTAGCTTACAGCTATTTAGATTCAAAAGATGTGAATTCTATCGAGGCAGAAATTACGGGGGATGCGTTTGCTTTTAACCCTGTTGTAGGAGATGCTAATGCAGATGAATTATCTTACTCTAGATATGGTGATACACATCGAATCATTGGAGTATTGAGTAAAAACTGGATTTATGGAACTAGTGACCAATGGTCAACATCAATTTCTTCTTTCTTTGAAGTCTCTCAAGGTGGACGTTTTAGCTATACTTATGGAGGAGATCTTAATGGCGATGGAAATGGTGGTAATGATTTAATTTATGTGCCAACATCTAGTGAAGTTAATCAAATGAACTTTGCTGGAGCAGGAGAAGCCGCCGCCTATGATGCTTTTATATCTCAAGATGATTATTTGAGTGGACGTAGAGGAGATTATGCAGAGCGTTATGGAGCAGTCAGTCCATGGACTACAAGAGTAGATGTTAAGTTTTTGCAAGACTACAAAATTAAAGTATCTGAAAATAAAACAAATACGATTCAGTTTAGTATTGATGTTTTAAATGCTGGTAACATGGTTAATTCTAATTGGGGGCTTGTACAGCAGCCAAATAGTGTTCAACCAATTGGAGTTAGTGTTGATGCTACTGGAACACCAAATTATTCATTTAATGCTAATCAAACAGAATCGTTTGGGTACGATTCAAGTTTAGCTTCAAGATGGCAAATGCAATTTGGATTACGCTATATCTTCTAGTATTAATTCAATGTAATTTTATAAATTTGCGCCCTATTGTTAGGGCGCATTTTTTTTAACTATGAATAAGGGATGAAATACACACGATTAACTAAAGAACAGTTCGAAGAGTTAAATCAAGAATTTATTAACTTTTTAGCAACGCAGTCTATTACGGCTAAAGAATGGAAAGAAATTAAAGATCAGAAACCAGCTGTAGCAGAAGAAGAGCTGGATGTTTTCAGTGATTTGGTTTGGGAAGGAGTATTGTCAAAAGTGGACTATTTAGAAAATATTGCGCCACAGCAAATGTATTTGTTCAATGTAGCTGATACCCAGTTAAGATTAATTGGGCTCAAAATTAAACGAGAGGAAATAGATATCACTACGAAAGAAGGGTTTGCTTGGCTTAGAGAGAACTTAATGTCGGATGAAGTAGAGCTTTTTAATGCCGATAAATCCATAGAAAATGATAAAAATATAAAAATATTTGAATTAATTAAGCAAGGATCTACCATCACTAAAGGTGAGCTTTTTAAGTATTTTGATGATCTAATTGGATAGGTTATCAAAAAGAAAGATATTTGTAATTAAAGAAAACTATGGTGTCTAAACCACGTATATCTAAAGGGACGAGAGATTTTTCTCCAAATCAGTTAGCAAATCGCGACTACATTTTTAGTACCATAAAGTCAAACTTTAAAAAATTTGGATTTCAGCCTATTGAAACTCCTAGTTTCGAGCTTTCTGAAACTTTGTTGGGAAAATATGGGGAAGAAGGCGATCGTTTAATTTTTAAGATTTTAAACTCAGGAGATAAAGTAAAGAAAGTCGATTTACAAGCGCTTGAAGACGGTAACCTCGCGAGGTTTTCAAATTCACTTACAGAAAAAGCATTGCGATATGACTTAACAGTTCCTTTTGCCCGTTATGTAGCGCAGTATCAAAATGACATCGTGTTCCCTTTTAAAAGATACCAAATTCAACCTGTTTGGCGGGCTGACCGTCCTCAGAAAGGAAGATTTCAAGAGTTTTATCAGTGTGATGCCGACGTAGTAGGTTCAAAGTCTCTATGGCAAGAAGTTGAGTTTATTCAACTTTATGATTCGGTATTTTCAGACTTAAAATTAGACGGTATCACTATAAAAATAAATAACAGAAAAATATTAGCAGGCATAGCAGAATTGATTGGTGCTCAAGATAAGCTTATCGATTTTACAGTGGCATTGGATAAACTTGACAAAATTGGTGAAGCTAAAGTTAAAGAGGAAATGCTCAACAAAGGAATTTCTAATGAAGGAATCTCGAAATTACAACCCTTATTTAACTTGACCGGAGATTTCAATGAACAACTACAGTCTTTAAAATCTATTTTAAAGACTTCTGTTGAAGGACTTTGTGGTGTTGAAGAACTAGAGTTTATTGAATCTTCAGTAGCTTCTATAGGACTTAAAACAGCATCTTTACAAATGGATGTTACTCTGGCTCGTGGTCTTAATTACTATACTGGTGCTATATTTGAAGTTTCTGCTCCAGAATTTGTTGAAATGGGTTCAATAGGTGGTGGTGGACGTTATGATGATCTTACGGGTATTTTTGGACTTAAAGATGTCAGTGGAGTTGGAATTAGTTTTGGTTTAGATCGAATTTATTTAGTTTTAAAGGAGTTAAATTTGTTTCCTACAGACAAGACCACCTCTACTAAAGTTCTCTTTACTAATTTTGGTACAGAAGAGAGTTTATATTGCTTAAAAGCAATAGCGCTTTTAAGATCAAAATCAATCGCTACAGAACTATATCCTGATCCAGCAAAGCTGAAAAAACAAATGGCATATTGTAATAAGAGAGATATCCCTTTCGTTATCATGGTAGGCGCTTCAGAAATGGCACAAAAAAAGTATATGTACAAAGACATGGGATCTGGAGAACAACTGCTATTAACCTTAGAAGAGTTGATAAAAAAAGTTTCTTAAACGATATAAAAAAACCCTTGAAATTTTCAAGGGTTTTTTGTAGCGAGAGCGGGGCACGATCCCGCGACCTCCGGGTTATGAATCCGACGCTCTAACCAGCTGAGCTACCTCGCCATAAACAGATGGCTGCAAATATAAAAACAAAATAACGCCTCACAAATAAATACTCCTATAAATAAAATTAAAATTCCTTTAAAACCAACCAATTAATGTATATATTGGATTTTTAATAAATTAATATTTAAGATGAGCGATAAAATTAAGTTCGAATTAGAATTTCCTATTCAAGCTTCTTCACAATTGTTGTTTCAATACATTTCAACTCCATCAGGATTATCTGAGTGGTTTGCTGACAATGTGAATTCAAGAGGCGAGTTATTTACTTTTATATGGGACGATTCAGAAGAGCAAGCTAAGTTATTGACTAAAAAGAATGGAGAACGTATAAAGTTTAAATGGGTCGATGACGAGGATGATAAATCGTATTTTGAAATTAGAATTCAAGTAGACGGTATTACTAAAGATGTATCTCTTATGGTAACTGACTTTTCTGATGAGGACGAAGTTGAGGAGACTAAGATGTTATGGGAAAATCAAATATCTGATCTTAAGAAAGTCTTGGGTTCTTCCTAGAAAAAATATTTATTTTTAAACTATATTTGTCCTGTCTTTACAGGGCTTTTTTTATGATTAATAATAACGGACATTTAATTTTATCATCCGAAGCAACGTTATCAGTCTCCAACAGAGGCCTAGCTTACGGAGATGCACTTTTTGAAACAATTAAAACCTTAAATGGAAAAATATTGTTCTGGGAAGATCATTATTTTCGTTTGATGGCTTCCATGCGTATCCTTAGAATGGAGATCCCAATGGCATTTACGCCTGAGTTTTTAGAAGCTCAAATTCTTGATTTGCTAACTCACAATAAATCAAATTCAAATTCATTTCGGGTTAAACTAACGGTCTTTAGAAAGCAGGGTGGCTTTTATACTCCTGACACTAATGATGTCAACTACTTGATCACAGCCGATTCTTTAGAGTCTGATTTATATCTTTTAAACGGATCAAACTGTATAATTGAATTGTTTAAAGATTTTTATGTGGCACCAGGTTTGTTGTCTACACTGAAAACTAATAATAAGGTTCTTAACGTTTTAGGCAGTGTTTATGCTAAAGAAAATCAATACGATAACTGCTTACTGCTCAATACTAATAAAAGTATTGTAGAGGCTCTTAATGGCAACCTTTTTCTAGTAAAAGATAATGTAATTAAAACACCTCCTTTAGATGATGGATGTCTTAAAGGGGTCATGCGTAAGCAAGTTATTGAGATTCTTAAGAAATTACCAGATTATGAATGTATTGAAGCATCTATATCTCCTTTTGAGTTACAAAAGGCAGATGAGCTGTTTGTCACAAATGTTATTCAAGGGATTCAGCCAATTACAGCCTTTCGAAAAAAGTCATACAATACAAGTGTCAGTCTAAATCTTTTAGCAAAGTTAAATATGTCGGTAAGACTGTCTTAGTTATAAGCTGGATTTTCAGGTGCATTTGACCAAATACTGTATTCACCCCCTAATTCAAGCATTTTTTCTTTCCAAAAGCTGGTATTCATTTTTTCAATAATATGTTTATGATGTATATTTTTAGAAAGAATCCATGTATTTGAACTTAGTTCTGATGTGAGTTGATCTGTCTCCCAACCCGTATATCCTAGGAAAAAACGAATGTCATGTCTTTTTAATTGATCGTTTTTAATTAATTCGGTCACTTTTTGGAAATTACCGCCCCAATATAATCCATCAGAAATTTCTATACTTCCAGGAATAAGCTCTGGAATTTTATGAATGTAATATAGATTATCTTGCTCTACAGGACCTCCATTATAAACCTCAAAAGGTATTTCAATTTCAGGAATTAAATCTTTTAGGGTGAAATCTAATAGTTTATTTAAAATAAAACCAATAGATCCCTCTGGATTATGGTCAGCAATAATAATTATAGACCTGTTAAATGACAGATCGCCAATAATTGATGGTTCTGCAATTAACAAATCACCCTTTTGTAAATCAATATTTGACATATTTTGTTAAACTAATTCCTATTAAATATAAGAAATTATTTTCAAAAATGAATTCTGAACAATTATTATAATTGATATATTAGTTTAAACTAGAGATTAATTTTGGGCTCGGTTTAAATTTTACTACATTCTTGGCAGTGATATTTAAAGGTTCTTGGGTCCTTGGGTTGCGTCCAACTCGTGCAGCTCTTTGATATGCTGTCAAACTTCCAAGTCCTTGAAGATTTATACGTTCTCCTTTTTTTAGCGTTTCGGTTATGTCTTCAATTAAGGATTTTAAAGCTTTATTGGCGGAATTTCTAGAAATTCCAGCATTCAAAGCCATATGATCGATGAGTTTGTTTTTTGTCATTTTTTATAAATTATATCATTCGTGCATTCTCCTGAAATGTAAAGCCATTTAAAAATGAAGTCGCATCCATTTGACGTTTTCCAGGAAATTTAAAGTTTATTAATTCTATATATCCCTCTTTCACAGCCACCTTAATTGACTTCTTGGTATTTACAAGTAGTCCTATTTGGTGGTCGTGTTTCTCGTAGTGCTTTTGAACTTCATAAACTTTAATATTTATTTGTTTATTTCCGTTATACAAAAGTCCCCATGCTGCTGGGTAGGGCTGAAGCCCTCTAACCTTATTGTAAATGGATTGAATGCTAGAGTCCCATTCAATTTTACAATTACCTTTATTTAGTTTAAAAGCGGTTTTTGTTTCTTTTTTTGATTGTGTCTGTCTTTCTACAGATCCAATCTCTATTAGTTGAATTGTTTTAATAACGAGTTTACTTCCTAAGTACATTAATTTGTCATGTAAGCTCCCTGCATTTTCTGTAGGATCAATAGCTAACTTTGATTGTAAAATGATTGCTCCGGTATCAATTTTTTCATCAATAAAAAAAGTAGTCACTCCTGAGGTTTTTTCTCCGTTTATAATCGCCCAATTAATTGGGGCAGCACCCCGGTAATCAGGAAGTAATGAGGCATGCAGATTGAACGTGCCAATTTTTGGCATTTGCCAGACTGCTTTTGGTAGCATCCTGAAGGCTACAACAATTTGTAAATTTGCATTCAGTTCTTTCAAATTACTTAAAAAAGTTTCGTCTTTTAAATTTGTTGGTTGTAAAACGTTAAGACCCTTAGATTTTGAAAATACCTTTACAGCAGATTCATGTATTTTCTGTCCTCTTCCTGCTGGGCGATCAGGTGCTGTAATAACACCCATAACTTTATAGTTTTTTTCTAAAATTCCTTTTAAAATAGTGACTGCAAACTCGGGAGTTCCCATAAATACAATACGGATATCTTCTTTTTTCATAGCGCTATAAGTTTGTATGTATTTTTTTTGGTGATAACTATTAATTTTCTATCCATTAAATCGGTCAGTATATTCGACAATTTAGTGGTTTTAAAAGTAGTCAATACTTTAATTTTTTGAGATGATAGCTCCTCTTTTTTCAATAATGACATTACTATTTTAATATCCTTTTCTGTAGGTGGCTTATTTTTAGAGCTTTCTATGCAGCTAGAGCATATTCCACAATTAGAAGAATCATTCTCTTCAAAATAAGTAAGTAATTTATGACTCTTGCAAATGCCGTCATTATTAATATAGTCAAATACAGACTGAAGTTGTTCACTTTTTAAGGCTTGTTGTTGTTTTATTATTTTAGATATTCTATGAATTGTTTTATCATCTTCTCTAGGTTCAATAAATATGATTTTAGCATCAGTTTTTGAAGATTCAAATTGTATAATCTCTAGTCTATTTAACTGGTTTAATAATTTAATAATCTTATTTTCAGATAGTTTTGTTTTATTTATGATTTCCTGAATCGATATTTCTGTAGTATTATCAAAGAGACCTTCATGACTTCTCAAAAGAACCTTCATTATAAGCGCTTGCTTAGGATGTTTTTCAAGATAGTTAAATAAGGCTGTGTTCTTAACCATAATTTTAATTAAAGCCGAATTTTTAAACCGTTCTTCTAACGAGATAATACTCGTTCTATCTAGAATTTTAAGCGCATCATAGGTTAGTTTAGAGGGGAGCTTGTATCTATCACAAAATAATTTAAAGCTAAATCTATGAACTGAATTGACTCCTTCGCCGTATGAAATTTGGAAATAGTTACACAGTCTTTTGTAAACATTTTTTAAATAACTAATATCCGGTAATGAACTAATATATTTGTTTTTTGAATCAATTTCATCTGACTTATTTCTGAGTATGACAGCATATGCTTTTTCACCGTCTCGACCTGCTCTGCCTGCTTCTTGATAATAGCTTTCCAAGCTCTCTGGAAGGTTGTGGTGTATGACAGTTTGAACATTTGCTTTATCAATGCCCATTCCAAAGGCATTGGTAGCTACCATTACTTGGTTTGTATTTGAGGTCCACAGCTTAAACTGAATTTCTTTTTCTTTTGTATTCAATCCACCATGATAATAGCCACTTAGAATACCGATCTTATTTAAATAACTTGAAATTTCTAAAGTTGCTTTTCGATTCTGAACATATATAATCGAGGATCCTGAATATTTTTTTAAAATCTGAACAGTCTTAGAACGCTTATCTTCACAATCTAGGCTTAAATAAGCTAAATTAGGACGCTTAAAAGAAGTTTTAAAAATTTGTGGAGAGATACAGTCTAACTGATCACTAATATCATTTACAACCTTAGAAGTCGCTGATGCCGTGAGTCCAATAATATTTACAGATGGATGAAGTGTTCGTAGTAGTTTAATATCACGGTATGCTGGTCTAAAATCATGTCCCCATTGACTAATGCAGTGTGCCTCATCAACAGCTATAAGATTTACATTCATTTGTTTGATACGTTGTTTTACCAAATCTTGTTGCAGTCTTTCAGGCGATAGATATACAAATTTATAGTTTCCAAAAATACAGTTATCTAGCATCCGGTCAATGTCATCATAACTAAGCCCGCTGGTTAAAGCCATTGCTTTTATCCCTTTTGATTTTAAGTTATTAACTTGATCCTGCATCAAGGCTACCAAAGGCGATATAACGATACAGATACCGTCCCTTAGCAATGCTGGTATTTGAAAGCATAATGATTTTCCACCTCCTGTTGGTAACAGTGCTATACAGTCTTCATTTGCTAGAACAGCTTCGATAATAGCTTCTTGTTGCGGTTTGAATTTTGAAAAACTCCAATAATGTTCCAATATTTCAATTGGATGCTTCATCTTTGATCTGATAAATGATTTATAATAAAATTGATTCGTTCTTTGACAGTCCCAAAAGGAGTGTCTTGAATTGTATATCCAAACTCTGAGTAAGATTTCAAAAGAAACTTATGAATTTCAATTGCTTGTTCAAAAGTTTCATAACGCTCATTATCTTGCTCATAGATTGCTTTCCAGGGCTTTAAAATGAAAATATAGTCGTATTTGTGTTCACTACAAATTGTCTTAAAGGACTTTGGATAACTGTTTCCTAAATAATCTAAATAGGCAACAACGTCTGGAAGTCCACGGTCAAAAAATACAAGATCTTGATTTATAGATTCTGCTTCCGTAAATTGATTTCTACGTCCTAATAATAGTTTTTCACTAAACAATAAGGGGTCTTCTAAAAAAAGCTGATCAATTCCTTTTTCTTGCGCATCAAGCGTTATTTGTCTAGAAATTTCTTCCATACAATAATAGCCATCGGACTTAAGAGCGTTAATTAAAGTAGTTTTGCCAGAGCTGGGCCCTCCAATAAGTGCTATTTTTTGAGTCTTCAAATTGTTTTTTTTAGTTCTGTAAAATTCGTGATTTAAAAGGGAAATAAAAAATCAGATATAACGTATATTTGTACTTTATTGAGAATTAATGGATACAACCACTAACCCAGAATTATTTTATATTAACTTAAAAGAAAAGCTGTACGATACAGCTAAATGGCCTTCTAAGTATTTATATAAATTTATTATCAAATCAAATCCATCTAAAGTTAATACAATAGAAACTATTTTTGGTAATATTGGAGCAGTTATAAAAAAAACAACCTCTAAAAATGGCACATATATTAGCGTTTCAGTGAATGTGGTTATGAAAAGTCCAGAGGATGTTATTGAAAAATATAAACAAGTTGGACGTTTAGTTGAAGGGGTTATATCACTCTAAAAAATACACTCTACAGCATATTATTAATTTCTCTCATACTCACACTATTTTTTTGTATTTTGCAAAGACTTAATTTTTAAAACAAAGATCGCCAACATGACAGCGTTAACAGATCAATTACAGTATAACACAGAACGAGAGCACTTAATTATCCCTGAATATGGTAGACATTTACAGAAAATGATCAACCATGCAGTTGCTCAAGATTCTAAAGAAGAACGTAACCGTTTAGCAAAAGCAATAATCTCAATAATGGGAAATATGCAACCCCACTTACGCGATGTTCCTGATTTTCAACACAAACTTTGGGATCAGTTATTTATTATGTCAGATTTAAAATTAGATGCCGATTCTCCTTTTGAAATTCCTACTAAAGAAATGCTAAGTGTTCGTCCTGAACCGCTTAAGTATCCCCAGAATTTTCCTAAGTATCGTTTTTACGGAAATAACATAAAAACAATGATTGATGTGGCTAATACATGGGAATCTGGTGAGATGAAGGAAGCTTTGGAGTATACCATCGCTAATCATATGAAAAAATCTTTCTTGAACTGGAATAAGGATACTGTAGAAGATAGTGTCATTTTTGGACATCTATTTGAGCTTTCTGATGGGAAAATTGATTTACGTGATAGTAAAGAAGGTTTAAGTGATTCTACAAGTTTATTAAAAACACAACGTAAGTTTGCTAGCCATAAAAAGCCCGTTAAAAAGTCAAATCATCAGAGGAATCGAAAACGTTACTAATTCTGTTTAATATTTAAACTACTCAACATTGAAAACTTTTAAAATTGAAGGGGGTCACCAATTAAAAGGGTCGATTCAACCGCAAGGTGCCAAAAATGAAGCCTTACAAATATTATGTGCAGTTTTATTATCTCCAGAAAAAATTATAATTCATAATATTCCACAAATTATTGACATCAACAAGCTGATTGTCTTATTAGAAAAGTTAGGAGTAAAAATTAATAAGCTAAAAAAGGGAAGCTATTCATTCCAGTCCGATGAAATTAATTTAGAGTACTTAGAAACGGAAGCCTTCAAGGTTGATGGTCGCGGACTTAGAGGGTCTATTATGATTGTTGGTCCCCTTTTAGCTCGATTTGGTAAAGGCTATATCCCAAAACCTGGAGGTGATAAGATTGGTCGTAGACGTTTAGATACACACTTTGAAGGTTTTATTAAGCTAGGAGCAAACTTTAGATACAACCGTGAGGATCATTTTTACGGAGTAGAATCTAAAGAATTAAAAGGAACTTACATGTTATTAGATGAGGCTTCAGTAACTGGAACTGCTAATATTGTAATGGCAGCGGTCCTTGCAACTGGAACGACTACAATTTATAACGCTGCTTGTGAGCCTTATTTACAACAGCTTTGTAAAATGCTAAACAGGATGGGGGCTAAAATTTCTGGAATTGGTTCAAATATGCTAAAGATTGTAGGTGTGAAAAACCTAGGAGGTACAGAACATACTATGTTACCTGACATGATTGAAATTGGCAGTTGGATAGGACTAGCCGCTATGACCAAAAGTGAATTAACCATAAAGAACGTGAGTTGGGATAACCTCGGAGTAATTCCTAACGTATTTCGTAAATTAGGAATTACATTAGAACGTAAAGGAGATGATATTTTCATTCCTGCACATACCAATGGATACGAAGTTCAAAATTATATTGATGGATCAATTTTGACTATTTCCGACGCACCTTGGCCTGGATTTACACCAGATTTATTGAGTATAATATTAGTAGTAGCGACACAAGCCAAAGGAAGTGTTTTGATTCATCAAAAAATGTTTGAAAGTCGCCTATTTTTTGTCGATAAACTAATAGATATGGGAGCAAAAATCATCCTATGTGACCCTCACCGTGCTTCTGTTATAGGTCATGATTTTAAATCTACTTTGAAATCTACAACGATGACCTCTCCAGATATAAGAGCAGGAGTATCCTTGTTAATTGCAGCTCTATCCGCTAAAGGAACTTCAACTATTCATAATATTGAACAAATTGACAGAGGATATGAAAATATTGATGACCGTTTACGTGCTATTGGAGCTAAGATAGAACGGATAGATTTATGACGTTAGAAAACAAACTTCAAGAAAGAAGTCTCAAATCTTGTGAGTTGTGTAGAATTACAAAATTTGTAAAAAAACTCTAATTATTTTCCTAATGCTTCTTTGTACGTTTTAAGGCAGCGCTCTCTAGCAAATTTATGATCAACCATAGGAGTAGGGTAGGTTAACTCTTGATATTCAGGGACCCACTTTTTAATGTATAAATGCTCTTTATCAAAGTTAGTTACTTGAGTCGTTGGATTAAAAATTCTGAAGTAAGGAGCTGCATCAACTCCACAACCAGCTACCCATTGCCAATTACTTACGTTACTAGAAAGTTCAAAATCGTGAAGTTTTTCAGCAAAATAGGCCTCTCCCCACCGCCAATCAATTAAAAGATGCTTACATAAGAAACTTCCAGCAAGCATACGTACACGATTGTGCATGAACCCGGTTTGGTTTAATTCTCTCATTCCAGCGTCTACAAGTGGATAGCCAGTATTTCCCTCACACCATTTTTGATACTCTGAAGAGTCATTACGCCATTTGATAGCGTCGTATTGAGGTTTAAAACTTTGTGTAACTGTATGTGGGAAATGCCATAAAATCTGCATAAAAAATTCACGCCATATTAATTCCTTTAAAAATACTGTATTTTTAAATTGAATAGCTTTAGATACTATTTGACGCACACTTACAGATCCGAATCTTAAATGGGGTCCTAATTTTGATGTTCCGTTTATAGCTGGAAAGTTGCGTGTGGCCTCATAATTTTCTATTATACTCTTATCGATATCAAAGTGTGCCACTTTTACTGGACTAGTTTCAAATCCTAGTTGTATTAGTTCTATCCAATTGTGAGTAGTAGTTTGAGAGCAGCTTGTGAGTAAGTTTTCGGACTTATAACTTTTACAATGATCAACATTAAAAGCAGCTAACCATTTTTTTGAATAGGGAGTATAAACTTTATAAGGAAGCCCATCATCTTTAGTAATTTGATTACGTTCAAAAATCACCTGATCCTTGTATGATTTAAATGAAATTGATTTCTCTTTTAACAGATTAGAAATGGATTGATCTCTAGTTAGCGCATAAGGCTCATAATCATGGTTGCAATACACTGAACTCAACTCATAATCAACAGTTAGTTGGCTAAATATTATTTCAGGAGTTCCGCTAAATACTGATAGTTGACTTCCATAAGATTTTAAAGTATTATTTATTTCAGTAAGTCGCTTGTGAATAAATTCAACTCTGGCATCTTGCTTAGGTAAGCAGTCAAGAATCTTTTGATCAAAAATAAAAATAGGAAGTACTGAGTCGTTGTTTTTCAAGGCCTCATATAATCCATGATTATCATGCAGTCTCAAATCTCTTCTAAACCAAAAAATTGTAACTTTCGAATTCATATTAGTACTCTCCAAATAATTCTATTAATTTTTTCTGTCTGTGTGCGAAAATCTCTTCCAACTTGGGTTTTACAATAAAGGGATGTACAAGCTGCCCTAACCATCCCATCGGAACTTTATAGTCTATTATATCCTCCATTTCTACTCCGCCATCAATCGCCTTAATGAAATGCTTGTGATGCCATAATGCGTAAGGACCAAAGCGTTGTTCGTCTACAAAATAGTGTAGATCCTTTACATGGGTAATTTCAGTAACCCATTTCGTTTTGATTCCCAAAATAGGCGTTACAATATATTGAATAATTTGGCCTGGGTACATTGGACGATCAAAACCTGATAAAATATCAAAACACATATAATCTGGGGTAATGGTTTTTAGGTTTTCAGGGTTTGATAAAAACGACCAAGCTTTTTCTACACTAATTGGTAATTTTTGTTTTTTATGTAATTGGTAAATCTTCATCTTAGTTATGTAAAGCTATGTAAAGGTTTAATGAAGTGGCTAGTACTAACCATATGCAATATGGAAGCACGAAAAGTCGTTTGTTCTTAATTTTAGTCTTAAAGGCTATTAAAAAATAGAACATTAAAAAGGTTAAAAATAATATATTTATTAATCCTATAATTATTAGGTGTTTATTAAAAAATAGATAATTCCAAAATATATTTAGCATAAGCTGAGCTCCAAAAAGTGCTAAGACCTTTTTAGATCTATCAACTTGAATCAAATAAGACATGAAAGCTGAAAAAAGTAACATTATGACGCTCCAAGCGATTCCGAATACCCAACCTGGGGGTGACCATGGCGCTTGGTTCAGATTTGTGTACCATTGTGTTTTTGGACCATTGTTCATTAGCCAGCTACCAATTGCTAATGCACTAAAGTTGATAATAGTAAATAAGATGAAATTTTTATAAAACTTCATTTAGCTATTTAGTTTGTCTATTTCATCCAATAGTTTCTGAGCTTCAGCATATTTTAAGTCGCTTGCAGAGCGGTTAGTTGTTGAAAGCTCATGCCATTCAGACATTAATTTTTTGTAACGATCTTGAAGTTTTTCTACTGGGGACTTTCTATTGAATATTCCAAACATATGTTACTTTAATTGTCGGGTTATTTTACTGCTTAGAGGTTTAGTTATTGAGTAAAAATAATCTATAAACTGTCCATTACCATTTACTAAGTACTTATGGAAATTCCATTTTACCGAGGTATTTTCAACTCCGTTTAAATCCTTGTTTGTCAGCCATTGATACAATGGATGTTGATTTTTTCCTTTTACATCCACTTTTTCAGTAATTAAAAAGGTAACTCCATAATTTTTCTTACAAAATGTCTGTATGGCTTCGGATGTTCCTGGTTCTTGTCCTCCAAATTGATTACAAGGAACTCCTATTACCATTAACTTTTCTTTGTAGTTGTCATATAGTTTTTGAAGATCTTCGTACTGTCCAGTAAACCCACATTCTGAAGCCACATTTACAAATAACAGATATTTACCTTTGTAGTTATTTAAATCGATAGGGGCTCCATCAATGGCATTAATCTTAATATCATAAAGAGATGTCATATTTTCTTTGGATTTTAGTTCTGAAATAGAGGTGAATGAAAAAATTAACAGGATAAATACGGCACTAATTTTTATAAATTTCATTTGTTTAAAGTTTAAGTGATACAATACCACAGTCTAGATTAAATATTTGTCCAGAAATTGATTTAGAAACATCTGACAAAAGGTAGGTTGCCATTGCTGCAACTTCTTTAGGTTCTAAGTATTTTTTTAATGGATGTCTTTGAACTGTACTCTCTATCATTCGTTCATTTCTAAGAAATTTAGCTGCTAGCTCAGTATCGGTAATGGTCGGTGCTATAGCATTAACTCTTATTTTTGGCGCTAGGTCTGCTGCAACCGATTTTGTAAGTCCTTCAACTGCTGATTTTGCGGTTGCTATGCTAGCGTGAAAGGGCATGCCTAGCTTAGTAGCAACGGTACTAAATAATACGATAGAAGCTGATTCACTTTGTGAAAGTGCTTTTGTGTATGTTTGAATAGATTTAACAGCTCCAATCACATTGATTTCAAAATCTGTTTTAAAGTCTTCAATAGTTAGCCTGTTGAATGGCTTTAAGTTTATACTACCTGGACAATAAATCAAACCATCAGCGACGTCAATTACAGGTAACTCTTCTGTTAATATGTCGCAGCTGTGATGAGAAAGGTTTTCGTGTACAATTCCTGGAGGAGTTCTACTTATGTTAATTACCTGATGGTTTGAAAGTAAACTTTCTGTAATTGCTTTTCCAATTCCTTTGGAGCCGCCAATAATAATAATTTTTTTCATGCTGTTAGGGGACGTCCTTTTAAACGCTTTTCAATTTTTTGTTTAATAACAGTTAGTCGTTTCATTAAATCCATTAGATTAGGATCATTATTGGTTTTGTAAATTTCATTTACACCAAGTATTAGACTCTTCACTTCTCTAGAGGCTTCTATACGCTCACTTGTCGTTTTGAAAGTAACTGGCTTTAATTCAAAAGCTTCTGCTTGTTTGATAATATCCATATTTATAGTTTTAAATAATTTTGTAGTTCAGTTATTTTCGCTGAGGAATTAAAAGATCCCCCATAAAAAGAGGTTACAGTAGTAGATGTATCATCCTTAATGCCTCTTGATGAAACGCAGAGGTGTTTGGCGTCAATAATAACGGCAACATCATCTGTACCTAAAATAAATTTTAATTCTTCTGCAATTTGGTTTGTAAGCCTTTCTTGGACTTGTGGTCTCTTGGCGTAATACTGAACAATACGGTTTAATTTAGAAAGCCCAATCACTTTACCTGAAGAAATATACGCAATGTGAGCCTTTCCGATTATAGGGACAAAATGATGCTCGCAGTTTGAATAAAAAGTAATTTCTTTTTCTACTAACATTTGATTGTATTGATATTTATTATCAAACAAAGCTACTTTAGGTTTGTTAGCCGGATTGAGTCCAGAAAATATTTCATCTATGTACATTTTTGCAACTCTTTCTGGAGTTCCTTTTAGTGAGTCATCTTTAAGGTCTAGCCCAATTACATCCATAATTTCTTCAAATAAAATAGAGATTTTGGCTTTCTTTTCTTCGTCACTAAGTTTGAAAGCGTCTTTTTTCATTGGCGTTTCTAAACCAGTAAAGAGGTGATCTTCTCCAATTTCATGATTAGATAATCCATTTAAAACATTTGTATCTATGGTAGTAGTTTGATTATTCATGATATATTTTAACGCTTTGATATTTTGTTATGAGTTATTTGTCGCTGTCTAGAACATTTAAATCTACCCGATTCAAAAGACCTCAACTTTTGATGTTTTGTTTTCCTTCCTTGTACTCGAGATCGCCATAAACGGAAACTTTTAGGTTTCATATAGGTACGCATTAACTTAATAACTTCTTGCTCACTAATTTTAAATTGGTGTTCAATAGCTTCAAAAGTAGTTCGGTCTTCCCAAGCCATTTCTATAATTCTATCAAGTTCTAGTGTATTAAAACTCATGATACAGGAAGTTTGTATTGTTCGTCATATTGTATTTTCTCGTATAGCAATGTACTCAGAAAACTTTTGTTTTCGTAAAAATTTTTGGATTTTTTAAAATGAATAAATTTTCCCTGGGCATGAATACTCATACCATCAGTTTTATATATAACTAGATGATAAAAAGGAATGGCCCATGTGTAGTTTTTATGTCCTTTTGTTATGTGAATTAAAATTCCTTTTTTACGCATCTCAATATTGGCGTAATTGATATCGGAAATCTTATTTAAAATGACATTTAAGTTAGGGCTCACATTTTCAACAATCATCCGTTTTGAACCCACCCCGTTTCGTTTTAAAGTCTCAAATAAAGTATAGGGCTTGCCAACAAAATTATCAAGTGATTTTTTGTGTTCCTTGTTGTAGTATGTTGTATCAAGAACCAATTTTATTGTTTAGTTTTCAAACATACATAATGTTAAGTCATTTAAAATGAGAATTAAATAAATATTAACATTTTACTGTTTACTCAATGGGTAAAGGAGGCACTTTATTTTAGTTTTGCAATAAATGATGCAGAAGTTTCAAGCAAGGATTTCTTTTTCTCAGGACTCATTTTTTCAAAAGAACTTACTAACATTCTCATTCTTGGATTCTTTTTGAAAAACTCTTTGTGGTTGTTTATAAAATTCCAAAATAATGCATCCCAAATTGGACACCATTCGCCTTTTTTGTAGTCACTCATTTTTAAAACATAACTACTGCCGCTTATGTATGGTTTTGTAGACATGAGCCCCCCGTCTGCAAATTGACTCATTCCGTATACGTTGGGTACCATGACCCAGTCGTAGCTATCTATCGAAAGTTCCATAAACCAGCGGTATACCTCATCAGGATCAATTTCACACAACAACATCAAATTCCCAACAATCATCAATCTTTCAATATGGTTAATATATCCAGTTTTTATGATTTTTTTTACAGAATCGTCAAATGGCTCAATTCCTGTAGTACCATTGTAAAAAGCAGCTGGCATTTTTCTACTGAAGTTCCAAAAGTTTTTGGTGCGCTCTTCAGTACCTTTTGCTATGTAAACTCCTCTAATAAACTCTCTCCATCCAATTATTTGTCGAATAAATCCTTCAGTTGAATTAATTGGGATGTTGTGTTTTCTTGCATGTTTTACAGATGTCTGAACTATATAATTTGGGTCGATTAGTCCAACATTCATAAGTGGAGACAACAAACTGTGGTGTAGTTTAGACTCATCTTTAAGAACAGCATCTTCATAAGCCCCAAATTCGTTAAATCTTATTTTTAAAAAATCTGTAAACCATTTTTTTGAAGATGTAAAATCATGCGGATATTCTGGTTTTTTAGGCAATTCACCACAATTATTTTTAAAGTTTTTTTCAACATAAGTTAGGGCTTCCTTAAAGTATGGACTTTCAATAGGCTGTTTAACTATTGGTGTTAGTTTTCCTTTAGGATATTTTTCCCTATTGTACTTGTCATAGGTCCATTCACCTCCTTCTGGTAATCCATGTTGCATTAAAAGGTTCATTTCTTGTCGTTGATTCTTGTAAAATGAAGTTTGAAAGAATTTTTTCTTATCTCCTCTAAAAAATGGATTTAGTTCTGCTTTATCCAGCAGAAACAAGGGGTTTTTAAATACTACCAGTTCAATATTTCTTTTTGCGCAAGCAGTTTTTATTCTCTTGTGAAGCCAGTTGTCATTAGGGTCATATATACATATTTTATGGATATCATTGTTTAAGTTTTTTATTAGGACCCTTACATCACTATCTGCTTGGGTTGAATTAACATATTTAATGCTGCATTTTTCTTTTAAATAGTTTTCATAGAATTTCATACTCATTCTGTGAAATAAAATTTTCTGCTTGTGAAAATTAAAATTTTTAAAAAAAAGAAATTCTTCTAGTAAGATGATTTTTTCAGAGCTTTGAATTAGTTCTGAATTTTCAAAAAGTTGATTCGGAAAAATTAATGTTAGTTCCATAGTCGTTAGTTTTTAAACCAAATTGTGAATATTTTTTAAATGATTTGTGTGCTTGAAAATATATTCTTGTCACTCTTTCTAATACATTGATTGAGGAACTAAGCACTAATCTGTTTCATAATCTTAATTAGTCTGTGATCTAGATGATTGTTGTCCCTTTTTGCTACTACATTTTTTACTACAATATTTAATAAATTCCCAATTTTTCTCCCATTTTTTTCGCCATGTAAATGGTCGCTCACATTGTGGGCAAACTTTAGTCGGTAAGAATATTTTTTTCAATACTTTTTAGTATTTATTTTTTTGGTCTTTGGTAGCCGATTCGTTCTTTTAGAGATGGGAGTGCATATCCATCCAATCCATTTATGGCCATAATATTAGCTTTCGAAAGGTTTATAAATCCATCTTTCTCTACAATGTCGTCTTTGATGTATAAGTCTTTGATCTCGGCAATTAATTGAATCGTATTATTTGACTTGATTTTATACTCTTCACAATAAGTTAATGCCATTTGAACAGGAACGTCCTTTACAAAAGGTGCATGCCAATTATTTTTATATTCTTCTTCAAGTTCTGTAATATCGAATTCTGAAATGTATTTATCATATCTAGCAGATGTATGATGTGCCTGCTTTATAATGTCTAAATGAATATGATTCACTGTAAACTGACCAGTTTCTTTAATGTTTTCATAAGTGTTTCTAGGAACATCACTTACAGGTCTAAAAACAATTCCAAGCAATGGAGGGTTTGAGCCTAAGTGTGTAACTGAGCTAAAAACGGCTACGTTAGAGGTCCCGTCGTTAGATTTTGTGCCAATTAAATTTGCGGACTTAAATCCTGAACAGCTATTTATTAGATTGATTCTGTAAATATGATCTAAACCATCAAAATCTTCCCGTTTTAAGTGTAACATTTAGTAGTTTTTAAATTCATTAATTTTAATTGACGAAGCCTTCAGATCAAACATCAAATTATAAAGTCCAAAAAAAGTTCTATTAATATAAATAAAATGCTTTGATCCTCTATTGCCATTGAATTTTCTCAGTTCGGTGCTTTTGCTGTAACGATCGGCAAGATCTCCAATTTTATTTAAAAATTCTGGATTAGAAAAATCAAATATTGATTTATGAAAAGGGAGGGTAAAAACACTTAATAATTCATGAAACATATTTGTGAAAAAATCTAGTTCTTCTACGGAGTCTGTTGAAGTTAAAATTTCTAATTCGTATAGTTTTTCTTTAAATAGTACTGGATTGTCAATTATTTTTTTTTCGGAAAGTTCAAAGTAAGGTATGTAAAATTCATTAGGAATTGACTTCATACATCCAAAATCTAAAGCGATGAGCTGAGAATCTTCGTTAATCAAGAAATTTCCTGGGTGAGGATCAGCATGTACTTTTTTAAGAGTGTGAATTTGAAACATATAAAAATCCCAAAGTGCTTGTCCAAGTTTATTAGCTTTTTTTGTGTCAGAGTTGTGTTTGGCAAATTCTGAAAGATGTTCACCATTCATAAAATCCATTGTAATAATACGATCTGATGAATAGTCGTCGTAGTATTCTGGGAACAATAGATTTGGGATGTGAACACAAGATTTAGCAATTTCCTTGCTTTGTGAGATTTCAAGTCTGTAATTAGTTTCCTCCACTAATTTATTTTCAACTTCTCGAAAGTATTTATCAGAATCATTTCCTTTAATATTAAACATTTTAATAGCAATTGGTTTTACCAAAGCTAAATCTGATTTTATACTATCGGCAACTCCAGGGTATTGTATTTTCACAGCTAGTTTCTTACCGTCTTTTTCTGCAATATGTACTTGACCAATGCTAGCAGCGTTTACAGATTCTGAATCAAATTCATCAAAAATTTGATTTGGGTGATTGCCAAAATATTTTTTAAAGGTCTTGATTACTAGGGGAGGAGATAAAGGAGGAACAGAAAATTGAGACAGAGAAAATTTATCTACATAAGCCTTAGGTAAAACACTTTTTTCCATACTAAGCATCTGAGCTACCTTTAGAGGACCTCCTTTGAGCTGTTTTAGACCTGTATATATGTCTTCAGCATTGTTTTTGTTTAAGTTTTTTTTAGCTTCTGATTCAGTTTTAACTAGTTTTTCACCATAATATTTTAGATAATTTACTCCTACTTTAGCACCAGTTGTAACTAGTTTGCTGGCTCTTTGTATTTTTGAAGTTGGTATACTTTTAATTGACTTCATTTATTTCATAATAATTTTTTCTTTGATTAAGAATTTTCCAAAATCAACAAAGCTCTTCAGAGGGGAAAGATTAATTAAATCAAAACTAGCATTGATAGATTTTTCTATAAAAATATCTGTTTTTTCAAAAGACTTTGAATTGTCATCTAGCCAAAACTTAAGAGTAAGCATAAGCTGAATCCAATAGGTTTCTTGAACAACACTATCCTTAATTTGTTCTAACTGTTTATTTTTTATTTGAAGTACTTCGATATCTAATTGATCAATGTAGCTTAAAAATTTAGTTCGTAACCCTTTAAGTTTCTTTAAGTTTTCTAATTGGTTTTTTCCTTCGCTTAGAGAGTAAGCAACATAGCTTCTGTTAGCTGTTAGGTTTTCAAAAAATGTAAAATAGAAACTTAATAATTGATTTCTAGAATCGTATGTTTGGTAGTCTTTGCTGGACTCGATAGTTTCTATAGTATTTGAGAAGAATTGCGTGAAAATAGCTTTTTCTAAGGCTTCAAAGTTTCCGAAAAATTTATAAAATTGAGCTTCTTCAAATCCGTTAGATTGCGAGAACGAATAAATTGATTTTGGAGTATCATTATGTTGTAAAACATAGTTTATATATAGATCAACTAAGATTTTTTGAGTATAGGATTTCTTTTTGGCCATGAGATATTTAAATTAATGAACAAAAATACATGTTGTTTAAACTAGTATTTATACAATTAAACAAATATTAACATTTTTCATCACAACAATTTTCATCCTTTACAAGCTTGCAGCTAAAAACAGCTAATAACATCCCTAAAAAAGGGGCGGTTAAGTACACCCAAATATGAGAAAAGTTTCCTGAAACTAGAGCAGGAGCTAAAGACCTTACAGGGTTCATAGAGGCTTTTGTAAGAGGCCCAGCAAACATTGCTTCCAATAGTACTACACCACCAATTGCAAAGCCTGCAATGGGACCAATTTCCTTACTTCCTGTTGATACATTTATGATCACAACCATAAGAAAAAAGCTTAGAAGTAATTCAATTACAAATACTTTTAAGGGCTCTATAATTGGTATAGTTGCGCCCAAATCACTTTTAGGAAATAAAAACAGTAAAATTATTGAAGCTGTTATAGCTCCAAAAAACTGTGAAGTCATGTACATTGGAACTTCTTTCCAGCTAAACTTCTTGGCTACAGCAAAGCTTAAAGTAACAGCAGGATTAAAGTGTGCGCCAGAAATATCTCCGAATGCATAAATCATAGACATTACTATGAGTCCCCACGTTATTGCAACTCCTGGGTGTGTAATTACACCTCCAGTGTAGTCATTGATAACCATGGCACCACAGCCACAAAAAATCATACTAAAAGTTCCTATAAATTCTGAAAGATATTTTTTCATTTTTTTTTTTTCAAATATACAATGTAATTTACTTACATTTATTTATGCATTTACAATAAAAATTTTACTTGAGTTTATTGAGTACCAAAACATACAATCTTATGCCATTAAAATTAACAATTAGCCTATTGTCTTTCATTTTCCTCCTGAGCTGTAACCAATTAAAAGGCAATACAGATGTAGCTTTCTTGGCAGAGTCTTCTAGACTGAATTTAATAGAAGCTAATCGTTTAGCCCAATTACCATTGAACTGCATTGATAATGAGTATCCTTACAAACTTGGACAAACTCTTGTAGGTCCGGAAGACTTATTATCGCCAAAAATATTACACCCTAGTTTTTATGGTTGTTTTGACTGGCACTCTGCTGTTCATGGCCACTGGAGTTTAGTGTGTTTGTTGAAGCAGTTTCCTGCGCTAGAAAATAATGAATCAATAAAATTGAAATTATTAGAAAGTATATCAGAAATAAATATTTCAAAAGAGGTGGCATATTTTGATGGAGTTCATAATGCCTCATTTGAGAGAACTTACGGATGGGCTTGGTTGTTGAAGTTAGCAGATGAGCTTCACACTTGGGAGGATCCCGTTGCCAAAAAGTTGGAGGAAAACTTAAAACCTTTGACTAATTTGATTGTATCAAAATATATTTCGTTTTTACCTAAGCTGAATTATCCTATTAGAGTGGGAGAGCACTCTAATACAGCTTTTGGGTTGAGTTTTGCATGGGATTATGCGAATACAGTTGGTGCTGATGAATTGATGTTAGTTATTAGAGAGCGAGCCAAGGATTTTTATTTAAATGACAAAAATTGTCCAATTATATGGGAACCTGGAGGATATGATTTTTTATCTCCTTGTTTAGAAGAAGCAGCTTTGATGAAGCGTATATTATCACCCATAGAATTTAATGAATGGATTAAGGGTTTTTTACCACAATTAAAGGATCCAAATTTTTCTTTAGAACCTGGCATTGTATCGGATCGAACTGACGGTAAGCTGGTTCATTTGGATGGTCTTAATTTTTCTCGCGCCTGGAGTCTTAATGCAATTTCTAAAGATATTAAGAGCTATAGTCATCTAAGTAATATTGCTAATTCACATATTGATTATTCCTTGCCAAGTATCGTGGGAGATAGTTATGAAGGCGGGCATTGGTTGGCTAGTTTTGCTATTTATGCACTAAACTCAATAAAGTAGCAGACGGATTTTTAATATTAAATAAATGGTTTAATTAAATCTTACAAAATATTGAAAAACAGAATATTGAATATAAGCTATAGGTAAAATCTATGACTTAAAAAAAAGAAATTATTAGACCTATCCAATAATTCTGAAGAGCTTTTTTAGCTTTTCAAGTTTGTTTGTGTATGGAGCGTATCTAAGTGAAATATCCAACCAATTTCCTTTAACAACAATACCTTTTTTGTGTGAAAAAGTGTCAAACCCTAGCTTCCCATGATATGCTCCAACTCCACTTTCACCAACGCCTCCAAACGGCAAATTGGTGTTTCCAAAATGAATCATAGTGTCGTTAATTGTACCGCCTCCAAAGCTGTAAGTTTCAATCATTTTTCTGTAAAATGTTTTATTTGATGAAAACACATAAAACCCTAGCGGTTTTTCATAGTTACTTATGATAGCGTTAATATCAGCTTCGCTTTCATAGCTTAGTATGGGTAATATAGGGCCAAAAATTTCCTCCTTCATGACTTTTGAGTCTAGATAAGGGTCTTCAATTAAAGTAGGTTCAAGGAAGCAATCTGAAGCATCAGATTTACCACCAAAAATTACTTTAGAGTCTTCAAGCATATTTGTAAGTCTAGTGAGGTTTTTAGTATTAATAATTCTTGGGTAGTCTGGAGATTTCTGCGGATTTTCTCCGTATGCTCTGATAATTTCTTTTTTTAAGTCAGAAATCAACTGTTTTTTTATAGATGAGTGAACTAATAGGTAATCTGGAGCTATACAGGTCTGTCCAGCGTTAACAAATTTCCCCCAAACTAATCGTTTAGCTGTTAATTCAGTTGAAATTGTGTCATCTATAATACATGGGTTTTTACCTCCAAGCTCTAAAGTTACTGGAGTTAGATGTGGAGCAGCTGCTTTTGCAACAATTTTGCCTACAGAGACACTTCCTGTAAAAAAAATATAATCCCATCTTTCTTTTAACATTAGGGTAGTTTCAGGGACACCACCTTGAATTACTCTTACGTGTTCAGGCTTGAAGATACTGCAAATGATATTTTCTAATAGTTTAGAGGTGTTAGCTGTATTTTCACTAGGTTTTAATACAACGGTATTTCCAGCGGCAATAGCTGTAATCATTGGAGCTATTGCAAGTTGAAAAGGATAGTTCCATGGCGCAATAATTAAGACACTTCCATAGGGCTCAGAATATATGTAATCTGAAGAAGGAAAGTTTAAACCAGATGCTCTTACTTTTTTTGGCTTAGACCATGAGCTAATATTTTTAATAGTGGCATCAATTTCGGAAATAACAATTCCAATCTCACCAAAATAAGTTTCAAATTTAGACTTTTTAAAATCCTTAAAAAGGGCTTCGTAGATTTCATCTTCTCTACTAATTATTTCAATTCGCAGGTTAGCGAGGAGTTTTTTAAGCATCCCAATATCTCTAGTAGCCTGGGTTTTAAAATACTTTTTTTGACTTTCTAAGATTAATTTTAAATTCATCTTTTATATATTTATTTTAGAACTACACTCTGACCATAATGGGTCATTTGGAGTAGGTGCAATAATTGATATTTTTTGTTTACTTACTGGGTGAGTAAATGATATTTTTTGAGCATGTAGGTGAATACTTCCATCGTGATTACTGCGATCAAATCCATATTTTAAATCACCTTTAATAGGACTACCTATAAAAGATAACTGACTTCTAATCTGGTGATGTCTACCGGTTTCTAATTTAACTTCAAGCAAGTGGTATCTATCCATGCTATGTATCAATTTATAATGTAAAATAGCCTTTTTACTTTTATCAATTTGATTAGGGTAAGCTGTTGACTTATTATTTTTAGGGTTCTTTTTTAACCAATTTATAAGGCTACCTTTTAGATCATTAGGTTTAGTTTTTACAATAGCCCAATAGGTTTTATTTATTTCTTTATTAAAAAAAAGTGCATTCATTCTAGTGAGTGCTTTGGATGTTTTTGCAAATACTACAACTCCTGTAGTTGGGCGATCTAATCGGTGAGTGACTCCCAGAAATACAGCCCCGGGCTTATTATATTTCTTTTTTATGTAGTTTTTAACAACATCACTCAGGGGTGTGTCTTTAGTTTTATCTCCCTGGACAATGTCTCCAGATCGTTTATTGATTATTATGATATGATTATCTTCATGAAGAACGTTAAGGTTCTCTGGATTGGAAACAATCTTATTTCCCATTTTAGTACTGTTCATTTTCGTTAGGAAATTCAGAAGATTTGACATCGCTTATATATTCTGATATAGCTGATGTCATTTTTTCGTGTAGACTCATATATCGGCGTAAAAAACGAGGATGAAACTCTTGTGTCATTCCTAACATATCATGAAGCACAAGTACTTGACCATCAACTCCGCCACCAGCGCCTATACCAATAACAGGAATACTAATACTTTCAGCAACTCTTTGAGCCAAAGACGCAGGTATTTTTTCAAGAACTAATGCGAAGCATCCTAGACGTTCTAAAAGTTTTGCGTCTTCAATAAGCCGAATCGCTTCTTCTTCTTCTTTTGCCCTGACAGTGTAGGTGCCGAATTTGTAAATTGATTGTGGAGTCAATCCTAAGTGTCCCATTACTGGAATACCAGCATTTAATATTTTTTTAATTGAGTCTTTAATTTCCTTGCCACCTTCTAACTTAACCGCATGTCCGCCACTTTCTTTCATAATACGAATTGCAGAACGTAGTGCCTCTTTTGAATCACTCTGGTAAGTTCCAAAAGGCAGGTCAACCACGACAAGTGCTCTATCAATGGCTCTTACTACTGATGATGCATGGTAAATCATTTGATCTAAAGTGATCGGCAATGTAGTTTCGTGCCCAGCCATGACGTTACTGGCAGAATCTCCAACAAGAATAACATCAACTCCAGCACCATCAACTATTTTAGCCATTGTGTAGTCATAAGCTGTGAGCATAGATATTTTCTCACCTAATGACTTCATTTCGATTAACGATTTGACAGTAATTCGTTTGTATTCTTTTTTTAATGCTGACATATTGCGTTTTTGTTATAGTAGTCTGTAAAAGTAATGAAAAAGTAATTTAAAAAATATGACAGCTTGTCATATTTTATTGCATGGCATAATCATTGTCAATGGTTAGTTGTGAAATTAAAAATTCAATTTAAACAATAAATATATTATGAGTAAAATAATTGGAATCGATTTAGGAACTACAAACTCATGTGTTTCAGTAATGGAAGGTAATGAGCCAGTAGTAATTACTAACGCTGAAGGACGTCGTACGACACCTTCAGTAATCGCCTTTATTGAAGGTGGAGAAATTAAGGTAGGGGATCCTGCAAAACGTCAGGCAGTAACTAACCCAACAAAAACAGTTTATTCAATTAAGCGTTTTATGGGAAATCAATTTTCTGACTCAAAACAAGAAATAGGACGTGTACCTTATAAAGTGGTTAAAGGAGATAATAATACACCACGAGTTGATATTGATGGTCGTTTGTATACTCCTCAAGAGTTGTCTGCAATGGTTCTTCAGAAAATGAAAAAAACAGCTGAAGAGTTTTTAGATCAAGAAGTGACGGAAGCTGTAATTACAGTTCCAGCTTATTTCAATGATGCACAACGACAAGCAACCAAAGAAGCGGGTGAGATCGCAGGACTTAAAGTAAGGCGTATCATAAATGAACCAACTGCAGCTGCTCTCGCTTATGGAATGGATAAAAAAGGTAAAGACCAAACAATTGTTGTTTTTGATTTTGGTGGAGGAACGCATGATGTTTCTGTATTAGAATTAGGTGATGGTGTATTTGAGGTTCTAGCAACCGATGGAGACACTCACTTAGGAGGTGATGATGTTGATGAAAAAATCATTAACTGGTTGGCTGAAGAATTCATGGCTGAAGAAAATTTAGACTTGAGAAAAGATCCTATGGCGCTTCAGCGTTTAAAGGAAGCTGCCGAAAAAGCTAAAATTGAGTTATCGTCTTCTGCACAAACAGAAATCAATTTACCTTACGTAACGGCGACATCTAGTGGCCCAAAACACTTGGTTCGTTCACTTTCAAAAGCTAAGTTTGAGCAATTAATTGCTGATCTAGTAAAAAGAACCATTAAGCCATGCCAAACTGCTTTGAAAGCGGCAGGCTTATCTACAAGTGATATTGATGAAATTATATTGGTAGGAGGTTCAACTCGAATACCTGCAGTTCAAGAAGCAGTAGAGAAGTTTTTTGGAAAGAAGCCAAATAAAGGAGTAAATCCTGATGAGGTTGTAGCAGTAGGAGCTGCAATTCAGGGTGGTGTTTTGACTGGTGATGTGAAAGATGTACTATTATTAGATGTCACCCCTTTATCTCTAGGAATTGAAACTATGGGTAATGTTTTAACGAAATTGATAGAGTCTAATACAACTATTCCAACAAAAAAGTCTCAAGTTTTCTCTACAGCTGCTGATAATCAGCCTTCAGTTGAAATTCATGTTCTTCAAGGAGAGCGTGCAATGGCAGCTGATAATAAAACTATTGGGCGTTTCCATCTAGATGGTTTGCCACCAGCACAACGAGGAGTGCCTCAAATTGAAGTGACCTTTGATATTGATGCCAATGGAATTATTAAAGTTTCTGCAACGGACAAAGCTACAAACAAATCTCAAGATATTCGTATCGAGGCATCTTCTGGATTAACCGAAGAAGAAATCCAAAAAATGAAGCAAGATGCAGAAGCTAATGCGGATGCGGATGCTAAAGCAAAAGAAACGGCAGATAAGTTAAATGCTGCGGACGGTATGATTTTTCAAACTGAGAATCAGTTGAAAGAGTTTGGAGATAAATTATCGGATGATAAAAAACAGCCAATTGAAGCTGCTTTAGTAGAATTAAAAAAGGCTTACGAAACAAAAGATATTGAGGTTATCGATCCTGCTTTAGAGAAAATTAATGAAGCATGGAAAGTTGCTAGTGAGGAAATGTATAAGGCACAGCAAGATGCGCAAGGTGCAGCCCCAGAAGGTGCTCCGGATACATCAGCTTCTCAAGAAGACAATGTTGAAGATGTTGATTTCGAAGAAGTAAAGGAATAAGTTAGTTTTGTTTATTAAAAAAAAAGCACGATCATTTATGATTGTGCTTTTTTTTTGAAAACATTTTAACCATAACAAATGCATGAGGGAATGTAACTGCCGCTATAAATGCAAAGAAAAGTGAATAGAAGTGTTTATCTCCGCTAAAAATAGTATATAAACCGACCATACCAATTAAAGAAATGATCCAATAAGGTGCTGCAGATTTGCAGTATTTTAAAACGGATTCTAATTTAAAGTCACCATATACAAATTTAATTTGTTCTGATAGTGAAGGGATGCTGTGCCACACTATAAAATATATTGTAAACCCCCATATAAGAGTGGATGAGCTAAATATAATAGTAAGAACTACCAAAGAGAATAGCTCTGTAAGTGCCATTTCTGTAGACATTCGATTGTAGTATAGCTCAATAATAAGTGCGATTCCAGTGTATATACCAAGTGTAGCTAGTATGGGTAAAGTATGTAAATTTACTAATTGGCGTCCGGTAATTTCAAAAATAATCGATTTAACTCCGGTGTCGTTAAAAGCAAATAATAAAAATAAAATTAACATTCCATAACAAAAATAAAAAGTTGACTTAGTTAGGGGGTTAGATTTTGTAAAACTATGTTCCCAATGTTGTTCTCCAAAATGATAGGCGCTAAATAAAACAAATAGTAATAGAGCCAAAGTAGGTGCCCAATAAAATATTAGAATAGCCAAAGAGACTATTAAAAGGTAAGCTGTCAGCACACTTAGTTTTGAGTAATATTTTGACTTTTCTAAAATCTTATCTATAATTAACAAATCATTTGATCCGTGAATCATACCAAAAGTAAAAATTAAAATAAAACCAAAAACAAGTTCAAAACTTTCAGGAACATGGGTTGTGATCCATAATCCTAAGAAGCTGGTTACGATTGAGAATCTAAAAATATTACTCATAAAATAGTGTTAAAATGCAAACATACTGCCATAAGTTTAGATATTACTCAGCTTAAGTTATTTTTTTTTATATATTTGTTTAAACAAACTAACAAAATTTAAAAAAATGACAAACTTATTTTTACCTTTAGTTACTGACGTTTCAGGTAACGTCAACGATCCAGTAAACTTTACATTCTTCATTGGATGTATGGCTATGATGGCAGCTTCTGCCTTTTTCTTTTTATCATTAAATCAATTTGACAAAAAATGGAGAACTTCTGTTTTAGTATCTGGTTTAATTACATTTATCGCAGCAGTTCACTACTGGTACATGCGTGACGCAGCCATGGCTGGAGAACTTTCTAACGTAACTGCTTTCCGTTATGTAGATTGGATTCTTACAGTTCCATTAATGTGTGTTGAATTTTACTTAATACTTAAAGTAGCTGGAGCTACTAAGCAATTAATGTGGAAATTAATCGCTTTATCAACTGTTATGCTTGTATTTGGTTACTTAGGTGAATCTGGTGGTAATGCAGTTCTTATGGGAACTATTTCTGGTCTTGCATATTTTGCAATTGCTTACATGATTTGGTTCGGTGAAGCTAAAAAACTTGCAACTGAAGCAGGTGGAGATGTTTTACAAGCTCACAAATATCTATGTTGGTTCGTACTTGTTGGTTGGGCTATTTATCCATTAGGATACATGGACGGAACTACAGGATGGTATGATGCATTACCTACTGAAGGTTTATTAGATATCAACGTTTGGTACAACATTGCTGATGCAATTAACAAAATTGGATTTGGTTTAGTTGTTTATGCTTTAGCTGTTAAGAAAACAGCTTAAGTTACTCAAACTTATAATTACAAATTAGCGCAACCTTATGGTTGCGCTTTTTTTTTGTATTATTTTAACCTTCACATGGTATTTCATTTCTTAGGCTTTTTTGTAACTTTACACCAACAATTATTTACCCATGAAATTATCCAAAAATGAAATTTTAAGTAAAGCTAATGCTTCTTGCAAAGATACTTTGATGGAAACACTTCAGATAGATTTTATTGATGCTGGCAACGATTTTGTTATTGCTAAAATGCCTGTTACTAATAAAGTACATCAGCCTGATGGCGTTTTACACGGCGGTGCTACTGTAGCTCTTGCTGAAACTGTTGGTAGTTTTGCATCTCACATATTTCTTGATACTGATGCGTATTTTATCAGAGGAATAGATATTTCTGCAAAACACGTAAAAAGTGTCAAAGATGGATTTGTGTACGCTAAAGCAACCTTTATTCATATAGGTAGAACCATGCAGATTTTTAATATTGACGTGACTGATGATCACGGAAATTTAGTGTCCACATGTAAGCTCACAACTGTCTCATTACCAAAAGAGCACTAATATATGATAACATCCACTGATTTTTTTAATCAAATTGAAGCAGTTTTACATTCAAATCACCCATTTGTTCTGTTTTCAAAACCAGGTCAAACTTCAGTAAAATCATACATGCAATTGGATTCTGAGTCCTATGCTATTAATGACTTTTCCGAATCAGGATTTGTGTTTGCTCCTTTTGACCATCAAAAAGAGCGCTATTATATTCCAACAGACAAATCTTCTTTTATCGAGCTAGAGTCCGCTGAATTTGAAATTAGTCCGCCAACTAATCCTTCAAATAATACTGAAGATTCAAGCCATCATTTAGACTTAGTGTACAAAGCAATCAAAGAAATAAAGTCTTCTGAACTGGAAAAAGTGGTGGTTTCTAGCGCATTTCAATTCGAATTAGAAACTTGCAGTCCAATAGAGACTTTCAAAAATCTATTTCAAAAGTATCCAACGGCCTTTACCTATTGTTGGTTTCACCCAGAAACTGGTTTTTGGCTAGGAGCATCACCTGAAATACTTCTTAAGTTAGAAGGTAAATTGGTTTCTACAATGTCACTTGCCGGTACCAAGCCCTATCAAGCTATTAAAGAAATTGAATGGGATGAAAAAAACCATACTGAACATGCTTTTGTTACAGACTATTTGTTAGATGTTTTAAAAGCCTATTTAGATGGAATAAAACTTATCGGACCTAGAACACTTAGAGCGGGTCAGTTGCTACATCTCCAAACAATTATAACAGGACGTTTAAAACACTCTAAAGAGGCTTTAAAAGACCTAATTCATGCGTTACATCCAACGCCAGCTGTCTGTGGAACTTCAAGGACAATGGCTTTAGATTTTATTAATTCCAATGAAACTTACGACCGGGAGTATTACACTGGTTTTTTTGGCGAGTTAAATATTCCTGAAACTTTTGTGTTTAGAAACTCCAAAAAAAATATTGAAAATAGAGCCTATCAGACGATTAGAAAGTCTACAAATTTGGCAGTCAACTTACGTTGTATGAAATTAATTAGTTCAACAGCCATTCTTTATAGCGGGGGAGGTATCACAAAAGATTCTATCCCTAAACAAGAATATATTGAGATACTGAATAAAATACAGACAGTTAAAAGCATCCTTTAAAGCTTTAGGAAATTTTTATTATTTCAATTCAATTTAAACCCTAAAAATTAAATAACTTCGCCTGTAACATGATACAGTCAAAACACCCTATAGCTCGGTCGATCATCCAGCGATGCCAGGCTCACAATATTAAACATATTGTGATTTCTCCCGGCAGTCGAAACGCACCATTGACTATAGGTTTTACAGCAAATGACTTTTTTGAATGTTACAGTATTGTTGATGAGCGTTCTGCCGGGTTTTTTGCTCTAGGCATTTCCCAACAATCTCTAGAACCAGTTGCTTTGGTCTGCACATCTGGAAGTGCGTTAGTTAATTATTATCCTGCTGTTGTAGAAGCCTTTTATAGTCGAATTCCCCTGGTAGTTATATCTGCAGATCGCCCAAATCATTTAATCAATATAGGGGACGGTCAAACTATTACACAGCCCCACGTATTTGGATCTCATATTTTATATGAAGCCAATTTAAAAGAAGATTTAAAAAAATCATTTATCAAATCTTTTAAACGTAACAATTCAATTATTACTAAAGCCATTGAAGTTGCTAACACATCTAAAGGTCCAGTACATATTAATGCTCCATTTTCGGAACCTCTATATGAAACTATTGAGGTTCTTAAAAACGATACAGACGACAACTTAAGTCACTCAATAGTACCCTCGATATCACTCCCTAAATCTATTATTAAAAGGTGGCATTCTTCAAAAAAGAAAATGATTTTAGTAGGAGTAAATCAACCTGAAAGTATTAGACAACTTTACTTAGATTTAATTGGAGAAGATTCCTCTATTGTCGTCCTTACAGAAACAACGTCTAATTTACATCACTCTAATTTTTTCTCTAGTATTGATCAGTTAATCACTCCTTTAGATGCGACTGATTTTGAAGCGCTCCAGCCTGAAATACTATTAACTTTTGGTGGGATGGTGGTCTCCAAGAGAATTAAAACTTTTTTAAGATCCTATGCGCCTAAATATCATTGGCATATAGATCCGGTACAAGCTAATAATACTTTTTTTTGCTTAACTAAGCACTATAAATGTACAGCAAACACCTTTTTAGAACATCTTTTAAATACGAATACTCTTTCAATTGATAGTGCATATTTCAAAACTTTGAATGAGATTAAGAAAAGACGGTTAGATAAGCATAAGGACTATATGAAATCGATTCCGTTTAGTGATTTTAAAGCTTTTGAAAGTATCTTGAAACACATTCCAGCCAATTCGATGGTTCAGTCAAGCAACAGTTCTACTATACGTTACCTGCAGTTATTTGATCTAAAAACGTCTCTTACTATTTTTTGTAACCGTGGGACTAGTGGGATAGATGGTTCAACAAGTACCGCTGTAGGTGCTTCTTGTGTTTCTGAAAAACCTACCGTACTTATTACTGGAGATTTGAGTTTTTTTTACGACAGTAATGCCCTTTGGAATAACTACATTCCGTCCAGTTTTCGCATAATAATTATTAACAACAGAGGTGGTGGCATTTTCAGAATTCTTCCGGGAAATAAAAATTCTGAAAACTTTACAACCTTTTTTGAAACTAATCATTCACTTACGGCAAAATCAATTTCAGAACATTTTAATTTTGACTACATGTCTGCAAGTTCAACAGAGGAATTAGATACAAAATGGAAAAAATTCTATAGCTTGAGTACTAGACCAAAGATTATAGAAGTTTTTACGCCATCTACAGAAAATGATAGAATACTGTTATCTTACTTTGACTTTATTAAATAATATTTTTTTTCAATTATTCAATTCTTAAGCCTTGCAATTTGTTGTGTTGCTTTTTTATTTTCTCACTTGATTATCATTATCTTTGTGAAATGATACAAATAGGAGACTATAACAAATTAACTATCTTAAGAGATACAGAACCAGGGTTGTTTTTGGGTGATAACGAAGATCAAGAAGTTTTACTTCCTAACAGATATGTCCCAGATAGTTTTGAAATTGACGATCAGATAGATGTTTTTGTATATTTAGATAACGAAGAGCGTCTTGTTGCTGTAACAGATCACCCTTATATAAAAAAAGGCGAGTTCGCATTACTTCGTTGTAATTCTGTAAATGAAATTGGTGCCTTTTTGGATTGGGGGTTAGTTAAAGAATTATTTTGTCCATTTAGAGAACAATCTTACCCTATGAAAGCAGGGGGTTGGTACTTGGTATTCTGTTATCTTGACGAGACTTCTGAGCGTCTTGTAGCTTCAAGTAAAACTAATCGTTTTCTTGATAATAAAAAATTATCTGTTGAAGCTTTTGATGAAGTTGATCTAATTGTTTCTCACCCTTCTGACTTAGGAATGAATGTCATTGTAAATAAAATTCATTTAGGCCTGATATTTAATCAAGATTTATTCAAAGATATTAGCGTAGGAGATAAGCTTAAAGGGATCATTAAGAAAATTAGACCAGGGAATAAACTTGATGTAACTTTAGAAAAAATTGGCTATAGAAATATTGAACCTAATGCACAATTAATTTTAGAGTATTTAGAAAATAATGAAAACGGATTTATTAAACTAACTGATAAGTCTTCTCCAGAGGCTATTAAGTCAATGGTTCAAATGAGTAAGAAAAGTTTTAAAAAAGCTGTTGGAACTTTATATAAACAAAGACAAATCCGAATAGAATTAGATGGGATTTATTTAACAAAATAATATTGTAATCCGATGAGTAAAATACAATGGAAAACCGTTAAAGAATTTGAAGACATCACCTATAAGAAGTCTAATGGGGTGGCTCGAATAGCCTTTAATCGTCCAGATGTAAGAAATGCATTTAGACCAAAAACAACACTAGAATTATACCAAGCATTATACGATGCAAATGAAGATACAAAAATTGGAGTGGTTTTATTAAGTGCAGAAGGTCCTTCCTCAAAAGATGGTATTTTTTCGTTTTGTAGTGGTGGGGATCAAAAAGCACGAGGCCATGAAGGCTACGTTGGTGATGACGGTTACCACCGATTAAATATATTAGAAGTACAACGTCTTATTAGATTTATGCCAAAAGCGGTTATAGCAGTCGTTCCCGGTTGGGCAGTTGGTGGGGGTCATAGCTTACATGTGGTATGTGATTTAACACTCGCTAGTAAAGAGCATGCCATTTTCAAGCAAACAGATGCAGATGTGACTAGTTTTGATGGAGGTTATGGGTCTGCTTATTTAGCCAAGATGGTTGGACAGAAAAAAGCACGAGAGATTTTTTTTCTAGGTAGAAACTACTCCGCCCAAGAAGCATTTGATATGGGAATGGTTAATGCAGTTGTTACACATTCAGAGCTAGAATCAACAGCTTATGAATGGGCACAAGAAATTTTAGCTAAATCTCCAATCTCAATAAAAATGCTAAAGTTTGCTATGAATCTCACCGATGATGGTATGGTAGGCCAACAAGTTTTTGCTGGAGAAGCGACACGACTTGCTTACATGACCGACGAGGCTAAAGAAGGACGAGATGCTTTTTTAGAAAAAAGACCTCCAAACTTTGATAAAAAATGGATTCCATAAAATGAAAAAGTTTCAAGCATGGATTTCTGCCTGTCGGCTTAGAACGTTGCCATTGTCAATTTCTGGGGCCATAGTAGGGTCAGGAGTAGCCTATTCAAAAGGTCTTTTAGACTTGTCAGTTTTTATGTTAACGGTCCTCACTACTTTAAGTTTTCAGATTTTATCAAACCTTGCTAATGATTATGGGGATGGTGTAAAAGGAACTGATAATGAAAATCGTATTGGTCCAGAGCGTGCTTTACAAAGTGGTATTATAAGTCCTAAACAAATGCGAAATGCCATTGTTGTCAATGTTGTTATTTGTCTTTTTTTAGTGGTAAGTCTAGTATACCAAGCCTTTGGTGCTGATCAGTTTTTCACCTCATTTATTTTTATTGTGCTAGGAGTTTTAGCAATTACAGCAGCTATTAAATACACCGTAGGTGCTTCTGCTTATGGTTATAAAGCATTGGGAGATGTTATGGTATTTTTATTTTTTGGATGGCTGAGTGTTTTGGGAACCTATTTTTTGTACTCTAAACAAATTGATTTTTTAATGATCTTACCAGCAAGTACAATAGGGCTTTTGAGTACTGGGGTGCTCAACTTAAATAATATGCGAGATTTTGAATCTGATAAATTATCTGATAAACACACACTTGTAGGCTATTTAGGCCTAAAAAATGCTAGAATTTACCATTTAACTTTGATATTTACAGCTATGTTATTGATGTTACTATATTTTGCGTTGTCTTCAGAAGACCTTTCAATTCCGCTAATTATGATCGGACTTACACCATTATTTATTCATCTAAATATTTTTTACAAAGTACAGAACCCAAAGCATTATGATCCTCAGCTAAAAGTTTTAGCTCTGTCAACATTTTTACTTGCATTAATTTTTGGTACATGTCATATCTTAATTTAAAATTGTAATAAATCATTTATGAATGCAACTTTTTTTAAGCACAGACTTATATTTAAACAGCCAAGTGGAACTTCTCGTGGTGTTTTAATTCACAAGGATACTTGGTTAATAGAATTAGAAGATAATGGCTTAAAAGGTGTAGGAGAGTGCGGTATGTTTAAGGGCTTAAGTATTGATCATCGAGATGACTTTGAGTTGAAGCTAAAATGGGCTTGTCAAAACATTCACTTAGGACTTGAAGCTTTGTTAGGTCAACTTATTGCGTTTCCATCTATTCAATTTGGATTGGAAATGGCCTTTACATCATTGAACCAAAAATCGCCTTTTGAGTTATTTCCTTCTGAGTTTACTAGGGGACAAGGCTCAATTCCTATTAATGGCCTTATTTGGATGGGGGAATCTTCGTTCATGAAAAAACAAATTAAAGTTAAGCTAAAAGCAGGGTTTTCATGTATAAAACTTAAAATCGGAGCACTTCATTTTGATAAAGAATTGGCGCTATTAAAGTCCATTAGAGATGAGTTTAGTGCACAAACTATAGAAATCCGTGTAGATGCAAATGGCGCTTTTAATCCGATTGAAGCTTTAGAGAAATTAAAACGGCTTTCAGATTTTAATATTCATTCAATAGAACAGCCAATAAAACAAGGACAGCTTCAAGAGATGGCACAGTTATGTTTGGATACACCGCTTCCAATCGCATTGGATGAAGAATTAATCGGCGTCTTTAATGTAACAAACAAGCAGTTTTTGCTACAAACTATCAAACCTCAATATATTATCCTTAAGCCAACCTTATTGGGTGGTTTTAGAGGAAGTCAAGATTGGATTGATGTTGCTAAATCCAATAACATTGGATATTGGGTAACAAGTGCCTTAGAGAGTAATGTTGGGTTAAATGCTATTTCACAGTGGACATACACTCTTAAAAACTCATTGCCTCAGGGGTTAGGAACGGGTGGTTTATTTACGAATAATGTTCAATCCCCTTTATTGGTTAATTCAGGGCGCTTATTTTATGATTTAAAAACAAAGTGGAATTTAAAATTTTAATTTATGTTTATTAAACAAGCATTTAAAATCAAACATGATTGGTGGCTTTATGTTGCAGGACTAGCAATTATAGTAATTGCTGTTATTTTAGGACAAATACCTCATACCGTCGCTTTAATTGTCAAAGCATTTCAATTAGGTTCAGAGCTTGGGGAGTTAGATCCAATTAAAATGATGCAATTGTTAGAATCAAATTTAAATTTGTTTCTTATGCTTTTGTCTTTTGCAGTAGGCCTTGTGGGGATATTTATTGTTGCTAAGGTTTTACATAAACAATCGATTAAAAGTTTAACTACGTCAAGATCTAAAATAGATTGGAGACGTTTTTGGTTTGCATTCTTATTTTGGGGATTTATATCTGTTATAATGATTATGATAGATTACCAGTCATCTCCAGAAAATTATGTATTTAATTTTGAGCTTAAACCTTTTTTAATATTGGTGGCTATTGCCATTATTTTAATCCCACTTCAAACCAGTTTTGAAGAGTATCTTTTTAGAGGCTATTTAATGCAAGGAATTGGAGTGGTTTGTAAAAATAAATGGGTCCCTTTGATTGTCACATCCGTTTTATTTGGAATGCTTCATATTGCCAATCCAGAAATTGACAAACTCGGTTATATATTATTAGTGCATTATATTGGTACGGGTTTTTTTTTAGGTATCATTACATTGATGGATGAAGGGCTTGAATTGGCTCTTGGATTCCATGCGGCGAACAACTTATTCACAGCGCTTATAGTCACTGCCGACTGGACTGCTTTTCAAACAAATTCAATTTTCAGGGATGTATCAGACCCAGACATAGGAACTTTTGAAATATTCAGTTCAGTTTTAATTATCTATCCGATCGTGATATTTATTTTCTCTAAGGTTTATAGATGGACAGATTGGAAAAATAGATTAACAGGGTCCATAACTAAAGATACTTAATTCATTCACAGTTAAACTAAACTAGTTGAAAGAAAACAGGACATATAAGCATCCGCACCATTCATTTAAAATGGAAGGAGTTTTTTATGATAACCCCGGATTATTAAACCTAGCTGGAGTTTTTATTAAACAAAGTGATGACTATCTAGTCTCCTTGGGTATTTTTATTGAACAATGGGTTGATTCGTCTTCAGAAATTACATTGCAAACATCAGGCTCAACAGCAACTCCAAAATCTATTTTAATGTCCAAACAATCCATGGTCAATTCTGCTTTAGCTACCGGAAGCTATTTTAAATTAAGCCCTGGAGATTCTGCTTTGTCTTGTTTGCCATTCTCCTACATTGCTGCTAAAATGATGTTTGTAAGAGCCTATGTTTTAGGATTGGAATTAGATTGTGTAATGCCAAGTTCATCTCCTTTAGAATCGCTTTCTAAATCCTATGACTTTTGTGCTATGGTGCCTTTACAAATTAAAAAATCAATCGCATATTTAAATCAAATTAAAACCCTAATTGTAGGCGGTGCCCCGCTATCTTCTGTTTTAATTGATCAATTAAAAGAATCAACTTCAACTGTCTACGAAACCTTTGGAATGACCGAAACGGTGAGTCATATTGCGGTAAAAAATATAAGTAAATCTTTTTGTTTTTTTGAAGTATTTCCATCTATTAATATTGCTGTAGATTCTCGAAGTTGCTTACTTATTGAGGCACCGGAATTAGCCTCAAATACTATACATACAAACGACCTTGTCCGTTTACATTCTAAAACAACTTTTGAATGGTTAGGGCGCTATGATTCTATTATTAATTCTGGAGGGATTAAGATTTCTCCCGAAGAGATAGAGCAGCAACTAGAAGGGCTAATCCAGAATCGTTTTTTTATAGCGTCTCAAAAAGACACCTTTTTAGGATCAGTTGTTATTTTGGTAATAGAGAGTGCAAATGCTCATGAGTCGTTAGATTTTGAAACTATTGACCCACTAAAACGCCCAAAGCATATTTATTATGTAGATAAATTTATTTATACGTTTTCTGGAAAGGTCAAGCGTCAAGAAACCCTAGAAAAACTTAAACTTGCATAACTCCCATGTTAAAGGCTTTTTGTATTGGAGCATGATCAGCTGCTTCAATTCCCATACTAATCCAGTCACGAGTTTCTGTAGGCTCTATAACTGCATCTGTCCACATTCTAGCTGCAGAGTAATACGGAGATACTTGCTCGTCGTAGCGTGACTTGATTTGATCAAATAATTCCGTTTCCTTTTCAGTCGTAATCGTTTCACCTTTATTTTTTAAAGAGGCGGTCTCTATTTGTAGTAATACTTTTGCAGCACTATTACCACTCATCACCGCTAATTCTGCACTAGGCCAAGCGACGATTAATCGCGGGTCATAAGCTTTGCCACACATTGCATAATTTCCAGCTCCATAGCTGTTTCCAATAATAACAGTGAATTTAGGAACCACACTGTTACTTACTGCATTGACCATCTTTGCACCATCTTTTATGATCCCACTGTGCTCACTTTTACTACCCACCATAAATCCAGTGACGTCTTGTAAAAAAACTAAGGGTATTTTTTTCTGATTACAATTTGCAATAAATCGGGTGGCTTTATCAGCACTGTCATTATAAATGACTCCACCAAATTGCATTTCTTTATTAGCACTTTTAACTAATTTACGTTGGTTTGCAACAATCCCTATGGCCCAGCCATCAATACGTGCATAGGCTGTAATGATTGTTTTCCCATAGTCCGCTTTATATTCTTCAATTTCGGAATTATCAACCAATCGGTTTATTATTTCATACATGTCATATTGGTCTGCTCTTGACTTAGGTAGCAGCCCAAAAAGATCTTTAAGATTACCTTTGGGCTTTTTTGAAGGCTTTTTACTAAAGCCAGCTTTATCAAAATCTCCAATCTTATCCATGATTGATTTAATTTTGTCTAAAGCATCTCCATCGTCCTTGGCTTTGTAGTCAGTCACACCGCTTATTTCGCAATGTGTTGTAGCCCCCCCAAGCGTTTCATTATCTATAGATTCTCCAATGGCGGCTTTTACTAAATAGCTACCAGCTAAAAAAATGCTAGCTGTTTTGTCAACTATTATGGCTTCGTCGCTCATAACGGGCAAGTATGCGCCTCCAGCAACACAGCTTCCCATCACGGCTGCTATCTGGGTAATACCCATACTGCTCATTTGTGCATTGTTTCTAAAAATTCGACCGAAGTGTTCTTTATCTGGGAATATTTCATCTTGTAATGGCAAATATACACCTGCAGAATCAACCAAATAAATAATAGGTAATCTGTTTTCTATGGCAATTTCTTGTGCACGAAGATTCTTTTTTGCTGTAATAGGAAACCAAGCACCGGCTTTTACCGTCGCATCGTTAGCAACCACAATGCATTGCTTTCCTTTTACGTAGCCTATTTTGACTACCACTCCAGCTGAAGGACAGCCTCCATGTGATTCATACATACCATCACCGGCAAAAGCACCGACTTCAATTGATTTTGATTTTGGGTCTAGTAAATAATCAATCCGCTCACGTGCTGTTAGTTTTCCTTTGGCATGTTCTTTTTCAATTTTGGATTTACCACCCCCTAATTTAATTTGCACTAAACGTTTCTTTAAATCGGTAACAAGTAGTTTATTATAATCTTCGTTTTTATTGAAGTTTAAATCCATGGCGCTTATATTTGTTTTACAAAAATAACAATATTCTTGAGTTTCAAGTTTTTGTTAACTAACTATTATAAATATATCATTATATGAAATTAGTATATCACGCGGCCGCCTCAAGAGGATTTGCAAATCATGGCTGGTTACAAGCGAATCATTCCTTTAGTTTTGCTAATTTTTATAATGCTGAAAAAATGAATTTTGGTACTTTAAGAGTTCTAAACGATGATTTAATTGCACCAGGAATGGGTTTTGGAACCCATCCACATGATAATATGGAAATTATTACAATCCCATTATCGGGTCTTTTAATGCACAAAGATTCAATGGGAAATACATGGGAGGAGGTCAAGTCAGGGGAAGTTCAAGTTATGTCAGCAGGTACTGGGATTCAACATTCAGAAATTAATGGCTCTAAATCCGAACACTTAAGCTTGTTTCAAATATGGATTCTCCCAAATAAAGAAAACGTGACTCCTCGTTATGACCAAACCTATTTTGAGACACCTAATACTGGAGTGCTTCAGGTTTTGGTATCCTCGATTGACAGTTCTAACAGCTCTCATTTGAAAATCCATCAGGATGCACAGGTATCGAGAATAAATTTAAAACCAGGAACTACTTTTGAGTATTCGTTAAAATCGGAAATACATGGTGTTTATGTGATGCAAGTTTTAGGAGTTTCTGAAGTTGCTGGTCAACTTTTGAATCAAAGGGATTCAGTTGGCATTTCAAAAGTGGATATGTTTTTAGTAAAAGCCCAAGAAGCCGCTCAATTACTATTTATTGAGGTGCCAATTTTGGATAGATAATTTTAACTTTGACTAATATTCTATGTATGGTGTCATTCCATCAAGAAAATGACTGGCCTAAATGCATATATCTTTGATAATAAGAATTAAATTTTCCTTAAAACTTAAATTGGAAGTTTTAAAAATTAACGATATTTGTAATTAAATAATTAATCATGGCAATGAATAAAAACACAGTACTGGCTTGGGCAACATATATAATGATATTTATAGGATTATCTTTAATAGCTTTAGGCGCTTTCAGGTACAATGAGGTTGCTGGTTGGGGCTTTGCATCAGTAGGTATTGGTTTTTTAGCTAATGCTTGGGTATTTAATGCTTTAAAAGGACGTGTGTAATGAGTGACGATAAAAAGGTTATTTTTTCAATGTCAGGAGTAACAAAGTCGTATCAAAGCGCTAATACACCTGTTTTAAAAAATATTTATCTTAGTTTTTTTTATGGAGCTAAAATAGGTATTCTTGGATTGAACGGATCAGGTAAATCTACCTTACTTAAGATTATAGCAGGTGTTGATAAAAATTACCAAGGAGATGTGGTCTTTTCACAAGATTACTCAGTAGGATACTTGGAACAAGAACCAAAATTAGATGAATCTAAAACAGTAATTGAAATTGTTCGTGAAGGTGCTGCAGAAACAGTTGCCATTTTAGATGAATACAACAAGATAAATGACATGTTTGGTCTAGAAGAGGTGTATTCTGACTCTGATAAGATGGAAAAACTAATGAACAGACAGGCTGAATTACAAGATCAAATTGATGCGGCCAATGCCTGGGAATTAGATACCAAATTAGAAATTGCAATGGATGCCTTAAGAACTCCCGAGGGTTCCAAAAAAATTGGAGTACTTTCTGGAGGAGAACGCAGACGAGTAGCGCTTTGCCGGTTATTGCTTCAAGAACCAGATGTATTATTATTAGATGAGCCAACAAACCACTTGGATGCTGAGTCTGTTCATTGGTTAGAACACCATTTAGCTCAGTACAAAGGAACTGTAATTGCAGTTACACATGACCGTTATTTTTTAGATAATGTTGCAGGTTGGATATTAGAATTAGATAGAGGGGAAGGAATTCCTTGGAAAGGGAACTATTCTTCTTGGCTAGATCAAAAGTCGAAACGTTTAGCTCAAGAAAGTAAAACAGCATCCAAACGTCAAAAAACACTAGAGCGTGAATTGGAGTGGGTGCGTCAGGGGGCTAAAGGCCGTCAAACTAAGCAAAAAGCACGTTTAAAGAGTTACGATAAGCTTATGAGTCAAGATCAAAAACAACTTGATGAAAAGCTAGAGATTTATATACCAAATGGACCGCGTTTAGGGACCAATGTGATAGAATCAAAAGGAGTCAGTAAAGCTTATGATGATAAGCTCCTATATGATAATCTAAATTTTAATCTACCTCAAGCAGGAATCGTAGGAATTATTGGACCAAATGGCGCTGGTAAGACAACTATTTTTAGAATGATCATGGGTGAAGAGGTTTCTGATAAAGGAAGCTTTAAAGTCGGTGAAACTGCTAAAATTGCCTATGTAGATCAGAGTCACTCTAATATAGATCCAGAAAAATCAATTTGGCAAAACTTCAGTGATGAACAGGAACTCGTCATGATGGGAGGGAAGCAAGTTAATTCAAGAGCCTATCTAAGTCGTTTTAATTTTTCCGGAAGTGAACAAAATAAAAAAGTAAATATGCTTTCGGGAGGAGAACGTAATCGTTTACATTTGGCGATGACGCTGAAAGAAGAAGGAAACGTATTGCTTTTAGATGAGCCAACTAATGATTTAGACGTTAATACTTTACGAGCTTTGGAGGAAGGTTTAGAGAATTTTGCCGGTTGTGCTGTAGTAATTAGCCATGACCGTTGGTTTTTAGATCGTGTTTGTACACATATACTTGCTTTTGAGGGTAATTCTGAAGTTTATTTTTTTGAAGGAAGTTTTAGTGATTATGAGCAAAATAAAAAGCAACGTCTTGGAGGTGACTTAATGCCTAAACGAATTAAATACAAAAAATTAGTTAGATAAATTTACTAGGAATATTTCTCAAATTTGAGAATTATATCTTAATGCTGACAATTGATTGTTATGAGCCTTCGTTCTGTGCTAATAAAATCATGTTTTGCATTGGGGATAATTAAGAAGCTCTTAAAGATAATTTTCTTGACCTTGTGGTACTTTTAAAAAACTTATTTTTAAAATAAACTCTACCTACTTTTTTTATACAATGGAATTAGGTAGCTAATGTTATATCCAAAACCAACGCCAAATTTTCCACTATCATAGGTACGACCAATGCCTGGTATGAAAATGTTCTCAAAATTATCAGGCTGTGTTTCAAATAGACGTCCTTTAATTTGTAGATTAAAACCCATAAAAAGATTAGTTAAAACCTCGGTCTTAAATCCTAATAATAATTCAATCCATCCCGAGGTAAGGCGAGAGAATTTTTCATTATCTAGAAATTCATTTTGTCCCCACGTCAAACTATTTATATCGTAAATTGTAAAGCTGTTTAAGGTTTGATTAAAATTTGAAAATCCAAAACGAAATCCTGAGTATATCAAATTTTCCATTCCAGCCCAATTTTCATACATATTATAATCTACTCCAAACTTTAGATAAGTTCCATTAGCGGTGCTAACTAGGTAGTCATTTGAAGTAGTCTTTTTTTCAGAACCTAGTTCACCAGCCAGGTATAAACGCTTTAATAGACGATAATCCCCATTGATTTCAAACCCCATATAGTCAGTTTCTAAAAAAGAGCGTCCTATTTTACTTAAATCTGCCCCTAAACGTAGACCATACTTTTCTTGTACTACAATGCTATCTGAGGCTTCTGTATTTACTTCTTGGGCATGAATACTAATAAATAGCCCCAAATAGACTAAAAAGCTAATGAAGTATTTTGACATGGATTTCATTTTCATTCGTTACTAGGGTCATTAAAATTTCAGAATTAATTATCCATTGATCATTATCTGTTGCAATGCTAAATGTTTGAATGGAATAATTATTTATATACCCACAAGCTCTTGAAACATACAGGGTTTCGATGTTGTATGTAATAGTTATTTCATCTGGATTACCATTAATAACCGAATCAATTATATCATAGCTTTTGTATAACTTAAACTTTGTTTGATTGCTGTTATTTTGTAAGGGTAATTCAATTAAAGAACGTGTAGAAACAAGTTCGTTGTGAATAGCTACTTCATTATCTGTTGAATCAACTCCAACAGCAAATAAACCTGGTACTGCTTTAATTTCTTCGGGAGCATTAATGTTGTAAAATTCAATAATAACTCTTGGCGTTGTTTGAGTTGTTTCTGGGCATACATCATCCTTTTCACAATTAAATACAAGCATATAAATTAGCAATAGAAATAAACAGTGTCTTTTCATTAGTTACTTTTTGAGTATCTATAATTTATTCAACTTCTACAATTTCTTCTATGGATTTAGCTAATTTGAAATCTAGTTCAGTTACTCCTCCAGCATCATGAGTAGAAAGTTTAATTTTTAGTAAGTTGTATACATTAGACCAATCCGGATGGTGGTTTAGTTTTTCACATTCAAAGGCTATTCTCATCACAGCACTCATACAATTTTTGAAATTATCAAACTCAAATTCTGTGTATAAGGAATTGTCATGATAGTCCCAGTCAGGAAAATCTATCAATCGTTTTTTAATTTCTAAATTTGTAAGCAATTTCATATTAGTTTTTGTTTAAATCAAAAGTACAACTTTTTTAAAAGCATTAAATTGTTTCAACGTGTATTTTCTCGAACAGGACAACTGTTTCTATGTGTGATGTATGAGGAAACTGATCTACCAAACTTATTTTTTTTAGTTCATATCCGTGATTTATCATGTTTTCAGTATCCCTTGCTTGAGTGGCAGGGTTACAAGAAACATAGACAATCCGATCTGCATTGATGTTAATGATTTTTAACAGTGTCTTAGGAGCTATACCGGCACGAGATGGGTCTAAGATAATAGTACGTATATTGTTTTTATACTCTGGGTGTTCTGTTAAAAACTTTCCAACATCAGCTGTATAAAACTGTAAACCATCTATGTTATTCCTTTCCGCATTTTTGATAGCATCTTTAATTGCAGAATCAACGATGTCGACTCCAATAATTTTTGCATTGGTACTTCGGGATGCTAGAATCTGACCTATAGTTCCGGTGCCACAAAATAAGTCCATGACTATAGTATTGTCTATGGCTTCTTTATTTTCTAGCGCATAATCAATCACTTTAGTGTAAAGTTTTTCAGCAGATTTAGGGTTGGTTTGGAAGAAACTTTTCATACTAATTTCAAAATTCAAGCCAAGGAGTTCTTCTATGATTTTATCGTCCCCAGCAATAAGTTGACTGCTACCAGCGGTTGCGAGTGTTCTGTCTCCCGTTTCATCATTAATTGAGTGTAAAAGTCCTGCGAATCTATCCTTAAATAGGTTTTGTATCATCAATGCAAAAGCAGTTAAATCAAACTTAGAAAGCTCGTAAGACGTTGTAACCAAATTAAACAATAGTTGATTGGTTTTATAAGACTTCCTAACCACAAAAAACCGGAAGAATCCTTCTTTTCTGGGTCCATGCCAAGGAGCTAATCCCGTTGATTCACAGTATTTCCTTATGGTACTAATATTATCTTCAACTAGTGTGTCAAACAATCCAGAGTCTTTTTCTAGGTTGTCTCCCATCCACCAGACTCCACGTCTTTTAAATCCTAAAGTGAAAATGTCAATATCAGTTTTATTTACGCGGTCGTATCCGATCGCAGAAAACCCATATTCCATTTTATTTCTGTAATGAAAAACATTTGGTGATGTCACCAATTCGTCAAAAAGAGATTCGATATTTGAGACCTTACCTATTCTTTTGAATAACGATAATGTGCTTTCTTTTTTGTATTTGTGCTGTAGTTCAATTGGTAGCTGTATGTATGGTGCCCCTGGGATATCTTGAAACGGTAACGCAACTTCATCAGGCGAACTTTCCATAACCTCAATTAAGCTACATTCTGCATATTTTTTGCTCGATTTTTTGACTTGAACTTTTACTTTTTGTCCTGGTATAGTGTTAGGAACAAATACTATAAATTCCCCATCTTCAGATCGAATTCTGGCAATCCCTTTTCCTCCAAAAGCATAATCTTCAATTATTAACTTTAATATCTGACCTCTTTTTACAAATTTATTTCGTTCTCTTTTTGGCATTTGTTCCTGTCCTAATTATAGTTTGCAATATTAACAAAAGATATGAACCTAGCCGAAGAATAGTAGTGAAATTGATGTGTTTGTTATGAATTATATTTACTAAATTGCAACTCTTAGGGATGATTTCTTTCCCATGCTGATTTTTCGAACTCTCGAAAGAACAAAGGTAGATAAGGAATAGTTATTTTATAAATTTATTAAATTATTAAAAATGGCTGCTTTAAACCAATTAAATTCACAACAAGCAATCGAACTAGAAAATAAGTATGGTGCTCACAATTATCACCCTCTTCCAGTAGTATTATGTAAAGGCGAAGGAGTTTATGTGTGGGATGTAGAAGGAAAAAAATACTTTGATTTTTTATCCGCTTATTCTGCCGTAAATCAAGGGCATTGTCACCCTAGAATTGTAGATGCTTTAAAAGAACAAGCGAGTATATTAACACTTACCTCTCGTGCTTTTCATAACAACGTATTAGGAGAGTATGAAAAGTTTGTAACAGAGCTATTTGGATATGATAAAATCTTACCAATGAATACTGGTGTTGAAGGAGGAGAGACGGCTTTAAAGCTATGTAGAAAATGGGCATATAATGTAAAGGGAATTCAAGAGAATAAGGCTAAAATTTTATTTGCAGAAAATAATTTTTGGGGACGTACTTTAGCGGCTGTATCTTCTTCAACAGATCCTAGTGCATTTAAGGACTATGGTCCTTATCTACCTGGTTTTGAAATTGTAAAATATAATGATTTAAATGCATTAGAAAATGCATTAGAAGATCCTAATGTTGCAGGCTTTATGGTAGAGCCCATACAAGGAGAAGCTGGAGTTATGGTCCCCGATGTAGGGTATTTAAAAAAAGCATATAATCTATGTAAATCTAAAAATGTATTATTTATAGCTGACGAAGTTCAAACGGGAATCTCTAGAACAGGTAAGTTATATTGCTGTCAACACGAAGGCGTAAAGCCAGATATATTAATTCTTGGTAAAGCACTTTCTGGTGGAGTTTTCCCTGTTTCAGCTGCTTTAGCAGATAATGAAATAATGATGACTATAAAGCCTGGGGAACATGGATCAACTTTCGGAGGGAATCCTTTAGGATGTAAAGTAGCCATGGCTGCTCTGCAAGTTGCTGTTGACGAAAATTTGGCCGAAAATGCAGAAAAACTAGGAAAAATTTTCAGATCAAAACTCACTGAATTTTCATTTAAAAGTAATTTATTAAGGACTGTTAGAGGTAAAGGTTTGCTAAATGCGATTATTATTAATGACAATGAACAAAGTGACACCGCATGGAATATATGTTTAAAACTTAGAGATAATGGTTTGCTGGCTAAGCCAACCCATGGAAATATTATACGTTTTGCTCCGCCATTAGTAATGAACGAAACTCAACTTTTAGAATGTGTAGATATTATCATTAAAACTTTAAAAGATTTCGAGGAAAGTTAATACATTAAAAAAAACCATTCAACTGAATGGTTTTTTTTAATGTAATATTTTAATAATTATTGACCAGCAACATGTTCATTAATTTGAGTTTGCATCCCTGTTACATCCATCCAGTCTGAAAACATTACCACTTTTCCATCTTCATTAAATGACACTACTGCATACCATTTGTTATTAATAGTTGCACCAGAAGCCGTATGTATTCCCGTCCAAGTTCCATAGATACGAACTCCGTTTGGTTTAGATGTTTGTTCTCCCAATTCCGAATAAAATGAACCTCCCCAATAAGCACTGTCACTATCAATTCCACCATCACCAGCTAAAAAAGTAAGGTTGTCAAATTCAGAAAAGTACTGTTCTGCAGCTTTCATAAGGTCATCTTTTCCTAGTATCTTATTGTCATTCCACATAGGTGGGCTCCATTTAACAGAGTCAGCAAAGTATGATGATAGTAGTTCCAAATCTTCTGTTGCAAACCCCTTGACATGATAGTTTTCAAAAGCTTTTATGTTGCGGGCAAACGTGGCTTTGTCAGCTTCTGATGGACCAGCAGATTCTGTATTTGTGTTTTTACAAGCTATAAAGGCTAAAATAATTGTAATCAATAGTATTACTTTTTTCATTTCTTTTTTTTTTGATTAATAAAATCTAATTTAAGATATTTTTTTTAATTTTAAAACACAACTTAAATTTAAACTCTTTTTTATGTCTAAAAAACAAAAAACCCTCTGCTTTTAGAGGGTTTTAGATAGTTAATGAAGAGGTTACTTAAAGCAAGTACTCTGTGCTTATGAAGTTTGATTTTTTAGATTCTAAAAGATCTTTTAGAATAGAATTATTTGAACTATTCTCTTTAGTTGCTACAAAAGTTCTTATGGAGAAAGATCTTAACGCATCCCGAACACTCAAGGTGCTGAATGCTGAATCTTTTCTTCCTGTAAAAGGAAATACATCTGGTCCACGCTGGCAAGAACTATTTAAATTTACTCGACAGACTAGGTTTACTAACACATCAATTAAAGGCGCTAATGTCTTTACATTTTCTCCAAACACACTCACTTGTTGTCCATAATTAGATTCTGCCATGTCATCCAATACTTGTTGCACGTCAGTAAATACAATTATTGGAATTACAGGTCCAAATTGTTCTTCAACATAAAGTTTCATTGTTTTATTTATATTTGACATTACAGCCGGATATATATAATTATCAGAAATGTTTCCTCCTTTAGAATTTAATATTTTTGCTCCTTTATTCTGAGCATCTTTAATTAAACTTTTTATGTATGCTGGTTTGTTTGGTTCTGGAAGAGGGGTTAATTTTACACCATCTTCCCATGGGTTTCCAAATTTTAAGGCATCTACTTTTTCACAAAATCGCTTGTTGAATTCTTCTGAGATGCTTTCGTGAATATATAGTATTTTGAGAGCTGTACAACGTTGCCCGTTAAAGGACAATGTTCCAGCAATACACTCATCTATGGCAAGATCTAAATTCGCATCCGGCAGTACAATTCCGGGGTTTTTAGCTTCTAATCCTAAAACGGATCTCAAACGGTTGCTTTTTGGGTGGCTATTTTGTAATGCATTAGCTGAGCTGCTGTGTCCAATTAAAGCAAGCACATCAATTTTACCTGTTTCCATGATTGGAGTAGCAAGTACGCGCCCACGTCCATACAATATATTTACAACTCCTCTTGGAAAGCTATTTTGAAACGCTTCTAAAAGTGGAGATAATAGTAATACACCAAGTTTAGCTGGTTTAAATACTGCAGTATTACCCATTATTAAGGCAGGGATTAGTAGTGCAAACGTTTCATTTAAAGGGTAATTGTAGGGTCCTAGGCACAAAACAACACCTATAGGGCCTCTTCTAATGTGTGCATGTACCCCTGAGTGTTTTTGAAATTTAGCAGAATTACGATCCAATTGTTTGTAGTCGTCTATGGTGTCATAAATGTAATCAACAGTCCTATCAAATTCTTTTTCTGAATCTGCAAGGTTTTTACCGATTTCCCACATAAGGTACTTAACAACGGTTGAACGCTTGGTTTTCATTTGCTCAGCAAAGGTTTCCATGCAAGAAATTCGGTCTGCTACCTTCATTGTTGGCCACAGGCCTTGTCCGTTGTTATAAGCGTCAGAAGCAGCATCTAAGGCCTCAAGAGCCTCATTTTTTGTTAGCTCAGGAACACTTCCTAGTAATGTAGGTCGATAATCTTCAGTTGAAGAAATCGTAGAATATACATCAGTCATTTTACCTGACCATTCTTTTAACTCTCCATTAACTAGATAGTTTGTTTGTTTTATTAAATCATTAATTTTATAAGCATCGGGAACATTTTTGAAGGCCATTTAATCTGTTGTTAATTAGTCATATCGTAAAATTAATTAATGAACGTAATTGTACTAACAAAACGTTAATCTTCTTTTATGACTTGAGAGTTAATTAAAAAAAAATAAATATAAAAAAATCTCCTCATACTTAAGCAGATTAGTAATAATATTTAAGAGTTATTTTCAATTTCTTTCATTGCTTTTTGAAACTCTTGAAACACTTCTTCATAGCCTCCTGAATAATAAATATATATATTATAGATTAGGTACAAAACATTTACAATCAAAATGATTAATGCGATTATTTTTGCTGTATTCATAGCCTTAAAACTCCCTTCATAATCATCTGGATTTTGTGTGGCATCTTTCAGCTTGTTATTAGCAATAAGAAATGCAGGTCCTGAAAGCAGAAACCCCAGACCCCCAAAGCAGCAGCATAATAACCCAATAACACTTAGAATGTAAGTTAGGGTGGTATTTAATTGTTTTTTCATTTAATTTAAATTTAGATAAATAATTGTTTGATAGTGTAACTTAATATTATGGTAGTAATTGATAGTATACTCAGTGCGTTAAAGCCTTTGTTATAATGTTTAAACTTATAAAATCGCGTAATTAACAGAAAGCAGAAAAGAATTGTAAGGGGGTAAATTGCAGCATACATATAAAAAGCTTCTAGAAATGAGCCATTCAATAACAATAATAGCGCACGTTGAAATCCACAACCCATACAATCATACCCAAAAAGAGCTTTACTAAGGCAAGGTATCATCAAATCTTCTAATGGCATGCTATCGTTTTTGCATATATGTTCAAAAGAAAGAAAAATATTTTGAAATAAAAAATTGTATTTATTATTTAGCATCAATTCAAAATCTGTAGTTTTGAGTTCTAGTTTATACGTTATGTCGAATAGGTTTTTTTATTATTTGTGTTTGGGATTAGGAGTTTTCTTGGTTTTACTTCAAGAATTTATGCAAGCACCAAATTTATTTACTCAAATTTCTGGTCTATTTTTACTAATGTTTGCTCTGTATAACATATCTAAAGGAATAGGGGATCGCCTACAAAATGATTCATTTATAGAAAATGATGAGGAAGAATGAAATTAAAAATTAATGATGCAGTTGCAGTTCTCGATGATGATTTATCGGGAACAATTATTAATATTAATGGCTCTGAAATAACAGTAGCTACAACTACCGGATTTGATTTGGTTTTTGATTCTAGTGAATTAGTGAAAATTAAAGATAATTTAATGGTTGTAAGTTCCTTGTTTTCTAACACATCTATTGACAGCGTATTAACAGAAAAGAAATCAAAGAAAAGACAAAATCCTTCTAAAATATATTCCAAAGATCATAACCAGCCAACAATGGAGGTCGACTTGCATATTAATCAACTTGTAAGGAACAAACGGGGGATGCAAAATCATGAAATGCTTAATTTACAATTAGAAACAGCAAAAAGACGTTTAGAATTTGCTATTCAAAAGCGCATCCAAAGAATTATATTCATTCATGGAGTAGGTGAGGGCGTACTTAAAATTGAACTCCAATATTTATTTAAACGCTATGATGGTATAAAATATTATGATGCTAATTACCAAAAGTATGGACAAGGAGCAACAGAAGTATATATCTTTCAGTCTAAAACAGGATAATCAATATTGTATTCATAAAAGCCAAGGAAGAAGCTATCTGTTGATAGAATTGAGATATCGATATTTTCTAAGGTAATATTAACTGTAAATTTTCTTCTAAATTCATTTGTTCTTACAAAGGTACTTTCAAAAGAAGTCATCACTGTATCATCTAAAAAACGCGCAACTGCAGCTCCAGTTGCTAGGTCATCAAATAAATTTCCATTATTGTTTTCGTCTTCGAGATTAGTTAAAGTTCCATCACCATCATCGTCATTATCTAGATAATCAGGAATTAAATCCCCGTCAGTGTCTTGCATGTCAGCTAGATCTCCGTCACCATTAGGGTCTGGCTTTTCATTTACAGTAGGAACATTATCTCCGTCATCGTCACTATCTTTGTAGTTAGGAATACCGTCATTGTCAGTATCTCCATCATATTCTAATTCGTTGGGAACACCATCATTATCATCATCTATAAATGTAGTAGTAAATATAGCGTTCCCACTTGAGGCTTCATAATTATCATTAACAGAAACATTAGCATCTGGAATATCTTGACAGATATATAAATTTGGATCTGCTGTATAGGTTCTGTAGTTAAATTTTACAGAGCTACCATTTATAGGAATTGTTACAATACTGCCAGAATCTTGAGAATTAAATATAGCTTCAGATTGATAGTTGTTAGTAAATAGTAGTGTTAATGATTCAAAAGGAGTTGTTTTTGTATCATATAAAATATAATTTGAAGTGGTTTCATCCCCGCAAAGAGTTAAGGTTTTATCAAAATCTAATTCAACCGAAATCACATCACCATCGTTACAAGAAACGAAAACAAAAAAAGTAAAAATGAGGATTAAAAAAAATCTCATATCAAATATATATATTTATTACAAAAGTAACTGATTTGTTAAATAATTCGAATAATTTTGAGTAAAATTTTATTTTATTAATTTTGTAAAAACCTCTGGATCCTATGAATTCAATATACCTAGACAACGCTGCTACAACTCAAATTAGAGATGAAGTTATTTCAAAAATGTCAGAGGTCTTAAAATCTAACTATGGCAATGCCTCTTCCACCCATGGTTTTGGTCGTTCATCAAAGTCTATTATTGAAAGCTGTAGGAAGCGAATTGCGTCTCACATTAACGCACTTCCATCAGAAATAATTTTCACATCAGGAGGCACTGAAGCAGATAATTTAGTTCTTAGGTCTTCTGTAAAAGATCTAAAGGTTACCCATATAATTACTTCGAAAATTGAGCACCATGCTGTTCTTCACACTGTAGAACAATTGGTGTTAGACTACGAAGTTGAGGTGAGTTATGTGAATTTGTTAGAAAATGGGTGTATTGATTATTTGCACTTAGAAACACTTCTAAAATCTACCAAAAAAACCTTGGTTTCATTAATGCATATTAATAATGAGATTGGTACTATTTTAGATATTCAAAAAGTAGCTGATTTATGTCAAGCCAACAACGTACTTTTTCATAGTGACACTGTTCAGTCTGTTGGACATTATTATATTGATGTGAAGGAAACGCCAATAGACTTCCTTGTGGCAAGTGCTCATAAATTTCATGGCCCCAAAGGAATTGGTTTTGCTTTTATTAGAAAAAATTCAGCTATTAAGTCTTTAATTATTGGAGGAACTCAAGAGCGAGGAATTCGTGCTGGAACAGAAAGTATTCATGATATTGTTGGTTTAGACGAAGCTTTGGCCTTGTCATATCAATTTCTGGAAGCAGAAAACACTCAAGTCAAAGATCTTAAATTATATTTTATCAATCAGTTAATGACCCATATTCCATGTATCAAATTTAATGGAGTTTGTAGTGATTCTAAACAAAGCACCTATACGCTTATAAATGTGTGTCTACCTGTATCGTCGACTAGCGCACCGATGTTTTTATTCCAATTAGATTTAAAGGGTATTGCATGCTCCAAAGGAAGTGCGTGTCAGAGTGGAAGCGGGAAAGGGTCTCATGTATTAGCCGAAATCCTACAAGAAGAGGATGCAAAAAGACCATCTATCCGATTTTCTTTTAGTATTTACAACACCAAAAAGGAACTAAAATCTGTAGTTAGTATTCTAAAAGAGTTGGTAGAAGAAGCAAATTCTTAAAACCGTATTCCTAATCTTAAATTAAAAATTCGAGGAGTTAAGTAATTTGGTATTGAGTATTGTCGTTTTGAATATACATCTCTGACCCATGTATTAGTGATTGAATTTTGAACATTAAACATATTAAATATTTCGATACCTAGCGATAATTCTCTAAATCGTTTTTGCCATTTTTTTATACCTTTTTTATTTGAATTAATGATCACGTAGGACATTCCTACATCTGCTCTTTTATAATCTGGTAAACGATTTTGATAACTATAAGGGCTTGCATAACTTGGCGAACCTCCCGGAACACCTGTATTATACACTAAGTTTAGATACATTTTCATATTTGGAATTTGTGGGATATAATCTTGAAATAGAACACCAAATTTTAAACGTTGATCTGTTGGTCGTGCAATATATCCTTGTTTATTTATGTTTTCTTCTGTTTTTAAGTAACCAAATGAAAACCAAGACTCTGTTCCGGGAACAAATTCACCGTTCAAACGCACATCAAGTCCATAGGAGTATGCTTTTGTGTTATTGTTAGCAGCATATCTAATTCTTACATTTTCGACTGTATAAGCGTTAATATCCGTTAAGTTCTTATAGTATGCTTCCGATATCAGCTTAAAAGGACGATCCCACATTTTAAAACTATATTCGTTAGCAAAAACTAAATGAACTGATTTTTGTGCTTTCACATCGCTTTTAACCATTCCATTATTATCTCTAAGCTCACGATAAAACGGAGGTTGGTAGTAAACGCCTCCACTTAAACGGAATAACATGTCATTGTTCCAGTCAGGCTTGATTGCAAGTTGGATTCTTGGACTAATTACTCCTTGAGAAATACTTTCGACACCTTCGCCTTTAACAGACCAACCATGATATCGAACCCCTATATTAGCATATACTTCATGGTTTCCTAGTATTGAGCGTCGATTCCATTGTCCATAGGCTTGCAATCTATTTAGCTGCGTTCTGTTCGTAGCTCGGATGTTCTGAAAAGGGATTATAGGACCTTGATCCGAGCTATAGGGCTGGTTATGAAACTGATCTAAATTGGGAGGGTTTATTAAAAATCCTGCGGAGTCAATAACTTCCCATTCAACAATTCGGTCTCGAATATCTTCGTTAGTATATTTAATAGACCATTCGAAATTATTGTCATCAGATTTTAAGTACCCTTTGTGCTCTATATTTGTTATTAAAGCATCTAAATCATTTCTTGCATGATTGAGCTGCGAACCAATCCCTTCTGTAAACTCTACTTCTCCAAGATTTTCGTCTCCTATATTGCTGTTAACTTCTCCAAGACGGTATTGAGCAAGAATATCGAAGTACTCTTGTTCAGTCGTATGAAATGTAGAAGTAATTAGTTTTAGTGTTAAATTTTCATTAACATAATAACTTGCTTTAAATGCTCCAAAATAGGTTTGGTATTTATCATTTTCTTGCCCCTCATAAGAAACTAATAATGCAACTGGATTATCTAAAGTTCCAAAATTTGTTTGACGAGTTTTAGGCGAATATTGGTAGTCATTGATTGCCAAATTCCCTAAAAAACTTAAATGAAATTTATCAGAAAATCGATAGGTTAAATAGCTTTGAGCATCTGCAAATATTGGGTTAAAATTAGTTTCAGTTTCTTTTGAGTTTACTAGAAGGCTATTATTTCTGTAACGTAGCCCCGTAATTACTGAGAATTTAGAGTTTTTTGAAACTGTTTCTGTGGATATACTTCCACCTAATAAATTAATATCTGCTTGTAATCCAAAATTAATCGGAGTTCTATAAGTAATATCTAAAACTGAAGATAATTTATCTCCATATTTAGCTTGAAAACCCCCTGCTGAAAAGTTCAAGTTTTGTACCATCGCTGTATTTACAAAACTCAAGCCTTCTTGCTGTCCAGATCGAACTAAAAAAGGACGATAGACTTCTATCTCATTCACATACACAAGATTTTCATCAAAATTACCTCCTCTAACAGAGTATTGAGTACTTAATTCGTTAGTGATGTTTACTCCAGGAAGGGTTTTTAATAAATTTTCAACTCCAGGCTGAGCTCCCTTGATGGTTCTAATGATTTTAGGTGATATAGTGGTAATCCCTTCTAATTCTTTTCGTTTAGATCCTGTAATTACAACTGTTTCAATTTGCTCGAAACCGCCTTTTAAAACGGGGTTAAACTCCAGTTCTTCTCCATTTTTCAAATTGAAAGTAGCTTCAACGAATTTATAATTTAGGTGAGATATTTTGATGCTAACATTTCTGTTCGCAAGAATTTTAATAGAGTAAAACCCGTTCAAATTTGTAGTTGTACCATTTTCACCTGAAGTGACGTTTGCTCCTTGTACTGGTTGGTTTTGCAAACTAAGAACAACCCCCTTAATTGTAGCTGTTTGTCCAATAACTAGTACTGGAATAAACATTACAAGTAGTATCAAAAACGGATACGAAAATTTTGTTTTCAAATTTTTAAGTTATTTTCTATAAAAAACTGTTTCTAGTGTTGAACTATTACCAACATTGTCTGTTACAATTATTTTTAAATTGTTTTCAATTTCTATCGTACTATGATCTTCAAAATCATATGTGAGTAATTTTGTTTTAGTGTCGTATTCCATAAGTATCCAGCGCTTATTTATAGAAGCTCTGTAATTTTTAATTCCCGAGATACTGTCACTAATTTTTACTTTTAAAAACCTATGATTACTAATCCAACTTTTATTTTTAAAATTTATTGTCTTAATTTTAGGGTTTTCATTGTCAGTTCCTAGTGTGTAGATGCCTAAGTATTTAGTCCGTGTTGTTAAAGTATTGCCTTGTTTCTTGGTAGGGGCGTAGTGTAACTTCTTTCCATAGCGTGAGACACTTCCAATGAATAAATTAGTTTTATCTACGTCTTTATACTGACTTATATCAAAATCAATAGTCATAGATTTTTGCAACGGAATTAATGCTGTATGAAGCTTTAGAGTATCATTAGACACCTCAAATTGGATATCGACATCTTCGTAAAATGTGTTTTTTAATATACGTACACTCACATTATCCTTTTGCAGTAATGTTTCCTCAGTCGCGCTTATGTGTTGTAGTTTTGTATTCTTATTTATTAGACCAGGTAATTGTTTATAAACGCCTTTAATGGGTATGTTTAGTTCCGATTGATTACCCTTAAAATCGCTAACAATTATTTGATATATTGAAGTTGAATCGTTTTCTATTTCAAGTACACCCCTGTTGGTGAAAGCTTTGAGAATGGAAAGAGGGTTATTTTTCTCAATGAATAGCTTTTGAATTCTTTTATTGTTGTCATATAAAAATTCATAATCAATATATCGGTTAAGGTGCTTCGTTTCATCAAAAGAAAACTGATTTAAATTAACTTCTAAACTCTTTTGTCCATTATAGAAAGTTTGAATATTATTCACCCCATTTTTGTTAGAAGCCAAGTCTTGTCTGTCCGTACTGATAATCCCTAACCCAATTTTCCCATAAGCATTGATAGGCTCAGATTTAAAAGTGCCATTTTCTTGTTTTACAATTTTAATCTTCACTCTTTTGATATCTCCTCCAATATGACTCTTTTCAGAAAGCGGATATCCAAATAATCCGTAGATTACAGGCGGGGTCGTGTCTTTAATATCAAAGCCAAACATTAGAGGGTTTAAAGGCCGTTCTTGCTGGTCTCTAATTTCAAAATGTAGATGTGGTCCCCCAGACCCACCTGTGTTTCCAGTAAAGGCAATTAATTGCTTATTTAACACTTTAAGAGTTCCTGCTTTAGGGAACAGTTCTATCTCAAACGTCTCTCTTTCATACTGTTTTTTTTTGACGTATGATTCAATTGTAGGAGAGAATTTTTGTAAGTGTGCATATACGGTTGTGTAGCCATTAGGGTGTTTTATATATAAGGCTTTTCCGTAACCGTTTCTGGATATTTTTATTCGACTTACATACCCTTCAGCTGAAGCAAATGTTTCAAATCCTTCTTTCCCTTGTGTTTTTATGTCTAAACCTGAATGAAAATGATTAGTTCTTAATTCGGCAAAAGAGCCTGATAAAATTAAATTAATATCAAGAGGGTTAGAAAAATATGCTTTAGCATAAGGAGTTTGTCCATTACAAAAAAAAATAAAAAAAAATAAGCTAAAAATAAGGATCTTCATAAAAAAGGATAGAGTTGCTAAATTATGCAATTACCCACTAACAGAAAAATAAATTTAGAGCATCTGTCCAACGAGTTACAAATAAATTTAAATTTAGGCTAAAACAATTGCGTTATTAATTTTGGAATGTTAAATTTGTAGTATAGGTATTGAAAGTGTAAATGAGTAAAATAGAGCTAATTGTTAATTCTTTAGATGAAAAAGTACAAAGAATCATGTACGAACTCGCCGAATTAAAAAGTGACAATTTAGCATTAAAAGAGAGACTAGTTGATTTAAATACTAAGAACTCTAAGCTTTTATATTCGCTAAAAGAAAAAGAGAATGAATATGAAACACTCAAAATTACAAATTCAATCCTTGGCAGTGACGAAAGTAAAACATTTACGAAACTTAAAATAAATACTTTAATCAAAGACATTGACGATTGTATTTCTAAACTGTCTGATTAGAAAAAAAGCAAATGAGTGAACAGTTAAAAATAAAATTATCGATAGCTAATCGAGTATATCCATTGACTATCACACCTGATCAAGAACAAGGGCTTAGGTCAGCGGCTCAAAAAATTGATTCAACTATTAAGCAATTTGAGAAAAGTTATTCTGTCCAAGATAAGCAAGATGTTTTGGCAATGTGTGCACTTCAATTTGCTACTCAAAACGAACAAAAAACAATTGATAATTCGAGTTTAAATGAAGATTTAGAATCCCGCCTAATTGCGATAGATAAATTATTAGATTCACATTTAATCAATAACGTTCTTTAAATAAAATAAAGGTTACTGCCTATATTGGTCACTTTTTGATAAACTCAACGGAAATTCTTTAAAATAGAGTACGTTTAAGTTGTAAAAGCATGCTGTCTTGCAACAGATCCTTGATCAGCTTTCCAGCTCTAAATCTTGTATTTATGGAGTTTATACAAAATCAGATTGATGTAGGCTTTTTTTAAATTAAATAATTATATATGGAAAATAATATTGTATTAATCGCTGTTGCAGCTCTTTTAGGACTTGTTTTAGGGTTAGTAATATCAAAAGTCCGCGAAAAAAATAATGCATCGCAAGTAACTAAAAATGCAAAACGTGATGCTAATTCTATTATTTCAAAAGCCAGATCAGATGGAGAGGCGATTAAAAAGGATAAAATATTTCAAGCTAAAGAACGGTTTTTGGAACTCAAATCAGAACATGAACAAGTTATTAATTCTAGAGAAAATAAAATAAGTGATGCTGAAAAGCGAACCCGAGATAAAGAATCACAAATATCTTCTGAACTTTCAAAAAATAAAAAACAATCATCTGATCTTGAATTAAAAATGAAAGATTATGACCATCGCTCAGAATTATTAACTAAACGTAAAGATGAAGTTGAAAAAGCTCATAAAAGCCAAATTAAACAACTTGAAGTGATATCTGGATTATCTGCAGATGATGCAAAGTATCAGTTGATTGAGTCTTTAAAATCTGAAGCAAAAGATGATGCCATGGTGTATGTTCAAGACATCATGGAGGAAGCCAAATTAACAGCTGAACAAGATGCTAAAAAAATCATAATCAATACAATTCAGCGCATAGGAACAGAAGAAGCTGTTGATAATTGTGTATCAGTATTTAATATAGAATCTGATGACGTAAAAGGACGTATTATTGGTCGTGAGGGTAGAAACATTAGAGCAATTGAAGCGGCTACTGGTGTAGAGATTATAGTTGATGATACGCCAGAGGCTATTATATTATCTTGTTTTGATTCAGTTCGACGAGAGGTTGCGCGTTTATCTCTTCATAAATTAGTAACTGATGGGCGTATTCATCCAGCACGAATTGAGGAAATTGTTAAAAAAACTCAAAAGCAAATTGAACAAGAAATCATTGAAGTTGGTAAGCGAACCGTTATTGATCTAGGTATCCATGGATTACATCCTGAATTAATAAAAACAGTGGGACGTATGAAGTACCGCTCGTCTTATGGCCAAAATTTATTACAACATTCAAGGGAAGTTGCTAAATTATGTGGAGTGATGGCTGCAGAATTAGGAATTAACCCAAAGCTAGCCAAGCGTGCAGGACTTCTGCATGATATTGGAAAAGTACCAGATTCAGAAGCGGATATGGAAACTCCTCATGCAATTTTAGGAATGCAATGGGCTGAAAAATATGGAGAAAATATTGAAGTATGTAATGCTATTGGAGCCCACCACGATGAAATTGAAATGAAGTTTCTAATGTCTCCCATCGTTCAAGTATGTGATGCTATCTCTGGCGCACGCCCTGGAGCAAGAAGGCAAGTTTTGGATTCATATATCCAACGATTAAAAGATTTAGAAGATATTGCTCTTGGATTTGGAGGTGTTCAAAAGGCTTATGCAATTCAAGCTGGCCGTGAATTGCGTGTTATTGTTGAAAGTGAAAAAGTAACTGACGATAAAGCAGGAAGTTTATCATTTGAAATTTCTCAGAAAATTCAAACAGATATGACTTATCCTGGCCAAGTTAAAGTTACGGTTATACGTGAAACACGTGCTGTTAACATTGCTAAATAAAATCATTTAATGTTTATTTTCTTGGATGAAATTGTCTCATGACGTTATTTAAATGTGTTTTATCAACATGCATGTAAATTTCTGTTGTAGTTATGCTTTCATGGCCTAGCATCATCTGTATAGATCTTAAATCGGCTCCATTTTCAAGAAGGTGTGTCGCAAACGAATGTCTAAAAGAGTGAGGAGAAATCTTTTTTTGAATCTTGGCTTTTTCTCCTAAGGACTTTACAATTGTAAAAATCATTGCTCTACTAAGCTGTCTGCCTCGTCGGTTTAAAAATAAAATATCTTTAAAAGCGGCTTCAATCTTCATATAATCCCGAACATGATCTTTGTAAAGGTTTATATATTTTTGCGTCAATGGTCCAATTGGAACAAAACGTTGTTTGTCACCCTTTCCGGTAACTTTTATAAATCCTTCATCAAAAAATAAATCAGAAATCTTTAGGGTTGTTAACTCACTTACTCTAAGTCCACAACTATATAATGTTTCGATTATTGCACGGTTTCGTTCGCCATTGGATTGGCTAAGGTCTATAGCACTTATGACAAGATCAATTTCATTAACTGATATTGTTTCCGGTAACTTACGTCCTATTTTAGGGGCCTCTATTTCTTCTAGGGGGCTTGAGTTTAGATAATTTTCAAAAATTAAATAATCAAAAAAACTTCGTAATCCCGAAATCAATCTAGATTGGGTCCTTGGGTTTAAGTCTTTTGATATTTCATAAATAAACCTTTGAATTTGTAGACTAGTTATTTGAAGTGGACCCAGGGACATATTATGAATTTTTAAGTACATAATTAGTTTCTGTACGTCAAGGGTGTAGCTTTGTACGGTATGTTTTGACATGCCGCGCTCTATTTTTAAGTATAAAGAAAAATCATTTATAGCTTCTTGCCATTTCATCTTTGTTAGTTTACTTAATATGTCAAGTTACAAATATAATAAGTATCTATTTTAATGCTGGTTTTATTTTTTAAAATAATTAATAAAAGTATTTGAATGATATAAAAAGCTATTATATTTGCAGCTTAAAGGAGAGTTGGCAGAGTGGTCGAATGCGGCAGTCTTGAAAACTGTTGAGGGTCACACCTCCAGGGGTTCGAATCCCTTACTCTCCGCACAAAAAACCCATAACAAATGTTATGGGTTTTTTCTTAGACTTTTTATTAGAAGTTCAATTTAAGATATAATCTATCAACTTAATGAAGTTGTTAATTAAATTGCTGGCACACTTTTCAGTTTTCTATATTGTACCGAATTAACAAAACAGTTTTTTAGGACCATCGGTCTTTATTTTCAGCCTTATATTTGTATCATAAATATCAATCCTTATGCAAGATCTAAAAAAATCCACAATAAAAGATAATAGAAAACCAAAAGTCACCTTAAAGCAAGCTTTTAAAACAATTATATGGCCCAGACGAAACTTGGTGTTGATAGGGCTCTTACTTATAGTCATTCGAAGCTTATCTGGGTTTGTCTTGCCATTACAAAGTAAGGTCTTGTTAGATGAAGTGGTGCCAAATAATGATTACAAACTGTTGTATTCTTTGATCTTTATTGTTATAGGTTCTATAGTAGTTCAAGCGGTAACTTCTTTTTTACTTACGAAAGTATTAAGTATTCAAGCGCAGTATTTAATTAGTGAATTGAGAGCTCAAGTCCAAAAGAAAGTATTGTCATTGCCAATTAGTTTTTTCGATAATACTAAGTCGGGTGCTTTAGTGTCAAGGATCATGAGTGATGTTGAAGGTGTGAGGAACCTAATTGGAACTGGATTAGTTCAATTGGTAGGCGGCTCTTTTACCGCTATTTTGACCTTAATTATTCTATTAAAAATGAATGTATGGATGACGCTTTTTACCTTTATTCCACTGTCTGTTTTTGCAGTAATTGCTCTCAAAGCGTTTAAATATATACGTCCGATTTTTAGGGCTAGAGGAAAAATTAATGCCGACGTAAAAGGAAGATTAACAGAGACTTTATCGGGTGTTCGTGTTATTAAAGCATTTAATGCGGAGGCACAGGAAAGTGAAACTTTTGCAAAAGGCGTGGATGCTATTTTTAACAATGTAAAAAAGAGCTTAACAGCTACAGCAATAATGACGAGTTCTTCAACCTTTTTAATTGGTTTAGCCACTACTGGAATTATGGGCATTGGAGGTCATTATATGATTCTAGGAGAAATAACGCCAGGAGATTTTTTACAATTTACTTTTCTGTTAGCATTTATGGTTGCCCCTATAGTTCAAATGAGTAATATTGGTAGTCAACTAACAGAAGCATTGGCAGGTTTAGATCGAACAGAAGAGTTGATGAGAATGAAAGCTGAAGAAGATGATATTAATCGAAATATTGAACTTGAAGATTTTAAAGGTGAGCTTATATTTAACGACGTGTCATTTGCGTACGAAAAAAACAAAGATGTTCTCCATAATATTGATTTTAAGGCTCCCTCTGGATCTGTAATTGCGTTGGTTGGTAGCTCAGGCTCAGGAAAATCTACTATTGCTGGTCTTTCTGCAACTTTTTTAAACCCTCAGTCTGGTACCATTACTATTGATGGAGAAGATTTGTCGAAAGTTAAACTTCAAAGTTTTAGAAAGCATTTAGGTGTAGTTTTGCAAGAAGAGTTTTTATTTGAAGGTACCGTACGAGAAAATATAATGTTCCCAAGACCCGATGCTACAGAAATGCAAGTACAAGCATCTGTAAAAGCAGCTTATGTCAATGAATTTACGGATCGTTTTGAAGACGGTTTAGACACATTGATTGGGGAAAGAGGGGTGAAGTTGTCAGGAGGGCAAAGACAACGTATAGCTATTGCCAGAGCTATTTTAGCTGATCCAAAAATTATCATTTTAGATGAAGCTACTTCTAGTTTAGATACAGAAAGCGAAGCTTTAATTCAAAAAAGTTTTGGAGAATTAACTAAAAATAGAACAACCATAGTAATAGCTCACCGTTTAAGTACTATTCGTAAAGCTGATCAGATTTTAGTTATAGAAAACGGTCGTATTTGTGAAAGAGGAAATCATGATGATTTAATAAGCAAAAAAGGTAGGTACTTCGATTTATTCACCTATCAGGCTAAGATTTAATTTGGTTGCAATTTTTATTTAATAGTCAATGTTGGATAGGAATAAACTAAATACTAAGCTGCTTTTTAGCAAAAATTGCAGCACCAATTATACCAGCATTATTTTTTAATTCAGCTGCTTTTATCGGAGTATTTATGTTAATAAATGCTTCAAATTTATCCATTTTTTTGCTAATTCCTCCACCTATTATTAACAGGTCAGGATTGAATGTGTTTTCAATATGCTTTAAGAAGAAATTAACGCGTTTACCCCAAGACTTAAAGCTCCAGTCTTCTCTTTTTCTTGCAGAGTCTGCTGCGAAATACTCCATAATATCCCCTTTTCGACCATACATCCTTCCAAGTTCAAAATTAGAAAGCAGTTGTCCATTAAAAAATACTCCTGAACCAATTCCGGTTCCTAAAGTAATGGTAATAACTAGTCCCATTTTATTTTTACCAACCCCAAACTCCATAACACCCATGGCTGCAGCGTCAGCATCATTTACAACATAATAGTTATTGTTTGTTATACTTTTAAAAAGTGTATCTATTTGAGTAAGTTCCCACGATGGATCTAAATTGCCGAAGTGCATTGCCTTACCATTTTTTATTATAGTAGGGAAAGAAACGCCCACAGGTCCTTTCCATTCAAAACTTTTCATAAATACTTTCATCGTATTAGAGACATTTTCTGGGGTTGCTGGTTGTGGAGTGGGGACACGAAGCCGTTCGCTAATCAACTCACCTGTTTCGGAGTCTACTATAGCTCCTTTTATTCCAGTTCCTCCAATATCTATTCCTAATATGTTCATTTATATTATTTTAATTTTATTCATTGAGTTGCTCAAGTTTTTCTCTGAAATCGAATTGTAAATCTTCATGTAGCTTTATTATTTTCTTTTCTATATTTTCAATTTGTTTCAGGAAAATATTAGTAAGTGTAATGTTGTTATTTATTGAAGGATTAAGCTTTTTAAGCTTGATACAATAATAGATCAGGAGCTCAACTTCAGTTTCTTTACTATTTGAATAGCGTGCATACTTTTTTAAGAGACGTAAAATCTTACGAACACTTTTTTTAATGTAAAAATAACTTTTAGTATTAATCTCTTCAAATAATTGATTTGTGTGTTCTTTTATTCCAGCGATATAAAAGGTTTCATCTTCAGATTCAAATAGTAAATAGGTTAGTAGTTCCTTATTTTCAATTTTAAAACGCGCAAGTCGTAGACATAGTTGTCTTAAATGTTCTTCATCTAAAGTTTCAAGTTCTTTCTTAAGCTGTATGACTGTTGCCGCTTTCATAATCCTTGTAATATTACAATTTTTAAGGAAACAACGCAAATAGAAAAGTTATCTATGCATGGCTATTAAATCTTTGTTTAATATCTATTTTTTTTAATATTGACCAATCGTTAATTCATGGTATTTTTTAGATTCTATTGCTTCAATAATTGTATTTTTGAAAATTCATTATGGATTCAATTACACAAATAGTATTAGGTGCGGCTTGCGGAGAAGCCATTCTTGGAAAAAAGATAGGGAATCGTGCATTGCTTTTTGGAGCTATTGGTGGTACTGTTCCAGACTTAGATGTGTTTATTGGTAGAGTAATTTACAACAATGAAATAGATTCGATGGCATTTCACCGAGGATTCATGCATTCCTTTTTATTTGCAATTTTAGGGGCTATTGCATTCGGAGTGTTTGTTTTTTGGCTTTACAATCGAGGAAAACGATACGGAATGACAACTCAAAGGGAATGGGTTTGGTTGTTTTTTGCTTCTATTTTTACTCATCCAATTTTAGATTCCTTCACAGCTTACGGCACCCAGTTATTTGCACCTTTTTCTAATTATAGAGTAGCTTTTAATAATATTTCAGTTGCTGACCCTTTATATACGCTCCCTTTTTTAGTTTCATTAATTATTGTCATGTTTTTAAGGAGAAATTCATCAAAACGTCGGCTATTTTTAAAGCTAGGGCTGGGGGTTAGTTCTTTGTATATGATTCTGACACTGGTCAACAAATACCATGTTAATTTAGTTTACAAAAAGGCTTTAGCGAAAGAGCATATAAATTATCTACGCTTCCAAACTCAACCTACTATTTTAAATAATTTTCTATGGTATGGAATTGCAGAAACAACTGACGCCTATTTTGTTGGTTTTTATTCCATTCTAGATACTAATCCGGTTGTAAGTAAGTGGCACAAGTTGCCAAAGAATCATGATTTAATTGGAGATATGCCTAAGGATTTAGAAACGCTTTCCTGGTTTAGTGGAGGCTACTATAGTTTGAGCGAAACCTCTGATCCTAAAACTTATTTATTTAAAGATCTAAGGTATCCATTGATGGATGAAAATGACCCAAACTCTACGATATTTAAATTTACGATTACAAAAAAAGAAGAGCGTTGGGAAGCTGCTCCATTTTACGCTTCTGATGTGAATAGAGGTTCTTTAAACTCTTTTTGGACTCGACTTAAAGGAATCTAAGAAATTACACCAATTATTTTCATACAGGCTTTCATTTTATCGTAGGTGCGTTTAATGTCATTATCTAGACCTATTGAAAACCGAATAAGTCCATCTGTTAGCCCCATTTCTTTTTGTTCTTCTTCTGGAATCTCAGATGATGTAGAGCTACCAGGTGCGCTAAATAATGTTTTATAAAATCCTAAGCTTACCGCCAGATACCCCAAGTTTTCTTTTTGCATTAGTTCCATTAAAGCATTCGCTTTTTCTAAGCTTCCAGCGTCGATGGTCATCATCCCTCCAAACCCATACTCAGCATTCATCATGTTTTTGAATATTTTATGTGACGGGTGTGATTGTAATCCAGGATAGACTGTTTTAACTCCATCTTTTTCAAACTTTTCAGCTAAATATAATGCATTTGAACTATGTTGTTTGATTCTTATATGAAGGGTCCTAAGGTTTTTTAATATTGATGAAGCACGAAGGCTATCCATTGTTGCGCCAAATAACATAGCCGCCCCATCTATTACACTCTTTAAGTTATCTATCATATCTTGTGTTCCACAAACAACACCTCCGACAGTATCACTAGAGCCATTAATAAACTTCGTTAAACTATGAATTACAATATCTGCCCCTAGCTCTTTAGGACATATGGACAACGGGGAAAACGTGTTGTCTACAACAAGACTTAGGTTGTACTTTTTAGCGAGTCTTGCTAAGCCCGGAATATCAGCCACTTCAAGTAATGGATTACTAATAGATTCACAGTAGAGCACTTTGGTCTTAGAAGTAATTTTAGCTTCTACAGTCTTTAGACATGTGATATCTACAAAGCTCGTATTAATATTTAGTCTTGGAGCAAAGTTTTTTAAAAAGGCGTAGGTTCCTCCGTAAATTGTACGGCTAGATACAACATGATCATTTGCTTTACATAATTGCATAAGAACTGAAGTTATTGATCCCATTCCAGAAGCAGAAACGTTAGCAGTTTCTGTGCCTTCCATTGCCGCAAGGGCTTCTCCTAGGTACATACTTGATGGAGTGGTGTGTCTTGCATATAAATAGCAGCCATCTGCATTACCTTCAAATGTATCAAACATTGTTTTTGCAGAAAGAAAAGTGAAAGTTGAAGAATCAGATATAGACGGGTTAACCCCTCCAAATTCTCCAAAATATTTTAAGTCTTGTATGTTATTTGCAGGTTTAATAGCCATGTTATTTAGTTTTAAATAAATTATTAATAAATTTCGTAAATTTTAGAATCAAATACAACTACTATATTGTTTTGTAATAAATAAAACTAAGTATTAGGTTATATATAGATAATTAATTTATATTTTTACTATACACTTTAATATTAAGAAATTTTTTCAAAATGAAACTCGATGCAATTGACACTAAGCTTTTAAATCTTCTACAAGAGGATTCAAAACAAACCAATAAAGAACTATCTTCAAAACTTCATATGTCAGTAACAGCGATTTACGAACGTATCAAAAAACTTGAAAAAGCAGGAACTATTGATAAATATGTTGCCTTAGTGAATAAACAGAGTATTGGAAGAGCTTTTGTTGCTTTTTGTCATATTAAGTTAGTAAAACATTCTCAGGAACTTGTTAGTAGATTTGAAAAAGAAGTCGTTATTATTGACGAAATACTTGAAGTTTATCATCTTAGTGGTGACTATGATTACTTGCTCAAAGTTCATGTTGAAGATATGGAGTCTTTCCGTAAATTTATGGTTTCTAAACTTACAAATATCGATCATATTGGTAGTACACATAGTATGTTTGTAATATCAGAGGTTAAACATACGACCGCCGTTAATATTTAGATCCAAAATTATTCTTCCATTGAATATATGTTTGTACTTTTGTTATTAATTAAAAAATCATACCATTATGAAATCATATGATGTTGCTATCATAGGGTCAGGACCAGGAGGATACGTTGCTGCTATACGTTGCGCACAGTTAGGAATGAAAACAGCTATTATAGAAAAGTATTCAACTTTAGGCGGTACTTGTCTAAATGTTGGATGTATTCCAAGTAAAGCATTATTAGACTCTTCACATCATTACGACGATGCTGTAAAGCATTTTGAAACTCATGGAATTGAAATTCCAGGTGAAATAAAAGTCAATTTAGAAAAAATGATTGCTCGTAAACAAGCTGTTGTTGATCAAACAACTGGAGGTATTGATTTCTTAATGTCTAAAAATAAAATTGATGTTTATCATGGCACGGGAGCTTTTAAAGATGCTACTCATATCGCTATCACTGGAGATACAATTAAGGAAATAGAAGCTAAATATAGCATCATAGCAACCGGAAGTAAACCATCAACTTTGACTTTTGCTACTGTAGATAAAGAACGTATTATTACTTCTACTGAAGCATTGAAATTAAAGGAAATTCCTAAACATTTAATAATTATAGGTGGAGGAGTTATAGGACTAGAATTAGGACAAGTTTACAAACGCTTAGGTTCTGAAGTTACAGTAATAGAATACATGGATCGAATTATTCCAACGATGGACTCAAGTTTGTCAAAGGAACTAAATAAAGTATTTAGAAAACAAAAGTTTAAAGTAAACCTATCTCACAAAGTAACTTCAGTTGAAAGAAATGGAAATGAGATTTTAGTTACTGCTGAAAATAAAAAAGGAGAACTTGTTGATTTTAAAGGAGACTATTGTCTAGTTTCAGTTGGACGAAGTCCTTATACTTCAGGCCTAAATACCGAATCTGCTGGAGTCAAGTTATCCGACCGTGGCCAGGTAGAGGTTAACGATAAATTACAGACTTCAACTTCAAATATTTATGCAATCGGTGATGTTGTAAAAGGAGCTATGTTGGCTCATAAAGCTGAAGAAGAAGGTATTTTTGTTGCTGAAACTATAGCAGGGCAAAAACCTCACATCAATTATAACCTAATTCCAGGGGTTGTTTATACTTGGCCTGAAGTTGCTTCTGTTGGTAAAACTGAAGATCAATTAAAGGAAGATGGTGTTGATTACAAATCTGGTCAATTCCCAATGAGGGCTTTAGGAAGAAGTCGTGCGAGTATGGATTTAGATGGTTTTGTCAAAATCCTTGCGGATAAGACTACAGATGAGATTTTAGGAGTTCACATGATCGGGGCACGTTGTGCTGATTTAATTTCTGAAGCTGTAGTGGCCATGGAATTTAGAGCTTCTGCTGAAGATATTTCAAGAATGTCTCATGCACATCCAACATATTCAGAAGCAATTAAAGAAGCCGCTTTGGCTGCTACTGAAGATCGTGCATTGCATATATAATTTTTTTTATTTTTTATTTCGTCTGTTGTAGTTTTTATCTCCTCTAGTTTGAGGCTTTTTATATTTTTTAGCAATAATACGTTGGTAAGATCCACCTAAGTTTTCCTTTTTATTTTTTTCGCTTTTTTCGTGAAATGCTGGACCTCTAGTATCGGCTTCTGTTCTTTTATGTGGATTGTAATGTTCTTTTAATTGTGGGCGTTCTTCTTCAATAAGTTCCTTAGAAATTTCTATTTGTTCAGGAATTTCTATATTTTCAATTTTCATTTTCATTAAGCCCTCAATAGCATCCTTGGCGTCTGATTCATCTACTTTACACAAAAGTAAACTTATTCCTTTTCTTTTTGCTCTTCCAGTTCGACCAATTCGATGCATATAATTTTCTGGATATTCAGGAGTATCAAAATTGATAACATGAGATACACCTTCAATGTCTAATCCTCTGGCCATTACATCAGTTGATACTAAAATTCGATTGACCCCATTTCTAAACTGCTCGACACTTCTTAAACGATAATTTTGTGTCTTATTTGAATGAATCACACAACATTCTTCATGGAATACTTCCTCTAAAGAGTTGAATAGTCTATCAGCCATTCTTTTATTTGATACAAAAATAAGTACTCGATAATAAGCTTCAATATCACTCATTAAAAATCTGATCAAATTTATTTTTGTGTAGTAATTAGGAACTTCATACATAAATTGTCGTATGTTTTCAAGAGGTGTTCCTGAAAGAGCGACGGAAATACGTTCTGGATTTATAAAAAAATCAGTTATTAAAACATCTACATCATAAGTCATCGTTGCAGAAAACATAATATTTTGACGTCGTTGAGGAAGAAGGTCAAAAATATTTATAAGTTGGTGTCTAAATCCTAAATCAAGCATTACATCTACTTCATCAATGACTAGTTTTTGAATGTTTTTAAGTTGTAAGACCCTGCTTAAGGCAAGATCGTAAAGTCTTCCGGGAGTCGCAACAAGAATATCAATTCCTTCTGATATTTGTTGTTTTTGTGAGTTAATGTTTGTTCCACCATAGACCCCCAAGGCTCTATTATTTGTGTAAACACTTAGAGCTTCTAACGAATCTATAACCTGGACGACAAGCTCACGAGTAGGTACCATTATTAGAATTCTCGGGTTTTCTTGTGTAGAATACTCTAAGTTTTTAACAATAGGAAGCAAATAGGCTAATGTTTTACCTGTCCCAGTTTGAGCTATTCCTACCACGTCTTTTCCTGCGCAAATCACATTAAATGCAGCTTGCTGAATAGGAGTCGGTTCGGAATATCCAAAATCATCAAGAGCATTGATTAAGGGTTGAGTTAATTTAAAGTTTTCGAAAGATAACATTAATAATAATTTGCCACAAAGGTAAGGTATTCTCATAAAGTGATGATTTATTATTTATAAGTGATTAACTTCGTCTTCTTAAATTAATTCAGTGAGGCGAGAAAAAACAATAATACTTCTTTCGGTTGAAGAGTTTAAAGCCCAAATACTGTCTTGGTCTCAACAATTTGAAGAAGTTGTTTGGCTAGATTCTAACAAGTGTTTACATTCTAATTCTAGCTATGACACCATTTTAGCAGTGAATGCCTTCACTGGAATTCAAACAGATACTTTGAATGGCTTTAATAAATTAAAGGAATATCAAGAAACAACTAAAGATTGGGTTTTTGGATATCTTTCCTATGATTTAAAAAATGATATTGAATCACTTAGTTCACAAAATTTTGATGGGCTAAATTTTCCAGACCTTTACTTCTTTCAGCCGCAGAAACTATTTTTATTTAAAGATAATAATTTAACAGTAAAATATTTAAATTGTGTTTCTGATGAAATTGAGTCTGATTTGGAAGATATAAGCTCATTCTCTGAAATTCCTCAATACAATATTTCTAATAAGATTAAGATTGAATCTCGTTTATCTAAAGCCACGTACATAGAAAAGGTAAAATCAATGCTGTCTCATATCCAAAGAGGCGATATTTATGAGGCTAATTTTTGTCAAGAATTTTATGCGACTGCACAGCTAAATCCATTGCAGACTTATTTTAGTCTTAATTCAATAACTAAAACACCATTTGCATCATTCGTTAAAAATAAAAATCATTTTTTACTATCTTCTTCACCAGAGCGATATATTAAAAATGAGGCCAGTTTTATTACCTCTCAACCGATTAAAGGAACGACTAGACGCTCTAAAAATAGTAATGAAGATGAGAAACTTAAATATGCATTAGAAAATGATCAAAAAGAACGAAGTGAAAACATTATGATTGTTGATTTAGTTCGGAATGATTTATCTAAAATAGCTAAAAAAGGGACCGTTAAAGTTACAAATCTTTGTGAGATTCATAGTTTTAAACAAGTTCATCATATGATATCTACAATTGTAGCTGAAGCTTTACCAACGGTTTCTCCTGTGGACGTTATTGCTGCAACTTTCCCAATGGGTAGTATGACAGGTGCTCCTAAAATATCAGCGATGAAAATCATTGAAGCGCTTGAAGAGACTAAAAGAGGTGTCTACTCTGGAGCTGTAGGCTATTTTTCTCCAGATGGTGATTTTGATTTTAATGTCGTCATTAGAAGTATTTTATATAATGCGGCTAATTCGTATATTTCTTTTTCTGTCGGCAGTGCTATTACTTCTAAGAGTATTCCTGAAAAAGAGTACGAAGAATGCCTAGTGAAAGCTAAAGCTATGCGTAGTGTTTTGGAGAATTAATTTGTAATTTTGTTAAATGCTTAAAACATTCCAAAGTCTTTTACAAGGAAAGTTATCTTTTTTAGAAGAATCTAGCTTATTAGTGGCTGTTTCTGGTGGATTAGATAGCATGGTTTTGGTCGACTTATGCAAGAAGACAGGATTAAATATTTCTTTAGCGCATTGTAACTTTAAGATGAGAGGTCTTGAAAGTAATAAGGATGTAGATTTTATTAAATCTTATGCTGAAATTCACAACATAGAGTTTTTTAGTACTGCTTTTGATACCGATACTTATGCTAAGTCCTCTAAACAATCTATTCAAATGGCTGCACGACAGCTAAGATATCAGTGGTTTGAATCATTGCAGGAACAACATCGTTTTGATTTCGTTTTAACAGCCCACCATGCAGACGATAACTTAGAGACATTTTTAATTAATCTATCTCGTGGAACAGGTTTAGGGGGACTTACTGGAATTCCGGAAATAAATGGATCTATAGTTCGACCAATTCTAGATTTTTCTAGAGATGAGATTTTAGATTATGCAATCTCAGAAAAATTAAAATGGCGTGAAGACAGCTCCAATAAAAACAAGATGTATTTGCGTAATAACTTACGTCACTCAATAATTCCTTTATTAAAAGAAATCAACCCATCTTTTATCGATAGTTTTAAGAAAACTCAAGATCATTTAAAAGGATCACAATCCATAATAGAAGATTATCTTTTAGATATTGAAGATTTGGTAATTGAATCTGTAAGTGAAAATAAGATATTATACAAAATCAATTTGATAGAAAGCTTAAATAATCCCAAAGCATATCTTTATCAACTTTTTAAGCCTTATGGCTTTACAGATTGGAATAAAATCACAGATCTTTTAAAAGCACAAACAGGGAAACAAATATCATCTCCATCACACCGTCTTATTAAAAACAGAAATCATTTACTTTTATGCAAGTTGGAAGCTCCATTTGAATTAGACATTTCTATTGAAAGTTTACAGTCATTAGTTAAAATCCCTAGTCACAACATCGTTTTAAAAATGGAATCAACTAATTCTAATTTAATTATGTCTGGCGAATCATTGCTTTTAGATTCAGATTCTCTAATATTCCCGCTTAAAGTACGTACTTGGCAAGAAGGTGATTACTTTTATCCAAGCGGTATGAGGGGTAAGAAAAAGTTGAGCAAGTTTTTTAAAGACGAAAAGATTTCTTTAATTGATAAAGAAAACGCCTTAATTTTGTGTAGTGATGATCAAGTTGTGTGGATTTTAGGTTCGCGTTCTGATAAACGATTTATAGTAACCAAAAAGACAACTAATTTTTTGAAAATTTCAATAGAATATAATGCCCATAGTTGATAGCTCTTATAAGTCTTCTTTTCTTTTTAGAAACGCGTTCATAGCTACTGTTTACTCAGGACTAATTAGACGAATAAAAATAAATCAATTTAGAGAACGAATTTCCCTCAGAGATGACGATTTTATTGATTTAGATTGGAGTTATGGAGACAACCCAACGAAATCTGTTGTCATATTATTACATGGAATGGAGGGTCATGGTCAGCGTCCATATATTACAGGCCCAGCACTATTATTTAATAAAAATCACATTGATGCTATTTGTGTAAATTTTCGCTGCTGTAGTGGAGAACTAAATCGAAAGTATTCTTCCTACCACTCTGGAATGACAGAAGATTTGGAAGACATTGTGAAGCATGTTATTTCAATGAATAAGTACGATTCAATTTTTATAAAAGGCATTAGCCTTGGTGCAAATATGCTTTTAAAATACTTTGGAGAATGCAATAACATTCCTTCGCAAGTAAAAGGAGCAATGGCCGTTTCTGCTCCCTGTGATTTATCTGGATCTGCAAAAGCACTTCATGAAGTCAGAAACCTGCCTTATCAAATCAATTTTTTATGGGGGCTTCTAAAACGTTTAAAGTTAAAACAAAAACAGTACCCCAATTTAATTACAAAGACTCAAGTGAGATCTATTTGGACTCTTAATGATTTTGACGAAGTTTACACATCCCGTGCTCATGGATTTAAAAATGCACAAGAGTACTATAAAAAAGCGAGTAGTCTTCACTTTTTGAACAATATTAAAACCCCCGTACTTATTTTAAACGCACTGAACGATTCTTTTTTATCCAAAGGCTGTTTCCCTTATAAGGAAGCTAAAGAAAATCCGTTTCTGTATTTAGAAACTCCTCTCAAAGGTGGACATGTTGGATTTGTCTGTCGGAATGATTTTTATTACAATGAAAAACGAGCTCTTGAGTTTTTCCTAGAATGTAAGTAAAGTTTTATATATTTTGTCTATTGGAAACCCCATAACATTAAAATAAGAGCCTTCTATTTTCGTTACAGCAACTTGTCCAATCCAATCTTGAATACCGTAAGCCCCAGCTTTGTCCAGCACCTTAAAATTTTTGATATAGTAGTAAATTTCTGATTTACTCAGTTGTTTAAAAGTTACTTTGGTAATGGAGTTAATGATTTTTTCTTTACCTATTGATTTGAAACATACTGATGTAATTACTTCATGCGTGTGGCCACTTAAGGATTTTAGAATTTTGTAGGCATCTTTTTCGTCTTTTGGCTTACCTAAAGCAGTATTTTTAAACCAAACAATAGTGTCACTAGTAATAAGAATATCATCAGGAGCGAGTGTATCTTCAAAAGGCAAGGATTTAAGTTGTGCTAAATAATCAGATATTTCAAAATGTCTTAACTGATCTGGGTATTCCTCTTTGACTTGCTTAATTCGTATCTCGACTTCTAATCCTAATCCTTTAATGAGCTCCTGCCTTCTTGGAGATGAAGACGCCAAAATTAAGTGCTTGTTTTTTAAAACCTCTGCTAGCATAATTATAGTTTAATCATATTTTGCATCGAATACTTTCAACCAATGACCTTGTACTTTTAAAACTTGTTCAATAATATCACGAACAGCTCCATCGCCTCCGTTCTTATGTGAAATGTATTTCGAAACGGCTTTGACTTCAGGAACAGCGTCTTGAGGACAGCAGGGGAGTCCTACAAGTTTCATAGGTGGTGTGTCTGGAATATCATCTCCCATATATACCACATTTTCAGGATTTATTTGGTGCTTTGCAAAAAGAGCATTCAGATTACTGACTTTGTCATGTGCACCTAAACTAATTTCTTGAACTCCTAATCCTTTCAGCCGTTTTCTGACTCCTTCGTTTTTTCCTCCAGAAATAATACAAATTAAAAAACCAGTATCTACAGCCGTTTTAAGAGCAAATCCATCCCTAGTGCTCATTTTTCTTAGCATTTCACCTTCGCTAGTGACTAAAACCGAACTGTCAGTTAATACGCCGTCAACATCAAAAATAAATGCTGTAATGTCTTTTAGATATTCTTTATAGCTTTTTGAGTCCATGTGTCGTTTTTATTGAATTTGTAAGTTGTTTGTATAATGATTGATATTCGGGGTGGCTTTCTAGGTTTCTTAAATGGTGATTAATGGTTACATAGTCATTTCGTTTAGCAGGTCCTGTTTGTGCATTGTATGGAGACATAAGCTGCACTTTTCTTGCAGTTTCTAGAATTAAGGGCTTTAATACATCGAAGTTAACACTTTTATAATCAGTAAGTTCATGGGCAATACGATACAGTTGATTCGAAAAGTTATTGATAAACACGGCAGATAAGTGTAAGGCTTGCCGTTGCTCTGTATTAATCATGTATGATGGACTTCCCATGTAGGTTGCAAGAGTTTTAAGCTGATCAGAATCTTCCTTGTCCATTGTTTCAATACAAAAGGGAATTTCTGAAAACTTAAGATCAGAGTTCTTAGAAAAGGTTTGAAGCGGATAAAAAACACCTCTTTTGTGCTTCATGTCTAGTTTTTTAAGTGCTACGCTACCAGAAGTATGGACTACTAATCGATTTTCGAAAGGTAATTGTTTAGAAAGCTCTTCAATTGCTTTATCATTTATAGCAATAATATAGATATCTGCAAGTTTTAGATTATTTAAGTTATTACATAACTCAATTTCTTTGGTTGGTCCAACAATTGACTTTTTGTCTCGAATGTACCATTGAATTAAGTTAATCTTTTCTGAAGATTCAAAGGCCTTCACTAAATGAGATCCTACATTTCCTGCTCCTATAACTATAACTGATATCATTTAGCTAAAATAAACAAGTAATCTGTCTTTTGAAAGTTTAACCAAAGCAATGCCCTTATTTTATTTAAATATCTGTTAAATCCGATTAATATAAATAACTTTTCTTATTTAAATAAGTACATTTGCAACTTAATAAAAAGAGTCTTTTTTGAGATGCTAAAAAAATTTACAAATCTTCTTTTTTCAACTCGTTTAACAGGAACACTTTTCATTGTTTTTGCAATTGCAATGGCTGTAGGAACTTTTATGGATCAAGGCCAAAGCACATCACCAACTCCATATTCGAGAACACTTATTTATAACGCTTGGTGGTTTGAAGCAATTATGGGTGTTTTCATTATTAATTTTACGGGAAATATTTTTAGATATCGATTATTAAGAAAAGAAAAATGGGCCACATTAACACTGCATCTTTCTTTTATATTTATTCTTTTGGGTGCGTTTATTACACGATATTATGGTTTTGAAGGTATGATGGCGATTCGTGAAGGCGCCACTGAAAATACTTTTTTATCTCAGAAGACATACTTAACAACTTATATTGATGGCGATTTTGAAATTAATGGGCAGCTTCAACGCCGTGTAGAAGAAGATGAAGTTGATTTTTCGCCACGACTCTTAAATAAATACTTACTTAACACTTCCTACAGTAGCTCCGAAGTTTCTGTTGAATTAGTTGATTTTATTGCAGGTGCTGAAGAAGACATTATTCCATCTGATGACGGTGAGTATTATTTAAAAATTGTAGAAGCAGCAGACGGAGCTCCTCATAATCACTTCTTAAAATTAGGCCAGGTTAGCAGTATTCATAATGTACTATATGCGCTTAACAAACCAACTGATGGAGCTATTAATATTACCTATACTGAAAATGATTTAACAATTCAGTCTCCATACGAAGGCGAATATATGACTATGGCTACTCGTTTTCAAGGCCGTTTGAAAAAAGACAGTATTCAAACCTTAGTTTTACGCTCGCGTTACATTATTGGAAATCAAGCTATAGTTTTTCCAAAACCAGTAATCAAAGGTGGATTTGATATTGTTAAAAAATCTAAATTACTAAAAGGTGACGAAGACGGAATTGCCTTAAAAGTTTCCGCTAATGGTGATACAAAAATAGTTAAGTTACTAGGGGGTAAGGGTACTAAAAACCCATTTAAACAAATTGAAGTTGGTGGGTTAGAATTTGCCTTTAAATATGGTTCTAAGCTCATGGAACTTCCCTTTGAAGTTAAACTAAACAATTTTATAGCAGAGCGCTACCCAGGGACAGAGAAAAGCTATGCCTCATTTGAAAGTAAAGTGAGTGTGTTAGATGCTGAAAAAGGGGATTTTGATTTTCACATTTATATGAATAATATATTAAACCATCGTGGATATAAATTTTTTCAATCTTCTTTTGATCCTGATGAAGAAGGGACGATTTTATCTGTAAATCATGACTATTGGGGTACATGGTTTACATATTTGGGTTATTATCTATTGTATTTTGGGTTAATGGCTGTTTTATTATCAAAGCATGCGCGTATGGAATCTTTAAGACGTCAGCTTGATAAGATTAAGATTAAGAAATCTAAGCTGGTGATGATAGTTTTATTTTTGATTTCTTTTAATGGATATTCACAAACATCTCATGGCTCTGATCATACTAACTTACGTCCAACAGAAACACAGTTAGATTCAATTTTAAAACTCAACATCACCCCACCATTACAAGCTGATCTTTTTGGTCATTTAGTTATACAAGACACCGATGGGCGGATGAAGCCAATAAATACTTATGCGTCGGAATTACTTCGTAAGCTAAGTAAAAAAGATATCTATAAGGGTTTTGATGCAAACCAAGTATTCCTCTCCATGCAGGAGAGTCCACAACTATGGTATAATGTTCCTTTAATCTATCTAAAAGCTAAAAAAGCAGACACGATTCGAACCTTATTAGGGCTAAATAAATCTGCCAAATATGCTGCTTTGGTAGACTTTTTAGATCCAAATTTAGATTACAAACTTGGACCTTATTTAGAGGATGCTTACAGTGCTCAAGTACCCACTGCTATTCAAAAGATTTTCAAAGAGACTGATCAACGAGTAAGTTTATTGTTTAATACTTTAGAAGGAAGTGCTTTGCGTTTATATCCAATTCCTGATGATGAAAACAATACTTGGGTTTCTTCAAAAGGATTTAGAGAAGGTGGGTATGTATTAAAAGATTCACTTTATGGGAATTTTATTAAGACTGGTTTTATTGCTTACATGGCTACCCTTCAAAATGATAAAATTTTAAAGACAGATTTCTCAAAAAGTCAACAATTGTTAGAGGCGATAAAAGCTACTCAAACAAAGTATGGTGGTGATACAACAATAAGTGAAGATAAAATTGAGACTGAAATTTTGTATAATCGCTATGATATTTTTAAGAAACTATTTGAGTATTATATGTATGCTAGTAGTTTAATGTTCTTACTGCTTATTGTTCAAATCTTCAAAGATCGTAGCAGAGTTTTGTATTATTCAATTCAAACGTTTAAGTATTTAATTTGGTTTTGTTTTGGACTTCACACGCTTGGTCTGATAGCACGCTGGTATATTTCAGGTCATGCGCCTTGGAGTGATGCTTACGAGTCCATGATTTATGTAGCTTGGGCTACGATGGCTTTTGGTGTAATGTTAGGGAAGAAAAGCGATTTAACGTTTGCGTCTACTGCTTTTGTAACCGCTATGATATTGATGATCGCTCACTGGAATTGGATGGATCCTTCAATTGGAAACTTGCAGCCGGTTCTAAATAGTTATTGGTTAATGATTCATGTAGCTATTATTGTTGGTAGCTATGGGCCATTTACATTAGGAATGATATTAGGCCTTATTACATTGCTGCTAATGATATTAACAAGTGAAAAGAATAAGGAAAAAATGGCTCTAAATATCAAAGAGCTTACTATTATTAATGAAATGGCCTTAACTGTCGGTTTAGTAATGCTGACAATAGGGAATTTCCTTGGAGGTATGTGGGCTAACGAAAGCTGGGGGCGTTATTGGGGGTGGGATCCCAAAGAAACATGGGCTTTGATAAGTATTATGATTTATGCTTTTGTTATTCACATGCGACTCATTCCTGGGTTAAGGTCTCGATTTGGCTTTAGTGTTGCTTCTGTGGTAGCATTTGGAAGTATAATGATGACTTACTTTGGGGTGAATTTTTACCTAGCTGGATTACACTCATATGCAAAAGATGACCAAGAAATTAGCATTACTTACATTGTAGTTGCCCTAGTTTCATTGACTTTTATATCCATCTTAGCATATCGAAAGTATAAAAAATATTTTCTGAATTAAGTCGAAGTAAATAGGTCTTTAACTTTATCGTATTTAATAGTATTATAGTCAGAGATCAGTAAATCTGCTCTTGAGTAATCTTGATCTTTTGAGTTTTTACTTTTATAGGCGACACAAAAGAAATTGCCTTCTTTTGCTGCTATAATTCCATTGGTAGAATCTTCTATTACAAAACATTCATCAGTGGAGACCCCAGCTGCTTTTGCTGCATTTATAAATATTTCTGGATGTGGTTTTGAGGCTTTCAAATCTGCACCACTTAGTTTGTCCTTAAAATAAGGGTCTAATTTAAAACGTTTCATCACATTGTTAATGGTCAATATAGATGCTGAAGATGCAAGAACTAGCTTGAGTCCATTGGCATGATAATTTTTAATAAGGTCTTTTACGCCATCAAGCAATTGAAGGTCAGGATCTTCAAAAAATAACTTAGTGAAATGTGCTCGCTTAGTATTCTCTAAATCAAGAGGTTTAACTTTCAACATAAACTGCTCACACAGGAATTCACAGATACTCCGAGTTGATTGGCCCGTAAAGCTACGATACATTGAATCGGATATCTGAATGTTGTAATCGTGAAACATCATTAGGTAGGCTTTGTGGTGCAACGGCTCGGTGTCGACAATGACCCCATCCATATCAAAAAGTACTGCTTTTAACATCGTTTATTTTTTTACGAAGATAATAAATACCAAGGGGTAGATTTTAGAAATAAACTAATAATAAACAACATTTTTTTTATACTTTGGACTTAAATTAAACTGATATGAAATTTATAAAAAAACTAGGGGTTACTAATATATTGCTGTTATGCTTGTGTGCAGTTATTATAGGGGTCTCCGAATATTTGTTTTTTTCTGGAGACAAGTTACACGGTATTTTTGTAGGGATCTGGGCACCAATGCTTTTAGGTCTAATGATATTTTTTAAACTCTTTCGCCTTGACCGCTAATAATATAGTGATATCTTTTTCTGTATTTGTGTCGGTATGTGTCGTCATATGGGCCATTGTATTAATTAAACAGTTTAATGACATCGGAAAAAGCTAGATTGATCTTATAATCCACCACCATGAGTTCAAATATGAAAGGAATTAATACAATTTGTACCCACGCAGGTGCTTTAGAAGATACCAAATTTAAAGGCGCTGTTTCCCCTTTATACATGTCGACTTCTTATGACTTTTTAGATGTTGATACCAAGCGTTATCCTCGTTATTTCAATACTCCCAACCAAGAAAGTCTTTCTAGGAAAATTGCAGCTCTAGAACATGCGGAGGCGGCTATGATCTTTGGATCTGGAATGGCAGCGATATCATCAACTTTGTTAACTTTTTTGAAATCTGGTGATCATGCAGTAATTCAAAATGATATTTATGGGGGAACACGTAGTTTTATTGAGTCACATTTCAAGAGTTATGGCATAGATTACAGTTTTACTAAAGACCTTTCTTCAGAAGCTTTTGAACATTGTATTCAAGAAAATACGAAATTAATATATATAGAAACCCCTTCAAATCCACTATTAAAACTGGTGGATCTTTTCGCAATTGCTAAATTAGCTAAAAGTCATAGTATCATTACAGCTGCTGATAATACTTTTGCATCTCCTATTGTTCAAAACCCTCTTGTTTTGGGAGTTGATATTGTCATGCACAGTGCTACTAAATATTTTGGAGGTCATAGTGATATAAGTGCAGGCGCTGTAGCATCTTCCAAAGAAATCATGAATAAAATATGGGATCTGTCAAAAGACTTTGGCGGTAATCTTAGCGATTATACAGTTTGGTTACTTGAAAGAAGTATGAAAACGTTGGGTATTAGAGTGAAAGCACAACAACGTAATGCAAAACGACTGGCTAAATTTTTAAATAAACATACTGGAGTCAAATCCGTTTATTATCCTGGTTTAAAAACAAATGAGTACCATAGTCTAGCTAAGATTCAAATGAAAGGATTTGGTGCCATGATGTCATTTGAGTTAACTGATGATCATAATGTTGTAGCCTTTTTAAAAGCGCTTCAACTTATCAAGCCATCAATGAGCTTGGCAGGGGTAGAGAGCACCATGTTATTACCCTCTAAAACCTCCCATGCCTTACTTTCTCAGACTGACCGACTTTTACAAGGAATTTCAGATCAATTGATTCGTTTTTCGATAGGTATCGAATCTAAATCAGATTTAATTAAAGATATTGAGCAGGCTATTTCTGTTAGTAAATATAAATCATAAGTTATGAAAATTGATATTCTAGCATTTGGTGCACATCCCGACGACGTAGAATTGAGTTGTGGTGGCACGATTCTTAAAGAAATTCACAATGGTAAAACTGTTGGAATTATTGATTTAACTAAAGGTGAATTAGGGACTAGAGGCACAGCTAATACAAGAGCAACTGAAGCCAGTAACGCTGCATCTATATTAGGGGTTTCTTTTCGAAAGAACATGAGTTTTTCAGACGGTTTTATAGTTAATGATAAAGCACACCAATTAGAAGTGATTGAATTAATAAGACATTACCAACCAGATATAGTACTATGTAATGCTATTGACGACCGCCATATTGATCATGGGGCTGCCAGTAAGTTGGTTAGTGATGCTTGTTTTTTAAGTGGATTGATTAAAATAAAGACTAAATCTATATCTTCTGAAGTTATACAGACGCCATGGCGACCAAAATCAATATATCACTACATTCAATGGAAACCTCTTACTCCTGATTTTGTTGTTGATGTAAGTGAATATATGGATAAAAAAATGGAAGCAGTAATGGCTTATTCAACACAGTTCTATAACTCTAAAAGTAAGGATCCTGAAACTCCAATATCCTCAAAGAATTTTGTGGATAGTATTCGTTACAGAGCAGCAGATTTAGGACGATTAACAGGAGTTGCATATGCTGAGGGGTTTAATGCAGAAAGACTGCCTGCTATTGATTCTTTGTTTGACCTTAAATAAAATAAAAAAATCTTTGTATAAAATCTTAAATACTATACATTTGCACACGCATTAAAAATGCCAAATGGTGGTTGTAGCTCAGTTGGTTAGAGCATTGGTTTGTGGTACCAAGGGTCGCCGGTTCGAACCCGGTCTTCCACCCAAAAAGCAAAAGCTTCTCTTAAAAGAGAAGCTTTTTTTGTTTAAACAACTATTTTTTGATTATTTATCGGTTTAGTCAACTCGTACAGCTTCTTCTCTATTTGCTAATTCCCATGCAGTATGAAATACTAATCTAGTTCTGTTTTCTAATAAATCGTATTGAATTTTATCTGGCGTATCAGATGCTTGATGATAATCATCGTGAGTACCATTAAAATAGAATATAACTGGAATATTGTTCTTTGCAAAGTTATAATGATCAGAACGGTAGTAATAACGATTTGGATCGTTTTCATCATTAAAGGTATAGTCTAATTCAATATTAGTGTACTTAGAATTAACATCTTCAGAAAGTTCGTGTAAGTCAGAACTTAACTTATCACTACCAATTAGGTATATATAATTACGTTTTCCTTTTTTTCGTTTAGGATCCGTACGTCCGATCATATCTATATTTAAATTAGCAATTGTTTTTGATAATGGTACTATAGGATCATAATCAGTGTAGTACTGAGATCCTAAAAGCCCTTTTTCCTCACCTGTTACATGAAGAAATATAATGGAACGTTTTGGACCATTCCCGTCCATTGAGGCTGATTTAAATGCTTCAGCAATTTCTAGTATGGCAACTGTTCCAGAGCCGTCGTCATCTGCTCCGTTAAAAACCTCACCATCATGCATGCCCACGTGATCTAAATGTGCTGAAATAACGATGTATTCATCTGGTTTTTCAGACCCTTTAATCATTGCAACAACATTGTCCGATAAAATAGACTCGCTTTTTTGATTATAATTAATTTTGATTTGATTCCCAAGTAGTAAAGCTTCTTCCATAGATTTTCCTACTAAAAAACTATACATAGGCTTTTCGTTTATATCTAGGATTAAATTACTTTCTCCTCCACGTTCGTCCCTTGATTTGTAGTAAGGGGCATAAAATTTAAATAATGAACTATTAATTAAAAAGAAAGCTTTAGCGCCTAACTTTTTTGCTACAGCTTGTTTTGAAGTTAATTCTTGCCGACCGTTAGACCATTTAGATAATTTGGTACTACCACTAACTAAATAGTTGTTATTTTCGTCTTTTGGTTCACCTCCAATAGCAACAACTACCTTTCCAGAGACTTCAACACCCTTATAATCATTGTATTTGTCATCGCTAATTCCATAACCAACAACAATAATATCTTTAGAGTCTATTTCTGTAGATTCTCCTCCTGACAAACTTATAAAATCTTTATAGTATTTAAACTCTTGATTTTCTACGTTTATAGAAACTTCAGGAGCTTTAATTAATTTCAAAGGGACATTTTGAAAATAGCTTCCATTAGCTTTGGCAGATGAAACTTCTAAATTCACATACTGTTCTTTCAAATAATTAATTGCTATTGTTAAGCCTTTAGTGCCTGTTTCACGTCCTTCAAACTCATCAGATGCATACGTATATAGTTTTTCCTTTAATTCTTCTGCTGTTATACTTTTAGCATATAGCTCTTGGTTTTGCGTTTGTCCAAAAGCTTGTGAGAATGTTGTAGTAAATAACAATAATAATAATAAGTGTTTCATAGTTATTTTTTGAGGGATTAAATGGAGTCAAATATATTATAAATTATAAATAAATAGTCTTTAAATAGGGGGTATTATTTCTAAATATAAATAAAAAACCACTTTTGTTTTACTACTATTCAATCTATTAAATGTGTTTTTTATCGATTAAATGCATGTTTTATTGGTTCATTTACATTTTTTGTTTTAAATTTGCATAAATTAATCATAAACTAAAAAAATTATTATGAAAAAATTAATTACTATTTTATCTCTTGCAGTTGTAGGTTTTACCTTTGCTCAGGAGGAAGAACCTGCTTTTAAAGTATCTGGTTCTGTTGATGCTTATTTTAGAGCTAATTTAACATCTTCAAATGATGGAGGTGCTAATACAATTCTAGGAGAACAAGGAGATTTCAGTGCATTTAATAATGATTCTGGTTTTTCTTTAGGCTTAGCTAATGTAAATTTCTCTTATGAAGGAGAAAAAGTTGGTTTTGTACTAGACGTGGCAATGGGAGAGAGAGCTGATGAATATAATGGAGCTGGAAATCTTGTTAATGAAGCCTACATGTATTGGAATGCTTCAGATAAGATGACACTTCAAATGGGTCGTTTTAACAACTGGATGGGTTTTGAAGAACTTTCAGCTGCTAAAAATTTCCATTACAGTATGTCACACATGTATTCATTTACTGCAAGAAACTTTAACGGTTTGGTTGCTAGATTTATGCTTGCTAATGACTGGGGATTAGGCGTAGGACTAATGAATCCAGTAAATGTTATCCAGGGTAACCAAAATAGTAGTGGTGCTTATTCAATAGGTGCTGGTGTTTGGAAAGGAAAAACTGGTTTATCATTTTTAGCTAGCCAAGAAACTTCATACATAGATTTTAAAACTGCATTTGATGTATCTGATTCATTTAGTGTTGCTTTAAACGCGCACATGGCTGATTTTAAAGTAGGTGGAGACGCTTACCAAACTATTCCATTAGGCGGAGACGTTTACCTTCATGAAGGATTCACATCTATTTCTGCTTATCCACAATACAAGACTTCTGATAATTTGTCTTGGGGAATGCGTTTAGAGTACATGATGTTTGATATGGGTGCATTTTATGTAGAAGACGGCTTAAATGTATTTAGCCCTACTCTGACAGCTAACTATACTGTTGGTGCACTTACAATCAAGCCAGAATTAAGATTAGATGCTGCAAGCGAAGACGTATTTTATGATAATGATGCTGCTGCTGCGGGTGGATTAACTGCTTTTAATTTAGCTGCTGTATATAGCTTCTAAACATTAAGTTTATTAAATTTTTAAAAAGGAGCCAATTGGCTCCTTTTTTTTTATCATAGACTTTCGTATTTTTGAAAAATGAAAAAAATTATCATTATTAACGGTCCAAATTTAAATCTTTTAGGAAAACGTGAGACTGATATTTATGGTTCTAAATCTTTTCAGGATTTTTATACAGGCCTAAAAGATAAATATGATTCTATTGACTTAAATTACTTTCAGTCAAATATTGAAGGCGAATTAATTGATAAAATTCAAGAAGTTGGCTTTTCGTACGATGGTATTATTTTAAATGCTGCCGCTTATACGCATACATCGGTTGGAATTGGTGATGCTATTAAAGCAATTCAAACACCTGTTATTGAAGTTCATATTTCTAATACTTATTCTAGAGAAGAATTTAGACATCAATCGTATATATCTGCCAATGCTAAAGGAGTTATTCTCGGATTTGGACTGCAAAGTTATGAGTTGGCTTTAAATAGTTTTATTTCATAAAAAAAGGCTGTCATTTCTGACAACCTCTCTACATAAATTATAAATATTAAATATGTATTACTTCGTCGTATGCATCTGCGACTGCCTCCATGACTGCTTCACTCATTGTAGGGTGTGGATGAATTGTTTTTAGAACTTCATGTCCAGTTGTTTCAAGCTTGCGACCTAAAACAGCTTCTGCAATCATATCCGTAACACCTGTTCCAATCATATGACACCCTAGCCATTCTCCATATTTGGCATCAAATATAACTTTTACAAAACCATCTTTGTGTCCACCTGCACTAGCCTTCCCTGAAGCTGAAAATGGAAATTTGCCAACTTTAATATCAATTCCTTTTTCTTTTGCTTGAGTTTCTGTGAGTCCGACACTTGCTATTTCGGGAGTGCAATATGTACAACCAGGAATATTTCCATAATCAATAGCTTCGACATTTTGTCCAGCAATTTTTTCTACGCACAAAATTCCTTCTGCTGAAGCCACATGGGCCAGAGCTGGACCAGCAGTTACATCCCCAATTGCATAATAACCAGGAATATTTGTTTGGTAATAGTCATTAACTAATATTTTATCTCTATCAGTTACAATCCCAACGTCTTCCAAGCCTATGTTTTCAATATTAGTTTTAATTCCTACAGCAGATAAAACCATATCAGCTTGTAAAATATCTTCTCCTTTTTTAGATTTAATCATAGCTTTTACTCCTTCTCCAGAAGTATCTACTGCGGTCACTTCTGTAGATGTTAATATTTTAATACCACTTTTTTTAAATGATCGTTCTAATTGTTTTGAAACATCTTCATCTTCAACAGGAACTATCCGTGGCATGTATTCAACTATAGTTACATCTGTACCCATAGAGTTGTAGAAATAAGCAAACTCAACTCCAATGGCTCCAGACCCAACAATTACTATTTTATTAGGCTGTTCTTCTAAAGTCATTGCTTTTCTGTATCCAATTACTTTTTTACCATCTTGAGGTAAATTAGGTAATTCTCTGGACCTTGCACCAGTAGCTATGATGATGTGGTCTGCACTATATTCTGTTCCATCAACATCAATTTTCTTCCCTGTTTTTAAGGTACCAAAACCTGTAATGACATCTATTTTATTTTTTTTCATTAAAAACTGAACTCCTTTACTCATCCCATCTGCTATGCTTCTGCTTCGTTTAACTACGGCATCAAAATCTTTGTCAAATTCTTTGATGGAGAGTCCATAATCATCAGCATGCTTCAAGTATTCAAAGACTTGAGCAGATTTTAAAAGTGCTTTTGTAGGGATGCAGCCCCAGTTAAGACAAACTCCACCTAGGCTTTCCTTTTCAATAACAGCGGTCTTTAGACCTAATTGTGAAGCTCTAATCGCAGTCACGTAACCTCCAGGGCCACTTCCTAAAACGATAACATCGTATTTACTCATAAAATCAGTTTTGAATTAGTTATATCTACAAATTTACAAAACCTCTGCGTAAATATTTAAATTTTAATTATGATTTTTCAAACTTCAAACTAATAGAATTGACACAATACCTTGTACCTGTTTTAGTAGGGCCATCATTAAATACGTGCCCAAGGTGACCTCCACATGAATTACAGACAATTTCTGTACGTAACATTCCGTGTGTTTTATCCAATACATATGCTACCTTTCCTTTAATAGATTCATCAAAACTAGGCCAACCGCAATGGGCATCAAATTTAGTATGACTTTCAAATAGTTTTTCATTACAACCTGAACAACAGTAAATTCCGTTTTCAAAGTGCAAGTTGAGTTTACCTGAATGAGCTAATTCAGTACCTTTTTCTCGAAGAATTCTATATTCTTCGTCTGTAAGTACTTCTTTCCAGTGCGATTCTGGTTGTTGAGGTTTTTTATTATTCATTTTTAGTAGGTGTAAATTTCAGGGCTGCCCCATTAATACAATGTCGTAGACCGGTTGTCTTTCTGGGGCCATCATTAAAAACATGTCCAAGATGTCCTCCGCATACCGCACAATGCTCTTCATTTCGAGCCATTCCAATATTATAGTCTACAGAAAAGGCCACATTACCTTTAATCTCTCTGTCAAAACTTGGCCATCCAGATCCAGAATCAAATTTATGTTTGCCTTCAAATAAAGGAGTATTGCAAGCTGCACAACTATAAATACCTGGTTTGTAAACTTTATTTAGTGGACTTGAAAAGGCACGTTCCGTCCCTGATTTTATTAAAACGTTGTATTGCAGATCGTTAAGTTGATTTTTCCATTCTTGGTCTGATTTGGTGACTTCAAACGCTTCATCTTTTTGCGCTGCAGTTTGACAAGACATAGAAAGTGTAATTGTAAAAAAAAAGATAACTCTAATAATTTTCATATTGGTATACTAAAATTTACGTTAAAATTAAGTAATTTCATTATATATAAATTTGATTTTCACATAAGTTTGTGACTGCATAATTAATCAACGAATTTAAATTTGGAAAGTTTTTCCCATTTTACTATAATAACAACTAAATGAAGAATATATCTTACATTATTATGTTTTGTTTACTTGGTAGTTCCTGTGCTACTAATCCATTCACTGGAAAAAAGACTATGGCATTGATGCCAAACTCTCAATTAATCCCCATGGCTTTCACTCAATACGATCAGTTTTTAAATGAGAATAAGGTTATAATGGGTACTACAGATTCAGATATGATTACTAGAGTGGGTGAGCGTATTGCTGTTGCTGCTGAACGTTGGTTAGATGCTAACAACTACCATGGATATTTAAAAGATTATAAATGGGAATATAATTTAATCGATAACGAATCCGTCAATGCTTGGTGTATGCCAGGAGGTAAGATTGTTTTTTATACTGGAATTCTTCCAATTACAGATGGTGAAGTTGGAGTAGCTGCCGTTATGGGGCATGAAGTAGCTCATGCATTGGCTAATCATGGTCAGCAACGAATGAGTGCGGGAATAATTCAACAAGCTGGTGCTTCAGGAGTAGCTGCTTTGACTGGAGATAAAAGTAGTACGGAACAAGATATTTGGATGAAGGCTTACGGCGCAGGCACATCAATTGGGGGTATGTTGCCTTTTAGTAGAAGTCATGAAACAGAAGCAGATAAAATTGGTCTATACCTTATGGCTATAGCGGGCTATAACCCTGATGAAGCATCTCAGCTTTGGGAGCGTATGAAAGCGGATAGCGTTGACAAAGCACCTAAAGAATTTTTAAGTACCCACCCTTCAAATGATTCTAGAATTTCAAATTTAAAGGATTTAGCAAGTGATGCAAAATTAGAAGCACGTAAATTTGGAGTGACATCTTTTAAATAAACCTCTAATTAGTTTGAATTAAATTCTTACTTTACAGCTGCTAAAATACTAAACCTGTTTTCATGGAGATATTTGTTAAAGGAAGTAAGAAACTCACTAAAGCATGGGCTTTTTATGATTGGGCAAACTCTGTTTATCCCCTTGTAATTGGTACCGCTGTCTTCCCAATTTACTATAGCAGCATTACTAGTTCATTTGCTAATCAAGCAGGTGAAGTGTCCTTTTTAGGTGTTATGTGGAATCCAACAACATTATATGACTACACCTTATCATTATCCTTTCTAATTGTTGCTTTTTGCTCACCTATACTTTCTGCTATTGCTGATTACATAGGTAATAAGCTCAAGTTTATGAAATTTTTTTGTTTGTTAGGTTCACTTTCGGTCATGTGTCTATTTTTTTTCAAAGGCTTTGAAACATTATGGGTTGCACTTACCTTCACGATTCTTGCTAGCATTGGGTTTTGGGGGAGTATGGTGTTTTACAACGCTTATTTACCGGAAGTCGCATTTCCTGATCAGCAAGATGAAGTAAGTGCTAAGGGATTTATTTATGGCTACAGCGGTTCTGTATTACTATTAGTGTTTAGTCTAGTCATGGTTCAGAAACCAGAATGGTTTGGCATATCAGACCCTACACTAGCGCCTCGAATCACATTTCTTTTAGCGGGTGTTTGGTGGTTAGGATTTGCGCAAATTACTTATCGTCGTTTACCAAATAATATTTTTAATCATAAACCTGAAAAGGATTATATATGGAAAGGTCTTAGAGAATTAAGAATAGTACTTAAAGAGCTAGCAGACTTGCCTCAACTAAAATATTTTTTAATCTCTTTTTTCTTTTTTAGTGTTGGTGTGCAGACGATGGTTCTTATGGCTGGCATTTTTGGGAGTCAGGAACTTGGATTGCCTACATCTAATTTAATTTTAACCATAATATTAGTGCAAGTCGTCGCTATTTTTGGAGCTTACTTATTTTCTAAATTATCTAAAAAAATTGGAAACATTAAAACATTGAAAATAACTTTAATTATTTGGGGTGGGGTTTGTTTTACAGCCTTTTCTTTAGATGTTAACCAAGCTAATGTTGACTATTATTTTTACGGATTAGGGATTATATTAGGGTTTGTATTGGGAGCTACCCAATCTATTGGTCGTTCTACCTATTCTAAACTTCTTCCTGAAACTCATGATCATGCTACCTATTTTAGCTTCTATGACGTGACTGAAAAAATAGCCATAGTTTTAGGAATGTTTATTTTTGGTTTGTTAATTTCATTGACAGGATCAATGCAGTATTCAGTACTATCTCTAGCCTTATTTTTTGCACTTGCCTACGTGGTTTTAAGTCGAGTTAAAAACTCAGCGCTATATCACTAGAACGATTATTATCAATCTCATTTAATACAATGGCATAACAATTGAACTTTATAGTTGTAATTATATGATCTACTCTGTTAATTCACATTTTGTATAATTATAATATCGATCACTAATATGAAACTATTTCTGTTTTATGACAGAATGACCTAATATACTTATGAGTAACTCAAAATTTACAATGCTTGACAGTTTGTCATTACAAGACTTTGATGAAAATTCAGAGCTGATTCCTTTAATGACTACTGAGGATGAAGAGGCCATAAAAAATGAATCTCTTCCAGAGTCGCTACCTATACTTTCACTTAGAAATACTGTATTATTTCCTGGTGTGGTTATCCCTATAACAGCGGGACGCGATAAGTCGATCCAATTGATTAAAGATGCCAATTCTGGTTCTAAAGTAATAGGAGTAGTGTCTCAAATTGATGAAACAATTGAAGATCCCTCAATTGAAGACATTTATTCCATAGGGACAGTTGCAAGAATTTTAAAAGTACTTAAAATGCCTGATGGAAATACTACTGTCATCATTCAAGGAAAGAAACGTTTCAAAATTTCTGAGGTCACTTCTAAAAGTCCTTACATGGTCGCTAATATACAGAGCGTTCCAGAAATTAATCCTTTAAATAAGACTGAGTTTCCAGCTATAATTGAATCTATTAAAGAATTAGCCCTCCAAATAATCAAACAAAGTCCAACAATACCAAGTGAGGCTTCGTTTGCAATTAAGAATATTGAAAGTAATTCTTTTTTAATCAATTTTGTCTCTTCTAACATGAATCTTTCTGTTGTTGAGAAACAAAAATTACTAGAAATAAATGACTTGCAAGAACGTGCTTTGTTAACCTTAAAACACATGAATGTTGAGTTTCAACGTCTAGAGTTAAAAAATGACATTCAGTCTAAGGTTCAAAACGATATGAGCCAGCAACAACGAGAGTATTTCTTACAACAACAAATCAAAACAATTCAAGAAGAATTGGGAGGTGTTAGTTATGAAGAAGAAATTGAGGACATGAAGGGGCGTGCAACTGTTAAGAAATGGGATGATAAAGTAAAGGCTCATTTTAATAAAGAGATTGGTAAATTAAACAGAATGAACCCCCAAGTTGCCGAGTATTCAATCCAAAGAAATTACTTAGATTTATTTTTAGACTTGCCTTGGAATTGTTTCAGTAAGGATAATTTTGACCTTAAACGAGCTCAAAAAATATTAGATCGAGATCATTTTGGTTTAGAAGAAGTTAAAAGACGGATTATTGAATACTTAGCTGTTTTAAAACTTAGGAACGATATGAAATCTCCTATTCTTTGTTTGTATGGGCCTCCAGGAGTTGGTAAAACTTCTCTTGGTAAATCTATAGCAGAGGCTTTGGGAAGAGAATATGTTAGAGTTTCTTTGGGAGGACTTAGAGATGAAGCTGAAATTAGAGGTCATCGAAAGACTTATATTGGTGCTATGCCAGGTCGAATTTTACAGAGTTTGAAAAAAGCAGGAACATCTAATCCTGTTTTTGTGTTGGATGAAATTGATAAATTATCAAATTCTAACCAAGGAGATCCATCATCAGCCATGTTAGAAGTTTTAGATCCTGAACAGAATTCTGAATTTTATGACAACTTTTTGGAAATGGGATATGATCTTTCTAAAGTCATGTTTGTAGCAACCTCTAATAGTTTAAATACCATTCAGCCAGCACTTTTAGACAGAATGGAAATTATTAATGTCACTGGATATACAATTGAAGAAAAGGTTCAAATAGGAAAAAAATATTTATTACCTAAACAAATTAAAGAGCATGGAATGAAGCCTTCTGATTTAAAAATTGCTCAACCTCAGTTAGAGAAAATTGTTGAAGGTTATACTAGAGAATCAGGAGTTAGGGGCCTAGAAAAGCAAATCGCAAAAATGGTAAGATTTGCTGCCAAGAATATTGCCATGGAAGAAAATTATGATACTAAAGTCAATAATGATATTATTATTGATGTTTTAGGGAGTCCTAAGCTTGAGAGAGATAAATATGAAAACAATGATGTAGCCGGAGTAGTTACAGGCTTAGCTTGGACACGTGTCGGAGGGGATATTTTGTTCATTGAGTCGATCTTGTCAAAAGGAAAAGGAAATCTGAATATCACCGGAAATTTAGGTAAAGTTATGAAAGAGTCAGCGACTATAGCCATGGAGTATATCAAAGCAAATACAGATTTATATGACCTAGATGTTTCCGTGTTTGAAAAGTATAATGTACATATTCATGTTCCAGAAGGAGCTACCCCTAAAGATGGCCCAAGTGCAGGTATTACAATGCTCACCTCTTTAGTTTCTTTATTCACTCAAAAAAAAATTAAAAAGAGTTTAGCAATGACAGGTGAAATTACTTTAAGAGGTAAGGTATTGCCAGTAGGAGGGATCAAGGAAAAGATTTTGGCTGCTAAACGAGCAAGAATAAAAGAAATAATTCTTTCCAAAGAAAACAAAAGTGATATTGATGAGATTAATTCAACATATTTGAAGGGCTTGAAGTTCCATTTTGTTTCTGAGATGAGTGAGGTAATTGACATAGCTATAACAAATCAAAAAGTAAAACATCCTAAATCATTGTAATAATAACTCTTTGACTAGTTATGTAATAAACCATTCTTATATTCGTTTTAGAATTGATTTATTTACTTTTACAATCAAATGAGAATAGTTTTCACATTTATTATAGTTTTTTCTAGTATTTCTATAGTTCAAGCTCAGCTGGGTGGAGAATCAACTTACCAGTTTTTAAACTTGATGTCCTCACCCAGACAAGCCGCTCTTGGCGGTAAAGTACTTACAAACGTTGATTATGATGTTACTCAAGCTATATATAACCCTGCCACTATAAATATTGAGATGGACAATCAATTGGCTATTAATTACTCAAGTTATTTAGGTGATATTCGTTATGGAACTGCAGCTTATGCTTATACTGTTGATCGTAGAACTCAGACTTTTCACGTAGGAATGACATACGTCGATTATGGAAGTTTTGATGGGTATGATGAAAACGGGGTTAGTACTGGTACTTTCACAGGAAATGAAGCGGCCCTCTCAGTTGGTTATGCTAGACAGATAGGTTATTCAGATTTTTATTTTGGGGCTAATCTGAAATTTATAACATCTAAATTAGAGCAATATAGTTCGTTTGGAATTGCTACTGATATAGGGTTTATATATATAAATGAGTATTTAGATTTTAATGCTGCCTTAGTAGTTCGTAATTTTGGAACTCAGTTATCAACCTATGCTGGAATGAAAGAGTCGTTGCCATTAGAGATTGACCTTGGACTTTCTCAAATGCTTGAAAACGTACCGATTAGATGGCATCTTACATTCGAAAATTTGCAAAAGTGGCCAATTAGTTATCCTAACCCAGCAAGAAGTATAACTGATTTGAATGGGAATCAAACAGAAGAAAAGGTAAGCTTTATTAGCAACTTGTTTAGACATACAATCTTAGGAGTTGAGCTGTTTCCAGAAAAAGGCTTTAACTTAAGATTAGGATATAGTTTTAGAAGATCACAAGAGCTTAAAATACTGGAACAACGAAATTTTTCAGGCCTATCCTTCGGAATTGGTTTAAAATTTAATAATATTAGATTTAGTTATACGCATGCACGCTACTCATCAGCAGCAAACACAAGTTTTATAGGTTTACAAATAAATTTAAAATAGTGAAAAAAATTACAATAGCCATTGATGGATTTTCATCAACAGGAAAAAGCACACTTGCTAAGCAGTTAGCTCAATACTTACGCTATATTTATGTCGACTCTGGTGCAATGTACCGTGCAGTTGCCTTGTTTGTATTACAAAATGAACTTATTAATGGATATGAGTTAAAGACTTTCAATTTAATAGGCAAATTACATCTCATTAAGGTCACTTTTAAATATAATGAAGCATTAGAAATTTCAGAAGTTTATTTAAACGATATTAACGTAAATGAGGCCGTTCGTTCTATGGAAGTTTCAAATGTAGTGAGTATAATATCTACTGTCCCTGAAGTACGTCAACAAATGGTAAGTATTCAACAACAAATGGGAAGTGAAAAAGGAATTGTGATGGACGGTAGGGATATTGGAACAGTTGTTTTTCCAAATGCAGAATTAAAGCTATTCATGACGGCATCAGTAGACACTCGTGCGAAAAGACGGTATGACGAACTCGTTTTAAAAGATTCTAAACTTTCTATTCACTCTGTTTTAGATAACATCAAATCAAGAGATTTTCTTGATTCTACAAGAAAAGAATCTCCTCTTTTTAAGGCTGATGATGCTATAGAAATTGATAATTCAAATTTATCTAAAAAAGAGCAGTTTGATTTAGTTGTGAAATTAGTCAACACCAAACTAAATGCATAGCTCAATCAATAAACTCTTAAATTTTAGTCAAATTTATAATAATATCTGTATTAGACTTTTCATTACCTAAAACAGCTTAAAAAACATTAGGTAAAATTGTAAATAAATCGTAAAATTGCACTCCTTTAGCAATTAATAGGTTCAGTAAAGGAAATTAAACAAATTAATAACGCTTTTGTAGAAGTGCTTAATCGAATCTAACTTTTATGAAATACAAATTTTAAACAGCCATGGCTGAAGAAAAAAACACAAATGTGGAAGAAGTTGCTGCAGAAACTACAGCAGTTGAAGTACCACAACCAAACGAAGCTCAAGAAAACCCTGAGCAATTCCTTAAAGATTTTAATTGGCATAACTACGAAGAAGGCATCGACCCTGTCGATGATGAGAAACTTGTGGAGTTCGAGAAATTAGTGGCTGGCAATTTTGTTGATACTCTTGATGATCAAGTTGTTGATGGAGTTGTTATTCATATTTCTGATCGTGATGCTATTATAGATATTAATGCAAAATCTGAAGGAGTTATCTCATTAAATGAGTTTCGCTATAATCCTAATTTAGCAGTTGGTGACAAAGTTGAAGTATTAATAGATGTTCGTGAGGACGCTACGGGACAGTTGATATTATCACACCGTAAAGCAAGAGTTATAAAAGCATGGGATCGTGTGATCGCTGCTAATGAAACTGGAGAAATTGTAAATGGTTTTGTTAAATGTCGTACTAAAGGTGGTATGATTGTCGATGTATTTGGTATTG
>CAJXDP010000004.1 GCA_913052445.1 uncultured Formosa sp.
TAACGATACATGGGTGGTTTATGATTGTGATGAAGAAACCGGTCTAACTATTGGAAGCATAGATTATCCCCAAGCTGAGATTTATTCTGTTGATTGTGACTAAGAATTAAAGTATTAATACGAAATAAAAACTAGATTTTTAAAAGCCTTCAGTAATTATACTGGAGGCTTTTTTGTTACTACTATCAAATAGTCGTGTTTATTTTTATTTTATTATATGCTTAATCAGGGTGGAAAGCCAATAAATAAAAAATGGAGAACCAATTTCTGTGAATCAATTCTCCGATTTAGTGAGCCAATAGTAGCGAAGTTGAACTATTTTGGGGAGGATTTGAGTTTAATAATTACATTAAATAAATTTCTTAAAATGCGGAAACTCCAGTTATATCTCTTCCAGTTATTAATGTGTGAATCTCATCAGAACCTTGATAAATTAGCTGTCAAACTTCTTCAATAAAGCAGGTAAATAAAAGATATCTGTAATCAAAGCAATCGCTACTGTCACCGCACAAAGCAATCCAAAATCTCTGACTGATGGCACAGCACTCGAGGCTATAATTAAAAAGCCTGCAACTAATGCAATTGTAGTAGAAAATAAAGCACTTCCTGTATAATGCATCGCGCTATTCATCCGCTCTTCAGCTGAATCCTGAGCTCGTTTACTTTTTCTATATTTATATACTAAATGAATAGTATCATCCATTGCGATACCTAACATAATAGGTGTGATCATTGCTGTTGTAACATCAAGCGGAATATCCAAAATGGTCATTAATATCGCTAAAACTGTTAGTGGCAATAAGTTAGGAATCAAAACCAAAATTGTAGTACGTAGGTTTTTTATAAAAATTAGCAAGCACATAAAAGCCACAAAAAAGGCTGCAAAAAAGGATTTGAATTGAGTTTCTAGAATAAAACTATTTAACTGAGCAAAAACGACAGCAAACCCATTAATCTTAAGTTTGTAATCATTTGTGTCAAAAGAAGATTCAAAAGCTATTTTTATGTCATTTAATACTTGATTAAGTTGAGATGTACGACCTTCCATTAGCGTTAAGGTAAAACCTGCCGTCTTCAAATCTTCAGAAAACAATTTAAAAAAACTATTGTCTTTTACATCAACTTCAGAAAGTGTACTTTTAAACGTCTCTTCAGATAAATTAGATTGAAATAAAACGGGTGTACGTTTTTCTAAAAACTGTTTGATGTTAACCACCGAAACTGGATTAGAAATAAATTTATTCAACTCTAATTCTTTTTGAAATTTTTCTAAGCCTTTCATCGCTTCTTTATTCAAAATAATATCACCGTCAGATGTAGAAATATTTATTTGTAAACGGTTACTTCCTCCGAGTTCTAACTCTATAGCTCGTAGATCTTGCTTAGCCTTTCCTTCAGCTAAAAGATTACGAGAATTGGTGTCTATTTTAATTTGAAAAATAGCATAAAAACCAATTAATAAAATAGTAGTAAACCCAATAATTATTGAATACTTATAATCCCAAGTTATACGATTTAACCAGTGAATAAATGCTCTTTGATTCCAGCGTTTTAAGCTTAGTAAGGGCCTTGCTTTCTCAAAATTTAAATTCATATAACTGAATCCAATGATGGTAATGATATAAACAAGAATAAAGCTAATGACTAAACCTATACAAGTAAAAACACCCATGTTTTTGAAAGCTGGTAATGGCGATAAATACAGCGCAAAGTAACCAACAAATGTGGTAAGGGTTGTATAAAAACATGGCGTTATACTTTTACGGATAGCAATTGCTAGTAAGTCAACTTTGGCTAATGCATTGTTTGCTAATCCCTCTTTATGGTAAATATTTATAATGTGCACAGCATCGCTAACGCTATATACCATGAGGATTGTAGGAATAAGCATAGATATCATATTCAACGCAAAGCCTAGGGAGGTAATTAGCCCAAAAAGTAAGCTTATGGGTATCGCAACAGATAATAAGGAAATTATTAAATAGCGCTTACTGGGTAACAAAAATAGCAGCATTATAGTAATAACTATAATCGTTAACACTCCAAAGATTAAGCTCTCCTTATAAATCCCTTTGCTATATGCCTCGTTTAAAACTGGAGGCCCAGTTAGATAGTGATTCTCATAAACGGTTTGAATAATTGCTCTAATTTCATCAGCAATAACTTGTCGCTCTTCCTCGACTGTTGATGTTGGGTTAAGTTGAATATAAAAAAACTGATTCTTATAATCTTTGGTAACTAATTGTGAAGTAATATTTGGTAATTTTAAGAACAGACTTTTTAGACCTTTTTCACTTCGCTTTGAATTATATAAGCCATCAAAATTGATAGTGTTATTTGCGTAAATTGGATACTTAGCTTTAGCTAAACTAAACGATGTTTGTACATATGGTAATACCTCAATGCGTTGGTGTAACTTTTTTAATGATGAAACTTCTTTTTCGCCTATGGCATTTTCTACCGGTAACATCGCTATGAAAATTTCGTCTGAACCGAAATTTTGCTGAAAATCGATATAAGCACGATAGCTTGGGTCATCTTCCAAAAACCATATGCCAAGCGAATTATCAACACTTAATTTAGTTAAAGTATTATAACCGGATAATCCCACACCAACTGCCAAAACAGCTATAATTGCTATTCTGAATTTGATAATCGTTGCTATGATTTTTCTTAATCGTTTCATATTTAACTCGTAATAATTTATTTAATTGCCATATCAGATTATAATTTTACTGAAATATTTTAATTTAAAAAAACCCTACCAATTTTTGGTAGGGTATGAATAGGATCTAAAATTGTAGTAGGTCTTTTTTGTTCATATTGGCTTTACTTTTCTAAAAAATAAATGTTTAAAGTATTGGAATTCCATTTGAAATTGTTGAGATTGAAGCAATGCCGTAAATTTCTTTTGTAAAATTCACAAGATTAGGATGATTCTCAATACCTTGCCAAAATTCAGAGTTAAGATAATTATCAATTGCCTCCTTAGTCTTGAAATGATATACTCCTCCAAATATTCCAGAGTCGGCATTTCCAATGAAGGACTTTCCGATGAAGCCATCAATTTTTTCAGATGTAAAATTTGGCGAAACATCAAGCCCTAGTTGATAATGCTGATCAAGGGTCATATCCTTCAAGTTATATTTAACAACTAGCAAGTGCATTCCCTTGGCATCTTCTGGGTTGGATGATGTTTTTCGATTTGCCCATATACCGTTTGATTTGTTTGAAAATGGCGGAACACTATAAATTTCTTTTGTAAAGTTCACTAGATTTGGATGCGCCTCAATTCCTAACCAAAACTCTGAACTTATATATTTTTGAGCAGCTTCTTTTGAGCTAAACTGGTAAGCGCCTCCATAAACGCCTGTATCATTATTTCCAATAAATGATTTACCTATTAGCCCTTCAATTTTTTCAGCCGTAAAATTTGGTGCAACATTTGATCCCAATTCGTTATGCTGCTCAATACTCATGTTTTCAAGATTGTAATTCACAATTAATATGTGAGGTGTTTTTTGATCATGTTTTAGACTTCCGTTTTGAGAGGCTTCAATCATTGCTGCATGGGCTTCACCTTCTGTTTTCTTCGTGTTGTTACATCCTACTAATAAAATAGCAGTAAGTAAAATTGTTAACATTTTTTTCATTTTTCAGTTTTGGTTAATTAAAATATTTCTTTAAAGCTAATGATTTTCAAATCAATAGATTTTGTTAAAAAAATATTTCTAATAATAAATTTTATTTTATGGGATAATACCATAGAGAAGAGGGGGTTAAATTACACTGTTTTAATGTGCGCACTGAGGAAGTATTGATTGCTCAGAGGGTGAAATAACGAAACGTAAAATAACAAACTCATGTATTTTGGCTCTAGGAAGCTGCGAGTTGTGTTTGCATTAAAAATACTAAATCAAAAAATTATTATAAAAATCAAATGAAAATAAAACATTTGAGCCACTTAATTCAATAGTCAATAGCATAATTAAATAGTTATTCCCATCATTATTTTGTGTGGTAGAGAATAATAAAATAGATTTAATTTGAAGTATTTATCTGAGCTGGTTATGATTGCAACAGTTTTCAGTTTTACATTGACAAAAATTTAAATTGTATATGTGTAATAGAGCAAGTGTAATAGCAGAAGTGTAGGTTATCTGTTCGCTTAAGCCTAACCATAATACTTTTTCATTTAAAATTAAAAAAAACAATACAACCCAATTGATCCATAATCCATATCTCACAATTGAATTTGTTGAGTTTTTAGCAGACCTATATATTGCAAATAGCGATATTGTAATAAATAAAAAATCTAAATTTTTCCACCAAAATGGTGCCATATCATTATGTACTGCTGTTAAACTCTGTACTGCAAATAAGATAGGTGTCATCAAGCAATGTACTATACACAGGGTACTAGATATGGCGCCAATTGTGTCTGATTTATTTAAGCTTAAATTCATTGGTAGTGCTATTTAAATGCAACTCGGTTGCAAATATAGTGATACAATTTGTTGTTAACAATAAGAATTGATAAATTTGTTTTATGGGAATTATCAGAAAGACTCAAGCTGCAGATGTATTGTTAGATGAATTTAAAAAAAGTTCAAATGCAATTTCTGCCATTGAGCTAATAAAACGACTTGCTAATAAAATAAATAAAACTACAGTCTATAGGCTTTTAGACAAACTTGAGGATGATGGAGTGTTGCATTACTTTTTAGACAGTAACGGGATTAAATGGTTTGCCAAGTGCTTAGGCTGTTCAAAGTCTGAACACCAAGATATACATCCGCACTTTCAATGTACTCATTGTGGGAATGTTGATTGTTTAGATGTCAAAGTTAGTATTCCTGTAATTCCAAATAGAAAAATAATAAACTCACATATTTTAGTTCTTGGAATATGTGAGCTGTGCTCAAATTAATCTATTTTTTTTTAAATACGATTTGAAGGGATTAAAATCATAATTTAGTTTATATAAAAAAAGGCACCAACATAAAAGTAAGTGCCTTTTCTTTGTAGTTTATTCGATAATTATATTTTTGCAGACTTTACCGTTTTAATTATACGTCCAGCAATCTTATAAGGGTCTCCATTTGATGCAGGTCTGCGATCTTCTAGCCATCCTTTCCATCCTTTTTCTACAGCTATAATAGGAATTCTAATAGAAGCTCCTCTGTCCGAAACTCCCCATGAGAAATCTGTAATTGCAGCAGTCTCATGTAAGCCAGTTAGACGTTGGTCATTAAACTCTCCATAAACTTCAATATGTTCTTTTACTACCGGTCTGAACGCTTCACATATTTTTGCATATACATCTTTGTCTCCACAAGTTCTTAAAATTGTGTTAGAAAAGTTAGCATGCATGCCAGATCCATTCCAGTCCATATCTTTTCCTAGTGGTTTTGGGTGGTAGTCAATATAGTAGCCATACTTTTCTGTAAGCCTATCTAGTAAATAACGTGCAACCCAAATTTCATCTCCTGCCTGTTTAGCGCCTTTTGCAAATAATTGGAATTCCCACTGTCCTGATGCAACTTCTTGGTTTATTCCCTCAAAATTTAATCCAGCATCAATACATAAATCAGCATGTTCTTCAACTAAATTTCTTCCATGTGTGTGTAAACCACCTACCGAACAGTAATACATCCCTTGAGGAGCAGGGTATCCGCCAATCGGGAATCCTAAAGGAAGTTGTGTTTTTGTATCCATGATAAAATACTCTTGCTCAAAGCCAAACCAAAAATCATTGTCATTGTCATCAATTGTAGCACGTCCATTAGAATCGTGAGGAGTTCCATCTGCATTTAAAACTTCAGTCATTACTAAATATCCATTAATTCTTGCAGGATCTGGATAAATTGCAACTGGTTTTAGTAAACAATCTGAAGAGCCCCCAGATGCTTGTCTTGTTGACGAACCGTCGAAAGACCAGTTGTCCAATTCTTTAATTGTACCTTGAAAGTTTTCGTGTTCTTCAACTTTAGTTTTACTTCTCATATTCTGAGTTGGATTGTATCCATCTAACCAGATGTATTCTAATTTAATTTTTGCCATAATTTTTGAAATAGTTAATTTATCGATCACAAATATAAAAATTATGATATTTACTCTATTTTATTTAGGGGTTTAATTATTAACAATCATTTATTTTTATTGAATACCCTATTTTTTTAGGGGCTTAATTGGTTTTTTCATATTTAAAGCATCAATTAATTTTAAATTTGTTAATAAATATTAAGTCAAAAGCTTATTTTTAGTGTGATTATTTTATTTTTGTATCAATTGATTCATTAAAACCTTCAACCAATGTCCACACTTAGATTCCATGCTATCAAGCAATCCTTAGATCGTCTTCCAATATCAGTTACTGCTGAATCAAAGCAATCAGAAATATTCGGTGCCAATGTTTTTGGATTCAAAACAATGCGACAATTTTTGACCAAAGAAGCTTTTAACAGCCTTATGAGGGCTATTGACAAAGGAGATAAGATTAACCGCTCTATAGCTGATCAAATTGCTTCATCAATGAAAGAGTGGGCGATGGGTAAAGGGGTGACTCATTATACACATTGGTTTCAGCCTTTAACTGGCGCAACTGCCGAAAAACATGATGCCTTTTTTGAAACTGTTGGTAATGGTGAAGCTTTGGAGCGTTTTGAAGGTAATCAGTTGGTTCAACAAGAGCCAGACGCTTCTTCTTTTCCAAACGGAGGGATTCGAAATACATTTGAGGCAAGAGGTTATACCGCTTGGGATCCAACCTCTCCAGCTTTTATATACGGCACAACCTTGTGTATTCCTACAGTTTTTGTGGCTTACACAGGTGAAGCTTTAGATTATAAAACACCACTTTTAAGAGCTTTAAACTCTGTAGATCAAGCGGCCACCGATGTGTCTCGATATTTTGATAAATCAGTCAAAAAAGTAACTGCTTCTTTAGGATGGGAACAAGAATATTTTTTAGTAGATAAAGCCTTAGTCGCCTCAAGACCTGATATCGAAATGTCTGGAAGAACGCTGTTAGGGCATAGTTCAGCCAAAGATCAGCAGCTAGACGACCACTATTTTGGTACGATTCCTGCACGGGCTTTAAATTTTATGCGTGAGCTAGAAACAGAGTCTATGTTACTGGGAATCCCCGTAAAAACACGACATAACGAAGTAGCACCTAATCAGTTTGAATTAGCACCAATATATGAAGAGGCTAACTTGGCAGTTGACCATAATTCACTTGTAATGGATGTAATGCAGAAAGTAGCAGATCGTCATAATTTTAAAGTTTTATTTCACGAAAAACCTTTTGCGGGAGTAAATGGCTCTGGTAAGCATAATAATTGGAGTTTAAGTACAGACAAAGGAATAAACTTATTAGCGCCTGGAAAAACTCCAATGAGTAATTTGCAGTTTTTAACATTTTTTATAAACACTATCAAAGCAGTACACCGAAATGAAGAGTTATTGCGCGCTTGTATTGCTTCTGCAACCAATGATCACCGTTTAGGTGCAAATGAAGCTCCGCCAGCAATTATGTCTGTTTTTATTGGAGCCCAATTAACCAAGGTTCTTCACGAGTTAGAAGGAGTTACTAAAGGAAAGCTCTCTCCGGAAGAAAAGACAGATTTAAAGTTAAATGTTGTTGGAAAAATTCCAGAAATTTTGTTAGATAACACTGATCGAAACCGAACCTCTCCATTTGCTTTCACAGGTAATAAATTTGAGTTTCGTGCCGTAGGTTCAACTGCAAATTGTGCCAATCCAATGACAGTTTTAAACTCTATTGTTGCGCGTCAATTAATTGATTTTAAAATAGAAGTTGATACTTTAATATCTAAAAAAGATTTGAAAAAAGATGAAGCTATTTTTAACGTCTTAAGAGAATATATTAAATCCTCTCGAAATATTCTTTTTGAAGGTAATGGATACGGCGGTGAGTGGGAAAAAGAAGCAGCCAAAAGAGGTTTGAGCAATAAAAAGAATACTCCTGATGCATTAAAAATTAAGATTGACCCTAAAACCATCGCTCTTTATGAAGGCCTAAATGTGATGAATAAGGTAGAAATTGAAGCACGTTATGATATTGAAATTGAAGAATATGTTCATATTCTACAAATAGAAGGTAGAAGCCTAGGGGATATCGCTCGAAATCATGTAATTCCTACTGCGGTTAAATATCAAAATATCTTGATAGATAACGTCAAAGGATTGAAGGATATTTACGGAAAAGAATTTAAAAAATATGCAAGCGAGCAATTACTTCTAATTACTGAGATTTCTAAGCGTATTGAGGCTATTAATTCAGGAGTAACTAATATGATCAACGAACGCAAAAAGGCTAATTGCATTGAAAATACAACTGAAAAAGCGAGAATTTACTGTTCAAAAGTAAAACCACTTTTTGATGATATCAGGTACCACTGTGATAAGCTAGAATTATTAATTGACGATGAATTATGGCCATTGGCTAAGTACCGTGAATTGTTATTTATAAAATAAGATTAAAAAAGCCCAACTATATAAATTGGGCTTTTTTAATTAAAATAATTTAAATAGTTTACTACTTTTGCATTACAAATAATTTTTATGGGGAACGAGATAAGTAGACGCTATGCCCAAAGAGGTGTTTCGGCATCCAAAGAGGATGTACATAAAGCAATTAAGAACATAGATAAAGGGCTGTTTCCTAAAGCCTTTTGTAAAATTGTGCCAGATCATTTAACAAATGACGATGATTATTGTCTAATAATGCATGCAGATGGCGCAGGCACCAAAAGTTCCTTAGCTTATATGTACTGGAAGGAAACGGGAAATATTTCTGTTTGGAAGGGGATTGCTCAAGATGCATTAATAATGAATATTGATGATCTATTGTGTGTAGGCGCAACAGATAATATTTTGTTATCATCTACAATAGGGCGTAACAAAAATGTAATTACTGCCCCTGTTATTTCTGCAATTATAAACGGTACAGAAGAACTTATTGAAGACTTAAAAGGATTTGGAGTCACGATTCACTCCACCGGAGGGGAAACTGCAGACGTAGGTGATTTAGTAAGGACCATCATAGTTGATTCTACAGTAACTGTACGAATGCCTCGAAACAAAGTAATAGATAATGCAAATATTCAAGCTGGGGATGTTATCGTAGGCTTGGCTTCTTTTGGCCAAGCTTCTTATGAAAAGTCTTACAATGGAGGTATGGGCAGTAATGGCCTAACATCTGCTAGACATGATGTATTTGGAAGTTATTTATCTTCCAAATATCCTGAGAGTTTTGATGCAGCTATCCCTGAAGAACTAGTATACTCTGGACAAATGAAATTAACTGATCCCGTTGAAGGATCTCCTATAGACGCTGGGCAACTAGTGTTATCTCCTACACGTACTTATGCTCCGATTATTAAGTCGATTTTAGAGTCATATGATGCAAATTCTATTCATGGAATGGTTCATTGTAGTGGGGGTGCCCAAACTAAAATACTTCATTTTATCGATGACTTACATGTTATTAAAGACAATATGTTTGACATTCCACCTTTATTTAAACTTGTACAGTCTCAGTCAGACACAGATTGGAAAGAAATGTATCAAGTCTTTAACTGTGGACACCGAATGGAGCTCTATGTAAAGCCAGAGATTGCAGATGCTATAATTAAGATATCAAAATCATTTAAAGTAGATGCTCAGATTATTGGGCGAGTGGAAGCTTCTGAAACCAAAAAGCTAACCATAAAAAGTGAGTTTGGAGTTTTTGAATATTAGCTTTGCTGTTAAGTTCCTTTGAATCCATAAAAAATAGTACTTTTGCAACATAATTTTCCAAAGTAGATGTTAGAAAAAATACAGATAGTTAAACAACGTTTTGATGAAGTTAATGACTTGATTATTCAGCCTGATATTATTTCTGATCAAAAGCGTTATGTACAACTAAATAAAGAATATAAAGACCTTAAAAAAATGGTAGATTTAGGACTCATATACGAGTCTTTAATTTCTAACATTGAGGAAGCTAAAGAAATTATTGTAGATGGTACGGACCCCGAAATGGTTGAAATGGCCAAAATGCAAATGGAAGAAGCGAAAGCACAAATCCCTGATTTAGAAGAAGAGATAAAGTTTCTTTTAATCCCAAAAGACCCAGATGATGCTAAAAATATTGTTATGGAAATTAGAGCTGGTGCTGGTGGGGATGAAGCTAGTATTTTTGCAGGAGACCTTTATCGAATGTATACAAAGTATTGCGAATCTAAAGGCTGGAAGGTAGACGTTGTAGATTTTAATGACGGTACTTCTGGAGGATTTAAAGAAGTAATTTTTGAAGTTAGTGGTGAGGACGTTTACGGATCCATGAAGTTTGAAGCCGGAGTGCATCGAGTACAAAGAGTTCCTCAAACAGAAACACAAGGTAGAGTTCATACTAGCGCCGCCTCCGTAATTGTATTGCCAGAAGCTGAAGAGTTTGATGTCCAATTGGATATGACGGAAGTTAGGATTGAGCGTACTACGTCGACCGGTCCTGGTGGGCAATCGGTAAATACAACTTATTCAGCTATTAAGTTACACCATGAACCTACGGGAATGATAGTGAGTTGTCAAGATCAAAAATCATCTCATAAAAATTTAGAAAAAGCCCTCAAAGTGTTAAGGTCTCGTTTATATGAAATGGAATTAGCTAAAAAACAAGCCGCCGATTCAGAAAAAAGAAAAAGCATGGTATCATCAGGAGATCGTAGTGCTAAAATTAGAACCTATAACTATTCTCAAGGCCGTGTTACAGAGCATCGAATTGGACTAACTCTTTATGATTTATCAAACATCATTAATGGAGATATTCAGAAAATAATTACAGAACTAATGTTAGCTGAAAATACTGAAAAATTAAAGGCAGATAACGCTACAATATAAAAATATGAGGACTGACGAACTTGTTTCTGAAATTAAAAAAAAGAAATCTTTTCTTTGTATTGGACTTGATGTCGATTTAACCAAAGTACCAACTCATTTACTAGAACTAGAAGATCCGATTTTCGAATTTAATAAGGCAATTATTAGTGCAACGCATGACTTATGTGTGGCTTACAAACTTAATACAGCATTTTACGAAGCATATGGCCTGAAAGGTTGGAAATCTCTTAAAAAAACAATCAGTTATCTTAACACAAATAACCCAAAATTATTTACTATAGCAGATGCCAAGCGGGGCGATATTGGGAACACCAGTACTATGTACGCAAAAGCATTTTTTGAAGACTTAGCCTTTGATAGTGTAACTGTTGCACCCTATATGGGTAAAGATTCTATAGAACCTTTTCTTGAGTTCAAAGAGAAACATACGATTATGCTTGCTTTGACATCTAATGAAGGTGCTTTTGATTTTCAAACACTGAAAACTAATGATAAGCCGCTTTATAAAACTGTACTAGAAACTTCTAAAAATTGGAAAAATTCAAAGAATTTGATGTACGTAGTAGGAGCGACTAAAGCCTCTTATTTTCCTGAAATTAGAAAGATACTTCCAGATAGTTTTTTACTGGTTCCTGGAATTGGTTCTCAAGGTGGAAGTTTAGCTGAGGTTTGTAACTACGGCATGAATCATCAAGTAGGTCTTTTAGTAAATTCTTCTAGAGCAATTATTTATGCATCTTCAGGTTCTGATTTTGCAAGCCAAGCTGCTCAAAAAGCAAAAGACTTGCAGTCTGAAATGTCAATAATATTGACAGACTATTTATAGCACATCATTAAATGTTTATTAACTATTTTTTTTGCAATTGAAGAAAATTCAATCCTATATAAAAAAAGTAATTGTACTTTTATAAGTATGAAATCACTACTCCTCAGTTGTATAGTCGTTTACTTAATCATGTTTATGGGGTGCCAATCACAAAAAAAATCCATTGGGTCAAATTCGGAGTTCCAAAAAGTTCAGAATGAATTTTTCAAGGATGCTTCAACATCTCCTTTAAAATCTAAAGATTTAAAGACCTTTGAAGGTCTTGATTTTTTTCCAATCGATTCCTCTTTTATTGTGAAGGCCAAATTGTTTCGAACTCCTAATACTACTTACTTTGAAATGGAGACAACAACTGAACGTGTTGCAAAAGAACGTATTTATGGAATTTTATCTTTTATTATTAATAATCAGACTTTTAGCTTAAAAATATATCAAAGTGAATCAGCTATTAATGAAGATGCAGACTATTTGTTCCTTCCTTTTTTGGATGACTCAAATGGCGACTCCACTTATGGAGGTGGGCGTTATATTGATTTATCTATTCCTAGCTTCGATACACTAATTGTTGATTTTAATAAAGCGTACAATCCTTATTGTGCTTACAATGACAAATATTCCTGCCCCATTGTGCCAAGAGAAAATTATATTCCATTAAAAGTGATAGCTGGTGTTAAAAGATTTAAAAATCACTAAAAACTTTTTGAAATAACTAGCCCTAAAAACACAGATAGAATTCCAAGACTTATAGAGCCCAAAGTGTAGATAGCAAAGCTGGTTAAATCCCCTTCCTTCAGAAATTGTTGGTTTTCGTAAGCAAACGCAGAAAATGTGGTGAATCCTCCGCATAGCCCAGTTACTAACAGTAGTGTTTGATTCTCAGAAAAGTTACTATTCTTTAAAGCTAAACCCATAAAGACTCCGATCAATAAACTACCAATTATATTGACTGAGAAGGTACCCCAAGGAAATCCTTTTGAGGTCGCGTTAAAAAAATTTCCAATTGCATACCTAATTGCGCTTCCAATTCCACCTCCCAAAAAGACTAATAAAATATGTTTCATTTATTCTTATTTCCGCTAAATTAAAAATACATTATTAAACAAACGACTCAAAATGATTTTTATTAGTTAATCAAAATGCATTATATTGGTGAACACTTTTAATATTTATCAAAGAAACCCAATAAACTTAAATCATATACGCATGAAATTATTATTAAAAATAGCATTACCATCCATTATTTTAGTACAATTCCTTTGGTCCTGTAAGACAGATATTAATACTATAGATGCTTACCCAGAATTTATAAACGTTAGTTCTGAAGAAAGCTTCCCGTTTATGGTGGATCAATTCTCTGATCTTAAAGTATTACGTTACCAAATTCCAGGATGGGAAAACCTAACAATTAAAGAACAAAAATTAGTTTATTTCCTTACTCAAGCAGGTTTATCAGGACGTGATATTATGTGGGATCAAAACTATCGACATAATTTAACGATTCGAACAGCATTAGAGCGCGTTTACACTACTTTTGAAGGAGACAAATCAACTAATGACTGGGTTGCTTTTGAGGTTTTTTTAAAGCGTATCTGGTTTAGTAACGGAATACATCACCATTACAGTAACGCAAAAATGGTTCCTGAATTTTCATCCGATTATTTAGTTTCTATTTTAGATGCTACATCAACAACTCTTGTGGGTGATCCTTTTGAGGTTCTTTTTAACGATAAAGATCTTAAAAAAGTAAATCAAGCAAAAGACACTGATAATGTAGCAGAGTCAGCAGTTAACTTTTATGGGACAGGCGTTACCAATGCTGATGTGGAAGCTTTTTATGCGAACATAAGTTCTCCAAATCCTGATAAGCCATTGTCTCATGGATTAAACTCTCAACTTGTTAAGGTTAATGGGCAAATCCAAGAGCGAGTCTATAAATCTGGAGGTCTTTACGGAGCAGCGATTGATGAAATTATTAAATGGTTAGAGTTAGCAGAAGGCGTTGCTGAAAACCAAGCCCAAGGAGATGCACTAGCCCTACTCATTAAATATTACAACACAGGAGATCTGCAAACATGGGATGATTATAATGTAGCTTGGACTGCTGCAACAGAAGGGAATATTGATTATATTAATAGTTTTATAGAAGTTTATAATGATCCTTTAGGATACAGAGGTTCTTATGAAACTATAGTTCAGATAAAAGACTTTGATATGTCCAAAAAAATGGCAGTTTTGTCAGAAAATGCACAATGGTTTGAAGATAATTCTCCATTATTTCCAGAGCATAAAAAGAAAAACGTTGTAGGAGTAAGTTACAAAACTGTGAATGTTGCTGGTGAAGCTGGGGATGCATCCCCTACAACTCCAATTGGGGTTAACCTTCCAAACGCAAATTGGATACGTGCTTCTGTAGGAAGTAAATCAGTTTCTTTAGGTAATATTACCAATGCTTATAATAATTCAGGTAGTTCTGGAAGACTTAAAGAATTTGTTCATGATGATAAGGAGTATGAATTAGAGAAATTGTATGGTAAAATTGGTGATAAATTACATACAGCTCTTCATGAAGTTGTTGGGCATGCTTCTGGACAGTTAAACCCAGGAGTTGGTGAAACTAAAGAAACTTTAAAAAATTATGCTTCTACTTTAGAAGAAGGTCGAGCTGACTTAGTAGGTCTGTATTATTTATATAATCCTAAGTTACAAGAATTAGGGTTAGTAAGTGATTGGAAAGGCGTAGGTATGGCTGCATTTGACGGCTATATAAGAAATGGATTAATGACCCAATTGATTCGGTTAAACCTTGGAGATGATGTTGAAGAAGCGCACATGAGAAACCGACAATGGGTAAGTGCTTGGGCTTACGAAAAAGGACTTAAGAACAATGTAATTGAAAAAGTCACACGTGATGGAAAAATCTATTTTAATATCACAGATTATGAAAAGTTACACGATTTGTTTGGACAATTACTTAGAGAAACTCAGCGAATAAAATCAGAAGGTGATTTTGCTGCCGTACAAGCATTGGTTGAAGATTACGGCGTAAAAGTTGATCAAGCGATACATGCCGATGTTTTGGAGCGTAATAAACAATTTACATCTGCGCCGTATGGTGGTTTTGTGAATCCAGTGCTATTACCTAAGACAGATATTGATGGTTCAATTATTTCAATCGAAGTTAAGTATGTGAAAAGTTTTGTGGGTCAAATGCTCAACTACTCTCAAAATTATGGTTTTTTACCAGAAGTGAATTAAGTACTCGATATTCAAAAATTAAAAAAAAAGTCACTTAAAGTTTTGGAAGGTGACTTTTTTAATACCCTAAAATAAATTTTATTGCTGCGATACCTGATATAAAACCTATAAATGCTAACAAAATCCATAAACTCCCTTTATAGTATTTTTTGTGAAGATTGAAATCTTTGCGATAGGCGTAAATAAGAACGCAAATGAAACTAATAGCAAATAGGATTCCGAAAATTAGTTGTCCTTGGCTGAACATAATTATGTATTTTAGGCTTATAAATCGATCAAATTTAATTAAAATTAGGTAAAACACAACAAGATTAACAATTCTTATTTTAGAGCTAAAAACACATTAAAAGATTCCAACTATGAAAGATAAAATAAAAGCAGTTCAAGCATTTCATGAAGCTTTTAAAATTGGGTATAGAGACTCCTTAAAAGCAGATTTAGGTTTGGCCAAAAACACCCTTCGTTTTGATTTGATGAAAGAAGAAAATGAAGAGTATCTAGAAGCGGCTAACAATAATGATATGGTTGAAGTTGCTGATGCTTTAGGTGACATGCTTTATATTCTTTGTGGGACTATCATAGAGCACGGCATGCAGCATAAGATAGAAACTGTCTTTGAAGAAATTCAAAGAAGTAATATGAGTAAGTTAGGTAAAGATGGACTACCGATATTTAGAGAAGATGGAAAAGTACTAAAAGGTCCAAATTATTTTAAACCAGATATCAAAATGATTTTAGAATCTTAATTTTATACACTTACAGTCCAGCCAAATTTATCTTCTGCTTTATTAGTTTGGATATCAGTAATGCGTTTCTTTAGTTGTAAAGCTATTGGGTCTTCTAATTTAGGTAGATCATAATCTACACCATTAAAACCATAACCTGCGATGGGAGAAATTACCGCGGCAGTACCTGCTCCAAACATTTCTTTTAAGCTGCCATTTTTTGAAGCTTGGACCACTTCTGTGACAGTAAATTTTCGAACTTCAATATTGATTCCTTCATCTTTAGCAATTTCAAGGATGCTTTTTCTGGTAATCCCATCTAGGATTCGATCACTTGTAGGGCCAGTAATGAGGGTGTCGTTTATACGAACAAAGATATTCATTGAGCCTGCTTCTTCAATATGTTCATGGGTATTATCATCCGTCCAAATAACTTGATTATATCCTTTTTCAATTGCTAATTGTGTAGGATAAAATTGACCGGCGTAGTTACCACCTGCTTTGGCATAACCTACTCCTCCATTAGCAGATCGTGAATATTTTTGTTCTATAAGAACTTTTACTTTTCCAGCAAAATAAGCACCCGAAGGAGCTGTGCAAATAATGAATTTATAAGCATTAGCAGGGGAGGCATGAAAGCCTTCACCTGTTGCAAATATAATAGGTCTGATGTATAATGAGCTTCCATCTTGTGTAGGAATCCATTTTTCATCTACCTTTAATAATGCTTTCAGACCTTCTATAAAAACTTCTTTTGGAAGTTCGGGAATCGCTAATCTTTTAGCGGACAGATTAAAACGCTTTAAGTTTTCTTCAGGACGAAACAACCATGTTTGATTATTAGTATCTTTGTAAGCTTTCATTCCCTCAAATATGGATTGCCCGTAATGAAATATTTTTGACGAGGGCATTAAGCTAATAGCTTGGTATGGGAGAATTTCTGGAGTACCCCAGTTACCATCTTTATAATCACAGACTAACATATGGTCAGAAAATACAGTTCCAAATCCAAGGTTATTAAAGTCAATATCATCAATATTAGATTTTGTAGTCCGGGTTATATGTATTGAATTCATTTACTAGATTTAATCTTTATTTATTTACAAATTTACAGAAATAAATGTTTCGGGCTTACAATATCTTAAAACTTCTTATATTTTTACATAATTAATTATCAATAAATTATCTATGAAAAATAATGTTATTATAATCCTGTTGGTTCTAAGTTTAATTTCTTGTAAACAATCAACTAGGCCTGTCCAATCGCCTGTGACCATAGAGTCTATTACATACCACCCCTATGGAGCTACTTTAGATGCTCAATCTATTATGTCAATGAGCAATTTAGCATCTGCTTATGAAACGATGACATCATCTGACACAGTTTACACTAAGGTTGAAGGTCAAATTAAAGAAGTATGTTCAAAAAAAGGATGTTGGATGAAATTAGAAATGGGATCTAGAAATGATATAATGGTTCGTTTTAAAGACTATGGTTTTTTTATTCCTTTAGATGCTGAAGGTTCTGTTATTGTTAGTGGAAAAGCTTTTATTTCTGAAACTTCAGTTGAGGATTTAAGGCATTATGCTGAAGACGCAGGCGCCACTAAAGCTGTTATTGAAGCCATTGTAAGACCAGAAAAAACATACAATTTTGAAGCAGTAGGTGCGCTCTTAGCTATTTAATTATCACAAAATGATACGATCTGTTATAACAACATCAGACGGTTCCAAGACTATTAAAATTGAAGATTGGAATGAACAATATCATTCCATTCATGGAGCTATTCAAGAAGCAAAGCATGTATTTATAAAAATGGGGCTTCACTATTTTATTGGCCTTCATAAATCCAAATCATTGCGAATTATAGAAATAGGTTTTGGTACAGGACTAAATGCCTTTATCACTAATTTAGAGGCTTCAATCCATAATCTTCGTATTCAATACAAAGGTATTGAGGCCTTTCCAGTTTTGCAGGACGAATTATCACAATTAAACTACCCGTCTTTAATAGCTCCAGACCAACAATCATTATTCGATAAGATGCATGCCGTTTCATGGGGCAAGCCGAATCCTATTACTAATAATTTTACTTTAACAAAAAAGCAACAGGATTTTTCTGAGTTAGAAGATATATCGTCCTTTGACCTTGTTTATTTTGATGCTTTTGGAGCTCGAGTTCAACCACATTTATGGACAGAAGCCATTTTTAAACGAATGTTTACAGCGTTAAAACCGAAGGGTGTCTTAGTGACTTATGCAGCTAAAGGTAGTGTACGACGTGCCATGCAGGCCGTAGGGTTTGTTGTAGAACGTTTGGAAGGCCCACCAGGAAAACGAGAGATGTTGAGAGCTACTAAACCTGTGTAGGCATTTGATTTGCTTAAAGTATTGTTAAACCTTTTAGTTTTAATTTATTTACATGTTTGTTATTGTTATTTTTGATTAATGTCAAATACAGTTTTAATAACAGGTGCTACAGGGTTGATTGGTAAAGCATTAGTAAAAAATTGCTTATCCCAAGGCTTTAATGTTCATTATTTGACCACTCGAAAAAGTAAGATTACAACTCAAGACAACCACAAAGGCTTTTATTGGAATCCCGAATTTGATGATATAGATTTAGAATGTTTTGAAGGAGTTAAAGTTATTATTAATTTAGCTGGATCTTCTATTGCACAGCGTTGGACAAAAGCTTCTAAGTCATCGATACTCACTACACGAAAAAAGGCATTAGAATTGTTGTATTCTAGTGTAAAATCACATAATTTTAAAATTAAGCACATTATCTCCGCCAGTGCTATTGGAATTTATCCTGATTCAAAAACACGTTATTACAAAGAAGATTTTCAAGGCACTGACTCCTCTTTTCTACGAACAGTCGTTAGTTCTTGGGAAAACTCTTTGAAAGCCTTTATTTCTTTGGGGATAAAAACAACAGCTTTGAGAATTGGAATTGTTCTAGACAAACATGAAGGAGCATTACCAAAAATATCTGGTCCTGTCAAAGCTTTCATTGGGTCCCCCTTGGGATCTGGAGATCAGTGGCAGTCTTGGATACATATTGACGACTTAGTGAGGATGTTTATGTTTGTTTTGTGCTCAAATATAGAAGGTGTTTTTAATGCAGTAGCACCAAATCCCGTACAGCAAAAGGATTTTGTAAAGTCAGTTGCTAAAGCTCTAAAACGCCCCCTTTTATTTCCAAAAATCAACAAGTTTTTACTCAACCTTGCTTTGGGTGAAATGAGTACAATAGTTACTGAAAGTCAACGAGTTTCTTCACATAAAATTCAAAATTTAGGCTTTGACTATAATTTCCACGAACTAGATGTTGCACTTTCCGATTTATTATGATATTTTTTTAATTTGTACACTAATATCACTATTTTTCTATAAAGAAGGTCACCTTCACAAAAATACTTCGTGACATTTTGACATTTTATCAATATTGGCAGTACTTTTGCCATTGATCTAAATAAAATTAATTACCCTAGAGATTATACATACAATGAGTAAAAAACAAAATAAAAAAGAAAATAAAAAAGAAGTTGAAATTTCTGATGACATTACGACAAACGAAACAGCTACAGAGATCACAGTTGAACTTACAGCAGAAGAGCAACTTAAAACTGATCTAGCAGAAGAAAAAGATAAATTTCTAAGGCTATTTGCAGAATTTGAAAACTATAAGAGACGTACAACCAAAGAAAGAATTGAGTTGTTTTCTACAGCAAGCCAGGACGTTATTAAGGCTTTACTTCCAGTAGTTGACGATTTTGATCGTGCTTTATTAGAAATATCAAAAAGCGAAGCTACTGAATTATCGAAAGGAGTAGAGTTGATTAAAAATAAATTAAGCTCAACATTAGAACAAAAGGGACTTAGTCTAATTGAAGTTGCCAGCGGAGACGTTTTTAATCCTGACGACCATGAGGCGATTACTCAAATACCAGCCCCTTCTAAGGAAATGAAAGGCAAAATCATAGATGTAATCGAAAAAGGATACAAGCTTGGAGACAAAGTTATTCGTTTTCCGAAAGTTGTAATTGGAAACTAATGAGTATTAAGATATAAAATTTCAATATTGAGATGGCAAAACGCGACTATTACGATATACTAGGCATTAACAGATCTGCCTCTACTTCAGAAATAAAAAAGGCTTACAGGAAAATGGCAATTAAGTACCATCCGGATAAAAATCCAGATGATAAGACTGCTGAAGATAAATTCAAAGAAGCTGCAGAATCCTATGAGGTTTTGAGTGATGGTGATAAAAAGGCCCGTTATGACCAATATGGACATCAAGCTTTTGAAGGTGGTGGTGGTTTTGGCGGCGGCAGCATGAACATGGATGATATATTTAGCCAGTTTGGTGATATTTTTGGTGGTAGTGGTGGTGGTTTTGGAGGTTTTGGCGGACAACGCCAACGAGTAGCTAGGGGTAGTGATTTACGTATACGTGTCAAATTAACATTGGAAGAAATAGCTAATGGCGTTGAGAAAAAAGTTAAAGTTAAACGTAAAAGACAGGCAGACGGAGTTAGTTATAAAACATGTTCTAAATGTAATGGCTCAGGACAGGTTACAAGAATTACAAATACAATATTAGGCCGTATGCAAACAGCCTCTCCATGTACAAATTGTGGAGGTTCAGGCCAAATTATAGATAAACGACCTTCAAACTCTGATTCACAAGGATTTGTAGTGGAAGAAGAAACAGTATCAATCAAAATTCCTGCAGGAGTTGTTGATGGTATGCAACTAAAAGTTACTGGTAAAGGTAATGCCGCTCCTGGAAATGGAGTATCTGGAGATTTGCTCGTGGCTATCACGGAAGAGGCCCACCCAACTTTACAGCGCGAAGGAGATAATTTACATTACGATTTATACGTAAGTCTACCAGATGCCATATTAGGCTCTTCTATAGAAATTGATACGGTAACAGGAATAGTGCGTTTAAAAATTGAACCCGGTGTACAATCTGGAAAAATCCTTCGACTTAGAGGTAAAGGAATTCCAAATATTAACGGTTACAGCCGTGGGGATTTGTTAGTTCATATTAACGTATGGACTCCCAAAACACTCAGTAAAGAACAAAAAAGCTTCTTTCAAAAAATGAAAACTGATGAGCACTTTTCTCCTAAGCCAGAAAGCTCAGATAAGTCCTTTTTTGAAAAAGTTAAAGATATGTTTTCTTAAGGATCTTAATTAGCAAACTAGCTTTAGAAAACACATATAATAGAATACTAGTTTTTTAAAACAGTATGACTGAAGGATTCATCCATTATTATTCTAGAAAAGAAGAGCGATTAAATATCATTACTCATGCTTTTGGACTTTTGTTAAGTATGATTGCATTGCCATTTTTGATTATAAAATCATTTAACTATGATGGCTTTTGGAAACCTGCTAGTTTAGTTATTTATGCATTAAGTTTGGTAATTCTTTATGGAGCCTCTACATTTTACCATTCAGCCCAAGAGACTTCAACAAGGAGAAAGTTAAATGTTCTTGACCATGCTGCTATATACATACTAATAGCAGGCACCTACACTCCGTTTACAATTATTGCCTTAGAAGGGGTTTTAGGTTGGATTGTTTTTGGATCTACGTGGACACTTGCAGTAATTGGGATTATCTTAAAACTATTTTTTACAGGCCGTTTTGATAAGCTATCCACTGTAATGTATCTTTTAATGGGATGGCAAATTGTAATTGTTATCAAAACATTAATGGAAAATATTTCTCATGAAGGATTGAGCTTTCTAATGGCTGGGGGTATTCTTTACTCAATTGGAGCCATTTTTTATTCTGTAAAAAAAATTACATACAACCATGCTATTTTTCATGTATTTGTAGTCATGGGAAGTATATCTCATTTCCTAACCGTTTTCTATTACTTATAGTACTCAATCTATAATTTCATAGTCAATACTTAGTTTTCGCAATGTTCTTAAAGCAGAACCTGTATTTTTATCTTCAACTTCAATGTCAATAACATCGCCTTCTAAAAGAATTTCAGTTAACTCATATGCTAAAGATGGGTTCATGTTAGACGAAATTTCCAATATACATTTGCTAATCGCTCTTTTGTCGGGTCGATGTGCATCACATGACACTAAATTTAGTTGCATAATAATGATTTATCTGTGCAAGATACTAGAATTGAAATTGGTATTCATTAATTGTGCAGTTCGTTCTTAAATAATATGAAATTGTCGCAAGTTTTTTACCCTTTTAATGTAACATTTATTATATTTTTGACACTTATTAATAAAGAAATTACATGAGCATACTTTTAGAAACTAAAGAGGTTTCAAAACATTTTGGAGAATATCAGGCTTTGAATGCAGTCTCAATTCAAGTACCAAAAAACAATATTTTTGGTCTTTTAGGTCCTAATGGAGCGGGAAAGACCACCCTTATCAGAATTATCAATCAAATAACCCTGCCAGATACAGGGTCAGTTCTTTTAGATGGAGAACCCCTACAGCCGCACCATGTACAATATATAGGATATCTTCCAGAAGAACGAGGCCTGTATAAATCAATGAAAGTTGGAGAACAAGCCCTTTACTTGGCACAACTTAAGGGTCTGTCTTATTCAGAAGCTAAAAAACGATTACACTATTGGTTTGATAAATTTGAGATTGGGCATTGGTGGGGTAAAAAAATCGATGAGCTTTCTAAGGGAATGGCTCAGAAAGTTCAATTTATTGTCACTGTGCTACACCAGCCTAAATTATTAATATTTGACGAGCCATTTTCTGGCTTTGACCCTATTAATGCCAATCTTATTAAAGACGAAATATTACAGCTCAGGGATGAAGGATCTACTATCATATTTTCAACCCACCGTATGGAGTCCGTTGAAGAGTTGTGTGATGACATAGCATTAATTCATGAGTCTAAAAAAATATTGGAAGGCAACCTTGATGATATCAAACGCGATTATAAAACAAATACTTTTGAAGTCGGGTTAATGACTGAGCATTCTGCAGTTTTAAAACAGACTATAGAAGGAAAGTTTAAAGTCTCAGCTGCCAATTTTAAATCGTTGAACAACGATTTAAAACTTAACATATCTCTGGGTGCTAATCAAACTCCAAACGATTTATTAGCATTTTTGACAGCCCAATCCCAGGTGCTTCATTTCAAGGAACTAATTCCAAATGCTAGTGATATATTTATTCAAACTATTAAAAATAATTAATTATGAATCACATTCCATTAATTATAAAACGCGAGTATTTATCAAAAGTTAGAAAGAAGTCATTTATAATAATGACTATCTTATCTCCATTTATCCTTGCAGCAGTACCTTTACTAATAGGATATTTAACGAGCCTAGATGAAGATACAGTTAAATCTATTTATGTTTTAGACGAATCAGAGTTTTTATCTGACTCTTTTGAGTCTAATGATCAAACTATTTATACTAAGTTGACTGAAATTGATTTAGAATCAGCTAAAGCACTTTCGAATCAAGAACAAGCCTCTGGCTTACTTTATATTCCTAATAGTTCTATAGAATCCGTTTCTGATCTTATTAAATTTTATTCAGAAGAATCGCCCTCACTGTCATTCATATCTTCTTTAGAATCTAAAATTGAAAATAAGCTCTCTGAACTGAAATTACAAAATGAAGGAATAGATTTATCTTTGATAGATGCTTCTAAAACCTATGTTTCTATAAATCAAGAATCATTTGAAGGAGTTAAAACTTCCAAAACTGGTAGTGCTATGAAGCTTGTATTTGGAACATTTTCAGGACTTCTTATATTTTTATTTATAATGATCTATGGTGGCATGGTAATGCGTAGTGTTATTGAAGAAAAAACTAGTCGTGTTATTGAAGTGATTATTTCTTCAGTAAAGCCCGTTCAGTTAATGATGGGTAAAATTGTAGGAACATCTTTAGTAGCAGTCACACAGGTTGTTATTTGGTCTATTTTGGGTTTTATTTTTTTTATAATACTGACAGCTGTTTTTGGAGTTGATCTTGTAGATGTTCAGTCTTCACAGCAGGCACTGGTCACAGAGGCTTTGTCCAATCCTAGTATGGGAGATGAAATCAAAGATATTTTCAATGAATTCACCAACTTACCTATAGCAAACCTACTAGTAGCTTTTCTTTTATATTTTATAGGAGGCTATTTATTATATACCTCTATGTTTGCTGCTATTGGGGCAGCAGTTGATAATGAAACAGATTCACAGCAGTTTATGTTGCCAATAATGATTCCATTGCTTTTGGCAATATATGTTGGAGGGCCTACGGTAGTTGATGACCCACACGGAACTGTTTGTACAGTTCTTTCTTACATCCCGTTCACATCGCCTGTTGTGATGTTAATGCGAATTCCTTTTGGTGTTCCGATTTGGCAGCAGCTGCTTTCACTTACAATCCTAGTTGTAACGTTTATCTTTACTGTATGGTTTGCAGCTAAAATATACCGCGTTGGAATTTTAATGTATGGTAAAAAGCCGACTTACAAAGATCTTTACAAGTGGTTAAAATATTAATTTTATTGTTACATTGCTAGTAGATAAAACTATAATTAAATGTCCAAAATATTAATCATCGAAGACGAAGCATCTATCCGGCGTGTTTTAGTTAAAATACTAACTGAAGAGAATACTCAGTATCAGATTTTTGAAGCTGAAGATGGATTAGCAGGAACAGAAATGATTATAGATACTGATTTTGATCTTATTTTATGTGATATTAAAATGCCAAAAATGGATGGTGTTGAGGTTCTTGAAGCTGTTAAAAAAATTAAACCAGAAATCCCAATCGTGATGATTTCGGGACATGGTGATTTGGATACTGCAGTAAACACTATGCGTATGGGGGCCTTTGATTATATCTCTAAGCCACCAGACTTAAATCGTTTATTAAATACCATAAGAAACGCCCTAGACAGAAAACAACTAGTGGTGGAAAATAAACGTCTTAAAACAAAAGTAAGCAAGCAATATGAAATGGTCGGAGATAGTTCTGCTATAGAGGCTATAAAATCTATCATTGATAAGGTAGCTCCAACCGAAGCACGTGTTTTGGTCACAGGTCCTAACGGAACTGGAAAAGAATTGGTTGCTCATTGGTTACATCAAAAAAGTAACCGTTCAGATGGGCCAATGATTGAAGTTAATTGCGCTGCAATCCCTAGTGAGCTGATTGAAAGTGAATTATTTGGCCACATAAAAGGAGCCTTTACCAGTGCGCATAAAGACCGTGCAGGTAAGTTTGAAGCTGCCAATATGGGTACTATTTTCTTAGATGAAATTGGTGATATGAGTTTATCTGCGCAAGCTAAGGTTTTGAGAGCCCTTCAGGAGAGTCGCATTCAACGAGTTGGAAGTGATAAAGATATTAAGGTCAACGTACGTGTCATTGCGGCCACCAATAAAAATCTTAAAAAAGAAATATTAGAAGGTCGTTTTCGTGAAGACTTATACCATCGATTAGCAGTGATTTTAATTAAAGTTCCCCCTTTAAACGACCGCAGAGATGATATTCCAATGTTAGTAAATCATTTTTCTAATCAAATAGCTGCTGAACAAGGAAATTCTAAAAAGAGTTTTTCTTTAGAAGCACTTTCTTTACTAAAGTCTTACGATTGGACTGGTAATATTAGAGAATTAAGAAATGTAGTTGAACGACTCATAATTCTTGGAGAATCTGAAGTTACAGCTTCAGATATAAAATGTTTTGTTAGCAAATAATTGAGTTTTACAATAATCTTAACGTCAGTTTAGTTTACATCCTTTAATTTTACCTAAAATATTTATATTATGAGATCTTTATTTTTCATCATTTTATGCTTTCTTGGATTCTTTTCCAAAGCACAAACGGATGCCGATTATATAAAATTAATTTATAAAAACGCTTTGACCGATGGTCATAGTTACGAGTGGCTAGATTATTTGTCTAACGAAATTGGTGGCCGTTTGTCGGGTTCTCTAAACGCAGAATATGCAGTAGAGTATACTAAATCTGAATTAAAAAAACTAGGACTTGACCGTGTTTGGCTTCAACCAGTAATGGTTCCTAAGTGGGTTCGTGGAAACCCTGAATTTGCGTATATAGAAACAGCTCCTGGGAAAACCATTTCAGTTAATATATGTGCTTTAGGAGGTTCAGTTTCTACTCCACTCCAAGGAATAAAAGCTGAGGTTATTGAAGTACATGGTATCGAAGATTTAAAAGCCTTAGACCCTAATCTAGTTAAAGGTAAAATTGTATTTTTTAACCGGCCAATGCAAGCTGATTTAATACTCACTTTTGAGGCGTATGGTGGCTGTGTGGATCAACGTTATAATGGTGCTGAGGAAGCTGGTAAGTTAGGAGCAGTGGCTACAATTGTTCGATCCATGAACTTAAGATTAGATGATTTACCACATACGGGTGCAATGTCATATGGAAAAACTCCTGTTTCACAACGAATTCCATCCTCTGCTATAAGTACTAATGATGCTGAAAAGTTAAGTGATATGTTAAAGATAGATTCCAATATTAAGTTGTTTCTAAAGCAAAATTGTCGTCAATTAAATGATGTTTTGTCACATAATGTCATAGGAGAGATTAAAGGCTCTGAATTTCCAAATGAAATCATCACTGTTGGTGGTCATTTAGATTCCTGGGATTTAGGAGATGGTTCACACGACGATGGTGCAGGCTGTGTACAATCAATGGATGTTCTGAGATTACTACAAAACTCTGGTATCAAGCCAAAGCGAACTATCAGAGTGGTTTTATTTATGAACGAAGAAAACGGCTTAAGAGGGGGTAAAGCCTATGCTAAAGAAGCTATGCTAAAAGGTGAGAATCATATTTTCGCTTTGGAAAGCGACTCTGGAGGGTTTACGCCTCGTGGATTTACTTTTGATGGCCCTGACTATAAAGTAAATCAAATTTTTCAGTGGAAGCCTCTATTTGAGCCCTATTTGATACATTATTTTAAAAAAGGGGGAAGTGGTGCAGACATAGGTCCTCTAAAAAAAAGTACAAACGTATTGGCAGGATTACGCCCAGATTCCCAACGTTATTTTGACCATCACCACGCTGCAAACGATACTTTTGATGCAGTTAATAAACGTGAGTTGGAGCTTGGTGCGGCTACGATGACTTCTCTAATATATTTGATTGACAAGTATGGTTTTAAGCCAATTACGCCATCTTCAAAATTAAAAGATTAAGACTTTTATTTAACAAGTTGAAAGATATATCCAAAAGATATATTTCTTTGAAAAAAGAAGAATTCTTGAGATGCTGAGTCTGTTGCCGATCGAGTCGTGCGGATGTCAGGCATATTAATATAACCTGTTTTTATTTCGCCTTGAATAAAGAAATGATCAAATATAGTTAGATTGATTCCTCCCTTAACTGAAAATCCATATCCTGAAAGATGATAGTCATCGAAACGTTCTTTAGATAGTAGCATAGAATTTGTCTTTGGATATAAAATTCCTGCTCCGAAAGCTTCTAAAATATTTACTTGTATTTTTTTGGAGTCCCACTTAAAATAATCTCCGAGATTATCGACTCTAGAAATTTCGATATTTACATAGTTGAGTCCATCTGTGTGTTCAAATTGTAAAAAATCTTCATTAATCATTAGAGGCGCATTATCATATACGCCATTAAACTGATTTAATGGATCTTGAAGGTCGATGTAGCCATCAATAGTTACTCCTTGTATGTCAACCATTACATACTTCATGTGATCAACTCCAAGAGAAAGGTTCCAATTATTATGAAAATAATAACCAATTCGTGCCACTGTTTGAGGAATCGAAATACTGCCAGGATTTAAATATACTCCGGCATCCCACGGAGTTTGACGATCTTCTGCCGCCACATCGTATAAGTTGAAGTTATAGTCATTTCCTTTAAATTGTATATCTGAATAACTGTACTGCGCTTTGTTCCATCCCCAGTAAAAATAAAATTTACCCTTGTTCTGAGTTTTAAAGTTAATTTCAGTTCGGGTGGTCTCATTCCCCTCATCCTGAGAGTAACCATGGCTACAAATAGCAATTAATATACAAAAAAGTAATACTTTGTACATGAATTTAAAGTGAATTAACAGTACGTCTAATTGTCGTAAGGTTAGTTAATAATTTTTCTAAATGATCTAAATGTAACATGTTAGCGCCGTCACTTTTTGCATTGGAAGGATCAAAATGAGTTTCAATAAATAACCCGTCTACATTGTTAACAATACCTGCTCTGGCTATAGTCTCAATCATGTCTGGGCGTCCGCCAGTCACTCCGCTAGACTGGTTGGGTTGTTGAAGTGAATGAGTTACATCTAAAACTGTTGGAGCAAATTGTCTCATCGTTGGAATTCCACGAAAATCAACAATCATATCTTGATAGCCAAACATTGTACCTCGGTCAGTAATCCAGGCGTTTTCATTACCAGCATCTTTTACCTTTTGAACCGCATGCTTCATGGCTTCTGGACTCATAAATTGCCCTTTTTTTAAGTTTACTACTTTTCCGGTCTTAGCTGCCGCTACTAATAAATCGGTTTGTCGTACTAAAAAAGCGGGAATTTGAAGTACATCTACGTACTGTGCCGCAAGAAGTGCATCATTTACCTCGTGTATATCGGTAACCGTTGGTATATCAAATGTTTCAGAAACTTTCCTAAGGATTTTAAGTGCTTTTTCATCTCCAATTCCTGTAAAACTATCAATTCTGCTACGATTCGCTTTCTTAAAACTCCCTTTGAATACAAAAGGAATTTTCAAATTCTCTGAGATTACACATATTTTTTCGGCAATTTGTAGAGCCATTGTTTCTCCTTCAATAGCACAAGGTCCTGCCAGTAAGAAAAAATTACCTGATTTGGAATGTTTTATTTTTGGAACATATTTAGGATTCATAGCATATATTTAAGATACAAATATAATCAAAATTAAAAGGGAGTTATAAAATTAATAAGCTGCATTAAAGTCAGAAAATTAAATGTAACTTTGCACGCTTAAAACAAGGCACTTATGGCTAATGTAAAAAACATCGCAATTATTGCACACGTTGATCACGGAAAAACAACATTGGTTGATAAAATCATGTATCATTGTCAACTTTTCCGCGAAAACCAAAATACAGGCGATTTAATTCTAGATAATAATGATTTAGAACGTGAAAGAGGTATAACGATAACTGCCAAAAATGTATCCGTAATTTATAAAGGCACTAAAATCAATATTATAGATACACCTGGGCATGCCGATTTTGGTGGTGAAGTAGAACGTGTATTAAACATGGCCGATGGAGTATTGTTGTTAGTTGATGCCTTTGAAGGTCCAATGCCTCAAACACGTTTTGTTTTACAGAAAGCGATCGATCTTGGATTAAAGCCATGCGTAGTCATTAATAAAGTGGATAAAGAAAATTGTACTCCAGACGAAGTCCATGAAAAAGTTTTCGATTTGATGTTTGAACTTGGCGCCGAAGAGTGGCAACTAGATTTTCCAACTGTATACGGGTCGGCTAAGAACAACTGGATGAACTGGGATTGGAAAGATGAAATAGATAATATTGAGCCATTGTTGGATATGGTCATTGAGCATATTCCTTCTCCAAAAATACCAGAAGGAAATACACAAATGCTAATTACATCGTTAGATTTCTCTTCATTTACTGGAAGAATTGCGATTGGGAGATTAACACGTGGGAGTTTGAAAGCGGGACAACAAATCTCTCTTGTGAAGCGAGATAGAAGCATCATGAAATCAAAAATAAAAGAGCTTCATGTATTTGAAGGCTTAGGAAGAAAAAAGATAGAAGAAGTACAAACTGGTGATATCTGTGCAATAGTAGGTCTAGAAGGTTTTGAAATTGGTGATACAGTAGCAGATCTAGAAAACCCAGAAGGACTTAAAACGATTGCTATTGACGAGCCAACAATGAGTATGTTGTTTACAATCAATGACTCTCCTTTTTTTGGTAAGGACGGAAAGTTTGTAACTTCAAGACATATTAAGGAGCGCCTGACCAAAGAATTAGAAAAGAATTTAGCGTTGAGAGTCAATGAGACTGATAGTGCTGATAAATTCATGGTATTTGGTAGAGGAGTTTTGCACCTGTCTGTATTAATAGAAACTATGCGTCGAGAGGGTTATGAGATGCAAATTGGTCAGCCCCAAGTAATTATAAAAACTATTGATGGAGTTAAATGTGAACCTTTTGAAGAAATGACCATTGATTTGCCAGAATCTGTTTCTGGTAAAGCAATAGAAATGGTAACTATGAGAAAGGGTGAAATGTTGAGTATGGAAGCTAAGGGAGATCGAATGGTTTGTGAATTTATGATTCCTTCAAGAGGAATTATAGGTATGCGAAATCAATTACTAACAGCGACAGCTGGTGAAGCTATTATGGCACACAGATTTAAAGAATATCAGCCCCTTAAAGGCGGTATTCCAGAACGTCAAAATGGATCTTTAGTTTCTATGGAATTAGGTCAAGCAATTCCCTACTCTATTGATAAGCTACAAGACCGAGGTAAGTTTTTTGTTGATCCAGGTGAAAGTATTTACGAAGGTCAAGTTATTGGAGAAAACTCTAGAGGCGATGATATGGCTATTAACATTACAAAAACTAAAAAGTTAAGTAACGTTCGTAGTTCTGGTGCAGATGATAAAGCGAAAATTGTTCCTGCAATTAAGTTTTCTTTAGAAGAAGCCTTAGAATATATTCAAAAAGACGAGTATGTTGAAGTCACTCCTAAGTCATTAAGGTTGCGTAAAATATATCTTACTGAAGTTGATCGTAAGCGAAATAAGATACTATAATGAATCTTATTTTATTTATTGATACAACTGAAATAGTAGGTTATTCAGCAATGCTATTACTCTTAGTCTCTTTTTTAATGAAAGATATTCGTCGCTTGAGGATGCTTAATTCAATAGCCTGTGCATTTTTTGTAGTTTATGGATTTTTATTACAGACTTCATGGCCCATCATAATATCTAATGCAGCTATTTTTGGAATCAACTTATATTACCTTTTTTTGAAGAAAAATTAGTATTTTCGAGTTATTATTTAACTAGACATTTAATTTTTTAGTAATCATTTTTGCAGTACTGATTTTTTTTGTTGGTTTTTAGAGTGATATTAATAGTTCTAAAAAGTTTAAATGAAGCTACCTAAATTCATAAGTAATAATTTAATTCTAAAGATCACCTCTCTTAATTCCTTAGTGGTTGGAGCACGACTTATAATGTCATTAGTTGTTCAAAACCTTCTAGCGCAATATACGGGTCAGGCTGGTATTGCTAAAGTAGGGCAGTTACGAAACATTTCGTCAATGCTGATGAGCCTCACGTCATTTGGGACGTTTAATGGCGTTGTTAAGTATGTTTCAGACTATAAGGCTGATCAAAAAAACTTACTAAAATTATTTTCCACTTTATATGTATTTAGTTTCACAGCGAGTGTTGCATCATTTTGTATACTGTTCTTTGGGGCCTCATTTTTTTCAAACAAATTGTTTTTCTCAGACGATTATGTAATAGTTTTTAAAGTGATATCTGTTGCAGTTCCTTTTATTTCAATGAACCGCATCTTTAGCGGAGTTATAAATGGAATTTCAGATTACAAGAAGCATACTAAGATTGAATTTGTATCTCATTTTCTTGCGGCTATTTTGTTACTAATTAGTCTTTATTTTTATTCTATTAAAGGCGTACTAGTTGCCATAGCATTGACTCCCATTATTCAGTTCACGGTATTAGTGTTAATCTTTGGAAAACTTTTGAAAGGTTATATAGATTTTAAATCAATATCTTTTAAAATCCCTTTTTTAAGACAGCTTTTAGGATTTACAGTAATGTCTTTTGTCGCTACTGTTTTATCTAACTACATAGAAATTGATTTAAGAACACTTATTTTAGAGAAGATTGGTGAAGCTGATGCTGGTTCCTGGACTGCTATGAATTCAATTTCAAAAATTTATATGCAATTTTTAATTGCAATTTTCTCACTCTATATTTTGCCTAAGTATGCGACTATTAACACATCTTTTGAGTTTAGGGAAGAGACTAAGAAAGTATATAAATCATTGGTGCCATTAGTCATTATCGGAATGATATTAGTTTATGTATTTAGAAATATATTAATAGAATTAATTTTTACAGAAGCTTTTTTGGGGATGGCTATTTTATTTAAATGGCAATTAGCAGCAGACTTTGTTCGTTTTATTGCTAATGTATTGTCGTATTATTTTTTAGCGAAAAAGAAAATTAATTATTTTGTATCAACTCAGTTGATTGGCTTACTGATGTACTATATTTCTAGCAGATACTTCTTGCCTTCTTTTGGTACTGAAGGTGTGGTTATGGCTCTTTTTATTAGTAATTTCATATATTTAGGAAGTGTGCTTTTTATATTAAGGAATGCTTTCACTGGAGGAAATAAGGTATTATAAAAACTAAATTTTGATATAACTATAAATGACTAATTTTAAAATTATAGTACAAATATTTTATCAGTTTTTGATAGCTATTACTGCTGCATTATTTTTTGAACTTATCTTTAAAGGATTAAATGCTTCAACAGTAAATAATACCATAGAAAATATTTTATTTTCGTCTTTGTTATTAAGTCCACTTTTTATTATTTCTTATCGAAAAATTCAATCGGTCTATATTACCATTGTATATCTGCTTTTTTGTTTGTGTATCTATTTTGAAACTGTTTATTATTATCTTTTTGAGGCCTTTTTAAGTGCCTCTTCATTATTTGTGTCATTAGAATCAAACAGAAATGAAGTAACTGAATTCCTTGATTTTTACTTAGACTCAAAGATTATTCTCTTTTCTATCATAATGCTCATTATTATAGTTTTATCAGTTTATAGATTAACAGTAATCTCAAGTCATTTTAAAAAACAATCTAAACGACCTATATTAAAGGTTTCAGCGTTTGTATTCATTGTTATAACATTTCTTAAATTTTCTACCCTCATCGTTTATAATCTTCCGTATTTAATACTAAAATCTACTTTTGAGTATACTTTAGAATCTAATAAGCTTGGTAATTATAAGACTAATAATAATGGGAACTTTACAGATGTTTCTCGACCTATTAATACAGAAGATGAGCTATACGTTGTTATTTTAGGTGAGTCTACTTCGCGTGCTCATTTTGGGTTATACGATTATGCTAGAGCCACCACCCCCAAACTAAGTTCTATAAAAGAACAATTATTGGTCTATAGTGATGTAATTAGCGCACACCCTCATTCAATTACCTCGATTACTAAATTACTAACACTAGGAAACTATGAGCATCCAGATAAAATAGGTGATGGATCTATTATTCAACTTGCAAATAGTGCTGGTCTTGAAACTATCTGGTTATCAAACCAGAGGCCCATTGGAGTCTACGAGAGTCTAGTAACTAAAATTGCCTTATCTTCTAATAAAAATAAATTTTTAACTACTACTCAAGGAGTTCACAACAAAGTAATGGATGCTGCACTTTTACCTGAATTAGAAACTATCCTTGATGAAAATATGTCTTCCAAAAAACTTATTATTATTCATTTAATGGGAACACACGTTAATTATGCAAATAGATATCCTGAAGCTTTCAATATCTTCACTGATAAACCTTTGAGCAACTACAAGTCGGATGAAATTTTCAAAATAATTAATGATTATGATAATGCGGTACTGTATACTGATCATGTGGTCTCTCAAATCATACAAAAAATAAAACATCTAAATAAGAAGAGTTTTGTTTTGTATTTTTCTGATCATGGTGAAGAACTATTCAAAGACTATAATATGGCGGGTCACAATGAAGATATCTCAACAAAAGATATGTATGATATCCCATTTTTGTTGTGGCAATCTGATAAATTTAAGCAAGATTTACAGTTAACAACTGCTTTAGATAGACCATACATGCTCGATGACTTATTTCATAGCTTGGCTGATTTGTTAGAAATTTCAGCTCAAGAAGTTGATCTAGAGAGAAGTATTTTTAGCTCTAAATTTAAAAATCGTAAAAGAATTATCATGAAAAATTCAGATTATGATACGTATTTCAATCTAGATTAAGTTTTAAATAACTACGAACTTCAATAAAATTTTATTTGTAATTTGAGTAAGTTAAAAAACATTAAAATAAAGATATGCATAGTAACCTCTTCATTAGGTAAAGGAGGGGCTCAAAAGTCGTCTGCTGCACTGTCTATTGTACTAGATACTTTAGGATATGAGGTTCATATAGTAAGTATCCTTGACAACATAGACTATGCTTACAAAGGAACTTTGTTAAACTTAGGGGCTCTAAAAAAAGAAGATGATTCTATTTTTGGAAAAGTAAAAAGGTTCTATGTATTTTTTAATTACCTTAAAATACAAAAATTTGACTTTATAATAGACAGTCGTTCTAGACCAAAGATTATTAAACAACTCTTGATTAATAAATTACTCTATGTCAATCAAAAAGTAATTTTTATAGTTCACAGTTTTTTTTTAAATAATTATATTCCAAAAAATAAGTTTATAGCTCAGTATTTATATAAAAAGTCATTTAAGTTCGTGACAGTCTCTAAAAATATAAAGTCTAAATTGGTCTCTAAGTATCAATTTAATAATGTTCATGTTATTCACAATACAATAAATAAAGCCCAAACTAGTCCTGTAACAGATTTTTTAGTTCCAGATGGTAACTATATTTTGTTTTTTGGTAGGATCGTAGACTCTGTAAAGAATTTAACATTATTAATAGAAAGCTTCAATCGTTCAATACTAAAAGATAAAAATATTAAACTCGTCATACTGGGTGAGGGTATAGATAAAATTAGGTTAGAGCAGAAAGTTCAATTAATGGACCTAAAAAATCACATCCTCTTCATGGAGTATACAAATAATCCCTATCCAATAGTCAGGAAAGCATTGTTTACTGTGCTTACTAGCAAATATGAAGGGTTTCCTGCAATGTTAGTTGAAAGTTTATCTCAAGGCACTCCGGTTATTTCGGTTAACTGTCAATCGGGGCCTTCTGAAATTATAACCGAGGCCCAAAATGGATTGTTGGTCCCTAATAATAACTCTGACTTATTGGCTGAGGCTATGAATCGTTTAGTGACAGATAATGATCTCTACTTGTTTTGTAAAAATAACGCCAAAAAGAGTGTTGAAAAGTTTGATATTGAACACATCTCAAAAAAATGGAAGCAAATAATTGAAAGCTCTTAGCTTTTAAGATAAATATTATTTGAATGGAGATACATATATATTATATCCTAATAGTATATTTTGTATTCTCTTCAATAGTCCAATTAAAGCAGAAGGAGAATTGAGTATTATGCGTTGCTTAAAATTAAGGTTTAAAGGGCTTATTTCTTTTCTGATTATTTTATAATTAATGTAATCTTTAGCGATTTTTCTTTCAATAGCTACTGAAAACCGATTTAAATCCATGTACTTTTTGAAAGAATGAGGAGCATTATCTATATCTTTAAATTTATCAAATAGCTTTAGTCGGTCAATTCTATTTGCTGAATAAGACAAATGGTATTTTGGTGCTAAAATAATTTTATTTGAACTTTCTGATCTAGAAAAGGCTATTGATTCCTTGAGTGCAATCCGAATCCATAAATCTGTATCCTGTCCTGAGCGCATTTCTTCGTCAAACATTCCAATTTTGTTGAATGTTTTCTTGGGAACTAAAACAGCTGAGGACCAAGCGATACTATCATTAAATGAGGCATAAAAGTAGTCGTTAATAATCCCAAAATGATCTGGTGAAACGCCATTGTAGTTTGCTTTTATTTTTCGGCCATTGAAATATTTTTTATAGTACGCTGCAGCGAATAATCCGCAATTCGGATAGCTTTTGTATAATGTGTAAAGGTTTTCTAAGTGATTGGTTTCCCATAGGTCATCGCCATCTAACAAGGCAATTAAGTCAGAATTAGATTTAGATATTCCAAAGTTTCTAGCATGAGAAACCCCATTATTTGAATTTGAGAAAATAGTGATTCGTGGATCTTTAATCTCACTAACTATGGACGCACTGTTGTCATTTGAGCCATCATCTACAATAATAATTTCATAATCTAAAAACGTTTGATTAAATACGCTGTCTAACGTTTCTTTTATGAAGCGTTCTTTATTATACAATGGAACAACGATAGAAATTAACGGCATTAATTTATTTCTTACAAAAGTGATATAATTTATAGAAGTCTAATATGATTAATGGTGCTTTAAAATTAATTAACACCCATGAAATTATAGGACTAAATAGTCTTCCTTTTAGCTCTACTACTTTAGTCAAATGTAGTTTTTCTATTAGTTTGTAAGCCCATACTAATTTACTTTGTTTTGAGCTAATTAAGTTCTGATCATACAAATATCTTATGGTTCTTGAAGCTTCTTTCGATTTTAACAAAAAAGAATAGTTATCGTCAATACCCATATGGTTTGTATAATTGTCCAAGTGTTTGAAAGGAATGTTTTTAGATTCTAGTTCCGAGCTAAATGCTAAGTCAAGTCCGTACCGATTTTCAAGTGATGTGTTTGTGAGTTTAAAACTTTCTCGACTAATTAGCATATTACCGGAGTAGATATTCCTGTAGGGCTTAATTTCACGATTATCAGCAGACTTAGACTCTCTACTGACGCCATACCTAAATCTTAATCGATCCTTGTCAGGGTGTTGGTTTGAATATGAATAGCCTCCAAAAAACGCTTTAATATCCTTGTTTTTTAATATGGCATTTATGTAGTTTTGGATGTATTTATTTTGACTAGGAATCATATCTGAATCTATATACAAAATCCAGTTATAAAGTGCTTTCGTACTTAGCAGTTCCCGCATTGCAGTTCTACCAATAGAACAATTATTTCGATATATTTTGACGAGTTTTGAATTTTTTAAGTTAGATCTATCATAAATATTTTGATCTGAAAAGTCATCCCCGATAATAATTTCGAAATCAATATTACTAGCGTTAGCTTGCGCATAAAGTTCAGCTACTAATTCTTCAACATTGTAATTATAAGTTGGAATAAGTATAGAGAGCATGATTAGTTTTTACGTTGAACAACCTCAAAAACTTTAGAGTCTTCGCATTTGAGAGTTTTACTTGGATATTTCAATATTAAAGCATAGTCATGAGTTGCCATAAGGATAGTATGTCCCTTTTTGTTGAGATCTAAAAGTACTTCCATTACTTCAACGCTTGTTTGTGGATCTAGATTTCCTGTAGGCTCATCTGCTAAAATTAATTGAGGGTCATTTAATAGTGCTCTTGCTATAGCTACGCGTTGTTGCTCCCCTCCAGATAGCTCATATGGGTAATTATGGCCTTTACTGTGCATGCTTACTTTCTTAAGAACCGCTTTTATTTTATCGATTATGAGTTCTTTTTGTTTCCATCCAGTCGCTTTTAAAACAAACTCAAGATTTCCATTAATCGTGAGTTCATTCATTAATTTAAAATCTTGAAATACTACTCCTAACTTACGTCTCAAAAAGGGGATATCATTTTCTTTCATTTTTTTTAGGTCCATATCAACTATTGAACCACTGCCATTTGTTAATTTCAAATCTCCGTAAAGAGTTTTTAACAAACTACTTTTTCCGGAGCCTGTTTTTCCGATAAGATACACAAACTCCCCTTCTTTAACGTCAATATTTACCTCCTTTAGGATCAAATTGTTGTTTTGGGAAATAGAAACCTCTTGTAATTTTAATACTGAATTTGACATTGGTTATATCTAAAAATGATTTTTATAAAAGTATTACTATTTGATCCAATTATCAAAGAACACTTTACTTAAAACGCTTAGGTTTCATTTTAATTATATAATGGGCATAATTTACACTAAATTTTCTCGTTATCATCTGTATATATTTTATATTTGAATGTATAAATTCCCTGTCTATGAACACTACAAAATTCTTGGTTCAACTTTCCTTTTTGTGTTTTCTATGTTTTGGGTTTTCTCAGGAATCAGCTATTTATTCTCACGAAACATTTCGTTATAATTCTGCATTATCTCTTTACAACACTCAGCAGTTTCAATCGGCTCAGCTTATTTTTCAATCCGTTAAATCCACTACATCAGATTCTTTTTTAAAATCAAATGCCACTTACTATATTGCCAATTGTGCGGTTCGGCTTAATCAACCAAATGCCGAATTTCTTGTGGAGTCTTTTGTGAGAGATTATCCATCTAGTAATAGGCGAAACTCAGCTTATTTTGAAATCGCAAATTATTATTTTAAAAACTCTAAATATGCTTTTGCATGTAAGTGGTATGAAAAGGTAGAGATCAATAGACTTTCCAGATTAAATAGTGAGCCTTTTCATTTCAATTATGGCTATAGCCTTTATAAAATTAAAAAATATGAGAAGGCTAAATTGAATCTAAAACTGCTTGAATCCTCTCAAGTCTATGGATCACAAGTTAAATATTATATAGGTTTCATGGCCTATGAAGCTGATGATTATAAGATGGCATCTGTTTATTTTAATCAACTTGAAGGAGTTGAGGCCTTCAATGAAACCTTAGCTTACTACCAATCAGACTTAAGTTTTAAATTAGGCAACTTTAGAAAAGCATCAGACTTAGCATTAGCTACCATTAAAGAGGGATCTACTAAGCAAGTTTCTGAGCTTTCTAAAATCATTGGAGAAAGTTATTTCAACCTTCAGGAGTATTCGAAAGCAATTCCATATTTAGAAGCCTACAAAGGAAAAAAAGGACGCTGGAGCCATTCAGACTTTTATCAACTTGGCTATGCTTTTTACAAACAAAATGACTATCAAAGTTCAATTAATGAGTTTAATAAAATAATAGATAGTTCAAATAATATTTCTCAAAATGCCTACTATATTTTAGCAAAATGTTATCTAAATCTGAATAAAAAACAAGCCGCATTAAATGCGTTTAAAAATGCTTCTGAAATGGATTTTATTCCAACTATTACAGAAGATGCTTGGCTCAATTACGCTAAATTGAGCTATGAAATTGGCAATCCATACCAGTCTACGACTGGAGTTTTAATCCGCTTTTTAACACTTTATCCTAAATCAGCCTCTAAAATACAGGTTGAGTCTTTACTCATCGATTCATATATTAGCTCCAATAATTACAAAGAGGCCCTGGATTTTTTGAAAAATAAATCCAAATCTTTTCATAAAGAATCCTACCAGAAAGTTACATTTCTTAGAGGGTTAGAATTATATAACGAAGCTGAATACACAGCTTCTGATGCACTATTAGATAATTCACTTTCGGTTTCTTTAGATCCAATTACAAAGGCAAGAGCTACTTATTGGAGTGGAGAAGTAGCCTATCAATTAATGAATTACAAAAAGGCACTTCAGCGGTTTAAAGACTTTAGTCAACTCGTACAAAGTTCCAAACTTAAAGAATCCGATAACCTGAATTATAATTTGGCTTATACATACTTCAAGCTAAAGCAGTATCCAAATGCCATCAATAATTTTCAGTTATTTATAGAAAATAAACCATCTGATTTGGTGGTTTTAAACGATGCATTTCTCAGAATGGCTGATTGCTATTTTGTGAGTACTCAATACAGTCTAGCAATTGATGCCTACCAAGCTGCTTTGGATTTAAATAAAATCGAAGCTGACTATGCAACGTTTCAAATAGCCGTTAGTAATGGGTATTTGGGTCAAATCCAAACTAAAATTAATGGTCTAAATAAAGTGATGGATTATAAATCATCCTATTTGATAGATCAAGCACTTTTTGAATTAGCAAACACCTATGCTAATCAATCAAATTCACCCAAAGCTATTGAAATATATACTGAATTAATAACAGATTATTCAACAAGTACTTTAGTGTCCAAGGCGTTATTGCGTAAGGGATTAATTGAGTATAATCAAAATGACATCCAATCAGCTCTTAAAAGCTTTAATTCTGTAGCGACTGAATATCCTTCTACACCAGAAGCATTTCAGGCCATTAGTTCCTCACGCTCTATTTATATTGACTTAGGTCAAGTAGATACTTATGCTCTTTGGGTCAATTCTTTAGATTACACAAGCGTCACTGATAGTGAATTAGAAACAGTTACTTATGAAGCTGCAGAAAAACAGTATTTAGATAATAATTCCAAAAAAGCTATAGAATTGTTTAATGGGTATATTGTTAGTTTTTCAAATGGCAAAAACGTTATAAGAGCTCATTTTTATCTTGCGGAATTATATAACATTAGTGCTCTAACAGCTAATGCATTACCACATTATCAATATGTTTGCGAGCAACCTATAAGTGAGTTCACAGAAACAGCACTATTAAGAACGTCTGAAATTTTATTAAATTCAGAAAATTTTAAAGCGGTATTGAATGTCTTATTCCGACTAGAATCTGAATCTAAAAACCCACAAAACAGGCTGTATGCACAGTCTAATTTAATGAAAGTCTATTTTCAATTCGAAGATTATGATGCTTCGATTCGTTATGCGGAGATGATTCTTAAAAACAAAAAAACAGATTTTTATATTAAGAGTGATGCCTATATTGTTACTGCAAGAGCTGCAATGAAAACGAATAACGAAATAAAAGCACGAGCAGCTTACCTCCAAGCTCAGGCAATTGCAACTGGATCGATGGGGGCGGAAGCACAGTATTATGAGGCCTATTTCCTTTATTCTGATGGAGATTATGAAGCGTCCAATGAAAGTATTCAAGTATTGATTAAAAACTTTTCTGGCTATAAGTATTATGCTTCCAAAGGACTTATTATTATGGCCAAGAACTTTTATGCTCTTGGTGATGATTTTCAAGCGAATTATATCTTAGAAAATGTCACTCAAAATTTTGCAGACTTTAAGGAAGTTACAGACGAAGCAAAATTAGAACTTGAACGGATTAAGTTAGAAGTTTCCAAGACCAACTCTTCTGAAGAAACGGAAACACAAAATGAAAATTAAAATGATAAATATTAAATTAAAACACTATTTAGGTCTGCTCTTTTTTTGTGCTGTTGTGTTTTATGCTCAAAATATAGAAGCACAAAATTCTCAAACACGTGTACAAGATTCTATCGAAAAGCAGGTGGTGACCATTGTAAAGCCATACACTCCCAAAATATCGGATGCATTTAAGCTTAAGCAAGCGCCAAGCATAATGGTTTCTCAGGACTCTCAAAAAAGTATTAAGTATACTATTTTCTCTATTCCAGTCGCCTCTACATTTACGCCTGCAAAAGGAAATTCTATCGGGGTAAAAAAATTTAAAAAAGAAAAATTATTTCAAAACTATACTTCTATCGGTCTTGGAAATTATGGTACTGTGTTAGGTAATTTATACCTTAATCATAAAATCGGTAGAGGAGAGACTCTAGGAGGGTATGTTGAGCATTACTCGTCACAAGGTGGTATGGACGGCCTTCAGTTAGAGGATTCGTTTTCAAATAATAAGGTTCAGGTTAATTACGCAAAAATATTAAAAACGTTTACTTGGACTACGGACCTCGCCTATGCCCGTCAAGCGATTAATTGGTATGGACTCCCTTACCCAACAACCTTTTCGATAAACTCTAAGCAAGTTTATTCTGCGTTGTCTTTATCCAGTAATGTCCAGTTTACTAAAGGAGTTTTTCAAAAAGTATCAATTGATTTTCAGCGATTTTCAGATGCCTATGGTTCTCAAGAATATCGGCTTGAGGCAGACTCAAGCCTGCAACTAAATATATTTGATCAATCAATTAACACGAATTTAAGTATTGATTATTTAAATGGGGAATTTAATCAAAACTACCTAGATCCTGAGCAGAATAGTTACGGTAATACTCTTTTTTCAGTATCACCATCTTATAAATATTTTCAAGGAGATTTAGCAGTTTCAGTTGGGGTTAGAGCTACTTTTCTAATCGATTCTAACAGAAGTATAAATAGATTTTATATTTATCCAAATATAGAAGCTAGCTATTCAATAGTTAATTCTATTGTTTTGGCCTATGCTCAGATAAAAGGAGATTTAATTCAAAATACGTATTCTGATTTTGCACAAATCAATCCATTTATATCTCCTACTCTTGAAATTCGCCCAAGCTCAACTTCTTATAAATTAATCGTTGGTAGCAAAGGAAAATTATCTGAATCCATAGCGTACGACCTAAACGGAAGTTATTCTAAACAAAACGATAAAGCGCTTTTCCGTTCCAATACTATTCTGAACCTTTCAGCACTCACTAACTACAATCAAGGAAACTCTTTTGGAATCGTCTATGATGACGTTGATGTTTTTAACGCTTCAGGCGCTTTAGAATTTGACATGAGTGAAAAGTTAATGCTTCGATTTAAAGGAGACCTTTATAAGTATTCAAGTAATTTAGAACCTAGGGTTTGGAATTTACCTGATTTTGAAGCGTCTCTGTTTCTGAATTATCAAATCTCAGACAAATGGGCATTGGTTGGAACTCTTTTTTACTATGGAGCAAGACAAGATTCTACTACAAACGATTCCCTACACTCAGAGACTACCAATGAGACTTTAGATTCTTTTTTTGATGCCAACTTTCAATTAGATTATCAGGTTTCATCCCAATGGGGTGCCTTTCTGAAAGTTAATAATATGACCAATTCTAATTATAGCCGTTGGAACCATTACCCAGTTCAAGGGTTTCAGATTTTAGGAGGCGCGAGTTATAAATTTGACTTTTAAGCCAATGTTATTTTTGCTAGAAAGTCAAAATGAGGGCCTTCTTCAATTAATTCGCACCGCAGTCCAGCCTGTTCACTAGCGATTTTAAGGTTTTCAAAATCAAGATACATCCAGCTAAAGGTCGCTTCTTGGTTTTTATAACGTACCGTATAGTCAAGTTCTCCGTAATAGTCTTTTGTGGCGTCCATCCAATAACCTCCATCTTCATCTTCGTACATATATTTAATATCAGAAGAATCAATTAGGATTTGCCCGTCTGGATTTATAAGTGTTTTTAGATGACTTAATACAAAAGGCGTATGTGCTAGCGATTGGAAAATCCCAGACCCATTCATTAATAATAACAGGGTGTCAAAAGAGGCGGTTTCGTCCATTACATCCAATACATGTGCCTGGTTTAATCCACGCAAACGACAGGCTTCAATCGCCCCTACAGAAATGTCGATTGATTTCACCTTTAGTCCTTTTGATTTTAAATACAAACTATGACTGCCGGCCCCACATCCAATATCAAGTACAGTACCCTTAGATAATTTTAAGGCTGTTTTCTCAAGAGAAGGCATCTCTGAGTGGTTTCTAAATAAATAGGGTAAGGGCAAAGAATCTACTTCTGTAATACTTGTAGAAGTTATTAGGTCTTCAGAACAATTTCCGAGTTGGTAATCTAAAATTGCAGTTCCAAAAACATCTTTCATTATACTGAGCTATTTATTCTTAGTTTTGCAGCATGCAAGACCAATTAAGAACCCTTTCAAAGGAAGCCAAAGTTAAGCAAAAGGAGCATAAAACCTTTTTTATCAAGCTTAGAAAAAAAACCCCAAAAAAACTCGATTCAATTATGGAAAAACTCCATGAATCAGAGTTTGAAAAAACAGACTGCCTTCAGTGTGCAAATTGTTGTAAAACAACCAGTCCAATTTTTACGACTAAAGATATAGAACGCATTTCAAAATCATTTAGAATTAAAACAAGACAATTTATTGATACGTATCTTAATTTAGATGCCGATTCTGATTATGTTTTGAAATCATCTCCTTGCACGTTCTTGGCAGCCGATAATAACTGTAATATTTATGATGTGCGCCCCAAAGCCTGTAGAGAATATCCACATACCAATCGAAAAAACTTTGAAAAGATATCAGACTTAACACTTAAGAATGTTGCGATCTGTCCAGCTACATTTAACATCGTTGAGGCTTTAAGAGCTAAATTAAAATAATTATATTTATAAAAATTTTAATGATATCATGGAACAGCTTATTCATTATTTCGAAACAATTCCTTCTTTGCACCGCAGCGGTATTCTAGTAGGGGGGTTAACGTTTTTTTGGATATTGGAGGGTTCTTTGCCTTTGTTTAATTTTAGTTATAACAAATGGAAACACGCGTTTCCAAACTTGTTTTTTACGTTCACAACCATTATAATTAATTTTACATTAGCATTTTTATTACTCAGTGCAGCCGACTGGGTCGTGGTTAATGAGTTTGGAATTCTAAACTGGCTTCCTCATATGCCACTTTGGTTGTATATTTTTTTAGGAGTACTCCTCATGGATTTTGTAGGTGCTTATTTACCTCATTTTACAGAACATAAAGTGCCACCACTTTGGATGGTTCACCTGGTTCATCACTCCGATCACAAGGTGGACACCACAACCGCTAATCGTCACCATCCTTTGGAAAGTGTTATTCGTTATGTATTTACTCTTGCTGGGGTTTTTATCATTGGCGCCCCTATAGGTATTGTGATGTTATACCAGTCAATGTCTCTAGTAGCAACCCAGTTTAGTCATGCAAACATCAAACTTCCTAAGAAATTAGATTATGCATTAAGTTTTGTATTGATATCTCCAGACATGCATAAGATTCATCACCATTATCAGTTGCCCTATACGGATGCTAACTACGGGAATATTTTTTCTATCTGGGATCGTTTGTTGGGAACGTATGTATACATGGAGCGAGAGCATATTGTTTATGGCGTTGACACTTTTCCAAATGAGGAAGAAAATACTAGTTTAAAGCAGTTATTAAAACAGCCCTTTCAGGGATATAGAAAGCCTACAACGGGTACAGTAGGTAAGGCGCTCTAAGTCGTTTGTAATTTTCTACGTCTTCTTTCCAACTCGCCCTGATTTGTTGAGCAGTCCAGCCATTTTCAATCTTTTCCTGTAGTAGTTCTTGCCCCGCTAGGTTGGTGAAAAAGGGATTAAAAAACACTGTTTTATCAGAGGTGTTTTGGTAAGCATCTATAAGCCATTTGAGTTCGATATAATCTAAACGTGGTTGATTTTGAAGGTTTAATCCTTTGCAAGTGTCTCCTTCATGAACTGGATATTTGGCCCCAATATTTGCTTCTGGTGTAAATTCATAATTATATAAGTCGCCTTTCAAATAAGGACTTCCAATAACTTGAAATTGGTTTTCTGTCCCGCGTCCCATACTCATATTGGTGCCTTCAAAAAAGCACAAACTTGGGTATAAGTTGATGGCTTTTGAGTTTGGAAGGTTGGGGGATGGGTTGATAGGTAGTTTGTAAGGCGTTGAGTGGGTGTAGTTTTGTAAAGAAATTACTTTTAAGTCGCACTTCAAACCCTCTTTTAGCCAGTCTTCTCCATTAATCATTTGAGCATATTCTCCTACCGTCATCCCATGCACTACAGGGACAGGATGTATTCCTACAAAACTAGTGTATTTAAGATCCAAAGTAGGGCCATCTACATAATGACCGTTTGGATTTGGGCGGTCTAAAACCAAAACAGTGATGCCTAAATTAGCGCATGTTTCCATCATGTAATGAAGTGTGGATAAAAACGTATAAAAACGAGCACCTACGTCTTGAACATCAAAAACAACTACATCTAAGTCGGATAAAATAGCTGAATTAGGAATTTTATTTACTCCGTATAAAGAGACAATTGGAATGCCACTTACAGCATCGATACCATCTTTCACATATTCTCCAGCATCGGCTGTCCCTCTAAACCCGTGTTCGGGAGCAAAAACTTTTTTAACGTTTATGTTCAAGCTGAGTAATGAATCTACTAGATGTGTATATCCTTCGGATTTAAAGATAACTGAGGTTTGATTGGCTATAATCCCGATGTTTTTGTTTTTTAAAATTGGTAAGTAGCTTTCTGTTTGCTGTGCACCCAAAATAATAGGGGCTCTGTTTTTGATGTCCAGGGTTTGTGAGTTAGAATTGTTTCTGCATGAAAGAAGTATCAGAACAAATAATAAAATAGTATTTTTGATAAAATTAAAACGCATTTATAAATTTTGAATTACGAGTATTTTTTAGCCAAACGAATCATAGGAAATAAGTCCTATAAAAGTAGTGTATCGGCGCCAATAATAAAAATTGGAATTGCTGCAATAGCAATCAGTATTATTGTGATGCTTATTGCGATTGCTACAGGGATTGGTTTGGAACGAAAAATCCGTGATAAAGCGGTGGCTTTTAATGGCCATATAAGTATTTCTAATTTTGACAGTAATGAGTCAGAAGGGGCGCAATTTCCTATTTCTAAATCACAAGATTTTTATCCTGAATTTAATTCTATTTCAGGAATATCTCATATACAAGCCGTCGCCAATAAGTTTGGAATCATTAGAACCAGTACAGATTTTGAAGGCTTGTTTTTAAAAGGCGTTGGTTCTGACTATGACTGGCGCTACTTTAAAGATTTCTTGGTTGAGGGACGTCTACCCATCTATACCAATAAATACAGCAGTGAGGTTTTAATTTCATCTTATTTGGCGGACCGCTTGGGATTTATTGTAGGTGATGGTTTTCAGATGTATTTCATGAAATCTGATGCAAGTAAAGCCCCAAGAATTATTAAATATGACGTTGTAGGTATCTTTAATTCTGGGTTTGAAGCATTAGATAAAACCTATATTTTAGGAGACATTAATCATATTCAACGATTAAATAAATGGTCCAAAGATCAAATTGGTCATTTTGAAGTGTTTATACATGATTACAATGATTTAGACCGCCTAGGTAACGAAGTGTACGCTGAAACACCTTCTACTTTAAACACGATGACCGTCAAACAAAAGTATGCTACCATCTTTGAATGGATCCCTATTTTCACGACTAACATTTACATTATTTTAGTAATCATGATTTTTGTAGGTGCGATTAATATGATTACTGCGCTATTAGTTTTGATATTGGAGCGTACCCAAATGATAGGTATTTTGAAAGCATTGGGAAGTAGTAATAGGAGTATTCGAAATATTTTCTTATACAATGCCTCTTACCTTATTGCCTGCGGTTTGTTTTGGGGGAATCTAATCGGATTGACTATTTTATTACTTCAAAAACAGTTTCATTTTTTAACTTTAGACCCGTCTGTTTATTATGTTACTGTAGCCCCAGTTTATCTCGATTGGAGGTATGTGGTTTTACTTAATATAATGACTTTTGTGTTGTGTCTTCTAATGTTATTAATACCATCATTTATAATTAGTAAAATATCCCCTATTAAAGCAATTAGTTTCGATTAAAACATGTTAATTACTAATTTGTAAGCCCAAAAAATTTAATGTAATTTTACAACAAATTGACAGCTATGAAATACGCTGAAAACATTCTTGGTACTATAGGAAACACACCTTTAGTTAAAATGAATGTATTGACTAAGGAGCTACCGTGTTTGGTGTTAGCTAAATATGAGACTTTTAATCCAGGCAATTCGGTCAAAGATCGAATGGCCTTACAAATGATTGCTGATGCGGAAGCCGATGGGCGCCTCAAGCCAGGTGGAACCATTATTGAGGGCACTTCTGGCAATACAGGAATGGGGTTAGCTTTGGCTGGAATTATTAAAGGCTACAAGTGTATTTTTGTGTTAGCAGATAAGCAATCCAAAGAAAAAATGGATATTTTACGAGCTGTAGGCGCTGAGGTGGTTGTCTGTCCGACATCTGTTGAACCAGAAGATCCACGTTCATATTATTCAGTTTCCAAACGATTGGCTGAGGAAACACCAAATTCATGGTATGTAAATCAATATGACAATCCGAGTAATTGCAAAGCTCATTTTCTAAGTACAGGTCCAGAAATTTGGGAACAAACAGATGGGAAAATAACTCACTTTGTTGTTGGAGTTGGTACTGGTGGAACAATTTCAGGGGTAGGAAGTTATTTAAAAATGAAAAACCCGAAGGTTAAAATATGGGGTATTGATACCTATGGAAGTGTTTTTAAGAAATATCATGAAACAGGTATTTTTGATGAAAATGAAATTTACCCCTATGTTACTGAAGGAATTGGAGAAGATATTTTACCATTGAATGTTAATTTTGGATTGATTGACGGTTTTACTAAAGTAACAGATAAAGACGCTGCTGTTTACACACAGCGCTTGGCCAAAGAAGAAGGGATGTTTTTAGGAAACTCCGCAGGAGCTGCTATTAAAGGACTTCTTCAGCTTAAGTCACACTTTAAATCTGATGATGTTGTTGTTGTTTTATTTCATGATCATGGTACCAGATACGTTGGTAAAATGTTTAATGATGATTGGATGCGAGAAAAGGGTTATATAGACTAATATATTTTTATTTTTTTGACTAGTTATTTTAAAATGAAAGAACTTCATCAAACGTAGTGTAGTGCCTTTTTAATTCGAAATTCATAAATTGCAATATGAAATTTTTTTACAAGATTTTATTACTTCTACAAAAATATGGATTCTATGTTTGTCAACGCATAGCCGACCGCTTTGGTATGCGCGCTAAAGTAGTCAGAACCTCCTTTATTTACTTAACATTTATAACTCTTGGTTTTGGCTTTGCTTTTTATTTATTTATTGCTTTCTGGATTCGCTTAAAAGACTTAATTTACAGCAAGAGAACCTCTGTTTTTGATATTTAATTTATGGAAAACCCTTTTAAAAAACTCATTAGATCTAAAATAAACACGGCTATTAGTTTATTAATCATACTTTTATTTACTGGTGTAATTGGTTTTAAATTAATGTCTGGATATTCTTGGATTGATGCAATCTATATGACAGTAATTACAGTAACTACTGTTGGTTTTGGTGAAGTTCAGCCATTAGATTCACAGGCAAAAATATTCACAGTATTTCTAATATTAACAAGCGTGTTTATTGTAGGTTATGCGTTTAAAACTATTTCAGAATATATAATCTCAAAAAATGATATTTCAGAACTAAAACACAAAAAAATGCAAAAACAAATTGATTCACTCTCAAACCACATTATAATATGTGGATTTGGAAGAAATGGAAGACAAGCAGCAAAAAAGTTATTAATGCATAAGCGTTCTTTTGTGGTTATTGATTCGAATAAAGAAATAATAGAAAAACATAAAAATGATGGAATTTTATTTGTGGTAGGCGATGCTAATGAAGATGAGACGCTAGAGCTTGCTGGAATCTATCGATCAGATTGTTTAATATCAGCACTACCAAACGATTCTGATAATGTATTTGTAGTTCTTTCAGCACGTCAAATGAATGCAAACCTTCGAATTATTAGTCGCGCATCCAATGAATCTTCATACAGCAAGCTTAAATTAGCTGGAGCTAATAATGTTATTTTACCTGATATTATTGGTGGGGATCATATGGCATCTTTGGTGGTCGTTCCTGACCTTTTAGAATTTATTGACAACCTTTCTATTGTTGGTAATGAAAGTATAAATATTGAAGAAATTGCAGTAGAGCAGCTTTACGATCCATCTTTAACAATAAAAACTATCAAAGATCTACAGTTACGGAAAACTACAGGATGTAGCGTAATCGGATACAAGAGTGAGTCTGGAGATTATACGATAAATCCTGAGTCAACTCAAATGCTTTCTCTTAATTCTAAAGTAATAATATTAGGCCGTCCAGAGCAAATTCAGACTCTTAATTCCACCTATAATATTAATATTTAATAACCTAATCGTCATAAACTCAAAAATCATCATCGAATTTTAATAACTCATTTATTTTCCTCATATTGTTGATTAATTAACCAAGATTTCAATTATACGTTATGAAAACATTTGTTCAAACTGCTATTGCTTTAATTTTACCGTCTATTTCTTTTGCTCAAGACAAAGGTATTGACCAATTAATCGACGAGAAATTTGGTAATGCTACGGGGTGGTTTGTAGATTTTATTTTTTATAAAATTCCTTTCTCTGAAAACGTCCAAATTTTCTGGGTGTTATTCCCATTAATACTAGGAGCTACCTATTTTACTTTTTATTTTAAATTTATAAACTTTAGAGGATTTATAACTTCCATAAATATTGTAAGAGGAAAATATGACCACTTAGATCAACACAAAAACTTACCAGGATCAGTTGATGAAACTCGAGAAGAAAATACTAATGAAAACAAAGCAATTAACGAGGCAGAAGGAGAAGTAACACATTTCCAAGCCCTGACAGCTGCTTTATCTGCCACAGTAGGTCTTGGAAATATTGCTGGGGTAGCAATTGCCGTATCCATTGGTGGTGCAGGTGCTACCTTTTGGATGATTGTTGCAGGTTTTTTAGGAATGGCATCTAAATTTGTGGAATGTACGTTAGGAGTAAAATATAGAGATATAGACGAAAATGGGACTGTTTATGGAGGACCAATGTATTACTTAACCAAAGGACTTAAGTCTAGAGGTCTTGAAAAATTTGGTAAGTTTTTAGCTGTTGTGTTTGCAATCTTTGTTATTGGAGGATCTTTTGGAGGTGGAAATATGTTTCAAGTAAATCAAGCCTTTCAACTAGTTGAAAACATTACAGGTGGAGAAGCTTCTTTTCTTCACGGTAAAGGATGGTTATTTGGAATAGTAATGGCAGTTCTAGTTGGGATAGTGATTATTGGGGGTATTAAAAAAATCGCCAAAGTAACAGATAAAATTGTGCCATTCATGGTTGTGATTTATGTATCAGCTTCTCTATTTGTAATCATATCTAACTATACTATGATTGGTGATGCATTTGCTCAAATATTTAAAGGAGCTTTCAGTCCTGAAGGGGTTGCTGGTGGTGCTATTGGAGTTTTAGTTCAAGGATTTAAACGTGCTGCTTTCTCAAATGAAGCTGGAGTTGGATCTGCTTCTATTGCGCACTCAGCAGTTAAAACTAAATATGCTGCTTCAGAAGGTTTAGTTGCTTTGCTAGAGCCATTTATTGACACCGTAGTTGTTTGTACTATGACAGCTTTGGTCCTAATAATAACAGGAAATGTTGCTGTAGAAAATTCAAGTTTAAATGATGCTCAGGCTATTCTTTTAACTTCGGGAGCTTTTGAGTCAGTAATATCATGGTTTCCATATGTACTAACAATAGCTGTTGTTTTATTTGCATTCAGTACTATGATTTCTTGGTCTTACTATGGTTTTCAAGGTTGGGCTTATTTATTTGGAAGATCTAAAAAAATGGAGTATTTGTACAAAATTATCTTTTGTTTATTTGTAATCGTTGGATCGGCAGCAAGTTTAGGTTCCGTTATTGGTTTCTCTGATGCTATGATTTTTGCTATGATGGTGCCAAACATGGTCGGAATTATTATTCTAGCTCCTAAAGTTAAGAAAGAACTAATACGATTTATGGATGCGATAAAAAGATAAACATACAATTCTAAATTAAATTTCACTACTTTATCTCAAACTAATAGCGTTTCAAAATTATTTGACTAAATCATGTCATTTGGATAACAATAATTGTATTAATATTCAATATTTAATTTCATGATTTTACTGATTTTTGGAACAATCAATATAAATTGAATTCTTATAATCCTTTATTAATTTGAAAATTAGTAAATAGAAGATTGTAATGTACCTAAGAATTAATTTAACTAGAGTTTCTTTTAATTAGATTTTATAACATAATACATAGATTATGAGTTAGTTAATGAGATTTCTCATATGCGAATGTTAAAGTAAGGTTATAAGTTTATTAATGAATTAACAAAAGTTAAAGTGTTTCCATCTAAATAGTTATTGATTATTAAATTATATTTGGCACTTAATTAATATTATATGGATTTTAATTATTCGGAAGAACAAAAATTAATAGCTAACTCCGCAAAAGAATTTGCCGAACAATTCATTAGGCCTCACGTCATGGAATGGGATGAGACTCAACATTTCCCTGCAGATGTGCTACACAAAGCTGGAGAAATGGGTTTTATGGGTATTTTTATTCCAGAAAAATATGGGGGTTCTGGACTTGGCTATCATGAATATATAGCAATTATTGAAGAGATATCCAAAGTTGACCCATCTATAGGTTTATCAATAGCTGCTCATAATTCACTATGCACAGGCCACATTTTTTACTTTGGTAATGAAGAACAGAAGAAAAAATGGCTACCAAATTTAGCATCAGGAAAATGGATTGGGGCATGGGGCTTAACAGAGCACAATACTGGAAGTGATGCAGGCGGAATGAACACAACAGCTGTTAAAGACGGAAATCATTATATTTTGAATGGTTCAAAAAACTTCATTACTCATGGTCGTAGTGGAGATATTGCTATTGTTATAGCCAGAACCGGTGAGAAAGGAGATTCACATGGGGTGTCAGCTTTTGTAATTGAAAAAGGAACTCCAGGCTTTTCGTCTGGCAAAAAAGAAGATAAATTAGGAATGCGTGCTAGTGAAACTGCTGAACTAGTTTTTGATAATTGCCGCATTCATAAAGATAATTTACTAGGGCAATTGGGCGATGGTTTTATCCAATCTCTCAAAATCTTGGATGGGGGTAGAATTTCGATAGGAGCATTATCTTTAGGAATATCCAAAGGAGCTTATGAAGCTTCTTTAAAATATGCTAAAGAGCGTATTCAATTTGGCAAACCAATTTCTAGTTTTCAAGGCATATCATTCAAATTATCTGATATGGCTACGGAAATTGAAGCCTCAGAGTTACTGCTGCACAAGGCTGCTTTTATGAAAAATAAAGGTGCGAAAGTGACTACTTTGGGAGCAATGGCTAAATTGTATTCTAGCGAAGCATGTGTAAAAATATCAAGCGATGCTGTTCAAATCCATGGTGGATACGGCTACACGAAAGAATTTCCAGTAGAAAAGTTTTACAGAGACTCCAAGCTATGCACAATTGGAGAAGGAACTACTGAAATTCAAAAAGTTGTCATCTCAAGAAATATTTTAAAATAAGTATTGCAGAACAATAATTAAGTTTATATTTGCACTCAAATCTAAAAGAGGGGAGGTTAAGACACTATGTTAATAATACCAATAAAAGAAGGAGAAAATATAGATAGAGCACTTAAGCGTTTCAAGAGAAAGTTTGATAAAACTGGTACTAAACGTTCTTTACAGACTCGAAAGCAATTTGAAAAGCCATCTGTTAAACGTAGAGCTCAAATCCAGAAAGCACAATACATTCAAGGACTAAGAGACGCAGAAAACTTATAAATAAATATAATTTATAATCTAAAAAAGCACCCAAACAGGGTGCTTTTTTTATTTTTCAACCAGATTACAACTCTATATTTATCGTTTCTATATGAGTTGATTTTACGAAGAGATTTCTCTTAATATATTCGTTGTTTTTCAACCCTTTTCAATAAATTCGAAGAACTTAAATTCTATACTTAAGATGCTATAATTATAAATTATTTATATCTTAGTTATAAACATTTACTTAAATGGCTATCAAGAAATTTATTGACTTTTTATTGCTTGAGAAAAAGTATTCTCAGCATACTGCTATTGCATATCAAAAAGATATAGAAATGTTTCAATTATTTCTCTCAAGAGAATTTCCAGAATCAAAATTATCCGATGTAAATTATTCTCAAATAAGAAATTGGATTGTTGAGTTGGTAAACACAAACATTACCAATCGGACGATAAATCGCAAAGTATCATCACTGAATAGTTATTTTAAGTTTTTACTAAAGATTCAGTCTGTAGAATTTAATCCTTTGAGGAAACACAAGGCTCTGAAGGTAAGCAAGAAATTACAAATTCCATTTTCTGAAATTGAAATTATCAGTGTTTTAAATTCTATTGAAACCGATAGCTTTGAAGGCCTTAGAGATAAGTTTATTGTTGAACTGTTTTACTCTACAGGAATGCGTCGTGTAGAGTTAGTCAATCTTAAATTGAGTGATGTAAACTTATCTCAAGGTCAAGTGAAGGTGCTTGGTAAGCAAAATAAAGAGCGTTATATTCCGTTGTTACCAAATGTCCTAGATACTTATCAAGCTTATTTAATTAAACGTTCAAATTTAAAACTTATTAAAGATTTAACAGCGCTTTTTTTGACTAGAAAAGGAGTCAAGGTTTATGAAAAACTTGTATACAGGGTGATTATAAATTACTTTGATACTATTTCAACTAAGGTAAAAAAGAGCCCTCATATTTTAAGACATTCATTTGCTACTCATTTATTAAGCAATGGAGCCGATTTAAATTCAGTGAAAGAGCTTTTAGGGCACTCGAGTTTAGCTGCTACTCAGGTTTACACTCATAATAGTGTATCAGAGCTTAAGAAAGTATATGAAAAATCGCATCCAAGAATACTCTTTTAATGATAAATTTTAATATTTGTATCACTTGTTGTGAATAAAATGTGATATTTTAGGTTTGTTTTTAAATTCTTGTAGATATTATAAATTTTAAGAAGATTTTTACAGCTTTTGACAAAGGTCTTGATACTGCTGTATATGCTTATGAAATATACCTAAAATTAATAAAAGAAAAATTACATCAATATTCATGATATTTTTCTTAAAAAATGTTTTGAAAGAAAAAAAATATATATACATTTGCAGACCGCTAGAAATAGCGGGCTTTTTTAGTGCGTTAAAACATTACTAAAGGCCGATGTAGCTCAGCTGGCTAGAGCAGCTGATTTGTAATCAGCAGGTCGTGGGTTCGAGTCCCTCCATCGGCTCAAGTTCTTTAATAGAGTGAAATTATATTTAAATTGAGGGGAGATACTCAAGCGGCCAACGAGGGCAGACTGTAAATCTGCTGACTACGTCTTCGCAGGTTCGAATCCTGCTCTCCCCACATTTAAATAGATAATTTAAAAATATTGCGGGAGTAGCTCAGTTGGTAGAGCGTCAGCCTTCCAAGCTGAATGTCGCCAGTTCGAACCTGGTCTCCCGCTCTAGTTTTTTTATTTGGCCGGTGTAGCTCAGGGGTAGAGCGTTTCCTTGGTAAGGAAGAGGCCACGGGTTCAAATCCCGTCATTGGCTCTTTATTGAATAAAAAATTTAAGAATTGAATAATAAATATTAATATAACTAAGAATAAATTTTAAAACATGGCAAAGGCAACTTTCGATCGTTCAAAACCACACTTAAACATTGGTACTATTGGACACGTAGATCACGGTAAAACAACTTTAACTGCTGCTATTACTAAAGTATTAGCTGATGCAGGTTATTCTGAAGCAAGATCATTTGATCAAATTGATAATGCTCCAGAAGAAAAAGAAAGAGGTATAACAATTAACACCTCACATGTAGAATATGCAACTAAGAATCGTCATTACGCTCACGTTGACTGTCCAGGTCACGCCGATTACGTAAAAAATATGGTTACTGGAGCTGCACAAATGGATGGTGCTATTTTAGTAGTAGCAGCTACTGACGGGCCTATGCCACAAACACGTGAGCACATCCTTTTAGGGCGTCAAGTTGGTATTCCAAGAATGGTAGTGTTCATGAATAAAGTAGATATGGTTGACGATGAAGAGCTTTTAGAGCTTGTTGACATGGAAATAAGAGACTTATTAAACTTTTACGAATACGATGGTGATAATGGACCCGTTATTTCTGGATCTGCACTTGGAGCTCTTAATGGGGAACAGAAGTGGGTTGATTCTGTGTTAGAATTAATGGAATCTGTTGATAGCTGGATTGAATTACCAGTTCGTGATGTTGAAAAAGATTTCTTGATGCCTATTGAAGATGTATTCTCAATTACAGGTCGTGGTACAGTAGCTACTGGTAGAATCGAAACCGGTATTGCAAACACTGGTGATCCAGTTGAGATTATTGGTATGGGTGCACAAAAATTAAGCTCTACTATTACAGGTATTGAAATGTTCCGTCAAATTCTTGATAGAGGTGAGGCAGGAGATAACGCAGGTATTTTGCTAAGAGGGATTGAGAAATCGCAAATCTCTAGAGGAATGGTAATTACCAAGCCTGGGTCTGTAACTCCTCATGCTAAATTTAAAGCTGAGGTTTATATCCTTAAAAAAGAAGAAGGTGGTCGTCACACTCCGTTCCATAACAACTATCGTCCACAGTTTTATGTGCGCACAACTGATGTTACAGGAAATATTGCTTTGCCTTCAGGAGTAGAAATGGTAATGCCTGGAGATAACCTTACAATTGAAGTTGATTTAATTCAAACTATAGCAATGCACGTTGGACTTCGTTTCGCGATCCGTGAAGGTGGTAGAACAGTTGGTGCTGGTCAGGTGACTGAGATTTTAGACTAATATTGTTAGACTAATACATGAAAAGGTGTCTCGATTTATCGAGATACCTTAATTTGTGTCTACGGGTTTAGCTCAGTTGGTAGAGCACTGGTCTCCAAAACCAGGTGTCGTGAGTTCGAGTCTCTCAACCCGTGCTAAGTTAATATGAGAAGTTACTCAACTAAAAACGAGTCATTCAAAATGATAGACTCAAAACAATAAAGAATAATTACAATGGTAGGTATAGTAGGATACGTTAAAGAATCATTTGAAGAACTTAAAAACAATGTTAGTTGGCCAACGTGGACTGAAGGACAAAGTCTTACAGTACTCGTAGCTCTTTTTTCAATTATATTTTCTTTAGCTATATGGGGAGTAGACACCATATTTTCTAATGTTGTTGAATTGTATTTTAACTGGATTAAATAATATACCTAATGGTAGAGACTAAGGAAGAAAAAAAGTGGTATGTTGTTCGTGCAGTAAGTGGTCAGGAGAACAAAATCAAGTCGTATATCGAAAATGAAGTTTCTCGATTAGGTTTAGAATCTTTTGTTGACCAAGTATTGGTTCCTACTGAAAATGTAATACAAATTCGAAAAGGAAAAAAAGTTCAGAAAGAAAAAGTTTATTTTCCTGGATACATAATGATTCAAGCCAACCTGACTGGAGAAATTCCTCACATTATTAAATCTATTACTAACGTAATTGGTTTTTTAGGGGAAACAAAAAGAGGAGAGCCTGTCCCGTTACGTCAAACAGAAGTAAACCGAATGTTAGGTAAAGTTGATGAGCTTTCATTAGAAGCAGATCAAAATGTTGCCATACCTTTTGTTAAAGGAGAAACAGTTAAAGTAATTGACGGCCCATTTAATGGGTTTGATGGAACTGTTGAAAATATTAATGAAGAAAAACGTAAAATTGAAGTAATGGTAAAGATTTTTGGAAGAAAAACTCCATTAGAATTAAGTTACATGCAAGTAGATAAAATTTAATAATTGTTACACGAATATTATGACTCAGGTTTATAGCTTCCATTTATAATAATGAGTTAAACTAAATTTAAAAAATGGCAAAAGAATTAGGTAAAGTAGTCAAACTACAAGTAAGGGGAGGTGCAGCGAATCCATCGCCGCCGGTTGGACCCGCTTTAGGTGCTGCTGGAGTTAATATCATGGAGTTCTGTAAGCAGTTTAACGCGAGAACTCAGGACAAGCCTGGTAAAGTATTGCCAGTAGTTATTTCCGTTTATAAAGACAAGTCATTTGACTTTGTAATTAAAACTCCTCCAGCCGCAGTACAATTATTAGAAGCGGCCAAAGTAAAAAAAGGTTCTGGTGAACCAAATAGAAAAAAAGTAGCAAAAGTAACTTGGGATCAGGTAAAATCGATTGCTGAAGATAAAATGGTAGATTTAAATGCATTTACTGTTGGTTCTGCTATGAAAATGGTAGCTGGAACAGCCAGATCTATGGGTATAACTATTAAAGGTGGTGAAGCCCCCAATTAATCAAAAATATTTGAAATGGCAAGATTAACAAAAAATCAAAAGGAAGCAGTTGCTAAAATTGAAAAGAACAAAATCTACAGCCTAGAACAGGCTTCAGTTTTAGTAAAAGAAATTACGAATACAAAGTTTGATGCATCCGTTGATTTAGCAGTTCGTTTAGGAGTTGATCCTAGAAAAGCAAATCAAATGGTTAGAGGCGTGGTATCGCTTCCGCATGGAACAGGTAAAGATATGAAAGTACTTGCCTTAGTAACCCCTGATAAAGCTCAGGAGGCTACAGACGCTGGTGCAGATTACGTTGGTTTGGATGAATACCTTGAGAAAATTAAAGGTGGTTGGACAGATGTTGATGTAATCATAACTATGCCAAGTGTAATGGGGAAACTAGGTCCATTAGGTCGTGTGTTAGGACCACGAGGTTTAATGCCTAATCCAAAGACAGGCACTGTGACAATGGACGTTGCTAAGGCAGTAACAGAAGTAAAAGCAGGAAAAATAGATTTTAAAGTTGACAAAACAGGAATTGTTCATGCAGCAGTTGGAAAAGTTTCTTTTTCTGCAGACAAAATTCAAGATAATGCTCAAGAGCTATTAACAACTTTAATGAAATTAAAACCAACATCATCAAAAGGAACATATGTAAAAAGCATTTTTATGTCTAGTACAATGAGCCCTAGTATTGCTGTGGATTCTAAAGTTAGTAGTTAAACAATTTATTATGACAAGAGAAGAAAAATCAAAAGTAATCAAAGTGTTGACTGCAGAATTAGCTGAGAATTCAAATTTATATTTGACTGATATTTCAGGATTAAATGCAGCAACTACTTCAGCGTTAAGACGCGCATGCTTCAAAGCTAACATACGTTTAGCAGTAGTAAAGAACACCTTGCTTGAAAAGGCAATGGAAGCCTCAGATAAAGATTTCGGAGATTTACCAACAATATTAAAAGGTAATACTTCAGTAATGTATTCTGAGACTGGAAACGCACCAGCGAAAGTAATTAAAGCTTTTAGAAAAAAATCGGATAAGCCTTTCCTGAAGGGAGCTTATATCGAAGAAGCTGTTTATTTGGGTGACGATCAATTGGATATGTTAGTAGACATCAAGTCGAAAGAAGAGCTTATTGGAGATATCATTGGATTATTACAATCTCCAGCTAAGAATCTTATTTCAGCCCTTCAATCGAGCGGAGGTAAACTTTCAGGTATCATAAAAACATTATCTCAAAAAGAGGTATAATACAAACAAGTACGCACTTTTTACAATTATATTATATTAAAAAATTATTAAAACGATAGAAAAATGGCAGATTTAAAAGATTTCGCAGAACAATTAGTAAACTTAACAGTAAAAGAAGTTAACGAACTAGCAACAATTTTAAAAGACGAGTACGGTATCGAACCTGCAGCAGCTGCTGTAGCAGTCGCAGCTGGACCTGCAGCTGGTGGAGACACAGCTGAAGCTCAAACAGAGTTTGATGTAATTCTTAAAGCAGCAGGTGGATCTAAGTTAGCTGTTGTTAAGTTAGTTAAAGAACTAACAGGGTTAGGTTTAAAAGAAGCTAAAGGATTAGTTGATGATGCACCTAGTGCAATCAAAGAGGCTGTGTCTAAAGACGAAGCTGAAGGCTTGAAAACTTCTTTAGAAGAAGCTGGAGCAGAGGTTGAAGTTAAGTAAACTTATCCTCTAATTCCATACACTGGTTTAGGTCCTAGAGTAACATGCTTTATGATCTAAACCCTTTTGTGTATAAATATTTATACACTTAAAAACACTTTATTTTTTAATCAATAATTCGTCCATCGATGTTAGCAAAAAAAGCTGAAAGATTAAATTTCTCGTCTATTAAAAATAGAACCGAATATCCGGATTTTCTGGATATTCAGATAAAATCCTTCCAGGATTTTTTCCAGTTAGAGACAAAATCAGAAGAAAGAGGAAATGAAGGGCTGTATAATACCTTCATGGAAAATTTCCCAATCACTGACACACGTAACCAATTCGTGTTAGAGTTTTTGGATTATTTTATAGATCCACCAAGATATTCCCTAGAAGAATGTATTGAAAGAGGTCTTACTTATAGTGTCCCATTAAAAGCAAGATTAAAATTATTTTGTACAGATCCAGAACATGAAGATTTTGAAACTATAGTTCAAGATGTTTACTTAGGTACAATTCCCTACATGACTCCAAGTGGTACATTTTGTATAAATGGAGCAGAGCGTGTAGTTGTTTCCCAACTTCACCGTTCGCCCGGCGTTTTCTTTGGACAGTCTTTTCATGCTAATGGAACAAAGTTATATTCTGCTAGAGTTATTCCATTCAAAGGGTCTTGGATTGAATTTGCTACAGACATTAATAGTGTTATGTACGCTTATATCGACCGAAAGAAAAAACTTCCTGTTACAACTCTTTTTAGAGCCATCGGTTTTGAAAGAGATAAAGATATTTTAGAAATTTTTGATCTTGCTGAAGAGATTAAGGTTTCAAAATCAGGACTAAAGAAGATTTTGGGACGCAAACTTGCCGCACGTGTATTGAATACATGGTATGAAGATTTCGTTGATGAAGACACCGGTGAGGTAGTTTCTATTGAAAGGAATGAAATTGTTCTAGATAGAGACACTATTATTGATAAGGAAAACATCGAGGAAATTCTTGAGTCTGGAACTAAAACAATTCTTTTACACAAAGAAAGCAATCAGCAAGGAGATTATGCTATTATTCATAATACGCTTCAAAAAGATCCAACTAATTCCGAAAAAGAAGCCGTCGAACACATTTACAGACAACTAAGGAATGCTGAGCCGCCAGATGAAGAAACTGCACGTGGCATAATCGACAAATTGTTTTTTAGTGACCAACGTTATAACCTAGGAGAGGTAGGTCGTTACCGAATGAATAAAAAACTAGGCCTTGATATTGGAATGGATAAGCAAGTTCTTACCAAAGTAGATATTATTACAATTATCAAATACTTGATTGAGTTAATTAATTCCAAGGCTGAGATTGATGATATTGACCACCTTTCCAACCGTCGTGTTAGAACTGTAGGTGAACAATTATCTTCCCAGTTTGGTGTTGGTTTAGCACGTATGGCACGAACTATTCGTGAGCGTATGAATGTTCGAGATAATGAAGTGTTTACCCCCATTGATTTAATTAATGCCAAAACATTATCCTCAGTCATTAATTCTTTTTTTGGAACCAATCAGTTATCTCAATTTATGGATCAAACGAATCCTTTAGCAGAAATTACGCACAAGCGTCGTTTATCTGCACTAGGACCCGGAGGCTTATCTAGAGAACGTGCAGGATTCGAAGTTCGAGATGTACATTACACACACTACGGACGTTTATGTCCAATTGAAACCCCTGAAGGACCAAATATTGGTTTGATATCTTCTCTATCTGTATTTGCTAAAGTAAATTCTATGGGATTCATCGAAACTCCTTATAGAAAAGTTGAAAATTCAATTGTAGATATTAAAGGAACTCCTATTTACCTGAGTGCTGAGGAAGAAGAAGACCAAATGATCGCACAAGCAAGTATTGCTGTAGATGCCAAAGGAAAAATTATATCCGATAAGGTAATAGCACGCCAAGAAGGAGATTTTCCTGTTATTGATCCTTCTCTAGTAAATTATACTGATGTTGCTCCAAATCAAATTTCGTCTATATCAGCCTCGTTAATTCCTTTTTTAGAACACGATGATGCCAATCGTGCATTAATGGGATCAAATATGATGCGTCAAGCAGTACCATTATTAAGACCGGAAGCTCCTATAGTCGGAACCGGATTGGAGCGTCAAGTAGCTTCAGACTCTAGAGTCTTGGTTAATGCATCTGGTGATGGTGTTGTTCAGTATGTAGACGCTAATAAAATTACTATCAAATACTCAAGAACGGATGATCAGGCACTTGTGAGTTTTGATTCACAAGTAATTACATACCCACTAACTAAGTTTAGAAAAACTAACCAGGGTACTTCCGTTAACCTTAAAGCCATTGTCAAAAAAGGAGATAAAGTTAAAAAAGGACAAGTCCTTACAGAAGGTTATGCTACTCAAAATGGTGAGCTAGCACTTGGTAGAAACATGAAAGTAGCTTTCATGCCTTGGAAAGGTTATAATTTTGAAGATGCAATTGTTATTTCTGAGAAAGTAGTTAGAAATGATGTATTCACATCTATCCATATTGATGAATATTCTCTTGAAGTAAGAGACACCAAACTTGGAAATGAAGAACTAACAAATGATATTCCCAATGTTTCAGAGGAGGCTACCAAAGACTTAGATGAAAATGGAATGATCCGTATTGGAGCTGAAATTAAGCCAGGTGATATTTTAATTGGAAAAATTACCCCCAAAGGAGAATCAGACCCAACTCCAGAAGAAAAGCTACTAAGAGCTATATTTGGAGATAAAGCAGGAGATGTAAAAGATGCATCTCTTAAAGCATCTCCGTCACTACACGGAGTAGTTATTGAGAAAAAATTATTCTCAAGAGCTGTTAAAGACAAACGCAAACGAGCGCAGGATAAAGAGGATATTTCCAATTTGGAAGATCTTTATGACACTAAGTTTGATGAATTACAGTCCATACTGGTCGAAAAACTATTTACAATTGTTGGTGGTAAAACAGCTCAAGGTATTTCTAACGATCTTGGTGAAGATGTATTTCCAAAAGGAAAAAAATTCACCCTTAAGATGTTAAATGCAGTTGATGATTATGCTCATTTAATTTCTGGTAAATGGACAACTGATGCTACAACTAACAAACTAGTGTCTGAGTTAATCCACAACTATAAAATTAAAGAAAATGACCTTCAGGGTGGTTTAAGACGTGAGAAGTTTACAATTTCTGTTGGAGATGAGCTTCCAGCGGGTATTATAAAGCTTGCAAAAGTTTACATCGCTAAGAAACGTAAACTTAAAGTAGGTGATAAAATGGCAGGACGTCACGGAAATAAAGGCATTGTTGCACGAATTGTACGACAAGAAGATATGCCTTTCCTTGAAGACGGAACTCCAGTAGATATCGTATTAAATCCACTCGGTGTACCATCTCGAATGAATATTGGTCAGATTTATGAAACTGTTCTTGGATGGGCAGGTCAAGATCTTGGAAGAACGTATGCAACACCGATATTTGATGGGGCTACTTTAGATCAAATTAATGATCTTACTGATGAAGCAGGGATTCCTAAATTTGGTCACACTTATCTATATGATGGTGGTACAGGTGATCGTTTTGATCAAGCAGCAACCGTCGGAGTCATTTATATGTTAAAATTAGGACATATGGTAGATGATAAAATGCATGCACGATCAATTGGACCATATTCACTTATTACTCAGCAACCTCTTGGTGGTAAAGCACAATTTGGTGGCCAACGTTTTGGGGAAATGGAAGTTTGGGCGTTAGAAGCATATGGAGCCTCTAGTACACTTAGAGAAATCCTTACTGTTAAGTCGGATGATGTTATTGGTAGAGCCAAGACATATGAAGCAATTGTTAAGGGTGAACCAATGCCTGAACCAGGACTGCCAGAATCATTCAACGTGTTAATGCACGAGCTGAAAGGTTTAGGACTAGACATAAGATTAGAAGAATAATAGAATTTAATTCATTA